>JAPLQT010000125.1 GCA_026399515.1 Pseudomonadota bacterium | reverse complement strand
CATGGCGATGGCTGGTATGGTATTGACTTCGTCAAGCCCAGACCGCTACGAACAAATTACACAGGACCTTACTAAATTGTCACTCTCGAATCGTGCCGCCAGTCAAATGGAATTGAAACCTTTACCGTCTCCTTTTGGCCGGACCGAGACACTGCCGTCCACGATATCAAGGCCCGATAGCTGTCAGTGAGATACCACGTCAGCGAAGGCCGAACTGACCGAAAATAGAACGAGGCCAGGGTATTGCGCAAACCAAGTCCAGCTTCGCCGAACGGCTTATGGGTTCCTGACGATGACGATATGCACCCGGTACGGCCCATGCGCGCCGAGGACGATGGTCTGTTCGATGTCGCCGGTGCGTGATGGGCCGGAGATGAAATTGACGGCGCGCGGCATTTCGCCCAGTTCGGCGCGCGCCAGATTCCAGGCGTCTTCCATACCGACCAGGATACGCTCGGCGGGTACGATGGCAATGTGGGTTTCGGGTAGCAGACTGGTGGCCGCTGGTGTGTCCGGGCCCGAGCAGAGCATCAGCGTGCCGGTTTCCGCGAGGGCGCAGAAACATCCGGTGATGCCGACCAGATCGTTGCCGGTCGCAGCGCGCGCCGCGACCTCCATGCCAGCCTGGCGCCATGGCAGGTCGGCCAGAGCTCGCCAGCACACCGCTTGAGTCGACAACTCGTGGGCCATCAGGTAACGGGCAATGGCTTGCGGAATTTCGTTCGCAGCGGTGACTTCCTCGACGGTGCTGGACAAGAGTTCGGACTTGGTGCGGAAGCGGGCTACGAGGTCGCCTTCGATTCTCGGCCGGGGGCCTTGCGGCCGCGCCTTGATGTAAGCGTCGAGCGCTGCGCGGCCGCTCGCGGCGTTGCTGTCGGTTCGCCCCAGATGCGCGCGGACGCGGCCGAGGATGTCTTCGCGGGAGTTCATGGGTTTCCTTTCCGTGCCGCATACATTTCGCGAAAAGTCTTCCCCTCGGGCGCCGGGAAGTCGCGCCCCCGCGTCCACTCGGTCGCCATGCCGAGGATGCGGATGCGATCGTTGCGTTCGCCGTCATGCGCCAGCCATTGCAGGTAGCGCACGC
This sequence comes from Pseudomonadota bacterium, assembly GCA_026399515.1. Taxonomy (GTDB): domain Bacteria; phylum Pseudomonadota; class Gammaproteobacteria; order Burkholderiales; family Rhodocyclaceae; genus JACRAR01. Next base: position 16,164 of record JAPLQT010000125.1, on the reverse strand, counting down.
CGATTTTTGTGCCTAGTGCGTACAGTCTTGGATGCCGCGCCATCCAGCCCCAGGCCAGCAGCGCCAGGCGCTCGGTGAGCGGGCGCAGGCGGCGTTCCATTTGTTTCTCGCGGAGTTTGCGCAGCAGGTCGGGCAGAGGAATCTTGACCGGACAAACCACGCCGCATTGGTTGCACAGCGTGGCGGCTTGCGGCAGGTCGATGGCGTTTTCCAGGCCGGTGAACAGCGGCGTCAATATCGATCCCATCGGACCCGGATAAACCCAGCCGTAGGCGTGTCCGCCGACGGTTTGGTAGACGGGACAATGGTTCATGCAGGCGCCGCAGCGGATGCAGCGTAGCATCTCGGCGAATTCGCCGCCGACCAGGTCGGCGCGGCCATTGTCGACGAGGATGAAGTAGAGGTGCTCCGGGCCGTCGCTTTCCTCGGGTTTCTTGACGCCGGTCAGCAACGAGAAATAATTCGAGATCGACTGGCCGGTGGCGGAGCGCGGCAGCAGGCGCATCAGGGTGGACAAGTCCTCCAGCGTCGGGATGACTTTCTCGATGCCGGTGACGACCACATGCACCTTGGGCAGTGTCGTCACCATGCGGCCGTTGCCTTCGTTGGTGACCAGCGCGACAGAGCCGGTCTCGGCGACCAGGAAGTTGCCGCCGGAGATGCCCATGTCGGCGCTGAGAAAATGTGGCCGCAGCACTTCGCGCGCCTCGCGGGTCAATGCCTGGATGTCGGTGAGCGCCGGGCGCCGGTGGGTGCGGGCGAACAGGGCGGAGATTTCTTCCTTGCTCTTGTGGAACACCGGCGCGATGATGTGCGAGGGCGGTTCGTTGTCGTTGATCTGTAGGATGTATTCGCCGAGGTCGGTTTCCACCGGCTGGATGCCGGCCGCCTCAAGCGCCAGGTTGAGGCCGGCTTCCTCGGACAGCATCGACTTCGACTTGGTGATCTTCTTGACGCCATGGCGCTGTGCAATGTCGATGACCAACTTGCAGATCTCGGCGCTGTCGCGCGCCCACAGCACCGTTGCGCCGCGCCGCGTCGCCTGTTGCTCGAACTGCTCCAGCCACAGGTCGAGGTCATCCAGGCTGCGGTTGCGCAGCAGCTTGGCCGCTTCGCGCGTGGCCTCGAAATCGTCGACCTCGACGATGGCCTTGGCGCGCATGCCGACGAACCGGCTCTTGGCCTTGCCGAGGTTCTCCTGTAACAGCACGTCGGCCAGTTTCTGGCCGGCGCGTGCCTTGAAATGCATGGCGCGGTTTTCCATGTCAGCGCGTCCCTTTCGTGTCGCCGGCAAGAATCTCTGCAACGTGCAGCACCTTGGTCTTTTCGTCGCCCATGCGTCGCAACTTGCCTTCGATATTCAGCAGGCAACCCAGGTCGCCGCCGACGATGGCATCGCCTCCGGTGGCTTGGATAGCTTCGCATTTCTTCTCGGCGATGGCGGCCGAGAGCTCGCCGAACTTGACCGAAAAAGCGCCGCCGAAACCGCAACATTCCTCGGCGCCCTTCATCTCGTGCAGGGCAACGCCGGGGATCTGCGCCAGCAGCGCGCGCGGTTGCGTCTTGACACCGAGTTCGCGCAGACCCGAGCAGGAATCGTGATAGGTGATGCTGCCTTGGTAGTCGCCCGGCACCTTGTCGAACTTGGCGACATTGACGAGAAAGTCGGTGAGTTCATAGGTCCTGGACGAGAGCGCAGCCATGCGCCGCGCCAGCGCTTCACCTTCGCCTGCCAGATCGACATAGTGGGTACGTATCATCCCGGCACAGGAGCCGGATGGCGCGACCACATATTCGCAACTTTCGAACTCGTCCAGCAGCTTGATCGCCAACTGCCGCGCCGACTCGCGGTCGCCGGAATTGTAGGCCGGCTGCCCACAGCAGGTTTGTCCCGCCGGCACCACCACCTCGCAGCCGGCGGCTTCGAGCAGCTTGAGCGCCGCAAAGCCGATGCGCGGCCGCATCATGTCCACCAGGCAGGTCACGAACAGACCGACGCGCATTTGCTCAACTCCTTTGTGTATGAATCGCCGGGCAGACCGCAAAGCGGCGGGTCCGAGCCTGGCGAATAGTGCTACGAAGTTTAACCCGATACTCCCCGTCGGGGAAAGCCGGCGGCGCCGCTTACGGATCGCAGGGAGCAATCACGATGGTCTGGGTGTCGGCAATGCCGGTCAGGACATCGGCAAGTTGCCGGCAACCGCCAGCGCCGCAGATTTCGTAACCGGCGGCATACGGAGAGTGGCTCAGACGGAGTGTTTCGAGCGGCGCCAGGGCGGGACGGTAGTGCCATACCCCATTCTTCAGGATGGCATCGGCGGGAGGCTCCATGCCGGCGCCGGTGCCCTTGATGCGCGCCTCAGTCAGCACCAGGCGCCGAGCGATGATTCGATAATCCTCTTCCCAGCGGACTTTCTCGATCGAATGGGTCCACGCCAGGGTGAACGCCTGCAGCGGCAGGGTCGCTGCGATTACCCCGGCGGTCAGGCAAAGTCCAGCCATCTCATGCGGCGGCCTTTCGATTCAGGAACCACTGCCAGAGGATAAAGACAGCCGACATGGCGAAGCCGATTTCATCGGTGAAGGGGACGGCGGCGACCAGCAGGGCGGCGGCGATGAAGGCGAAAACCCGCGCGAACAGGCTGACCGGCTGCCACATATAGCCGATGGTCATCACCGCCCACAGGCTGATGGCGAGCACGGCTTTGAAGGCGACATAGGCGACGGTGAGCAGCGTCCAGTCTCCTTGCAACATCAGGGCCGGGTCGTAAATCGCCATGTAGGGCACGACGAAACCGGCGATGGCGATCTGCGTGGCCTTGTAGCCTATCCTCATCGGCGAGGCCTTGGCGATCGAGGCGGCGGCGAAGGCCGCCAGCGCCACCGGCGGCGTCAGGTCGGCCATGATGCCGAAATAGAACACGAACATGTGGCTGACGATCAGCGGCACGCCGAGCTTGAGCAGGGCCGGGGCGGCGATGGAGCTGGTGATGATGTAGTTGGGGATGGTCGGGATGCCCATGCCCAGGATCAGACAGACCACCATGGTCAGGAACAGGGAGGCGAACAGGCTCTTCTGGCCGATGGTGAGGATGTAGCCGGCGAAGCTGGAGGCCGCCCCGGTCAGGGTCAGTACGCCGATGATGACGCCGACGACGGCGCAGGCCATACCCACCGGCAGTGCCTGCTTGGCGCCGTCGACCAGGCTCATCTTCATGGTGTGCAGGGTCTTCTTGCCGCCATGGACGAACAGGTTGCCGACGGCGAGGGCGGCGATCACCGCCATCACAGGCTGTATCCCCCATTTGGCGAAGGACGCGGCTGCGAGTCCCATCGCGAACCAGAACACGACGCGAAATGCCGTTTGCGAAATGGTCGCGGCGATGCTTGCGCCCAGGATCAGGATGGAGGTCAGGGCCAGTCCCATCATGCCGGCGAACATCGGCGTGAAGCCCTCGAAGAGCATCACTACAAGCGCCGCCAGCGGCAGGATCAGGTACCAGTTGTCCTTGATGGCGCGCCAGGGATTCGGGCATTGGTCCTTGGGGATACCGAGCAGCTTCAGGCGGCCGGCCTCGAGGTGCACCATGACGAAGGCCGTGAAGTAATAAAGGAAGGCCGGGATCACAGCGGCTTTGACGATGTCGGAGTAGGGCACGTTGAGGGTTTCGGCCATGATGAAGGCCACCGCGCCCATCACCGGCGGCATGATTTGGCCGCCCATCGACGATGTCGCCTCGACCGCGCCGGCGAAGATCGACGTATAACCGAAGCGCTTCATCAGCGGAATGGTGAATTGCCCGATGGTGAGCACGTTGGCCACTCCCGAGCCCGAGATCATGCCCATGAAGCCGGAGGAGATCACCGCCACCTTGGCCGGTCCGCCCTGGGCGTGGCCGACGAAACCCAGTGCCACGCTGTTGAACAGCCGGATCATGCCGGCGTGCTCGAGGAAGGAGCCGAACAGGATGAACAGGAAGATGTAAGTGGCCGAGACCAAGGTCGGGATGCCGTAGATGCCTTCGCTGCCGAAGCCTAGTTGGTCTATCAGTTGCGCCAGCGTGTAGCCGCGATGGGCGAGGTCCCCGGGCAGGTACTGGCCGAACATCCCGTACAACAGAAACACGCCGCAAACGATGGGCAGCGCCACGCCGAGGATGCGCCGCGCGGCCTCGAACACCAGGATGACTACGATGGCGCCGACGACCAGATCCGTCATGGTCGGGTCGCCCGAGCGCTGGATCAGTTCACCCTCGTAGATCCAGTGGTAGAAGGCGAGGCCGAATCCGGCAAGCGCCAGGATCCAGTCGTACCATGGGATGCGGGTCTGCGGCTTGGTGCCCTGCACGACCGGGTAGAGCAGGAAGGTGATGAGAAGCAGGAAGCCCACGTGCAGGGCGCGCGTCACTACACTGGAAAGCGGCGAGAAACCGGCTACCATCAACTGGTAGGCGGAAAAGAGTATTGCGGCCCAGGTTACCGTCTTCAGCGCCCAGCCGCCGAGATTGCGGGTATGGCCGTGCTCCTGGAATTCCTCGCTCGGAGCAGGATGGTCGAACAGGCTCTGAGGTGCTTCATTCGCGGCGTTGGTCATGGCAATCCAGAATAGAAGTTAACGAAAAGCCGCGTTGGCCGACGTGATAGTCGGCCGGCGCGGCTAGTGTGACATCAATTCCTGCAACTTACTTGATCAGACCGACCTCGCGGTAGTATTTCTCGGCGCCGGGGTGCAACGGGAGGGGCATATGTTTCGGCCCTTCCTCGCGCTTGATGGCTTTTGCCGCGGTATGGGCGGCGACCATCTGGTCGAGGTTTTCGTACATTGCCTTGGTCGTCTTGTAGATCGTTTCGGTCGGCACCCCTTCATGAGTGACGATGAAGTTCTCGATCGCCACGGTGGACACGGCGGCCGTCTGCCCTTCGTAAGTATTGGCCGGGATGATGCCGGCGATGTAGGCCGGGTCATTGATCTTCGCCACGACGTCGGCGGGTATCGGTACGACGACCATCTTCACCGACGTCGCCAGGTCGCGGATCGCCGAAACTCCCAGTCCGGCGGAGATCAACGTGGCGTCGATCTGGCGGTTCTTCATCAGCTCGACCGATTCGCCGAAGGGCAGGTATTCGACTTTGCCCAGATCCTTGTAGCTCAGGCCGGCACCCCTGAGGATGGCGCGGGTGTTGATCTCGGTTCCGGATTTCGGCGCGCCGACGGCGACCCGCTTGCCCCTGAGATCGGCCAGGGACTTGATTCCCGAGTCGGCGCTGGCCACCAGTTGAATATAGTTCGAATAGATGCCGGCAACGCCCCTGAGTTTTTTCAACGGCGTCTTGAAACCGGCTTCCTCGTTGCCTTTCCAGGCATCCGACAGCGCGTCGCCGAGGGTGAACGCAATCTCGCCGCGGCCGGCCTGCAGCAGGTTGAGGTTTTCGGCGCTGGCTTTCGTGGCTTGCACGGAGGATTTTGCGTCAGGCATGGCCTTCCCGTAAATCTGGGTCAGGGCGACGCCGAGCGGGTAATACACGCCGCTGGTGCCACCGGTGAGTACGCCGATGAATTCGGCGGCTTGAACGTTGGCGTTGAGCAGCAGAGTTACGCAGGCGGTCACGAGTAAGCGTTGCAACATGTCTATCCTCCAGATCAGTTTGTTGTCGAGATGATTATCGTCCACGGCGGGAGCTTATAGTGGCTTGCCGAGTAAAGCGTCCTTGAGATCGTCCTGTGCCGGTTTCTGACCCAGCCATATCTTCAGCAGGGCATTGTAGAAGTCTTCGCCGGCGAGGTCCCTGCCTTGCTGCTTGCCGTTGATGCTCAGGCGGGTGCCGCTTTCGGGCAGCCAGTCGATGGTGACGACATCGCCTTTGGCGGCTGTCTTCACGGCGAGTATGGCGCTCTTGAATTCTTCGGTGCGTGCCTGCAGCGGTGCCATTTCGGCATCGGAGTGATTCTTGTGGATGCCTTCGACCAGCGCATCGGCAAACTGCTCGGCGGTCAGTTCTCGCAAGGTCACGACGTGCAGGCGTTTCGCTCCCTTGAGTGCGAGCACGTCGGCGACAGCCGTCTTCTTCTCGGTCAGGTAGAGACCGATGGCATACACCTTGAGGATGAACCGGGAGCGCAAACCGGCGCCATTGAACTGTAGCTCCGTCGCGCCCAGCCTGGTCTTGTCCTCGAACTTGACGCCGGCAACCTCGACGGCGGCGTGGGCGAGGCCGACACCGATGAACCAGATCGATAGAACGAGCAATATCTTTTTCATATGGATTCTCTCAGGAGTTGGAAATAATTTCGGCAACGGCCTTTCCGGCATCCTGCGTATTGGCTGTGCCGCCCAGGTCGCGGGTTTTCGGGCCGTTCATCAGCACGCTTTCAATGGCCTGCATCACTGCGGCGGCGGCTTGTGGCTGACCGAGATGCTCCAGCATCAGTACGCCCGACCAGATTTGTCCGAGCGGGTTGGCGATATTCTTGCCGGCGATGTCCGGCGCCGAGCCATGCACCGGTTCGAATACCGAGGGATAGATGCGCTCAGGGTTGAGATTGGCCGAAGGCGCGATGCCGATGGTGCCGGTGCAGGCCGGACCGAGGTCGGAGAGGATGTCGCCGAACAGGTTGGAGCCGACGACCACGTCGAACCAGTCCGGGTGCTGGACGAAATTCGCGCAGAGGATGTCGATGTGATACTGGTCGACGCGGACGTCCGGATAGCGGGCCGCCATGGCCTTCACCCGTTCGTCCCAGTAAGGCATGGTGATGGAGATGCCGTTCGACTTGGTGGCCGAGGTGAGATGCTTCTTCGGTCGCCGCGAGGCCAGTTCGAAGGCGTATTTCAGCACGCGGTCGATTCCCTGGCGGGTCATGACGGTTTCCTGGATCGCCATTTCGCGGTCCGTGCCGTCGAACAGCCGGCCGCCGGCATTCGAGTATTCGCCCTCGGTGTTCTCGCGCACGATGAACATGTCGACGTCGCCCGGCGCGCGGTTCGCCAGCGGCGATTTCATGCCGGGCATCAGGCGCGCCGGGCGGATGTTGACGTACAGGTCGAAACGCCGGCGAAACTGGATCAGCGAGCCCCACAGCGAGATGTGGTCCGGCACCGTGGCGGGCCAGCCGACGGCGCCGAAATAGACGGCGTCATGGCCGGCGATGCGTTCGAACCAGTCCTCCGGCATCATCGTGCCGTGCTCCGCGTAGTAATCGCAACTGGCCCAACTTATCCAGTCCCAGTCTATGGCGAAACCGAATTTGCGAGCGGCGGCATCGAGCACGCGCACTCCTTCCGGCATGACTTCCTTGCCGATGCCGTCGCCGGGTATGGCGGCGATTCTGTAAGTCTTCATGTGCGAATTTCTCCATTGCCGAGGACGATCCATTTTTGCGAGGTCAACCCCTCCAGTCCCACCGGTCCGCGCGCGTGGAATTTGTCGGTGGAGATGCCGATCTCGGCCCCCAGACCATATTCGAAGCCGTCGGCGAAGCGCGTCGAGGCGTTCACAATTACCGAACTGGAATCCACCTCGCGCAGGAAGCGCATGGCATTGTTGGGAACGGTAAAGGGTGATGTGTTCGATCGCCGCGTCGAGCGTGGCGACGATGCGGATAGCGAGTATTGGCGCCAGGTACTCGGTGCGCCAGTCTTCTTCGGTGGCCGTTTTCATTCCTGGGATCAGGGCGCGGCATTGCTCGCAGCCGCGCAGCTCGACGCCCTTGTCGAAGTAGATTTTGCATAACGGCGGCAGCACCCGCGCCGCGATGTCTTGATGCACCAGCAGCGTCTCCATGGTGTTGCAGGGCGCGTAGCGTTGCGTCTTGGCGTTGTCGGCGATGCGGATGGCCTTGTCGAGATCCGCCGTGGCATCGATATACACGTGGCAAATCCCGTCCAGATGTTTGATGACGGGCACCCGCGCATCCTTGGAGATGCGTTCGATGAGCCCCTTGCCGCCGCGCGGGACGATCACGTCGACGTATTGCGGCATGGCGATCAGCTCGCCGACGGCGGCGCGGTCGGTGGTCTTCACCACCTGCACCGCCGTTTCCGGCAGGCCTGCGGCGGCGAGTCCGGCAGATACGCAAGACGCGATGGCCAGGTTGGATTGCAACGCCTCCTTGCCGCCGCGCAGGATAGACGCATTGCCGGATTTCAGGCACAGCGCCGCCGCGTCGGCCGTGACGTTGGGCCGCGCCTCATAGATGATGCCGACCACGCCGAGCGGTACGCGCATCTTGCCGACCTGGATGCCCGAAGGCCGCAGCTTCAGGTCGCTGATCTCCCCGACCGGGTCGGGCAGGGCGGCGACTTGCTCCAGGCCTTGCGCCATGGTTTCGATGCCCTTGGCGGTCAAGGTCAGGCGATCGATCAGCGCGGCGTCGAGGCCGTCTGCCTGGGCCTGCGCCACATCGCGCGCATTGGCGACGAGCAGTTCGGTGGCGCGGGCGCGAACCTCGGCGGCCATCGCCAGCAGCGCGGTATTCTTGGCTGCGGTGGAGGCTTTCGCCATCAGGCGCGAAGCGGCCCGGGCTGCGCGGCCCATTTGTTGCATGGTTTCCCGGATATTCGATGCATCGTTCATGTCGCCAATTTCCTGGTTTGAGTCAGGCGCAGGGCCAGCTGCAGGAATTCGTCCCACTGGTCGCCGCGTGTCAGACCCTTGATCATGCGGTCTATCCGCGCCGCTTGCAAGAGCGCCGAACGCAGCAGGGCGGTCGAACAACGCTGGCTTGCGTTGCGGTAGGCGCCTTGACGCGGGCCGAAGATTTTCACCGCGCTGCATGCCGCATCGAAACTCGCGCCCTGGTCGAGTTGGGCGCGCAATTGCGCCAGGGTGCGGGTTTCCTGGGCCAAGGCCCACAAGATCAGGGGCGGGGCGGTGTCTTCGGCGCGCAGGCCTTCCAGCAGGCGCGCGCAGCGCGGCGCATCGCCGGCCAGCAGGGCGGCGCGCAGCTTGTCGACGTCGTAGCGCGCCACATCCAGCACCGCTTCCTGCACCTGCGCCAGTGTCAGCGGGCCGACAGGAAACAGCAGGGCGAGCTTCTGGATCTCCTGGTGGGCGGCGAGCAGGTTGCCCTCGACATGGCCTGCGATGAACTCCAGGGCTTCGGGCGTAGCACTCTGTTGTTGGCGCGCCAGCCGCATGGCGAGCCAGTCTGGCAACTGGCGCAGCGGCGGCGCGTTGAGTTCCAGCGCAACGCCGGTGTTCACCAGCGCGGTGAACCACGCCGCCTTCTTGGCCTGCCAGTCGACTTGCGGCAAGGTGATGAGCGTCAAAACCCCCTGGACCCCCTTGGCGATCTTCTCGCAATGGCGCTGTAGCGCATCGCCGCCGTCGCGTCCCGGTTTGCCGTTGGGGATGCGCAGGTCGATCAACTGGTTGCCACCGAACAAGGAGAGATTGCCGCTCGCCTGGGCGAGCTGATCCCAGCGGAAGCCCGCGCCGGCCACCAGCACTTCGCGTTCGTCGTAGCCCTCGCGGCGCGCCGCGGCGCGGACGGCATCCGCCGCTTCGAGGACCAGCAAGAGGCGCGAGCGGCTTCTTGAGGTGATCGGCAAGTTGCTCGGAACGTAGTTGCACGCGGACGCCTACTCCGTGACGTCAAGCGGCGGCTTGGAGGCCGCGAGCCGACGCATGAGCTGCTGCACCAGGTCGAGCTGGATGTCGCGCCACAGCAGCGCCTCTTCAAGATACTTGGAAAGCACCAGGTTGTCGCTGAAGCTGATGTCGCGGTGGATCTCGATCTGGGTCCGGGGCACCCAGTCGCGACCCTTGGCATCGACCAGGCGGAACGTGAAGCTGCGCACCAGTTGGAATTCCCGTGCCTGTCCCGTGGCGGCAAGGCTCAGGATGTTCTTGGCGTTCTTGTCGTCCAGGATCAATAGCGTGGCCTGGGCGTCTTTCTGCACCTCGATGACGCGGGCATTGCTGCCGGTGGTGATCGATCGCTTCAACTGGGCATGCAGCTCGTTGGTTTCGGGCAAGCCGATGTAGATCTTGTCGAACGGCAGGACGTAGGCGCCGCGTAACTGGAAGCCGCAGGCCCCCAGCAAGCCCGTCAGTATCAGGACCAACAAGGTGCGCAGTGGCATGATGCTTTGTCTCACGCCTTATCCATCACAGGACGATGTTGACCAGACGGCCGGGAACGACCACCAGTTTCTTTGGGGCTTTCCCTTCCAGGTATTTCTGCGAGACAGGGCTGGCCAGCGCGGCGGCCTCGATGGCTGCCTTGTCTGCGCCTGACGGAACCACCAGGCTGCCACGGTGCTTGCCATTGACTTGCAGCACCAGCTCGATTTCGTCCTGCGCCAGCGCAGCTGCCAGCGGCTCGGGCCAGGGCGCCCGTAGTATGTCATCGCCATAGCCCAGCTCCTGCCACAAAACGTGGCAGACATGCGGCGTGATCGGCGAGAGCAGGCGCAGCAGGATGGACATGCCTTCGGCAATCACGGCGGCGGCGCCGTTCCCCTGCCGGGGCGCCTTCTCCAGAGCATTGAGGATTTTCATCGCCGCCGAGGCGACGGTGTTGAACTGGTGTTTGCCGATGTCGTAGTTGGCCTGCTTGAGATTCAGGTGGATTTCGCGGCGGACGCTGGCCAGGGCCCCGTCGCCGGCGATCTGGTCACCCGCCGACCGGGCCGTGCGCACGGCATCCTGCACCGCATGGCCGTAAGCCCACAGGCGCTTGAGGAAGCGGTACGAGCCTTCGACGCCGGAGTCCGACCATTCGAGCGTCTGTTCCGGTGGTGCCGCGAACATCATGAAGAAGCGCGCGGTGTCGGCGCCGTAGCTGTCGACCAGGGCCTGCGGATCGACGCCGTTGTTCTTGGATTTCGACATGGTGCCGATGCCGCCCGACTCGATCGGCTGGCCGTCGGCCTTGAGGATGGCGCCGCTGCGATTGCCCTTGTCGTCGAACTTCAGCTCGACCTCGGCCGGGTTGTAATAGACGATGCGGCCGCTGGCAGGTTTGCGGAAGAAGATCTCGTTCAGCACCATGCCCTGGGTGAGCAGGTTGGCGAAGGGTTCGTCGTATTTCACGAGTCCTAGGTCGCGCATCACCTTGGTCCAGAAGCGCGAGTAAAGTAGGTGCAGGATGGCGTGCTCGATACCGCCGATGTACTGGTCCACGGGCATCCAGTGGTCGGTGCGCGCATCCACCATCGCCGCGGCATTGTCGGCGCAGCAGTAGCGGGCGTAATACCAGGACGAGTCGACGAAAGTGTCCATGGTGTCGGTCTCGCGCTTGGCCGGCGATCCGCATTTCGGGCATGCACAATCGACGAAATCGGCGCGCTTGCGCAGCGGATTGCCGGAGCCGTCCGGCACGCAGTCCTCGGGCAGCACCACCGGCAGTTGATCGTCCGGCACCGGCACCACGCCGCAAGCCGGGCAGTGGATGATAGGGATAGGGCAGCCCCAGTAGCGTTGGCGCGAGATGCCCCAGTCGCGCAGCCGGTAGGTGGTCTGCTTGGCGCCGAGGCCTTTCGCTGCCAGGTCGGCGACGATGGAATCTATGGCGTCGGCATAGGCGAGGCCGTTGTACTTGCCGGAGTCGCTGCACATGCCGTGTTCTTTGTCGGCATACCATTCCTGCCAAGCTTCGAGCGTATAGGGCTTGCCGGGAATGGAGATCACCGGCTTGATCGCCAGGCCGTATTTCTTGGCGAACTCGAAGTCGCGCTCGTCATGCGCCGGCACCGCCATCACGGCGCCTTCGCCGTAGCCCATCAGCACATAGTTGCCGACCCAGACTTCGACCTTTTCGCCGCTCAACGGGTGGCTGACGAAGATACCGGTGGGCATGCCGGTCTTCTCCATGGTGGCCATGTCGGCTTCCATCACCGAGCCGTGTTTGCATTCCTCGATGAAGGCGGCGAGCTTGGGATTGTTCTTCGCGGCGTGCGTGGCGAGCGGATGTTCGGCGGCGACCGCGCAGAAAGTCACGCCCATGATGGTGTCGGCGCGGGTGGTGAACACCCACAGCTTTTCCTCGCGTTTGCCAAACTCGCCGTCCAGCTCATACGGAAATGCAAAGCGCACCCCGAAGGACTTGCCGATCCAGTTGGCCTGCATGGTCCGCACGCGCTCCGGCCATCCCGGCAGCGTGTCGAGCGAGGCCAGAAGTTCGTCGGCGTAGGCTGTGATCTTCAGGTAATACATCGGGATTTCGCGCTTCTCGACCAGCGCGCCGGTGCGCCAGCCGCGCCCGTCGATGACTTGCTCGTTGGCGAGCACGGTCTGGTCGACCGGATCCCAGTTCACCGTGCCGGTCTTCAGGTAGGCGATGCCCTTTTCCAGCATGCGCAGGAACAGCCATTGGTTCCACTTGTAGTACTGGGGCGTGCAGGTCGCCAGTTCGCGTTCCCAGTCGAGCGCGAAGCCCAGCGACTTGAGCTGCTGCTTCATATAGGCGATGTTGTCGTAGGTCCACTTCGCCGGTGGCACGCCATTGGCCATGGCGGCGTTTTCCGCGGGCAGGCCGAAGGCGTCCCAGCCCATCGGCTGGAGCACGTTGTAGCCGCGCATCCGGTGGTAACGGGTGAGCACGTCGCCGATGGTATAGTTGCGTACGTGTCCCATGTGCAGTTTGCCCGACGGGTAGGGGAACATCGACAGGCAATAATATTTCGGCCGGGCGGCGGCGGATGTATCCTCGACGGCATGGAATGCCGCCGACTGTTCCCAATGTTTTTGGGCGACCTGTTCGATCTCGTTCGGAAGGTATTTATCCTGCATGGGTGGGGTCAGGCGCTTGCGCTGTAGGCTTGGTGAAGGGTCCGATTATACCCGGCGTCAAATGTAAGACGCCGGACTGTGTCCGGGGAACAACATGCGTACAATCGAATGGTTCATGGTCGTCGTCGTTGCCTTGCCGGCAATTGCCGCGGGCCAGGCTGCCCATCGGCCGGTCAGTCTGGCGACCATAGCGACGGTGCAGGCGCCCGCCTGGCTTGAGCGCGACGGCCGGAACCAACCGCTCGCGGTCGGCATGGAAGTGAGAAATGGCGACAAGATCCGCACTGGCTCACAGGCACGCGTCTACCTCGACATGGCGGAGGGCAGCAGCGTCAAGCTCGGCGAGTATGCGGTGCTCAAGTTACATAGCCGCAGGCTCAAGCCCGCCAGCAATTTCAAGGGCGCACTCGACGTCTCGGCCGGCGCCTTCCGCTTTACCACCCCCGCCTTGCAGCGGGCGAGCAATCAGCGCGATGTCGTCATCCGGGTCGGTGCAGCGACCGCCGGAATACGTGGCACCGACTTGTGGGGAAAATCGGATGCGGCGCGCGACGTGATTCTCCTGATCGAAGGCAACGTCGAGGTCCGTCACGCCGGCGCAACATTCGAGATGGCCGAACCGCTGACCTACTTTTTCGTGCCTCGCAATGCTCCGCCCCAGGCGCTGACCAGGGTCGATCCCGAGAGCTTCAAACAATGGGCGCGTGAAACCGAGGTGTCGCCGGGCGATGGCGCGACACAGCGCGGCGGCAAATGGAAGGTGCTGTTAGCCCGTGCCGGCCAGCAACGCGAAGCGCTGGAAGCCTACGACAAGGCGCGCAACGCTGGCTACGCGGCCGAGATCAGGGTGCGCCCGGGTGGTGCCGGCATGCTTGAAAAGGGCGGTGGTTGGAACTATGAAGTGGTTCTGGCGCAGTTGCCGAGCGAGCAGGAGGCCGTAGCCGCGGCATACAAGATCAAGGCACAACTGGGCTTCGATGCGGTCGCAGCCCAGTGACCGAGATGCTGACGGTGACTCAGCAGGTTCGGCGCTGCCACCACTGCGTGGAATTGGCGGCGATGTTCATCATGGCTTGCTGCGCGGTCAATCCGTGCAGCCATAGTTGAGCCGGCAGGCGCACCATCGGACCAAAACCGAAAGGCCGGGCGCGAAGTTCGCGGGATTCGGCGTCGATCAAATCGACCACGCGATCGACGGCCAGTTTCCAGTATTCGGGGGATTCGACCACGTCGGATTTTTGCGTGGCATAGCGTAGCGCATTGCCCCACAGCGCTTCGGCGCGTTCCAGCGGAACCCCGGCCTTTGTAGCCAGCCAGGGCAGTACCTTGGGATATTTCGCATGCATTTTCGTTCCTTTCATTCCGGTCCGGATGGGTCCGCAGCTAACTGGCGACCATAAATACCTTATGGGGGATTGGGCGCCAATCGCCTGATATTGCATTGCAGCAATTAAATTATACCTCTATTTGGAATGAGTTATACGAAAATAGTTTCAACTATTATTGCGATGCGGTAGTACCCGGAGTTGAAGGCGGGACGGCCGGCCCGGTCAGGCCGACGGCAGTATCTTTCCGGGATTCATCAGATTGTCAGGGTCCAGCGCATGTTTGATCGCCCGCATGACCGTCAAGGCCGCTACCCCATGCTCCTGCGCCATGTAGCGTGCCTTGCCGAAGCCGATGCCGTGTTCTCCGGTGCAAGTGCCTTCCATGCCCAGGGCACGCTCCACCAGGCGGTTGGAAAACACGTGGGCCTGGGCCACTTCGGACGCATCGTCGGGATCGACGAGCAGGACCACATGAAAATTGCCGTCCCCGACGTGACCGACAATGGGCGCTTGCAGTTGGCTGGCCTCAAGATCGGCGACGGTTTCGTTGATGCAGTCGGCCAGACGCGAGATGGGCACGCAGACATCGGTGGTGAGCGCTCGCGAACCGGGCTTGAGGCCGAGGCAGGCGTAGTAGGCGTCGTGACGCGCTTGCCAGAGACGGCTGCGATCTTCCGGACGAGTCGCCCAGTCGAAGTCCATGCCGCCGTGGGTTGCGGCGATTTCCGCGACGCTGTGGGCCTGTTCCTTCACGTTGGCGGGCGATCCGTGAAATTCGAAGAACAAGGTCGGCGCCTCGCGCAGCGAGGTCTTGCTGTAGCGGTTGATCCCTTTCAGGGCCAGGGCGTCGAGCAGTTCGATGCGCGCGATCGGGATGCCGATCTGGATCACCTGGATCACCGTGTTCACGGCTGCCTCAATATTGGGAAAGGCGCACACCGCGCTGGAAATCGCTTCGGGAATCGGATATAGGCGCACCGTCAGTTCGGTGATGATGCCCAGCGTGCCTTCCGAGCCTATCATCAGCCGCGTCAGATCGTAGCCGGCGGATGATTTTCGCGCCCTTCCGCCGGTCTTGATGATGCTGCCGTCGGCCAGCACTACTGTCATTCCCAAAACGTTCTCGCGCATGGTGCCGTAGCGCACGGCGTTGGTGCCGGAGGCGCGCGTGGCGGCCATGCCGCCCAGGCTGGCGTCCGCGCCGGGATCTATCGGGAAAAACAGTCCGGTGTCATGCAATTCGGCATTCAGTTGCTTGCGCGTGACGCCGGGTTGTACCGTGGCGTCGAGATCCTCGCCGCGGATGCACAGCACGCGATTCATGGCGGAAATATCTATGCACACCCCGCCGTGGATCGCCAGCAGGTGCCCTTCGAGCGATGTGCCGGTGCCGTAGGCGATCATCGGCACGTGGTGCGCATGGCAGAGTGCGGCTATGGCGGACACTTCTTCGGTCGACTCGGCGAAAACCACCGCATCGGGTGGTGCGGGCGCATAAGACGATTCGTCCTTGCCGTGCTGTAGGCGCACAGCGTCGGAGGTCGAGAAGCGCTTGCCAAAACGCGCGGCGAGCGCCTCCGTCAGGGGTTTCGGCAGCGGCGCTTTGCCAGCGACCGGGTCGGGGGCGTTCATCATTTTCTCCTGTGTGTTTGCTTGATTCTACGCTGACCATACTTTGTGCGGCACGAGGGGATGTCAGCCCATTGACAGTTCATAAACAGGCTTGACTTGGGTATGCTGACGTAGCATAATCATCCGTTTCGCTGGAGGGGTTCCCGAGCGGTCAAAGGGAACAGACTGTAAATCTGTCGGCTCTGCCTTCGAAGGTTCGAATCCTTCCCCCTCCACCAACAGGGTTCAAGGATTTAGGGAATTTATGAAGTTAGGGCAGGGTACAGGTGGCCTGGTTGATGTGTTTTTTTCAATGTTGAATGCGGCGGTCTCGGGTAAGGCGGGTGTAGCTCAATGGTAGAGCAGAAGCCTTCCAAGCTTATGACGAGGGTTCGATTCCCTTCACCCGCTCCAGTGTTTGCAGTAGTGTCTGAGTCTGTGTCGTTTGCGTTGTCTCGGGCCCATGTAGCTCAGTGGTAGAGCACTCCCT
>JAPLQT010000004.1 GCA_026399515.1 Pseudomonadota bacterium | reverse complement strand
ATCAAGGCCAGGCCTTCCGCCGTCGACAGGGGATATTCGCGCAGCAGGGCATCGAGGGCGAACATGCTCGGCGTCTCGTGGCGCAAGCGCGTCACCAGTTGCAGCGCCAGGGCCGTGGCGCGGTCGCGTTGCGCGGGCGTCATGGCGTTCAAGGCGCCGCGGACGCCATCCGCCTCGTCCGGATAGGGCTCGCCCAGGCGCAGGATGCGCGGCGTCATGACTCGATCCTGATCATTTCGCGCCTGAACGGCACCGCGTCGGGGTCGCCGCCCACGGCATCGAACTCGCGCGCCGCCTTGTGACCGGCGTAGACCGCCGCGGCAACCGTGCCGGGCGCGCAGGCGTCGCCGACGCACTCGACGGACCGCACGGCTGCCTCGTGCCAGCGATCCTGCCTAGCTAGCAACTCGCGCCACAGCTCGTCGCAGGGGTCGCGCATGGTCACCAGCACCAGGCTGGCGCAGCCCAGCGTTGACGGCCGCGCCGTGGTGTAGATGCTGTTGAGCTGGATGGTGAGGCCGGCGCCGGTGACGGTTACGTCGACGAGCTCCACCGCGGTGTGAAGATGGACGCCGAGCTCCAACAGGCGGCCCTGGATGCGCGCCTGCTCCATCGTCATCTCGGTCCATTCCGAGACCTTGCTCGCGGGCGTGACGAGGTGCACCTCGAGTCCGGCGCGGGCGAACTTCTCGGCCAGCGCGCCGCCCATGACGTAGTGATCGTCGTCGTAGATCGCCACGGGAGAAGCTGGCACCGCGCCGCCGAATATGTCGTCGGGGCTGAAGACCTGCGCCAGCGTGGGGTCGACGAGCGGCTGGCGATGCTGGCGGCCCAGGCCGTCCTTGCGCCAGCGCGAGCCGGTGGCCACGAAGACGCGGTTGAAGCCGAAGTCGAGCACGTCGTCGGCGCGCATCGGGCTATCCAGCGCGATGGTCACGTTGGGCATGCGCTTGAGCTGATGCACGCGATGGTCGACGACGCGCATCCACGACGCCAGCCCGGGCAGCGCGGCCTCATGGAGCAGGCGACCGCCGAGCCGCCGACCCGCCTCCGCCAGCGTGACCTCGACGCCGCGCTGGCCCAGCGCCCGCGCCAACTCGAGGCCGGCCGGCCCGGCGCCGATCACCAGCGCGGTGTCACTAGCGTGGCGGCCATGGACCGGCGCGATGCGCTCCGGATGCCAGCCGCGGCGCCACTCCTCGCCCATCGTCGGATTCTGCGTGCAGCGGATCGGCACGCACAGGTGGTCGCCCGTCACGCAGATGTTGCAGCCGATGCATTCGCGGATCTCGTCGACCCGGCCTTGGTCGATCTTGTTCGGCAGGAAGGGGTCGGCGATCGAGGGCCGGGCGGCGCCGATCAGGTCCATCACGCCGCGTCGGATCGCCGCGACCATCGCGTCGGGCGAGGTGTAGCGGCCGACGCCGACGACCGGCCGGGAGGTGACGGATTTCACGAAGCCGATGGTGCGCTCCTGGTAGCCCTCGTCGGCGAAGCGCGCGGTGACGCTGTCGTTGGACCAGTCGGCGATATTCACGTCCCACAGGTCGGGCAGTTCGGCCAGCATCGCGATCACGTCGCGCCCCTCGGACTCGGCGGTGATGCCGCCCGGCCCGAGCAACTGGTCGACCGCCAGGCGCACGACGACGCCGCAGCGGTCGCCCACCGCGTCCTTGGTGTCCTCGATCAGCTCGCGCAGGAAGCGGACGCGGTTTTCGAGACTGCCGCCGTACTCGTCGCTGCGGCGATTGGTGCGCCGCGAAATGAAGTGCATCGGCAGGCCCAGGTCGTGCCCCGCGTACACATAGACCAGGTCGAAACCCGCTTCACGGGCGTGCAGGGCCGCGTTGCGGTGCCAGCGCCTGACGTTGCCGATGTCGCGCTTGTCCATGGCGCGCGCCTGGACTGGGTCGAGGTGGCGCACCGGCAGGTGCGATGGCGCCATCGGGATCTCGCGGCTGTAGCGATTGGGTGTCGCGTAGCCGTTGAACATCAGCTCGATGCCGGCGAGGGCGCCGTGTTCGTGGCAGGCGTCGGTCATCAGCCGCAGCGCCGGCAGATCGCGGTCGTCCCACAGGCGGCCCTCGAAATTTGGCGCGATCTCCGAGCACGGGCTGATCTCGACCTCTTCGGTGCACACCACGCCCCAGCCGCCCTCGGCCTTCACGCCGCGCATCGCCGCCAGCGCCGCAGGCCTGCCGTGGCCCATGCCATTGCAGTGCGGGACCTGGTAGAAACGGTTCTTCGCGATCACCGGGCCGATGCGGACCGGCTCGAACAGGATGTCGAAGCGCGGGTCCCGCGTCGTGCCAGGTGCCGGCGCGTGGGCATGACGGAATGTCGGATCTGCGGTCATAGGATTCGTCGGTTGCGCGGGCTTGAACAACATTTTGGGCACCACAGAAATTTTACGTGCCGATAAAAATTTGTCAAGTTGTTAAATTTATGTTGCGGACCGGCGCGGCCCTTGATAGGATTCGGTGACGCGTGACGATTCCACAGATTACCCGCACTCGGTCCCCTGCGCAGCGCTTCCCAATCGGGGCCGATTGCTTTCCACCGCCGGAGTTTCACCAAATGCTATTCGATAAACTTGATGCCGTCGCCACCGCCGAGATTATCCGCAGCGGGGCCTTGCCGCCCGGCTTCGCCGTCGAGGCGGCGCTGAGTCGCCTATCCCAGCGCAATCCGGCCCTCAATGCGGTGATCGAGGGCTTCGACGACCACGCCCGGTCGCGGGTCGAAGCAGGCGTTCCCATGGGCCTGCTGGCGGGAGTGCCGTTCCTGCTGAAGGACACCGTCGAGTACCCCGGTTTCCGGCATACCGAAGGATCGCGCTGGTTCGCGCAACGACGCATCGGGAGACAGATGCCGCCCTGGGTCGCGGCGATGCGTGACCAGGGCGCGATCTTCATCGGCAAGACCAACACGCCCGAGTTCGGCCTGATGGACGTCACCGAGCCGGTGGCGCACGGCGCCACCCTGAACCCGTGGAGTCCGGCCGTCACCGTCGGCGGATCGAGTGGCGGCTCGGCGGCGGCGGTGGCGGCGGGTATTGTCCCCATTGCCCACGGCACCGACGGCGGCGGATCGATCCGTTTTCCGGCGGCCTGCTACGGCCTCTTCGGCTTCTAGCCGAGCCTCGACCTGACGCCGGTGCCCTTCGCCTCCTTCGATCCCCGCATTCCCGGCGGCGCGGTGCGCCACGTGCTGACGCGCAGCGTGCGCGACAGCGCCCTGGCGTTCGCCATCGCCGCCGCCGCCCATGCCGGCGATCCTGGCAGCGAACCGCGCCGCTGGGTGCGCGAGCCGCTGTCGCGGCGCCTGAGGATCGCCGTCATCGATACACCGACCCACGGCGGCCCCCTGGCGGCGAACCAGCGCGCCGCCCTGGACGATGCGCGGGCCTTGCTCGAATCCCTGGGCCACGCGCTGACGAGCGAACGCTGGCCTTTCGACGCACCCCGTCAGCATCGGGCTTTCTTCGGCCGCTGGGCGTACGGGACCTACCGATATACGCTGGCGCTGCCCGATCACGAGCGCAAAAACTTCCTCGACGCGGTCGAGCCGTTTACGCGCGGCCTGATCGGGCAAGGGGAAAAATTCTCGGCCGACGAGGTGGAAGCCCTGGTCCAGGACGCGCTTGCCGCCAAGGCCGCCATGGACGGCTTTTATCAAGCCTACGACGCACTGCTGACGCCGATCTCCGCGGTCCACCCGGTGCCGCGGGGTCATCACGACCCGCGCCAGGATTACGCTACCGTGCTGGAGCGCGTATCGCAGAATGTCGCCTTCACCCACGTGCAGAACATCGCCGGACAACCCGCCATGTCGGTACCGCTGTTCTGGACCGAGGATGGCCTGCCGCTGGGCGTCCAGCTCGCCGCGGCAGCCGGCCAGGACGATCTGCTGCTGCGCCTGGCCTACGAACTGGAATACGCCAGACCCTGGCAGCAGCGTTGGCCGCCGACGGCGGCAAGACAGGAGCCATGATGAACAACCCGACACGTCAGATGACCCCCATTCCCGAACCCCTGAAGCAACGGATTCCGGAATTCATCGACATCCGCCGCGACATCCACGCCCACCCCGAGTTGGGTCTGAAGGAAGTTCGGACCTCCGACCTGATCGCCGCCAAACTGACCGAGTGGGGCTATGCGGTGACGCGTGGCCTGGCGACCACCGGACTGGTGGCGCAACTCAAGCGCGGCAGCGGCAACAAACGCCTCGGCCTGCGCGCCGACATGGACGCCCTGCCGATTCTTGAGACCACCGGCCTGCCGTATGCCAGCCGCGTCGAAGGCGTGATGCACGCCTGCGGCCACGACGGCCACGTCGCCACGCTGCTGGCCGCGGCCCGTCATCTGGCCGAATACGGGCGCTTCAGCGGCACGCTCAACCTGATCTTCCAGCCGGCCGAGGAAGGCCCCGGCGGGGCACAGCTGATGATCGAAGATGGACTGTTCGAGCGCTTTCCCTGCGATGCGGTCTACGCCATGCACAATATGCCCGGGTTCGATCCGGGGCACCTGGTGTTCATCGACGGGCCGGCCATGGCCTCCGCGGATGGCGCCACCATCACCCTGCGCGGCGTTGGCGGACACGCCGCCATGCCGCATAAGGCGAACGATCCCATCGTCGCCGCCTCCAGCATCGTGCTGGGACTGCAAAGCATCGTGTCGCGCAATATCGATCCGCGCCAGACGGCGGTCATCAACGTCGGTGCCTTCAACGCCGGCGTTGCTAGCAACGTGATTCCGTCAATGGCGAGGCTGGAGGTCAGTGTGCGGGCGCTCGACCGCGAGGTGCGCGTAATCCTGGAGCAGCGCATCCGCACCCTGGTCCAGGCACAGGCGGACAGTTTCAGTTTGCAGGTCGACCTGGATTACATACTTGGGTACCCGGTGCTGGTCAACACCTTGGTGGAGACCGATCTTGCCCGCCAAGTGGGCCTGGAACTGCTGGGGCCGGACAGAGTAACGCTGCATGGCCAGCCCATCACCGGCAGCGAAGATTTCGCCTTCATGCTGGAGCACTGTCCCGGCAGCTATCTGATGATAGGCAACGGGGCCGGCGAAGGCTCCTGCATGGTGCACAACCCCGGCTACGACTTCAACGACGACATCATCGGTATCGGCGCCGCGTACTGGTGCCTGCTGTCCGAGCGTTTCCTGCAAGATTGCCCACGATGAATCAGACGCCGCTGTCGGCAACGCCCGCGGAACGCTACACCGCGTACACGTCTCGCCAACGCTGGACCTACCTGGCATTGCTGTTCCTGGTGTCGACCTCGAACTTCCTCGACCGCAACATCCTTTCCGTGGTGTTGCCGCCGATCAAGCAGGAGTTCGGCGTTTCGGACACTCTGCTGGGCCTGCTGGGCGGCGCGTCTTTCGCCATCCTCTACGCCGTGCTCGGCATCCCGGTGGCGCGCTGGGCCGATCGCGGCAACCGCCCCCTCATCATCACGCTGGCGCTCTGCGCCTGGAGCGCCATGACGGCGCTATGCGGCGCGGCGCAGACTTTCTGGCAGCTGGCGCTGGCGCGCGTCGGCGTCGGCATCGGCGAGGCCGGCGCCTTGCCGCCCTGCCAGTCGTTGCTGGCGGACTACTTTCCACTGCGTCAACGCTCGTTGGCGCTGGCGATCCTCTCGGCGGCCTCCACGGCCGGGACCCTGATCGGTTTTGTCGGCGGCGGCTGGGCGGTGGTCAACCTGGGCTGGCGCTGGACCTTCGCTCTCGCCGGCCTGCCGGGCATGGTCATCGCTGCGCTGTCCTGGGCGCTGCTGCCCGAACCGCGGCACGCCGCCGGCCGCCTGGCTCGCACCGATCCCCAGGAAAGTTTCCTGGCCAGCCTGCGGTTGCTGTGGATGAAACCCACCTACCGCGCCGCCCTGATCGGGCTGACGCTGTGGTCGGCCTTCTCGTACGGCTCGTCGGTGTTCTTCCCGTCCTACCTGGTGCGCACGCTCGGCCTCACCATGACCACGGTGGGCACCCAGTACGGCGCGGTCGCCGCCGTCGCGACCTTGCTCGGCACGCTCGCCGGCGGCTGGTGGGCCGACCGCGCGGCGCGGCGCGATCCGCGCGCGCTGCTCAGGCTGCCGGGCATCTGGGCGCTCCTGTCCTCGCCGTTCTATGTGCTGGCCTTCGTGGTCCACGATTTTTCGTTCTTTTTGGTCGTCGCGGCCATCGCCATCACGCTGCTGTCGGCGGCCTTGCCGGTGGTTCTGGCCGCAGCCCATGCGGTGTGCGGCTCGGCCCGCCGCGCCATGGCCGTGGCCATCCTGTTCTTCTTCATGGCGCTGGTGGGCGGCACCATCGGTCCCTTGCTCACGGGCATGATCAGCGATGCGTTGAGCCCGCGCTTCGGGCCGGCGGGCCTGGGCTATGCCCTGGCGTTGATGACGTTGAGCATACCGGCGATGGGCGTGCTGCTGCTGCGCGCCAGCGGCAACCTGGCCGACGACGCCGAGGCTTGAGGAAACCTCCCGCCACTGCGTCGACGAGTCCGCATGGAGCACGGCCACCGATGGCAGTCGACGAGCCGCTCAGCCGACCAAGCGAACCGGACTTGCTTTATGCTGCTCCGACTGGTGCAGGACTTGAAACAGGTTCTTCGGGTCGCGAACCTTGGGAATCAGCTCGATGACGCTACCCAGGCCGTGGCGTTGCGTGGCTTCCATGAGGTAGCGCAGGGCCGAGAAATCCTCCAGGGCGAAGCCGACGGAATCGAACACCGTCACCTCCTCGGCGTGTTCGCGGCCCATCTCCCGGCCGCGCAGCACCTGCCAGAGTTCGGTCACCGGGAAGTCGCCCGGCATCTGCTGGATCTCGCCCTCGATGCGGGTCTGGGGCGCGTACTCGACCACCACCCGGGCGTTGTCGAGGATGCGGGAATCCAGTTCGGTCTTGCCCGGACAATCGCCGCCGACAGCGTTGATGTGCATGCCCGGCCGCACCATCTCCGCGCTCAGGATGGTGGCCCGGGTCTTGTCGGCGGTGACGGTCGTGACGATGTCCGCGCCGTCCACCGCCTCGGCGACCGAGCCGGCTGGCACTACGCTCAGTCCGGACACCTCCGCCAGATTGCCCATCAGCTTGGCCGTGGCCGCCGGATCGACGTCGTAGGCACGGATCTCGCGGATGCCGTTCATGGCGTGAAAGGCCAGCGCCTGAAATTCGCTCTGGGCGCCGTTGCCGATCAGGGCCATGACGCGCGCATCGGGACGCGCCATGGCCTTGGCGGCCAGGGCCGAGGTGGCGGCGGTGCGCAACGCGGTGGTAATGGTGAGTTCGCTCAGGAACAGCGGGTAGCCGGTGTCCACTTGCGCCAGGACGCCGAAGGCCATCACCGTCAGTAGGTCCGAGGCCGGATTGTTCGGATGGCCATTCACGTATTTGAAGGCATACAGGCTGTCATCGGCGATGGGCATCAGTTCGATGACGCCCACGGGCGAATGGCTGGCGAGACGGGGAGACTTGTCGAACTCCTCCCAGCGCAGGAAGTCTTCGCGGATGGCATCTGCCATTTCCATCAGCAGGGTAGGCACGCCTCTTAGGGACGCCAGGCGCCGCAAACAAGCTGAATCGATATAACGGGTCATATGGTTCTCCGATTGGGACAAGAAAAGTTTTCGAAGATGATTATTCCAAACCCGGGTGCCAATAAAAAGACAGAAAACTGCCTAATGGTTAGCCAACAATGGCAGTATTGACATATATAATTCGCATTTCGCCAATCAGGCAACAAACGAAAGCACCACCATGGACGACACCGACCGGCAATTGCTGGCCCTGCTGAGGGACAACGCCCGCAACTCCGTCGCCGATCTGGCGCGGGAACTGCGGGTATCCCGAGGTACCGTGCAAAACCGGATCGCCAAGCTCGAAGAGAGCGGCATGATCGTGGGCTATACCGTGCGCCTACGCCCGGAGGCCGAGGCCCATCGAATCCGGGCCTCGATGAGCATCGCAGTGGAAGGCAACAACAGCGCGGCGGTGATCAAGCTACTGCGCGGCGAGCCCCATGTTCATACCTTGCATACCACCAACGGCCGCTGGGACATCATTGCCGAGTTGCGGGCCGACAACCTCGAAGCCTTCGACGCCATCCTCAGTCGCATACGCCAGATTCGCGGCATCGCCAACAGCGAGACAAGCATCCTGCTGTCCACCCACAAAATGTGAGGCATATCGGCGTGCCGAGGTCTTGCGCGGAAATGGACGATAATCTCAATGCCCGCATCGACAACACCACACAAATGAAAGCCTTTCTATTCATTCTCTGCTGGCTACTGGCCGCCAGCATTTTCGCCAAGACCCCAGGGGAAGTCGCGGTCGGCGCCTATCTTCGGGAAGCGCCGCTATACGGCTTCTTCGGTGATTTCAGGAAACTTTCCGAGCTTCGCGGCAAGCCGCTGATCATCAACGTATGGGCGAGTTGGTGTGGCCCCTGCCGGGCGGAAATGGGATCGCTGGAGCGGCTTTCCCGGCGCTTTGGCGGGAAGAAAATCCAGGTCATCGGCATTTCGACCGACGATGACGCCGGTGCGGCCGCGGCCTTCCTGCAGAAAGCCAGAGTCACTTTCGACAATTACCACGACAAGAACTTGTTGCTGGAAAACATGCTGGGCGCAAATACCATCCCTCTGACCGTCCTGGTCGACGCCCAGGGCCGGGTCGTGAAAAGAATCAACGGCTATCTGGAATGGGATAGTCCCGAGACACTGGAAATGATTAGCAAGGCATTCCGTCTCAAGTAGTCATCTTCGTAGCCATACGGTTTCATCCCAGACCGCGAAGCTTCTGAATCGACAAAACCACGTTTTCCTTCAGGGGAAAACGCGTCGTGTTGCCGGACTATTCTTGGGTTGGGGCTACGCTACCGAGGGCAAATAAAATTCACTGCCACGGGTTGACCACGGTCAGTCCTTTGATACCTTTAAAGTCCTTGCCGTTCCGGGTGGCCAGTGACAGTTCGTGGTTCAAAGCAATCGCGGCAATCTGACCGTCTTCAGTGGAAATCGAATGTCCGTGCTGCGTGCCTGCGGCGACGAGCAGTGCGTACTCGGCGGCGGAGTTGCCATCGAAGGGAAGTGTCTTTCCATCAAAGTCCTCATCGAACATCTGGTCGGCTGCCAACGCCAGATTGTCACGGCGCTTACCGGCGGGTAGCAGGGCGATGCCTAGTAGGATCTCTGCGCGGGTAATGGCGCTAACGAAAAATGTTGCATCCTGCTGCTGGCTAAACCAGGCCAAAACCTCGGTAGCGGGTTTTGGTCGCATGAGTTCAGAGAGGACGTTGGTGTCGAGCAGGATACCGCTCATCTTCAATCTTTCGGCGCACGAGGCAGCCGTGCGGCACGTCGCAGCGGAATCGGCAGGTCGTCTGCCTTAAGCCCGGTGAAACGCTGATGAATTCGCTGCGCAAAGCCGATTCCGGCTGGCTGTGCTTGCACCGCCCGACGCAGGATGTCGCGCGCCTCCTGCTCCATGGAGCAGCCGTGACGCGCCGCCTGCTGGCGCAGTAGGCTCTTGAGTTCGTCGTTGAAATTGCGGATGGTCAGGCTGGCCATGGCTTGACTCGAAATGATTGCAATGCATGCATTGTAATCATTGCTCATCTGCCTGGCAAGCACCTTTTCGATAACCACGCTGCGGGCCGCGTCCAGCCGCCTACAGAAAATGTGCATCCAACGGTTGCATGCAAACGGCTGACATGAAAAGGTAATTTCTATTCAGTCGGGTTCGGATGCACAAAATAAATGTACTTGAAGGGCTAGTCCGTGCCGCCTTGGTTCCCCTTCCTTGAGCGATAGCTCGACCTAACTAATTGATAAACAATAATCAAGAACATTGTTGCGGTACTTGGCACAACGATTGCTCAATAGAAACCAAGCAGACCATGCGCAATGAACAAAGAGGTGACGCCATGCAAGACAAAACCAAAATACTGGTCATAGACGATGAAGAAATCGTCCGCCTGAGTCATCGCAGAATCCTGGCTGGAGACCGTTTCAACGTCGAGACCGTCCTCGACGGCAGCGAAGGCTTGCGGCTACTCGAGCAGCATCCGGTCGATGTGGTGTTGCTGGACTTGCGCATGCCGGGCATGGATGGCATATCGGTCCTCAAGACCATCAAGGAAAAATGGCCGGAAATCGAAGTCGTTGTCATCACCGGTTACCCGTCGATCGAGACCGCCAAGGAAGCGATCCAACTCGGCGCCTACGATTACCTGGCCAAACCCGCCGATCCCGATGACATCATGAAAGTCACTCGCGGCGCGGTCATGCAGAAGCAGTGGGGAATGCACAAAGAGCAAGCCCCGATCGGAATCCATTAGTCATCTTATCCATTGAAGGAGAAACATCATGAGTGCCACACGCAAAATTCTGGTCGTCGATGACGACCCCGTCGTCAGCAAGAGCATCGGCCGGGTTCTGTCCAACAAAGGTTACGCGGTAATCGCGGCCCAAAACGGGGAAGAGGCGCTGAGAAAACTCGATAGCGAAAAATATGACCTGGTGTTCACAGATATCAAGATGCCCGGCATGAGTGGGCTCGAGGTCGCCGAACGGGTCAAGGCCAGCCAGCCATGGTTGCCGGTGGTGATCGTCACCGGCTATGGAACGGACGCCTCGGAAGCCAGGGCTGCTGCGGCGGGCGTTTCCGGATTCCTGCGCAAGCCCTTGTCGCCTGAAATGATAGTCGGCAGTACCGAGCAGGCTCTGCAAGAAGCCGAAGCGACGCCGGTGGCGGAGACCGTGGCGGTAGAGGCGGACGAGGCCGTTATTGCTCCCATGCCTGAAATCGCCAAGGCCGGGAATACCCTCAAGAACATCGCGCTCTTCCTGGCAGCACCTTTCATCGGCCTGGCCTATGTGATCGCCATGCCTTTCGTCGGCGCCGGCATGCTCGCCTGGATGGGCGGCAAGGCCTTGTTCGAGAAGGCGCCTATCGTCAAGACCGTTGTGATGACCGTTGCGACTCCGTTTATCGGCCTGGCCTTCATCCTCGTCGCGCCCATCGTCGGCATCGGGGCACTGGGCTGGTATGGCACCAAGGCACTGTTGAAGCACAAAGACTGAGTTATCGCTCCGGCGCAACTGATCAGCGTGGAACCCTGGATTCCCATCGGGAGTCCAGGGTTTTCGCTTGCGGGGAAGAGTCAGGGAGCGAGGTCGAAGACCAGCACCTCGGCGTCCTTGCCATCCGAAAGGACGAGCGTGCCCTCATTTGCCAGCAGCGCGGCATCGCCCTCCCGCAGTAACTGATTGTTCGCCTTGAGCATGCCGCGCACCAGATGCACATAGGCCTTGCGCGCGGGATTCAGGGGCAGCGTGACGGATTCCGCGCCGTCCAGAAGTCCTGCATAGAGCGAAGCATCGGCATGCACGGTCACCGAGTTCTCCGACCCGTCGGATGAAGCGACCAGCCGCAGGCGGCCGCGTTTCTCGTCGGCGTCGAAAGTCTTTTGCTCATAGCCGGGCGCGATACCGTTTTCATTCGGCATGATCCATATCTGGAGGAAATGCGTTGTTTCGTCCGCCGCGTGGTTGAGCACGTCGCCGGGCGGAATGGCGGTGCCGTTGCCCATGCTGTCCCGGTGCGCCAGCAGACCGGACAGCACGTAGGTGATGATCTCCATGTCGCGGTGGCCATGGGTGCCGAAGCCTTTGCCCGGCGCGATCCAGTCCTCGTTGATGACGCGCAGATTGCCCCAGCCCATGTGCGCCGGGTCGTGATAATCGGCGAAAGAAAACGAATGGTAGCTCTTCAGCCAACCGTGGTCGGCATAGCCGCGGTCCTGCGATCTGCGTAAGGTGAGCAATGCTGTCTCCCGAGTTATAGCTGGATGGAAGTCTACATTAGTTCAGATATGAAGGGCATGCCCCAGGGCGCGCAGCGCCGCTTCCTGCACCGCCTCTCCCAGTGTCGGATGGGCATGGATGGTGGCGGCGACATCCTCGAGGCGGGCACCCATCTCCAGCGACTGCGAGAACGCCGTACACAACTCGGATACGCCGCGACCCACCGCCTGCCAGCCGACGATCAAGTGATTGTCGCGCCGCGCGACCACCCGCACGAAGCCGTCCGTCGATTCCAGCGTCATGGCGCGGCTGTTGGCGGCGAAAGGGAACTGGGCATGCAGGCAGTCCAGACCCGCCTGAGCCGCGTCGTCCGGCGTTTGCCCGACCACCACGATTTCCGGGTCGGTGAAACATACCGCGGGTATCGCCGCAGGCGTGAATTGCCGGCGCCGGCCGGCAATGATTTCGGCGACCATTTCTCCCTGCGCCATGGCGCGGTGCGCCAGCATCGGCTCGCCGGTCACGTCGCCGATGGCCCATACGCCGCGCATCGAGGTCCGGCATTGGTCATCGATCTTGATCGCGCGGCCGTTCAGGTCGAGTTGTAGCGATTCCAGGTTGAAGCCCCCGGTGCGCGGACGGCGTCCGACCGCCACCAGGATGCGATCTGCGGCCAGTTCGAACTCTTCGCCTTGCGCATCGCGTACTCTCAATCCTTTACCCTGGGCACCAACACCCAGCACCGTGCTGCCGAGACGCAATTCAACCCCAAGCCGGCGCAGCGATACTGCCACCGGCTTGACCAGTTCCTCGTCATAGGCCGGCAGTATCCGTTCCAGCGCCTCGACCACCGTGACCTCGGCGCCGAGCTTGCGATAGGCGGTTCCCAGTTCCAGTCCTATGTAACCGCCGCCGACCACCACCAGGTGTTTCGGCAGCGATGGCGGGGACAGCGCTTCCGTAGCTGAGATCACCGGTCCGCCGAAGGGCAGGGTGGGCAGTTCCACCGCCTGCGAACCTGGCGCCAGCAGCATGTGCTCGCAGCCGATGCGCAGCAGTTCGGTATCCTTACCGTCAGACACAACCTCGATCGTCTTGCCGTCGACGATGGTCGCCCAGCCCTTGATGACTTGCACGCCATTCTTCTTCAGCAGCGCGGCGACCCCCGTCGTTAGCCTGGCGACGATGCCGTCCTTCCAGCGCAGCGTCTGCGCCAGGTCAATGCTGGGCGATTCCACGCGTATGCCCAGCGGCGAATCCGCGGCGTAATGGCGAACCTTCTCGAACGCCTCGGCGGCGTGTATCCAGGCCCTGGAGGGGATGCAGCCGATGTTGAGACAGGTCCCGCCGAGATGTTCGCCTTCGACGAGCGTGGTGGCTATGCCCAGTTGTGCGGCGCGGATCGCGGCGACGTAACCACCCGGGCCGCCGCCGATCACCAGCAGCTTGGTCGTATGGTTTTTCATCGACTATCCCGTTACTCTACGAACAACGTGGCCGGGCATTCGAGTAGCTTGCGCACTGCCTGAATGAACTCCGCGGCGTGCAGGCCATCGATGACGCGATGGTCGAACGAAGACGACAGGTTCATCATCTGCCGCGCCACGACCGTCCCGCCGCGCATCATCGGGCGCAACACCATGCGGTTGACGCCGACGATGGCCACTTCCGGATGGTTGATTACCGGTGTCGACACCACGCCGCCCAGGGCGCCCAGGCTGGATATGGTGATGGTCGAGCCGGACAGTTCCTCGCGCGTGGCGCGGCCAGAGCGCGCCGCCTCGGCCAGGCGGGCGATTTCCGCCGCACTCGACCACAGGTCGCGCGCTTCTGCATGGCGCACCACGGGGACCATCAAGCCGCCCTCGGTCTGGGTGGCGATGCCGATGTGCACCGCGCCGTAACGTGTGAGCACCGCGGCTTCGTCGTCATAGCGCGCGTTGATCTGCGGGAAGTCGCGCAGCGCCAGCACCATGGCGCGCATCAGGAAAGGCAGGATCGACAACCGGCCGCGCTGGGCGCCGCGGGTATCGTTCAGCCGGGTTCGCGAGGCGTCGAGTTCGGTGACATCGATTTCCTCTACATAGGTGAAGTGCGGAATGCGACGCTTGGACTCCTGCATCTTCTGCGCGATTTTGCGGCGCAGGCCGATCACCGGTACGGCTTCCTCATCATGTCCCTCCGCATAACCGGTTCCGCTCGCATAAGCCCTGGCGGGACTGCCGGCGTTGGCTGCATGGCCCAAGGCCACTTGCTGCGCGGCGTAGGCATCCAGATCCTCGTGGGTGATCCGTCCCGCTGTGCCGCTACCGGAGACATAGCGCAATTCGATACCGAGATCCCAGGCGCGCCTGCGCACTGCGGGGGAGGCGATAGGCTTGTCGCCTGGTGGGCGGACCGTCGATTCGCTCGCAGCCGGCGCGGCGTGTTTCGTTGCGGGTGGGGCTGTCATCGCGGTCCGCGCGGCGGCTCGAGCCGCAGGCGTGACGGGCGGAAGTGGCGCTGTCTTGGCGACAGCAGGGGCTGGCGCATCGGCATTTCCCGCGCCCTCGACTTCAATCCGGGCGGCGATGCCGAGATCGGCGTCGCGCGCGATCCGCAGCAGCAGGGTGGCCAGCGGCTGGTCCTCGACGACGCTGTCACCGACATCGATGTTCCACGCCACAAGTTCCACCTCGGCGATGCCTTCGCCGATGTCCGGCATCTTGATTACATGAATGCCCATCATGCCTCCGCAGGGCCGCCCCAAGGAGGCATGCGCCCCCCCGGGGGGCAGTGCAGCGGCGCAGCCGCAAACGTGGGGGTCGTCATCTAGGCCTCCATCACGCGTTTGAGCGCCGCGCCGACGCGTTTCGGGCCGGCGAAATAGGCCCACTCCTGGGCGTGCGGATAAGGCGTGTCCCAGCCGGTGACGCGCTCGATCGGGGCTTCGAGGTGGTAGAAGCAATGCTCCTGGACCAGCGCCACCAGTTCGGCGCCGAAGCCGCTGGTGCGCGTCGCTTCGTGTACCACCACGCAGCGTCCGGTCTTCTTGACCGAGGCGACGATGGTGTCCAGATCCAGCGGCCAGATGCTGCGCAAATCGATGATCTCGGCATCGATGCCGGTTTCCCGCGCCGCCGCTTCCGCCACGAAGACCATGGTGCCGTAGGCCAGCACGGTGAGATCCTTGCCGGGGCGGAACACCGCGGCCGATTCCAGCGGCACAGTGTAGTAGCCCTCGGGCACCGCGCCCAGCGGATGCTTGGTCCACGGCACGACGGGCTGGTCGTGGTGGCCGTCGAACGGGCCATTGTAGAGACGTTTCGGTTCGAGAAAGATCACCGGATCGTCGCACTCGATAGCGGCGATCAGCAGGCCTTTGGCGTCGTAGGGGTTGGAAGGCATCACCGTGCGCAGCCCGCAGACATGTGTGAACAATGCCTCGGGGCTCTGGCTGTGGGTCTGCCCGCCGTAGATGCCGCCGCCGCAAGGCATGCGGATGGTCAGGGGGGCCGTAAAATCGCATGCCGAGCGGTAACGCAGCCGCGCCGCTTCGGAGGCGATCTGGTCGAAGGCCGGATAGGAATAATCGGCGAACTGAATTTCCACCACCGGGCGCAAGCCGTAGGCGCCCATGCCCACGGCGACACCGACGATACCGCCTTCGGAGATCGGCGCATCGAACACCCGCGACTTGCCGTGCTTGGCCTGCAATCCTTCGGTGCAGCGGAACACTCCGCCGAAGTAGCCGACGTCCTCACCGAATATGACGACGTTATCGTCGCGTTCCAGCATCACGTCCATGGCCGAACGCAGCGCCTGGATCATGGTCATCGGGGTCTTGGTATGCTTCGTCGCGCTTTCGTCCGCGCGCATCATCCGGGTAGGTGCATTCATGCTCAGACTCCCAGTTCCTGGCGCTGCCGGCGCAGGTGCGCGGGCATTTCCTTGTACACATCCTCGAACATCGCCGAGGCACTGGGAATCCGGCCGTCGCTCAAGGTGCCGTAACGCTCGGCTTCCTTCTGCGCCGCGATGACTTCCGCTTCCAGGGCGTCGTGAGTCTCCTGGTGTTCCTGCTCCGACCAGACACCGATGCCGATCAGGTGCTGCTTGAGTCGCGCCAGCGGATCACCCAGCGGGAAATGCGACCAGTCGTCGGCGGGCCGGTACTTCGACGGATCGTCCGAGGTCGAGTGTGGACCGGCGCGGTAGGTCAGCCATTCGATCAACGTCGGGCCGAGATTGCTGCGGGCGCGCTCGATGGCCCACTGCGATGCGGCATACACCGCCAGGAAATCGTTGCCGTCCACGCGCAGCGAGGCGATGCCGCAACCCACGCCGCGCGCCGCGAAGGTGGTGCTTTCCCCGCCGGCGATGGTCTGGAAGGTGGAAATTGCCCACTGGTTGTTCACCACGTTGAGGATCACCGGCGCGCGATACACGTGGGCGAACGTCAAGGCGGTGTGGAAATCCGATTCGGCCGTGGCGCCGTCGCCGATCCAGGCCGAGGCAATCTTCGTATCACCCTTGATGGCCGAGGCCATTCCCCAGCCCACGGCCTGGATGAATTGCGTCGCCAGGTTGCCGGAAATCGAGAAAAAGCCCGCTTTGCGCACCGAATACATCACCGGCAGTTGCCGCCCCTTCAAGGGGTCATGTTCGTTGGAGAAGAGTTGGCAAATCAGGTCGACCAGGGGCACCTCGCGCGCCATCAAGAGGCTTTGCTGGCGGTAGGTGGGGAAGCACATATCGCCTTCGCTGAGCGCCAGCGCGTGGGCCGTGCCGATCGCCTCCTCGCCCAGGCTCTGCATGTAGAAGGACATTTTCTTCTGGCGCTGCGCGATCACCATGCGGGCGTCGAAGATGCGCGTCTTCATCATGGCACGCAGCCCGAAACGCAGAAGATCCGGTGTGATGTCGGGTGCCCAAGGGCCTATCGCACATCCCTCGTCGTCGAGGACGCGCACCAGGGTGTAGGCGAGGTCGCTGGTGTCGGAGGGCAGGGCATCGACCGGCGGTCGTCTTACCTCGCCGGCGCGGGACAGATGCAGATAAGAGAAATCGGTGTCATGGCCGGGACGCCCAGTGGGCTCCGGCACATGCAGATGCAAAGGCGGGTGCTGGTTCATTCGATCTCCTCCGCGCTCGATTATGTCTCACGCAGTTTGAATTGGCCGGGTTCCATCGTGTCGAACCCGGTACCGCATAAATATACCACCGATACGAAACCGCGCCTTGCCGCGAGTCAAGCTCGGCGCCGGCACGGCCTGGAAAACGGCAATTGGGATCGGTCGCTGCTAACCGCCGGTCGCGGACATCACGCGTACAACCCGCTGAGGACGGCTGGTGAAGTCGTGGCTGTGAGGCTTCGTGCGCAAGGCCGCAAGCACCGCTTCCTCGATGTCGGCATTGGAGCCGCCGGATCGCAACAAGGTGCGAAAATCGACTGTGTGGTTCTGTCCGAGGCATAGATACAGGATGCCATCCACACCAAGGCGGACGCGATTACAGGTTGCGCAAAAATGTTGGGTGATCGGCGTAATGAAGCCGATCTGGAACCGGCCGTCGCCTGATACCAGGTAGCGCGCCGGCCCGCCTCCGGGAACGACTCCATCGACAAGACCAAAACGCCGCCGAAGACGTTCCTGTACCGGACGCAAATCAAGAAATCCGGTATTCCTTCCGCCCTCTCCGACCGGCATGGTTTCGATCAAGCGCAGAACAAATCCGCGCTCGATGCAATAGGCGGTCATGGCATCAATTTCGTCATCGGTGGTTGCCGACATCGCCACCATGTTTATCTTGATCAGGCGGAAGCCCTCGTTTCTTGCGGCTTCGAGGCCCGCAAGCACTTGCGGCATGACATCCCGTTTGCTGATCGATTGGACCCGCTCGCGGTCGAGGGAATCGAGACTCACGTTAAGGCGGGTGACGCCGGCACGTCGCAACACACCCGCGTATCTTTCGAGTTGTGTGCCATTCGTCGACAGCGAAAGATCATCGATTCCCGGAAGTCTGGACAATCGGCTCGCCAACTCCGGGAGGTTCTTCCGCAATAACGGCTCCCCACCCGTCAGCCGAATTCGTCTCAGGCCCAGGCGAGCGAATACCGACAAGAGGCGCTCGATTTCGTCGAAACTGAGCCAGTGTTCGGGTTCGCTGTAATCCTTGAATTTTTCGGGCATGCAATAGGTGCAGCGCAGATCGCACCGATCGGTGACTGAAAGTCGCAGATACTCGATAGTCCGCCCAAACCCATCCTGCAACATGATTCAGTGCCCGCTTTGCAAATCGGCTTCCATCCGAACGAAACGCTCGGTGAACGTCGCCAGTTCCCGGTAGAACTCGGTCTCCGCACCCGAGTTGACCGCCGACGAGAAAGCGCCGATCCAGGCAACCAGATGTTCCTCAAGGAAGCGACGACGTAGCGCGTTGGCGGCAGACAGTTCGTCCGCATTGCCGTCGAGTTGTGCCAGTGGTGCTAGTTGCGCCAACTGAACCTGGTGTTGCCTGTACGTCAGCAAATACAGAAACTCCAACTCCGCCGCGACATGGTCCGGCAGTTCGCGAAAATCCTCGCTGACCTCGAAGCCGCCCTGCTCGTAGAAGTCGAGCACTGCCATGGTCGCATCGTGCCGCATCGACTGGTCGTCGGTCAGCCAGAACGAAGCGTAGGGCATGGCTCTGGGCTGCGAAGGGCCGATGAACAACCGGGTGTAGTCGACCAGCAGCGCCTGCATGTCCTCTGCCACGAACGCCGCACCAAGCTTGCTGGCACACGCGGCGAGCTCCGGATGGATGGCGCTCGCCGCGGCCAATATCGAGTCAAACAATTGTTCCTCGTCGAAATCCGTCGTGGGCTCGTAGTAGCAGGCGGAAAGAAAGCGGCACAGATCCTCGCGAGCTCCTGCCTTTCCATTGACATAGTCGGTCATTGCATCTCCTGAAGCGCATCCGCCCGACGCGGACAAAGTCGGTCAATAACCGGCCCCATTACTCACATCACTCACATCGATAAATCAGGCCCGAGGACTGTACTTGCCTACGTAGTGTACATTGGGCTTGGTCTTCTTTTCTTCCTTCAGGCGGAATGACTTTTCCTTCTTTAGGATTTGGGAGATCTTGCTGTTCGGATCCTCCTGATCGCCAAAGATGCGCGCCTGCGAAGGACAAACCTCGACGCACGCCGGCTGTAGTCCGTTCGTCACGCGGTGGTAGCAAAAAGTACATTTCTCGATCACGTCATCCGAGCGGATCGGCTGCAATTCGCCGCCCTGCCAGGCATTCATCGCCGGGAGCCGGGCACCCGCCTTCGCCGAGACCTCCGCGCCAGACGCCGTGCCCCCGGCGATGGCGGCCATCTTGTCGGCCCAGAACGGTTGCGGCTCTTCGTCCATCGGGTTGAGGCTGATGACGCTGTAGGACTCGCCATTCAGGCTTTCCGGTCCAAGCTTAGGTGAGCTATACGGGCACCCTATTCTCTGGCAATCACCGCAGCCGACGCACAGTTCCGGATTGTGCAGGGTAATGCCCTCCGGAGTCTTGAACAGCGCCTTGTACGGCTTGCCCTTGCCCGCCTTCTTCGGATTGCCCGGGCATACCTTGATGCAGGGAGCCTCATCGCAGTGGTTGCACAGAACCGGCATCACCACGTGACGGGTGTTGGGAAACGTGCCCTCGCTATGCATGAGGAAGTCTGCCCAGTTGTGACTCTGGCCGTCGGCCTTGTTGCGGTTGCGTGTGTTGTTTTCGGATTTGCAGGCGAAGGCGCAAGCTCCGCAGCCCACGCAGCGTCCCAGATCAATAACCATTCCAAGTTTCATCATGTTCTCCTTATCGACTGCGCTCAGGCCTTGGTGATCCGCACACCGGTGAAGCCACCGTTGCGGGCCGTGGCACCACTCAACCGGTCGTAGTCATCGACCAGAATCTCGTTGTTGTTGCCACCTAACGGGACTGCCTTGGCGTAGTCCTTTGATGCGACGCGGCCGTAGGCCCAGTGACCCTGGCCATAGCACTTGGTCACGGTGCCTGGACGCACGCCCTCCCATAGCTTGAGGTCGACCGTGATGGAACCCGCCGGCGACGTGATGGTGACCTTGTCGCCGGTCTTGAGGCCCAGCTTGGCGCCGTCCGCGGGATTCATCTTGACCACGTCACCCCAGGACACGTCGCCCGGATCGACCTTCTTGAACTCCTGGTACCAGGGCAGGTTCTGCGAGCGGCCTTCGCGGTTGAGGCGCGACTTGTAGTCGATGAAGGTGAAGGGGAACTCCTCCATGCTGCCGTGACGCTTGGGTACCTCGTAGTGCGGCACGAAGGCAAGGTCGCCGCGCGCGATGTAACCGCTGACTGTGAGGATGTCGTCTGTAGTGGTCTGGTGCTTGGTGGCATGCGCGGTCAGCATCTTCTTCAGCGTCGCGCTGTAGAACTCGAACTTCTTGGTCTCGGTCTTGAATTTGCCGCCCCAATTTTTCTTGAGCGTGTAGCGCGGGCCATGAAACATGCCCTTGGCCTTGAACTCAGC
>JAPLQT010000078.1 GCA_026399515.1 Pseudomonadota bacterium | reverse complement strand
AGACCGTGCGCGGCCAGTATCGTGCCGGTGCCATCGCCGGCAAGGCCGTGCCGGGCTACCTCGAAGAACCAGGCATCGCGCCGGACAGCCATACCGAGACCTTCGTCGCCATCAAAGCGGAAATTTCCAACTGGCGCTGGGCCGGCGTGCCGTTCTTCCTGCGCACCGGGAAACGCATGCAGGAACGGCTGGCCGAAATCGTCATCAACTTCCGCGACGTGCCTCACCCGATACTCCCTGTGGCATCGAGCGTGGCGCAGTGCAACCGTCTGGTGATCCGCCTTCAACCCGACGAGGGGCTGGAGCTGCACCTGATGGCCAAGGTGCCCGGCGACGAAATGCGGGTACTGCCGGTCAATCTCAACCTGGATTTCGCCGAGACCTTCAAGACCCGCCAGTGGGACGCCTACGAGAGGCTGCTGATGGACGTCATACGCGGCAATGTCACCCTGTTCGTGCGGCGCGACGAACTCGATGCCGCCTGGCGCTGGGTCGAACCGATCCTGGATGGTTGGGAGCACGGCGGCGATCGTCCCAAGCCCTATCCCGCGGGAACATGGGGGCCGTCGGCCGCCAGCGCACTGATCATCCGCGACGGCCTTGCATGGCACAAGGAAGACTGATGTCCGAGCGCCGGGCAAGCGTGCAAGAACATATTTTCAGCGATGGCACGACGCTGGCCCGCGAGCTGGCGCAGGCTGTGGCGGAAAAACTACGTACGGCGATCACCGCGCGCGGCAGGGCCAGCCTGGTCGTGTCGGGCGGGCGCAGCCCGATCCCATTCTTTCATGAGTTGTCCGCGCAAGCGCTCGACTGGTCGAACGTCTGGGTCACGCTCGCCGATGAACGCTGGGTGCCCCCATCCTCGCCCGACAGCAACGAGCGACTGGTACTCGAAAACCTGCTGACAGGCACCGCAAGCGCCGCGCACTGGGTACCGCTGAAGTCGCCCTCCGTTTCGGCCGCGCAGGCCCTGGCCGAGCGCGAGGCGGCTGTTACTGCCATGCCCCGCCCCTTCGACTGCGTCGTGCTCGGCATGGGCGACGACGGGCATACCGCCTCTCTGTTTCCCGGTTCCGGCGCGCTGCAAGCCGCTGGCAACGAATGGCTGGCGGCAGTCGCCGCCCCTGTCCCACCGAATGTGCAGCAACCGAGGATCACTATGACCTTGAGCGCGCTGCTCGCCAGCCGGCAAATCTTCCTGCCTCTCGCCGGCGACGACAAATGGCGCGTGTATCGCCGTGCCCTGGCCGGCGCCACGCCGCTCGAATTGCCGATCGCCGCGATTCTCGGCCAGCATGCGGTGCCGGTCGACGTCTACTGGTCATGCTGACGCGCATTCGGGACACCCGCCACGAATTACGGAAATCGGAACGGACGGTTGCCGATTTTGTGCTCGCGCAACCCAACACGGTCATCACCCTCTCCATCGCCGACCTGGCCGCCACCATAGGCGTCAGCCAGCCCACCGTGGCGCGTTTCTGCCATGCGCTGGGCTGCACCGGTTACCGGGATTTCAAATTGCGCCTGGCGCAGAGCCTGGCCAGCGGCATTCCCTTTGTCCACCGCGACGTGAACCCGGACGACTCCATCGCCGAAATCGGCGGCAAGGTCTTCGATTGCTCGATCGCGGCGCTCATCCACACACGCAATCGGATCGACGCCGCGGCTCTAGGGCGAGCCGTCGCCATCCTGAGCCGGGCCGCCCGCATCGAATTCTACGGCCAAGGCAATTCGGGCATCGTCGCCCAGGATGGCCAGCATAAATTCTTTCGCCTGAACGTTCACACAGTCGCCTATTCCGATCCTCATGTGCATGGCATGGCGGCGACGCTGCTGCATGCCGGGGACGCGGTGGTCGCCATCTCCGGGAGCGGCCGCAGCCTCGACATCCTGCGCAGCGTGGCGCTGGCGCGCGCGGCCGGCGCCTCGGTCGTAGCCATCACGGCGAGCGGTAGCCCGCTCGCCCGCGATTGCGATGTCGCGCTGTGCATCGACGTTGCGGAAGATCTGGATGTTTATACGCCGATGAGTTCGCGCCTCGCGCACCTGGCGATGATTGACGTCCTGGCTGTCGGGGTTGCGCTTACACGCGGCCCGGAGTTTGTCGCGCAACTGCAAAAAACCAAGAAATCTCTCCAGGACAAGCGCGTACCCGATTCCGGTTGAAGCACGGTAAAGAACTCCACACCAACCGCTGCAACGCTAGCCCACCCGGTCTTCCGGCAGCTCGTGCGGGTCGGCTCCGAAGGCCTGCCGGCGCAGCCTGAACAATTCGTCACGGGCGGCGGCGGCCTGTTCGAATTCCAGGTTCCTGGCATGCTCCTGCATCGCCTTCTCGAGACGCTTGATGGCCCGTGCCAGGTCCTTTTCGCCCATCGCGTCGTAATGTGCCTGCTGCTGCGCGGCCTTGAGCTGCTGGCCGGCCTCCTCGCTGTCGTAGATGCCGTCGATAATATCCCGGATGCGTTTCTGCACGCCGATCGGCACGATGCCGTGCGCCTCGTTGAAAGCCACCTGCTTGGCGCGGCGCCTTTCGGTCTCGCCCATGGCCCGGCGCATTGAGTCGGTGATCCTGTCGGCATAGAGTATCGCGGTGCCGTTGATGTGGCGGGCGGCACGGCCGATGGTCTGGATCAGCGAACGGGTCGAGCGCAGGAAACCTTCCTTGTCGGCATCGAGGATCGCCACCAGCGACACTTCCGGGATGTCCAGCCCCTCGCGCAGCAGGTTAATGCCGACCAGCACGTCGAACACTCCCAGGCGCAGGTCGCGGATGATCTCGACGCGTTCGACGGTATCCACGTCCGAGTGCAGGTAGCGCACCTTGACGCCATTGTCGGCGAAGAATTCCGTCAACTGCTCGGACAGGCGCTTGGTCAGCGTCGTCGCCAGCACCCTTTCCTTCTTGGCGACGCGCAGCTTGATTTCGCCGAGCAGATCGTCGACCTGGGTCTGGGCAGGCCGCACTTCCAGCAGCGGATCGACCAGTCCGGTCGGGCGCACCACCTGCTCCACTACCTGACCCTGATGCCGTTCTTCGTAATCGGCCGGTGTCGCGGAAACGAATACCGTCTGCGGCATCAGTTTCTCGAATTCGTCGAAGCGCAGCGGCCGGTTGTCCAGCGCCGAGGGCAGGCGAAAGCCGTAATCGACCAGATTTTCCTTGCGCGAGCGATCGCCCTTGTACATGCCGCCGATCTGCGGGATGGTGACATGGCTCTCGTCGATGAACATCAGCGACCCCTGCGGCAGGTAGTCGATCAGCGTCGGCGGCGGCTCGCCCGGCTGGCGGCCGGAGAGATGTCGCGAATAGTTTTCGATGCCTTTGCAAAACCCCAGTTGGTCGAGCATTTCGAGATCAAAGCGGGTTCGTTGCTCTATGCGCTGGCACTCGACCAGCTTCTGATTCTGCTGATAAAACTCGATGCGCTCGCGCAGTTCCGTCTTGATCTTCTCGATTGCCTGTAGCACGGTGGCGCGCGGCGTGACGTAATGACTGGCTGGGAATACCGTGAAACGGCCGAGTTTCTGTTTGCCGTGGCCGGTGAGCGGATCGAACAGACCGAGCGATTCGACTTCGTCGTCGAACAAGGTGATGCGTATGGCATTCTCGGCGTTTTCCGCCGGGAATACGTCGATCACATCGCCGCGCACCCGATAGACGCCGCGCTTGAATTCGATGTCGTTGCGCTCATATTGCATCTCCGTGAGCCGGCGAATGATGTCGCGCTGGGTCAACTTCTCGCCGGCGTGCAAATGCAGAATCATGCTGTGATAATCGACCGGATCGCCGATGCCGTAGATGGCGGAGACCGTGGCGACGATCACGCAGTCGCGCCGCTCAAGCAACGCCTTGGTGGCAGACAGGCGCATCTGCTCGATATGTTCGTTAATGCTCGAGTCCTTCTCGATGAACAAGTCGCGCGAGGGAACATAGGCCTCGGGCTGGTAGTAGTCGTAGTAGGAAACGAAATACTCGACCGCGTTCTCGGGAAAAAACTCGCGGAATTCCGAATAGAGTTGGGCTGCCAAGGTCTTGTTCGGCGCCATCACCAGGGCCGGTCGGCCGGTCAGCGCGATGACGTTGGCCATGGTGTAAGTCTTGCCCGAACCGGTCACGCCCAGCAGGGTTTGATACATCAAGCCGTCATTAATGCCTTCGATCAGCCTGGAGATCGCCTCCGGCTGGTCGCCCGCGGGCAGGAAAGGCTGGTGCAGGCGAAAGGGGCTGGCGGGAAAATCAATGATATTCGACACGATTTTGAAGTGTTTCAGGCTCTTGAACGATGTCTGGCAAGTTTAACGCCGAATCCGGTTTGCGCCAGATCAAGCAGGTGAAATTTGATCCCGGCGATAGGTATCAGCAAGAACGAATCGAGGTTAAAATTACGCCGTTTTGAATCCCGCCTAACAAGCCCAGACGCGTCTATCCACGGAGCCAGCATGACTGCATCAACGACCTCTTCCCTTTTCGCCGCCGTCGAGATGGCGCCACGCGATCCCATACTCGGCCTGACCGAAGCATTTAACGCCGATCCGCGCGCCAACAAGGTCAATCTCGGGGTCGGCGTCTATTACGATGACAACGGCAAGGTTCCGCTGCTGTCAGCCGTGAAGACCGCCGAAAAGGCACGTCTTGAAGCCATGCCGCCGCGCGGCTACCAACCCATAGAAGGGCTGGCCGCCTACAACCAAGCGGTCCAGAAGCTGCTCTTTGGCGCCAACGCCCCGCTGCTTGCCGAGGGCCGTGTTATAACGGCCGAGGCCTTGGGCGGTACGGGTGCGCTAAAAGTCGGCGCGGACTATCTCAAGCGTTTGTTGCCAAGCGCAACGGTTTACATCAGTGATCCGAGTTGGGAGAACCACCGCGCCCTGTTCGAGTCGGCTGGTTTTCCGGTAAGCAACTACCCCTACTACGATGCAGGTACCCGTGGGGTCAATTTCAGCGCCATGAAGGATTTCCTGGCAACGCTCGCGGCCGGTTCGATCGTCGTGCTGCACGCTTGCTGCCACAACCCTACCGGCGCGGATCTTTCGGAATCCCAGTGGCGCGAAGTGATCGATGTTGTGCGGGCGCGCAGCCTGGTGCCCTTCGTCGACATGGCCTACCAGGGTTTCGCCGAAGGTGTCGAGCCGGATGCCGTTGCCGTAAGACTGTTCGCCGATTCCGGGCTGTCCTTTATCGTATCCAGCTCGTTCTCTAAATCATTCTCGCTGTATGGAGAGCGCGTCGGCGCATTATCCCTGATCACCGCCAACAAGGACGAAGCCGCACGCGTCTTGAGCCAGGTGAAGCGCGTCGTGCGGACCAATTATTCGAACCCGCCTACCCATGGCGGAGCCGTAGTCGCCGCTGTGCTGACCAATCCGGAACTGCGCCAGATATGGGAAACCGAGCTTGCCGGCATGCGGGACCGAATTCGCGCAATGCGCACCGGTCTGGTGGAAAAATTGCGTGAGCGCGGCGTAAAGCAGGACTTCTCGTTCGTCGCCAGGCAGCGCGGCATGTTCTCATACACCGGCCTCACCGCCGCAGAGGTGGAGAAGCTGCGCGCCGACTTCGGCATCTACGCAGTGTCGACAGGCCGCATCTGCCTGGCCGCGCTCAACTCGCGCAACCTCGACTACGTCGCAGACGCCATCGCCACGGTGCTGAAGGGTTAAAAAGCACCGCTATCGCTTGTGGCACCGCGGGGGCGAGGTTATAATTCGCCGCTCTTCAATTCCTCGATAGCTCAGTTGGTAGAGCGCCGGACTGTT
>JAPLQT010000124.1 GCA_026399515.1 Pseudomonadota bacterium | reverse complement strand
TTTGTGCTCGTGTATATTCGCGGCATTCAACATTTGGGGGTGATCGTTGAACCCACCGCTTCGAGCCCGAAATCGCTGGCTGCCGGCTTGTCGGGTGCTTGCTTTGTCCTTGTTGGCGACCGGGTTGATGAACCTTCCCCACGCCCGGGCCGCCGATCCGAACAAAATCATCCATGCCGCCTTCGAAGCGCCGGACGATGGCTTCGACCCGGTCAAGACCACCAACCTTTATTCCGGTTGGGTCAATGAGGCTATCTACGAAAACCTGCTCACCTACGACTACCTGGCGCGTCCCGCCAAGCTGGTGCCGCTGACGGCGGAGGCCATGCCGGAAATGGCGGATGGCGGCAAGACCTTCACCTTCCGCATCAAGAAAGGGATCTACTTCACGCCCGATCCTGCCTTCAAGGGCCAGCGGCGCGAGCTGACCGCCCAAGACTATGCTTACACTTTCAAGCGACTGCTCGACCCGGTCAACCGTTCGCCTTCCGCCAGCATGCTCGAAGGGAAGATCGTCGGCCTCGACGCCTACGCGGCGCTTGCCAAGAAGACCGGGAAATTCGATTACAACCAGCCCATCGCCGGGCTGGAGACCCCCGACCGCTACACCCTGCGGGTACGACTCAACCAGTCCGACTACAACTTTCTTTACGTGACGGCCTACCATTCGCTGTCCGCCGTCGCCCGCGAAGTCATCGAGGCCTATGGCGATCAGACCCGCGCCCACCCGGTCGGCACCGGCCCTTATATGCTCAAGGAATACGTGCCGCGCAGCAAGATCGTACTGGAGGCCAAACCCGATTACCGGGGCTATGTGTGGAATTTTGTGTCCGGCGGCGACGCCTGGGACGAACAACTGGTGCGCGACATGAAGGGCAAGAAGATGCCCCAGGTCGGGCGTGTCGAGGTCAGCATCATCGAGGAGGAGCAATCGCGCTGGCTGGCCTTCCAGGGCGGGCAACTCGATTATGACAAGCTGCCGCAGATCGCCGCGCCCACGGTCATGGATGGCGTCAAACTCAAGCCTGAGTTCGTTCAGCAGAACATCAGTCTGTACCGGGTGACCGAACCCGAAGTGATCTACACCCTGTTCAACCTGCGCGATCCGGTGGTCGGCGGCTACACACTTGAGAAGATCGCCTTGCGCCGGGCGATGGCGATGTCCTACAACATCAAGGAAGAAATCGCGCTGATCCGCAAGAACCAGGCGCTGAAAGCCGAGATGCCCGTTCCCAGGGGCGTGGTCGGCCACGATCCCGGCTATCGCAGCAGCATCCCCTATGACATCGATCTCGCCAATCGCCTGCTCGACCATTTTGGATACAAGCGCGGTGCCGATGGCTACCGGAATTTCCCCGATGGCAAGCCTCTGCTGGCCGAGATGCGCCTGGAACCGGACTCGGTGCGCCGTCAATATGGTGAGCTGTGGAAACGCGGCCTCGACCAGATCGGCATCCGCCTCCAACTGACGTTCAGCAATTTTGCCGATAACCTCAAGGCGGGCACCGAATGCAAGCTGGCCATGTGGGGCACCGCATGGTATGCCGACTTCCCGGAGGGCGAGAATTTCCTGCAATTGCTGTATGGGCCGAACGCCGGACAGGGAAATCACAGTTGCTACCAGTCGGCCGCCTTCGACGCCCTCTACAAACAGTTTGTGGCGACGGCACCCGGACCCGAGCGGAACAAGCTGGCGATCGAGATGAGCCGCCAGATGGAAGCCGATACACCCTGGACGCTACATAGCACGCGCTTCCGCAACTGGCTGGTGCGGCCCTGGGTGAAGGGCTTCAAGAAACACCCGATCCTGCAATCCGACTGGCAATACCTCGACGTGGAGAAGCATTGACATGACAGCTCGCGGACTCATGTGTTCCCTGCACTCCCTGCT
Organism: Pseudomonadota bacterium; assembly: GCA_026399515.1. Taxonomy (GTDB): domain Bacteria; phylum Pseudomonadota; class Gammaproteobacteria; order Burkholderiales; family Rhodocyclaceae; genus JACRAR01. The sequence continues at coordinate 11,665 of JAPLQT010000124.1, read as the reverse complement.
GTGCTGGAGCGCATGTCTGTTCAGCCTCGCGATTGCGACGGTGCAACCGAGCGCCGCCGCCGCAGATCCTGACAAAGTCCTGCATGACGTATTCGTCGCCGCCGAAACCGGATTCGATCCGGCGGTGGTGCGCGACTTGTATTCGGGACGGGTGATTCAGGTCGTCTTCGAAACGCTGTATACCTACGACTACCTGGCGCGCCCTTCCAAGGTCGTGCCGATGACGGCCGCGGCCATGCCCGAGGTCAGCGACGGCGGCAAGACCTACACCATCCGCCTGAAGAAGGGCATCTACTTCTATCCCGACCCGGCCTTCGGCGGCAAGCGCCGCGAACTGACCATGGCCGATTACGTGTATTCGTATAAGCGCCTGTTCGACCCGAAACTTTCCTCGCCGCATAGCTGGCTGTTCGAGGGCAAGGTGGTCGGCTTCGATGAAGCCGCCGCCAAGGCCAAGAAGGCCGGGCGCTTCGATTACGACGCGCCGATCGAGGGTTTCGAGCTGATCGACCGTTACACGCTGCGCATCCATCTGAAGCAGCCCGACTTCAACCTGAGCATGATCCTGGCGCATGAGCCGACCAGCGCGGTGGCGCGCGAAGTGGTGGAAAAATACGGCGACGCCATGGGTTTGATACCGGCCAACCCGGTCGGCACCGGCCCCTACCACCTGGTCGACTGGGTGCGCGGCTCGCGCATCGTCCTCGATGCCACGCCGGATTGGCGCGGCCTGGTGTGGGATTTCCAGGCCGGCTCCGATCCCGAGGACCAGGGCATCGTCGCTGCCATGAAGGGCAAGCGCATGCCGCAGATCGGCCGCATCGACATCCGCGTCATGCTCGAAGACCAGTCGCGCTGGCTGGCCTTCATCGGCAAGCAGGCCGACATGACGGAACTGATGGGCCCGCTGGCCCCCAAGGCCATCTACAACGGCAAGCTGAAGCCGGAACTGGCGGCCCAGGGTATCTATCTATCGCGCATCATCGACCCGGAGATCAGCTACTTCTACTGGAACATGCAGGACCCTGTGGTCGGCGGACTCTCCAAGGAAAAGATCGCCCTGCGCCGCGCCATCGCCATGGCCTACAACGCCCAGGAGGAGATCGCCATCGTCTGGAACGGCGAAGCGGTGGCCCTTGAATATCCAATCCCCCCCGGTGTCGTCGGCCACGACCCGAACTACCGAAGTTCGGTGCGCTACGACCCCAAGATGGCCAACGTCCTGCTCGACAAGTTCGGCTACAAGAAGGGCGCCGACGGCTATCGCACGCTGCCGGACGGCAAGCCATTGACCGTCAAGTATTCCGCCCGCAACGACTCGAACGGCCAGCATCAATCGGAGATCTGGAAGAAAGTCTATGAATCCATCGGCATCCGCATGGAAGGCAATATCAAACCCTTCCCCGACTTGCTCAAGGCGGAGAAACAGTGCGAATTGATGTCGCGCACCGCGCCGTGGATCGCCGACTACCCCGACGGCGACAACTTCATGCAATTGTTCTATGGCCCGAACACCCACCAGAACAATAACGGTTGCAGCATCATTCCCGAGTTCGACGTTCGCTACGCGGCTTCGCAGAAACTTCCGGACGGTCCGGAGCGCGACCGGCTCTACCATGAGATGGCGCGCATCCTGGAAGTGTATGCGCCACTGCGGGTCGGTTATGCCCGCTATCGCAACATGATCGTGCATGCCAAGGTGATCGGCTACAAGAAACATCCGATCCTGCATGCCGAGTGGCTTTATATCGACATCGACAAGGAGGCAAAATGAACCACACCCGTTCCAGACTACCAAAACTTCTTGCCCTGGTTTGCGCGATATTGTTGCCGCCCCTGGCGCACGCGGCCGGAGAAAGACCGGTCTTGCCCCTGCTAAGCGCCGAACAGATCACCAGCGGATGCGCCGGCACCATTGCAGACTTGGGCCAGCGCGTCAAAGCGCTGGAAGCCATGCCCGAGGCCAGTGCGCGCGATCCCAAGAACCTGCTGGCCCAGTGGGATGCGCTACAGATCGCCCAGGAGGATTTCATGGGCCCAACCGAGTTGTACGGCGAAGTCTCTCCCGACAAGAAGGTGCGCGATGCTGTAGAGCCTTGTGTGGTGGAATTCAGCAAGTTTTCCTCCGATCTGTACCAGAACGAACGGCTGTATCGCATGTTCAAGGCACTGGTGGTGAGCGACCCGATCGACCGGAAGATGCAGCGCGATATCCTCTGGGCCTTCGAGGATACGGGCGTGTCTCTGCCCGCCAACAAGCGCGCGCGGATGAAAACGATACTGACCAAGCTCGAGGCACTGAGCCAGGAGTTCTCCCGAAATATTCGCGACAACAACCAGCGCCTGGCGTTCACCCCCGGTGAGATGCAGGGCCTCCCGCCAGACTATCTGGCCAAGGCCAAGCGCGACGACAAAGGCAACTACCTGCTGGGCTTCGCCTACCCGGAGTTCATTCCTTTCATGGAAAACGCCGATGATGCTGCTGCACGCAGGCGCTACCAGTTCGCTTTCAACAACCGCGGCACACCCAAGAACCTCCCCATCCTCAAGCAAGCGACCGCCCTACGCAAGGAAATGGCCGGCCTGTTCGGACTGACCAACTATGCCGACTTCGTCATCCGCCGGCGCATGGCGGGATCATCCCAGGCGGTAAACAAGTTCCTATCCGAAGTCCGGGTCGCGGTCACCGCCGGCGAAAAGGCCGAAATTGAAGAATTGCGGGCATTCAGGGCCGATGTCACCAAGCTGCCCCTTGCCGACACGGTAATGAACCGCTGGGACATCCCGTACTGGCAGAACAAGTACAAGAAGGCGCGCTTCGACCTCGACCCGAATGAATTGCGCAAGAACTTTCCCGCCGATGCGGCGGTCGCCTGGCTCCTGCACATTTCCGGGATCCAGTATGGCGTTGAGTTTCAGCGAGTCGACGTACCGGTGTGGCATCCCGAAGTCCAGTATTACGACGTCATCGACGCGAAGAGCCAGCAGCGCATCTCGGGAATGTACCTGGACATGTTTCCGCGCGACGGCAAGTATAGCCACGCGGCGGCGGCGGGGGTCCGCCATGTGAGTACCGCCACCGGCCGCACGCCCATCACCGTGCTAATGGCGAACTTCAACCGCGCCGGTTTCGATGACGACGAGATGGGAACCTTGACCCACGAATTCGGCCATGTGCTGCACGGCGTGTTGTCCAAGACCCGCTACGCCTCCCAGGCAGGCACCAGCGTCGAGCGCGACTTTGTCGAGGCGCCATCGCAGATGTACGAGGAATGGGCGCGCAGCCTGGACACGCTGGCGCTGGTCGCCAAGTTCTGCAAGAGCCCCTGCCCGGCGGTGGACGCCGCACTGGTCGCCAAGATGACCGCCATGCACAACTACGGGCGTGCCATCCGCTACGCGCGGCAGTTGCTCTACGCCAGTTTCGACATGTCCCTGCACGGCGCCAAGCCGCAAGACCCTATGGCCGCCTGGGCCAGGATGGAAGGTGCGACGCCGCTGGGCTATGTTAAAGGCACGCAGTTTCCGGGAACCTTCAATCACGTCATGAGCGGTTATGGCGCGGGCTACTACGGCTATATGTGGTCCGAAGTGCTGGCGCTCGACATGCTCAGCGCCTTCAATGGCAAGCTGATCAATCCGGAAATCGGTGCGCGCTACCGCGATATCATCCTCAGCCGGGGCGGCGAAAGGCCGGGGATGGAGATGGTGCGCGACTTCCTCGGACGCGAACCGAACAGCCAGGCCTTCTTCGCCGAGATCGCCGGGAAACGGCTCAAGTAACTCGCGTCGTCGTCAGACCACCCTCGTGCCATGAAATTGCCCAAAGACCTTATTTACGCCCCCACCCCCAACCCCCGCCCGGGCGGGGGCTACAGATTGCTCGCTGCGCTCGTGCGTTTTGGGGCGCTTTGCAGTTGTAATTCACGTTAACCGGATCGGGAGCATCGATGACCGCATACATCCTCCGCCGACTCTGGCAAATGCTGCCCACCATGCTGGGGGTGGTGGTGCTGGTGTTCCTGCTGTTCAACTGGGTCGGGGGCGATCCGGCCTACATCCTGGCCGGCAAGATGTCGAATCCCGAACAGATCGCCAACATCCGCAAGCAGTTGGGAATCGACGAGTCCTATTGGGTGCAGATGTGGATCTTCATCAAGCAGATCGTCACGGCGGATTTCGGTGCCAGTTGGAGCACCGGCGAAACCATCTCGAATGTCCTGACGACGCGCCTGGGACCTTCCCTGACGGTGCTGATCCCGCTGACCATCCTGGAGACCCTGCTCGCCATCGGCCTGGCGCTGGGCGTGGCGTATGTGCGCGGCTCGCTCACCGACCGCATGGTGATGATCGCCTGCACCGTCGGAATGTCGATCAGCATCCTGGTGTACATCATCGTCTTCCAGTATTGGCTGGCTTACAAGCTGGGCCTGTTTCCAGTCCAGGGCTGGGGCGACAGTTTCGCCGAGAACCTGTTCCACTACGCCCTGCTGCCCATCCTGATCGCCCTGGCGGTCGGCATCGCGCCGAGCCTGAGGCTCTTCCGCACTTTCTTCCTCGATGAAATCAACCAGGATTACGTCCGCACCGGACGCGCCAAGGGTCTCTCCGAGCCGCGCATCCTGTGGGTGCATGTGCTGCGCAACGCGGCCATCCCCATCGTTACTCACGTCATGGCGAACCTCCCGTCGCTGCTGATCGGCGCCTTCCTGATCGAGCGCTTCTTCTCGATTCCCGGCATCGGCCGCGAAGTGATCCTTGCCGTGGAGCGCTCGGACTTCCCGGTGATCAAGGCCATCACGGTGTATGTGGCGGCCGCCACCATGCTCTTCAACCTGCTCGCCGACCTGATGTACAAGGCGATCGATCCGCGCGTTCAACTCAAGTAGAAAGGTGTCCTGTACATGAACTCGCCGATGGAAACCACTTCTCCGGGACTCTGGGCTCTGGCATGGCGCCGTTTGCGCACTGATCGGATCGCCATGGTGGCGCTGGCCGTAGTGGCGCTGTTCCTGCTGACCCTGCTACTTTCGGCAACCGGGATCGTCGCCAGGAACTGGGATGCCGAGATCGGGGTCAACTATGCGCCGCCCACCTTCATGGGCGCACAAAGCGCCGAGGAGCGCGGCGTCCAGGGCATGCACGCGGCGGAAGAGGCGGTGCCCGACAATCCTCGCGACCCGCTGGCCGACGTCATCCGCAAGCTGCGCGCCGAGCGCGGCGCCGGGGCGGCAACCGACGCCGCTCCGGTGGAGTATTACGGCGTCGTCGATCCGCTGGCGCGCGAGATCGCCGAAATACGCGCCGAGTTGGCCAAGGGAAGCGCGGCTACCGCAGTCGAAAGACGCGCCACCTTGCCCCTGGGCGCGGATAAATGGGGTCACGACATCATCCAGAAGACCATCAAGGGATCAGAAACCTCCATCGTCGTCGGCCTCACCGCGGCGCTGTTGGCGACCCTGCTGGGCACCTTGTTCGGCGCCCTGGCGGGCTATTACGGCAAATGGGTCGATGACTTTTTCAACTGGTTCTACAGCGTATTCACATCGGTGCCCTACCTGCTGCTGATCCTGGCGGTGGCGGCGGTATTGCAGCAGAAAGGCGTGCTGACCATCGTCCTGATCCTGGGACTGACCGGCTGGACAGGGGTCTTCCGCCTGATCCGCGCCGAATACATCAAACACAAGGGCCGCGAATACGTGATGGCGGCGGATGCCATCGGCGCCTCGGACCTGCGCAAGATGTTCATCCACATTTTCCCAAACATCAGCCACGTGCCCCTGGTGCAGATGTCCATCCTGACCGTCGCCTTCATCAAGTCCGAAGTGATCCTGAGCTTCCTCGGCTTCGGCGTGCCGGTGGGAATGGCCTCCTGGGGCAGCATGTTGAACGAGGCGCAGAACGAACTGATTCTCGGCAAGTGGTGGCAGTTGGCCGCCGCCAGCGCCGCGATGGCGGTGCTGGTGACCGCCTTCTCGCTGTTCACCGATGCGCTACGCGACGCGCTCGATCCGAAACTCAAATAGGCACAGGCACCGCGATGGAAAACAATACTCTGCTCGGTGTACGCGATTTGCGGGTGAGCTTCCGCCTGGACAAGCACGACAAGCACGCCGACTTCGAGGCCGTCAAAGGCATCAGTTTCGACATCCCGGAAAACTCCACCGTCGCCCTAGTCGGCGAATCGGGCAGCGGCAAGTCGGTCACCTCCTTGTCCATCCTCGGCTTGCTGCCGCCGGAGAATGCATCGGTTCTTCCCGGTAGCCAGATCCTCTATGGCGGCCGCAACCTGCTGGATCTCTCCAGTGGCGAAATGAGGGAGCTGCGCGGCAAAGAGATCTCGATGATCTTCCAGGAACCGATGAGTTCGCTCAACCCGGTATTCACCGTCGGCTACCAGATCGCGGAAGTGTTGCGCCTGCATCTGGGACTCGCTCCCAAACAGGCCCAGGCGCGCGTCCTGGAACTCCTCAATGAAGTAGGCATACCGGACCCCGCCGCCAAGAGCGCGGCTTACCCGTTCCAGTTGTCGGGCGGCCAGCAGCAGCGCGTCATGATCGCCATGGCGATCGCCTGCAACCCGAAGTTGCTGATCGCCGACGAACCGACCACGGCGCTCGATGTCACCATCCAGAAACAGATCCTCGAATTGATGGCGGCCTTGCAGGACAAGCATCGCATGTCGGTACTGTTCATCACCCACGATCTGGCGGTGGTCGGCGAGATCGCCGACCATGTGGTGGTGATGCGCGATGGCGAAATTCGCGAAAAGGGAAGCACCGACGAAGTATTCCGAAACCCGCGCGACGTATATACCCGGGCCTTGCTCAGATGCCGCCCGCCACTGGAAAAACGGCCCCGGCGCCTGGCGGTGATCGAGGATTTCATGGACCCCGGCAAGCTGCCGGAGGAAGCTCAGGAACGCGCTCGCGGCGTCTCCGGAGACGAGCCCATCATTCTCGACGTGCGCAATCTCGGCAAGAGCTTCTTTTCGCGCGAGGGCTTGTTCGGCAGCCGCGAATTCAAGGCGGTGCAGGGCGTTTCGTTCAAGTTGCCGCGCGGCAAGACGCTCGGCGTGGTGGGCGAATCCGGTTCCGGGAAAACCACCGTGGGACTGACCCTGATGCGCTTGCATGAGGCCACGGCGGGCGAGGCCCTGTTCGAAGGTCACGACATACTCGCCATGCCGAAAGCCGAATTCAAGCCCTACAAGCGCCGCATCCAGATCATTTTCCAGAACCCCTATGCCTCGCTGAATCCGCGCTTCACGGTGGGACAGATCCTCTCGGAACCCTTGCTGATCCACGGCATCGGCGGCAGCGATGCCGAGCGCACGCGGATGGTCCATGAGTTGCTCGCCCGCGTCGGCCTGCCCGCGGCCTCGTACCACAAATACCCGCACGAATTTTCCGGCGGACAGCGCCAGCGGATCGCCATCGCGCGCTGCCTGACCATGAAGCCGGACATCCTGATCTGCGACGAATCGGTGTCGGCCCTGGACGTTTCGGTGCAGGCACAGGTGTTGAACTTGCTGCAAGACCTGCAGGACGAGTTCGGCCTGTCCTACATCTTCATCTCGCACGATCTCGCCGTGGTCAAATACATGTCGGACCAGGTGATGGTGATGCATGAGGGCGAAGTGGTGGAGTTCGCCGACTCGGACGACATCTATCTGCGACCACAGCATCCGTACACCCAGAAGCTGCTCAGCGCCATTCCCAAGGCCGATGACCGAATTCGACGGGTGACCGCTTGAGAACGCGTGCGCTCACCATGAACAAATTGAATCCATTGACGGCGCGCCCTGGAGGGATTCCCTTTAGGGATGACCGAATTCGCAGGCAAGCCGGTTAAGCCCGCCTGGCGAGCTATTTTCCACCACCGCACGGAATCGACTCATGACCACGCCATTGCTGAAGGTCACCGGATTGTGCAAGTCTTACTCCGGCCGCGTGGCGGTCGATGAGGTTTCATTCGCCCTCGCAAGCGGCCAGACCCTGGGCCTGATCGGCCCCAACGGCGCCGGCAAATCCACCACTGTGAGCATGCTGTGCGGCCTGCTCAAGCCGGATCGGGGCGAGATTCTGCTCGACGGCCAACGGGTCAATCAAGGCAACAGCGCCGCCAAACACAAGATCGGGCTGGTTCCGCAGGATCTGGCGATTTATGAAGAGCTTTCGGCGCGCGAAAATCTCAAGCTGTTCGGCGCCCTTTACGGTCTCACCGGCGATCTCCTGAAACAGCGCTGCCAGGCCGCACTGGATTTGGTGACGCTCTCTGACCGTGCCGGCGACAAACCCAGCACTTACTCGGGGGGGATGAAGCGGCGCCTGAATATCGCCGCCGCCCTGCTCCACGACCCTCAATTGCTGATCCTGGACGAACCCACCGTCGGCGTCGATCCGCAAAGCCGCAACGCCATCTTCGACAGCCTGGAAACGCTCAAGCGCCAGGGACGTTCGCTGATCTATACCAGCCATTACATGGAGGAAGTCGAAAGGCTCGCCGACCACATCGTCATCATCGATCATGGCAAGGTGATCGCCAATGAAACACCCGAAGAACTTTATCGACGCTTGCCGTCGCAGGCTGCATTGAACGTCGAACTGGGAGACGTCGAAGCGGTGTCGCTCGCCGCCCTCCTGGCGGGCATCCAGGCACGGCCCGGTGTCACCGGCGTGAACACCGTCGGCAACAGCTTGCGAATTGCCCTGGGTGCCGCCGACGACGCATTGCCCATGTTGGAATGGCTGACCGCTCAAGGCTGCCGGCCGAGGCATTTCTCCACCGCCCGGACCGATCTCGAAGAGATATTTCTGACCCTCACCGGTCACTCGTTGCGCGACTAAGGGATCCCCATGAGTTCACTCACCGCATTGAAAGCCCTAATCCGCAAAGACCTGATCCTTTTCCTGTCGGATCGCCGCTCGCTGCTGCTGACCCTGGTCATGCCCATCCTGCTGGGCGGATTTTTCGGTTACCTGTTCGGCGGCTCGGGCGTCGCCGAGAACGCCAAGATCGAGGTCGGCCTGGTGGCTGTCGACGACAGCGACATCGGGAAGAATATCGCCGCCGGTCTCAAGGCGGACAAGTCGATCTCCATCCTGGAACTGACGCTGGCCGAGGCACAGGATCAAGTCCGCAAAGGCAAGCTGCACGCTGCGATCGTGATTCCCGCCGGGTTCGGCACAGCGGCCGGCGCCGCCTTGTTCAGCGCCCGTGACAAACCGGAAATCACCCTCTATTACGACCCGTCGCAGACCGCCCTGCTGGCGGTGGTCAAGGGAGTGCTGACGCAGCAGGTGATGCAGACCGTCAGCGCCGAAATGTTTAGCGGCAAGGCCGGCGTGCGCTTCATCGACGACAACATCCGGGAATCCGAAAAACGCGCCGCGAAGAATCCCGAGGCGGCCGAGTTGAACAAGTTTCTGCTGAGCCTGCGGAAATTTCAGGAACGCACGCAAGGTGACGAATCAACCGCGAGCACCGCTACGCAAAATGCCCCGAGGGGCCTGTCCATGCCGTTTTCCACCCAGGACGAAGCCATGAGTTCAGGCCCGAAATACAATGGCTACGCGCATTCCTTTGCCGGCATGAGCGTGCAATTCATCCTCATGATGGGGATAGACGCCGGCATCGGGATCCTGCTGGCCCGCCGTATGGGACTGTGGAACCGCCTGCTGGCGGCCCCGATTACCACTTCCACGGTGTTATTGGCGCGCACCATCTCCTGTGCCCTGATTGCCTTCGGCCTGTTGTGCTGCACTTTCCTGTTTGCCGTCCTGGTGTTCAAAGTGAAGATTGCCGGCAGCCTGGTCGGCTTTCTCGGCGTGGGGGCCTGCTTCGCCTTGATGACGGCGACATTCGGCCTGCTCATCGCCGCTTATGGCAAGACCCCGGAAGCGGCGCGCGGTCTGGCGGTATTCGCCACCCTGATCATGGTCATGCTGGGTGGCGCCTGGGTGCCGGCCTTCCTGTTCCCGCAATGGTTGCAGACTTTTTCGCTGGGCTTGCCGACACGCTGGGCGGTCGATGGTCTGGATGCCATGACCTGGCGCGGCCTGGGTATATCAGCCGCGATTCCGGCCATGCTGGTGCAACTGGGATTCGCAGCGCTGTTCGGGTCGGTAGCGCTACGAAAATTTCATCGCGACGAGCGTTAAGTTTGCCCCGCCCGAATCGCCCATAGACGCGCCAGCGCGGCGACGCCATCCGTGCCCTGGATCTTCTTGAGGACCAGTAGCGCTTTTTGCGGCTGCCCAGCCAGATGGTAGGCATAGCCCAATTGCAGGCGAGCATCGTCCGGATGTTTCAAGCCGCCCTTGGCTATCCCGCTTTCCATCATGCCCAGCCCCTTGTCGGCGCGGCCGTGCAGGACGTAATTCAGTCCTGAATTAAATAGCGCCGTACCGTCCTTTGCGGCACTCACCTGTGCATCGTCCTGGCCCAGGGCCTTGACATCGGCCGCCAGGTTTTTCGCCGTCAGATCCTTGAGGCGCTTGTGCCGATCTGCTTCGGCTCCCGTGCCAAGCAGTCCGGCCGCATATCCCGCATCGAGATAGCGTTTGGCCTCCGCCGGGAAACCTGCCTGTAGCGCCAGTTGCGCCGCGTTCACATAGTCGTCGGCGGTCCGCATGGTGCCGGTGGCATGTCTGAGCCGGGAGACATCCAGCGCCATCCGGTCCGGGAAGCCGCTGCGCGAGGTCACGCTGTAAATGCCGGCCAGCCAGTAATCCTTCTTGGGGTAATACGTCAGCAACTTTTCCAGCGCATGTGCGTAACCGGCCTTGTCCTGCTGTTTGTCATAGGCGGACGAGAGCATCTGGAGCTGCATTTCCGCGGGCGTCTTGCCCGCCTGCTCGTCGGCCTGGATGTCGACCAGCAACTCCTTGGCGGCCAGGGCAAAGTTGTTTCCCAAGTACAAGGCCTGAACCTGGAGCATATGAAAAGCGTTGTCGTTGCCGCCGGCCTTGAAATAGCGTCCGACGAGATCGGCCGATTTGGCGTAGTCCTTGGCCTGGTAATACTGACTCGCGGCGGCCCCCAGAAATTGCGCCTTGTCCTTCTCCGCGGCCAACGCAGACGCCGCAATGCCTTCGAAGGCACGCGCGGCAACGCCTGGTTCTCCCGCCGCGGCGGCAGTCTGGCCTCGCACTTGTTCGGTCACGAATTCTTCGTAGGGCGTCTTGTCCTTGATGGCATCGACTTCGCGCAGCTTGGCCAGCGCCTCCTTGCCTTTCTTCTGCTTCAGCAGGTCGAGCGCCGCCTGGATCGGCTTGCCGACTTCCGGGCGCACCGTCGTTACGGGCTTGGCCGCCGGGGCCGGTTCCTGGGCCAGTGCCGCATTGAAAGGGATTGCGAGCGCAAGGCAGAGCACCCCCAGGAAGCGTGCAATGCTGCTGGAGCGATCACTCATGTTGCGCGGTGCCATTCAACACCTCAATTAACGAACTGCTCATTCCCCACCACGCCGATCTTCATCAGCCCGAGGCGTTGAGCCGAAGCCATGACCATGGCCACGTGCTGATACTTGACCAGCTTGTTGGGTCTCAGATGCACCTCGGGTTGAGTCGGCTGGGATGCGGCGGCGCGCATGCGCAGTTCCAGATCGGGTTTACCCTGCACCACCTGGGTGTTCCACAGGATGGTCCCGTCGAAATCCACT
>JAPLQT010000084.1 GCA_026399515.1 Pseudomonadota bacterium | reverse complement strand
TGGCGCGCGAGACGGCGCGCTACAACATCCCCGTTAATTGCGTCTGCCCCGGGCCGACCGACACGCCTTTGATGGATGCCGTGCCGGAGAAGCATCGCGAGGCATTCATCCGCGCCACGCCGATGCGGCGACTCGGCAAGCCGTCGGAAGTCGCCGACGCCGTGCTGTTCTTCGCCAGCGACCGGGCAAGTTTCGTGACCGGCCAGGTTCTCAGTGTCTGCGGCGGCCTGGCGATGGCCGGCTAAGCCCAACTGAGCCCAACAAATTTGACGTGAAATTTAGTTACGAAGTGCCCCGCGGCTCACGAGCGCAGCGAGCAATCTGTAGCCCCCGCCTGGGCGGGGGTTGGGGGTGGGGGCGTGGCCCATGGCCACTTCCTTCGGGGCGTAAGTCCTGCCGTTGAACGATTTCGTGGCACAGGAGTGGTCTGAAGACCATGTGAGTTAAATCCAAGGAGAAAACCATGTACAAGTTGAAAGCAGCCGAGTGGAAGCCCGCACATTTCAAGTGGGAAGTCAGGGATCGGGTCGGCATCGTCACGCTCAACCGGCCCGATCGCAAGAATCCTCTGACCTTCGAGAGCTACGCCGAATTGCGCGACACCTTCCACAAGCTGCAATATGCCGAAGACGTGCGCGCCGTGGTGTTTACCGGAGAGGGCGGCAATTTCTGCTCCGGCGGTGACGTTCACGAGATCATAGGGCCGCTGACCAAGATGGATATGGCCGGCCTGCTGGCCTTCACTCGCATGACCGGCAACCTGATCAAGGAAATGCGTACCTGCCCGCAGCCCATCATCTCGGCAATCGACGGCATCTGCGTCGGCGCCGGTGCCATCGTGGCGATGGCCAGCGACTTCCGCTATGCCACTGCGGCGGCCAAGACCGGCTTCCTCTTTGTCAAGGTCGGCTTGGCCGGCTGCGACATGGGGGCGTGCAGCATCCTGCCGCGCATCATCGGCCAGGGCCGAGCGTCCGAGCTGCTTTACACCGGCCGCATGATGAGTGCCGAAGAGGGCCTCAACTGGGGCTATTTCAACGGCGTCGTTGCCCCCGAAAAGTTGATGGAGACCGCCTTCGGCATGGCCAAGTCGTTGGCGGACGGTCCGGCTTTCGCCCACTCGGTGACCAAGAAGTGTCTGCACCAGGAGTGGAACCAGACTATCGAGCAGGCGCTGGAGACCGAAGCCGAAGCACAGGCGATCTGCATGCAGACGGAAGATTTCAAGATCGCTTACCACGCTTTCGTCAACAAGCAGAAGCCGGCGTTTGTCGGCAATTAACTCGCATGGTCGTCAGACCACCCCCGTGCTATGAAATTGTTTAAGGCCAGGATTTACGCCCCCACCCTCAACCCCCGCCCAGGCGGGGGCTACAAATTGCTCGCTGCGCTCGTGGGTTACGGGGCGCTTCGTAGTTGTGTTGCACGCTAAGCCCGACGATGGAATCATCAGGACACGTAAATAGCCAGGTGACGGACACCAGACTGGTGGAGGAACGCCGCGGGCAGGTGCTGCGCGCAGCGGTGAAGCTGTTTTCCGAAAGAGGCTACTACACGACCACCATACAGCAGATCGCCAAGGAGGCCGGCGTCAGCATAGGCTTGATCTATCAATACTTCGGCGACAAGGACGACGTGCTGTTTCTGTCGCTGAAACTGGTGCTCGAATCCTATGAAAAAGAGATTCCGCTACGCCTCGAAGGCATCGAGCATCCGGTGGAGCGCCTGTGCATGGCGGTCTGGGCCTATTGCATGATCGTGGATCGGCTGCGCGACGCGACCGTGCTCGCCTACCGCTCCACGAAGTCGTTGCGGGCCGACCGCCGGGCCCTGATCAAGGATGATGAAATCAGGACCAACCGGATGCTGGAAGGATGTCTGCGCGCCTGCATTGCCGGCGGCTATATGCGCGAGGTGAACGAGCATATGCTGGTGTATCAATATGTCATGTTCTGCCACGCCTGGGCGCTGAAGAACTGGGCGTTCGAAAAGAAGATGTCGGTCTCGAAATACGTAGACGAAGGTATCAAGCTGCTGGTGGAACCGTTTCTCACGGCCAAGGGGAAGACCGCGCTGGCTTCGGTCCGGCTCGGCACCGGCGATTTCAAGCATGAGAAACGACCCGCGCGCCGAGTGTCCAAGGCGCGCGCCAAGGTTTGACGGGCACCTGATGATTACCCTGTCGATATCCGGTGCGGTGGCCATCGCGACGCTCAGCCAGGCGCCGGTCAATGCCATGAACGACGAATGGGTGACGCGCCTGGAGGAGATACTGGGCGAACTGGAGCAAGACGAGTGCCTCGGCGTGCTGTGGATACGCAGCGACCAACGGGTGTTCTGTGCCGGCGCGGATCTGGAGTTCATGCGCGCGCGCTTCCTGACCGAGGAGGGACGCGCGCTGATGATCGCCTTTACCCGCCGGCTCCAGGAAGTGTTTGCACGGCTCGAACGGATCGGTCTGGTTACCGTCGCGGAGATCGGCGGCGCCGCGCTGGGAGGCGGCTTCGAACTCGCCCTGGCCTGCGATCTGCGTTTCGTTGCCGAAACGGCGAAAGTCGGTTTGCCCGAAGCGCGCCTGGGGTTGCTTCCCGCCGGTGGGGGCACCCAGCGCTTGACCCGTCTGTGCGGTGCCGGCATCGCACGCCGCCTGATTCTGGGCGCTGAAATCGTGACCGGTTCAGTCGCCGTGGACCTTGGACTGGCGCATTGGGCTGCGCCGCTCGCAGAGTTGCAGGCGGCAACACGGTCCGTGGTCGAGAGGATCGCGGGTCTACCCAGGGCCGCACTGGCGGAAAGCAAGCAATGCATCGCCGCGGCCATGGACCCGAGTCTCGACGGCTATGAGGTTGAGCTCGCCGGTAGCGGGCGATTGCTAGCCACGGCAGAAACTCAGCAGCAAGTAAAAAGTTTCTTGGATAAGAGCAGTTAGGAGAACCAGTATGCAAGGCCTTCAACTGACTGCCGGCAGAATCGAACTTGAGAAGATGCGGGGTATCTGGGTAGATCGCGTTATTACCGACTACTTCGATCGCTGGACGACTGAAAAGCCCGACCAGACCGCGATCATTTCTTTCAAGGACGAGGATGCCAGCAGCACTCGGCTCACCTGGAGCGAACTTGCCGCTCGGGTCGCCGCAATCGCGCGCGGACTTTCCGCCCGCGGTGTCGTGAAGGGCGATGTGGTGTCCTTTCAGTTGCCGAACTGCTGGGAGTTCGTGGCGATCCACCTTGCCTGCGCGCGCATCGGCGCCGTCAGCAACCCGCTCATGCCGATCTTCCGGCGGCGTGAAATGTCCTTCATGTTGGGGCACGCGGAAGCGAAAGTCCTCATCGTGCCGGCCCGATTCCGCGGATTCGACCATGGCGCGCTGGCGCTGGAACTGCAAGCGGAATTGCCCTCGCTCCAACATGTCTTCGTGGTGGGCGGTACGGGAGAACATTCCTTCGAGGATATGTTGCTTCGCGGACGGAACGACGGCAAGCCGGAAACGGGGACCAAGCTGGGTCCCAACGACGTCATGCAACTCCTGTTTACTTCTGGTACCACCGGAGAATCGAAAGGGGTGCTGCACACCTCGAACACGCTGATCGGCACGATCCTGCAATTTATCGAACGCATGCAGATCGGCGCCGAAGACGTGGTGTTCATGCCCTCGCCGCTGGCGCATCAGGCGGGTTTCGCCTATGGCCTTACCCTGGCGACAATCATCGGCGCCCCGCTGGTGCTGCTGGATGTGTGGAATCCCGCCAACGCCGTGGCTTTGATGGAAACGCACAAAGCGACTTACACGTTCGCGGCGACGCCGTTTCTGAACGATCTGGCCAATTTTCCCGGCATCGAAAAGCGTTCGCTCGAACGTTTCCGCATGTTCGTCACTTCGGGTGCACCCATTCCCCCGGCCTTGGTCCAACTGGCGCAGGAAAAGATGCATGCGAGCGTCGTTGCGTCCTGGGGCATGACGGAGTGCTGCTCGGCGACCACGACCTTGCCCTCGGGTCACAAGGTGCACGAATCGGATGGGTTTGCCGTACCGGGAGCGGATGTCGCCATCATCGGCGAAACCGGCAAGGAGTTGCCGCGTGGCCAGGCCGGCTCGCTGAGATTCCGCGGTGCATCCCTGTTCGCCGGTTACCTCAAGCGGCCCCAACTATATACCGTCGATGAGCACGGCTGGTTCAACACCGGCGACATCGCGCGTATGGACGACGAGGGCTATATCCGGATCTGCGGGCGCGAGAAGGACATCATCATCCGCGGCGTTGAAAACGTCCCGGTAGTCGAAGTCGAAAGTGCCATGTACAAGATTCCGCAGGTCGCCGAAGTCGCGGTCGTGGCCATGCCGGATCCCCGCATGTCCGAGCGCGCCTGCGCCTTCGTCACGCTGCGCCCGGGCACCCGGCTGTCGTTCGAGGAAATGCAAGCCTGCCTGGCCTCAGAAGGCTTGAGCAAACATTTCTGGCCAGAGCGTCTCGAAATCATCCAACAAATGCCCTGGACTCCGGCCGGCAAGATACAGAAGTACGTGTTGAGGGAAATGGCGAAAAACTATTCCGTACCCGGGACAACGGGACTGGCCTAGTTGCTGCGGTCGCTGAACTTCTTCAGGAATTTCGCCAGCTTCGGCGCGACGACCGCCTGGCAGTAGGGTTGGCGCGGGTTGTTGGCGAAGTAGTCCTGGTGGTAATCCTCGGCGGGATAGAAAGCCGGGATGGGCAACACTTGCGTGACGATGGGATCGGGATATGCGCCTGCTGCGTCCAGCGCCGCGATGGTCCTGGCGGCGATGGCTGCCTGCTCGGCGGAGTGGGTGAAGATGACGGAACGATACTGCGTGCCGACGTCATTGCCCTGACGGTTGAGCGTCGTCGGGTCGTGAATGGCGAAGAAAACGTCGAGCAGGTCGGGGTAGGCGATCACATCCGGGTCGAATCTGACTTGCACCACCTCAGCGTGGCCGGTGTTTCCCTCGCAGATATCTCGGTAACCCGGATTGGCCGTTTTGCCGCCGCAGTAACCGGAGACCACCGACGTTACGCCCTTTAGCCGGAGGAATACCGCGTCCAGGCACCAGAAACAGCCGCCTCCTAAAGTGGCAAGCTCATGCTTGGTCTCATGTCCCATCTTTGTCTCCCTGCTGATCCAAATGGCGTGTTGGATGAGTCAGGCTCAAACGCGTTCAATGATCATGGCGATGCCCTGGCCGACTCCGATGCACATGGTACACAAGGCATAGCGGCCGTTCCCTCGAACCAGTTGGTACATCGCCGTGGTTACCAGGCGCGCGCCGCTCATGCCGAGCGGATGACCGATGGCGATGGCGCCGCCGTAAGGATTGACGCGCGGATCGTCGTCGGCCAGGCCCAGGTCGCGCGTCACAGCCAGACCTTGCGCGGCGAAGGCTTCATTGAGCTCGATGACATCCATTTGCGCCAGGCTCAGGCCGGTCAGCCCCAGCAGCTTCTTCACCGCCGGCGCCGGGCCGAAGCCCATGATGCGCGGGGCCACGCCGGCCGTGGCCATGGCGACGATGCGGGCCTTGGGTTGCAGGCCGTGAGTCTTGGCGGCAGCCTCGGAGGCGATCAGCAGGGCGCAGGCGCCGTCGTTCACGCCCGAGGCATTGCCGGCGGTGACGCTGAGTTCCGCTCCGTTGATACCCTTGAGTTTCGCCAGTTGTTCCAGCGTGGTATCGGGGCGGGGGTGTTCATCGGTATCGAAAATCTTCGGATCGCCTTTCTTCTGCGCCAGTTCCACTGCCACGATCTCATCCTGGAACAGGCCGGCGGCGTTGGCCTTGGCCCAGTTCTGCTGGCTGCGTAGGGCGAAAGCGTCCTGCGCGGCGCGTTCGATCTTGAATTCGGCGGCGACGTTGTCGGCGGTTTCCGGCATCGAGTCCACGCCATATTGGGCCTTCATCAGCTTGTTGATGAAGCGCCAGCCGATGGTAGTGTCATACACCGCGTTGCTGCGCGAAAATGCGGATTCCGCCTTGGGCATGACGAAAGGCGCGCGGCTCATGGATTCGACGCCGCCGGCGATCATCAGTCCGGTTTCGCCGGACTTGATGGCGCGAGCCGCCGTGCCCACCGCATCCATACCGGAGCCGCACAGGCGGTTGATTGTGGCGCCGGGCACGGCGTCCGGCAGTCCGGCAAGCAGCGCCGCCATGCGCGCGATGTTGCGGTTGTCTTCGCCGGCCTGGTTGGCGCAGCCGTAGATCACGTCCTCGACTGAAGCCCAGGCTAGTCCTGGGTGGCGTGCCTGTAGCGCCTTGATCAGCAGGGCCGCGAGGTCGTCGGTGCGGGTGGTTGAAAGACTGCCGCCGTAGCGCCCAATGGGGGTGCGCACGGCATCGCAGATGAAGGCTTGATTCATGATGTTTCTCCAGTGTCGAAAAGTTGTCCCTTGATGCGCGCAGAACGGCCGCGGAATACTGCGATCACCTGGCCGTCCTGGTTGCTGACCGCTATGTCGTAGATGCCGCGCCTGTCGCCTTGTTCGACGGCCCGTCCGCGGGCCGTGAGCGTGTCGCCGGCGTGGGCCGGGGCGAGATAGTCGATGTCCGCGCCGGCGGCCACGGCGCGCTGGTTCCACGAGTTGCAGGCATAGGCAAAAGCCGTGTCGGCAAGCGCGAATATATAACCTCCATGACAGGTGCCATGACAGTTGCTCATGTCGGGGCGGACGCTCATGCGCAGCGTTGCAGTACCCGGTCCGACCTCGACCAGTTCCATGCCCATGCCTTGAGAGGCATGGTCCTCCGGCCAGAGGATGTCCGCGCAGCGCCGCGCGACTTGTTGAGGTGTCAGCATGATCTTGGCTCAGTCCCCGTTGAAACGGGGCGGGCGCTTTTCCTTGAAGGCATTGACGCCTTCGCGGTAGTCCTGGCCCAAGCCGATGTCGCGCTGATATGCGCATTCGAGATCGAGCTGCTGCTCCAGCGTGTTGTCGGCGCTGGCATAGATGGCCTGCTTGGTGCGGGCCAGTCCTTTGGTGGGGCCGGTGCTGAAATGCAACGCCAGGCGTTCGGCTTCGGCCATCAGTTGATCGTCGGGCAGGCATTTCCAGATTAGTCCCCAGTTTTCCGCCTGTTCCGCCGGGAGTTTGTCGCCGAGCAGGGACAGGCCCATGGCGCGGGCGGTGCCGACCAGTCGTGGCAAGTTGTAGGTGCTGCCGGCGTCCGGAACCAGCCCGAGCTTGCAGAAAGCCTGGATGAAGCTCGCCGAACGCGCGGCCAGGACGATATCGCAGGCCAGCGCGACGCTGGCGCCGGCGCCAGCGGCGACGCCGTTGACGGCGCAGATCACCGGCATTGGCAAGGTCCGCAGGGCGAGCACCAGGGGCTTGTAATGCATTTCCAGCCCATGGCCGAGATCGGGGGCCGGGGCGCCGGGCGAAAGATCCCGTTCGTCGAGATCCTGACCGGCGCAGAAGCCGCGCCCGGCGCCACTCAGCAGCAGAACCCGCGCCTTGCCCGCCCGGACGCGGATGAGCGCATCACGCAAGTCTAAATGCATGGCGGCGTTGAAGGCGTTGAGTTTCTCGGGCCGGTTCAGCGTGATCCGGGCAATTCCGCCGGCCAGCGAGTACAAGATGTTTTGGTAGGTCATATGTGGAAGGTGAAGCTTCTGGGCTAAATGGATACAATGGAAATGTAACATGGCTGCCAGCGCGCCGAAACCGCCCGCTGTTTGGCCGTCCGCTCCGCCGGAGGATGCCGATGCCGCACCTGTTGTTCGAGAAACACAAGCCGCTGCTGGCCCAGGCCCTGGTCGCCATCAGGAAGCGCGGCTACTGGAGTCCTTATGCTGAGAGCATCAAGGCCTACGGTGACGACGCCATCGAGGAAGGGCGCAGCGCTTTCGAGGCCTACCGCGATGCCCAGTTTTATCTCGATCAGCCCGGCGTGATCGAGCGCGGCGGTTCTGAAATATCTCCCTATGGCCTGTCGCTCAACATCAGTTACCCGAAATGCGGCCCCGATGCTCTGATCGTCGCCGCCAAGGCGGCCATGATGGCCTGGATCAAGGCCGGGCCGGATACCCGGGCGGGGGTCTGCGTCGAAATGCTTTCCCGCCTCAATGCGCACAGTCTCGAAATGGCTCACGCGGTGATGCATACCACCGGACAGTCCTTGTCTACCGCTTTCCTGGCCGCCGGCCCTCAGGCCCAGGAGCGCGGACTCGAAGCCGTCGCCTATGCCTATCGGGAGATGAAGCAGGTTCCCGAGACGGCGTTGTGGGAGAAGCCGCGGGAGCGACATCCGCCCTTGCGCCTGGAGAAAATCTACACCATCGTTCCCCGCGGCGTCGCTCTGGTGCTGGGATGCTCGACGTTTCCGACCTGGAATGCCTACCCGGGGTTTTTCGCCAGCCTGGTTACCGGCAACCCGGTGTTGATCAAGCCCCACCCCAGCGTCATCCTGCCGCTGGCACTGACCGTCGCAGTGGCCCGCCAGACGCTCAAGGAAGCCGGCTTCGATCCGAATCTGGTGGCCCTGCTGGTCGATGACTCCGATGCTCCTGTCGCCCGTGAAGTGGCGACCCACCCCGATATCCGCGTCGTCGACTACACCGGAGGACCGGTATTTGGACTATGGTTGGAGGAAAACGCGCGCCAGGCCAAGGTGTTTACCGAGAAAGCTGGCGTCAATTGCGTGATCGTCGATTCCACCGACGATTATCCAGGTCTGCTGAAAAATCTCGTCCTGTCGCTATCCCTGTATTCCGGCCAGATGTGCACCACGCCCCAGGCGATCTTCGTTTCTCGGGATGGCGTGAAAACCAAGTCGGAAACCATCCCTCTCGACCAGTTCGAACGCGATCTGTCGCGTGCGCTGAACACTTTTCTCGACGACACGCCGCGCGCCCTGGAGATTCTCGGCGCGATCCAGTCTCCTACCACGCTGGCGCGCATCGAGGCGTCGCGCGAATTGGGCGAGGTGATCTGCGAATCGCGGGCGCTGCGTCATCCCCAGTTTCCCGAGGCGCGCATCCAGACCCCGTTGTTGCTCAAGGTCGATGTTGCCGATATCCCCGCCTATGGCGAGGAACGCTTCGGTCCGATCGGCTTCGTGGTCGAGGCGGAGACCACCCTGGAGAGCCTGTCGGTCGCCGAACGCATCATGCATGAGCAAGGAGCACTCAACCTGCTGGTCCATTCGACGTCGGGACCGATCTGGCAGCTCGCCGAAGAGATATCCCTGCGCGTGGGCGTGGCCTTGTCGTTCAATCTGACCGACGGCGTTTACATCAACCAGGCCGCGAGCTTCTCCGATTATCATGCCACCGGCGCCAATCCGGCGGCCAACGCCTGCCTAATCGACAGCGCCTTCGTCGCCAGCCGTTTTTTTGTCGTGCAGTCGCGACATCCAGCTTAACTCGCTGAATCATCAATCCACCCCTGTGCCATAAAGGAGCCCGCGACATATGGTTAGCGTCAAAGACAGCTACGAAGCGCCACGAAACCCACGAGCGCAGCGAGGAATTTGTAGCCCCCGCCTGGGCGGAGGTTGGGGGGTGGGGGCACCAGCCCTGGTTTTGAACGATTTCATGGCACTTATGCCCGCCGTTGGGTCTGGGGTACGAGGGTGGCTTACCGACCATGCGAGTTAAAGTCTATTCCATCGACGGCGTCACGCCGGTCGTCCATCCCTCGTCCTTCGTCCACCCTTCCGCGGTGTTGATCGGCGATGTCATCATCGGACCCGGTTGCTACATCGGCCCGTGCGCCAGCCTGCGCGGCGATTTCGGGCGGATCATCATCGGCCGCGGCGCCAATATCCAGGACAACTGCATCATCCATGGCTTCCCCGAGCGCGACACGGTGATCGAGGACGATGGCCACATCGGCCATGGCGCGATCCTGCACTGCTGCCTCATCGGCCGCAACGCCCTGGTCGGGATGAATGCGGTGGTGATGGACAACGCCCAGATCGGAGAATCCGCCATCGTCGCGGCCATGGCCTTCGTCAAGGCCGGCATGCTGGTCCCGCCGCGTTCCCTGGTCGCGGGTACTCCCGCCAAGATCCTGCGCGAGCTGTCGGTACAGGAAATGGCCTGGAAAGTCGAAGGCACAGTGCTGTATCAGCAACTGGCGCTACGCTCCGCCGACAGCATGAGAGAATCGGAGGCATTGACGGAAGTGGAACCCGGGCGCAAACGCATCGTCCTGGCGGGAATCAAGCCCTTGGTGGAAATGAAAGCGGAGTGGGCGGAGCTGGATAAGGCGTTCGCGCCCCCGGACGGGAAGACTTAGGGCGTGTTCTCAATTGAGCAACGCATCACGCCGATCAATTGAGAACACGCCCTAATGTGATATGATTATCCGCTGCAAAATCTCACCGCTCACCGCCGGGATTCCTACCCCGTTCCATGCCTCTCCCGCCCGCTGTCCCCTTGCGAAAACGCGTCCACATCCGCTCGATTGCCATCGAGGGATGGAAGCGCGATGACAATCTGTGGGATATCGAAGGCCGCCTCACCGATGTCAAGGACCATGACTATCCGCTAGCCTCCGGGGTACGTCCCCAAGGCCAGCCGGTGCACGACATGCGAGTGCGCTTGACCATCAACCGGGAATTCGATGTCGTCGCCGCCGCCGCCGTGAGTGACGCGGTGCCTTACCCGGATGGCTGCGAAAAAATCGCTCCAGAATACGCTCGATTAGTGGGACTGAACCTGATGCGCGGCTATCGCAAAACGGTCGGCGAAATGTTCGAGGGCGTACGCGGTTGCGCCCACCTGACCGAACTGCTGCTCGGACTGCCGGCGGCGGCGGTGCAAACCCTGGCCAGCGAAATGCGCGACACCGAAGGACACGATCCTCTCGCCAAGCCTTTCCAGCTCGACCGTTGCCACGCACTGGACACCTCTTCGGAGACGGTCCGGCGCTACTACCCGCGCTGGTATCGAGGACAAAAGACCGGCTCCTAGCTGGCTCTATTTACTAACAACAACTTTTATCGTACGCAAGGAAGACGCATGAAAATTCATGAATATCAGGGCAAGGAAATCCTGAGGAAGTTCGGAGTGACGACCCCGCGCGGCAATCCGGCCTTTTCGGTCGACGAGGCGGTCAAGGTCGCCACGGATCTCGGCGGCAAGGTGTGGGTGGTCAAGGCGCAAATCCACGCCGGCGGCCGCGGCAAGGGCGGCGGCGTGAAGGTCGCCAAGTCGCTCGACGAGGTCAGGCAATATGCAAGCCAGATACTGGGCATGCAGTTGATCACCCATCAAACCGGTCCTCAGGGCCGCAAGGTGAGTCGCCTGCTGATCGAGGACGGCGCCGACATCAAGAAGGAATACTACTTGGCGGTGTTGACGGATCGCGCTTCCCAGAAGGTGGCGGTGATGGCCTCTTCGGAGGGCGGCATGGATATCGAGAAGGTCGCCCACGACACGCCGGAAAAGATTCTCAAGGAGTTCGTCGACCCCATCGTCGGCATTACCGACCAGCAGGCCGGGAACCTGGCGCGCGGCATCGGCGTGCCTGCAGCATCGCTGGCCCAGGCGGTGACGCTGATCAAGAACCTGTACCGCTGCTACATGGAAACCGACGCATCGCTAGCGGAAATCAACCCGATGATCCTGGAAGCCAACGGCAACATCAAGGCGCTCGATGCCAAGTTCAACTTCGACGACAACTCGCTCTATCGCCAGCAAGATATCGTCGCCTATCGCGATCTGGATGAAGAGGATCCGGATGAAGTCGCGGCCTCCAAGTTCGACCTGACTTACATCGCCCTCGACGGCAACATCGGCTGCCTGGTGAACGGCGCCGGCCTGGCGATGGCGACCATGGACACGATCAAGCTGTTCGGTGCCGAACCGGCCAACTTCCTCGACGTCGGCGGCGGCGCAACCACCGAGAAAGTCACCGAGGCCTTCAAGATCATGCTGAAGAATCCGGCCGTCAAAGGCATCCTGGTGAACATCTTCGGCGGCATCATGAAGTGCGACACCATCGCCGAGGGCATCGTCGCCGCGGCCCGCGTGGTGCATCTGAGCGTGCCGCTGGTGGTGCGCATGAAAGGCACCAACGACGAGATCGGCAAGAAGATCCTCAAGGATTCCGGCCTTCCCATCATCTCCGCCGACAACATGGCGGAAGCGGCGCAGAAAATTGTCGCCGCCGTAAAGTAAGGGACATCATGTCAATACTGATCAACAAGAACACCAAGGTTATCACCCAGGGCATCACCGGCAAGACCGGCCAATTTCACACCGAAAAATGCCTCGAGTATGCCAATGGCAAAAACTGCTTCGTGGCGGGCGTAAACCCCAAGAAGGCTGGCGAGAAGGTTTTCGATATCCCGATCTTTGCCTCGGTCAAGCAAGCCGCGGCTGAAACCGGCGCAACGGTTTCGGTGATTTATGTGCCGCCGCCGGGCGCGGCAGCCGCCATCTGGGAGGCGGTCGAAGCAGATCTGGATCTGGTCATCTGCATTACCGAAGGCATACCGGTGCGCGACATGCTGGAAGTCCGCAACAAGATGAAGGCCAGGGTCGCCGCGGGCGGCAAGGAAACCCTGCTGCTGGGACCGAACTGTCCCGGCCTGATCACTCCCGACGAGATCAAGATCGGCATCATGCCGGGACACATTCACAAAAAAGGCCGAATCGGCGTGGTCTCGCGCTCAGGTACGCTGACCTACGAAGCCGTCGGGCAGCTCACCGACCTGGGCCTGGGCCAGTCATCCGCCGTGGGCATCGGCGGCGACCCGATCAACGGCTTGAAGCACATCGACATCATGCGTCTGTTCAACGCCGATCCGGATACCGATGCGGTCATCATGATCGGCGAAATCGGCGGGCCGGATGAGGCGGAGGCAGCGGTCTGGTGCAAGGCGAACATGAAGAAGCCTGTCGTCGGTTTCATCGCCGGAGTCACGGCTCCCGCAGGCAAACGCATGGGCCACGCCGGCGCGCTGATTTCCGGAGGTGCCGACACCGCCGAAGCCAAGCTCGCCATCATGGAAGAATGCGGCTTCACGGTGACCCGCAATCCGGCTGAAATGGGCAAGCTGCTCAAGTCCGTGCTGTAGCGGGACTTGAGCCGCGTACGGGAAAAATCGCCGCGCCGCAGGGCGGGGCGATTTTTCCATTTGGGATCAACGTTGCCGATTCCGCAATCGAAACCGCATGACAGGAGTCCGACCGCGCTAAAAAAGATTTGACTGACTTGATGCATGACTGTAAGAATTGGCATCATGATCCTGTTTCTACATGGACTTATAACGCCGGAATATGACGTTATGCCAGCCGTAGCTGCCGTTTCGATGGGGGCCCGATGAACAAGAAGAACTTTTGGAAAAGCGACTGGTTCCTCGGCCTGGCTGTCAGCATTATTGTAGTGGTATCGAGCAACAGCGATCTGTTGCAAAGCCTGGAACGCAAGGCTTATGACGTCGGCGTTGGCGCTACCGCGCGAAATCCCAGCGAAAAGGTCGCGGTGATCGCCATCGACAAGCAGAGCCTGGATAACATCGGTCGCTGGCCCTGGTCTCGGGAAATCATGGCGGACATGGTGGACAAACTGGCCGCCGCCAAGACCCGGGTGATCGCCACAACGGTGCTCTACTCGGAACCGCAGCTCGATGCGGGGATGGCCTATATCAACAAGCTGATCGAGGTGTACGCCCAGGCCGGTGGCGTGGCGCCCGGGTCTGCGCCGGCCGAAGCCGCTTCCGCTGTTCCAAGTCCCCCGCCGGCGGAGGGTACTGAACCCATTGCTGCACCCACTCCTCCGACACCATTCGCCCAGATCGGCCTGCTGTTGGGTGAGGCGGAAAACAAGCTGAACACCGACCGGCGTCTGGCGGAGAGTTTCGCCAAGGCGGGCAACGTCGCCCTGCCCATCCTGTTCAAGATCGGCGAGCCGCGCGGCCGTCCGGATCGTGATCTGCCGGACTACATCAAGAAGAACGCCGTCAAGGGAAGCCCCGGCGGAGAATATCAGCCGATCCCGACGGCGGAAGCGGATGCCATGGTCATCGAGTCGCTCGGCAGGACCGCCGCGGTGATCGGCCATCTGAATACCACTCCAGACGTCGATGGCGGCATCCGCAGCGAACCGCTGGTGCTGGGCTACTTCGATCAGTTGTACCCGGCGCTGTCCTTGATGATCGCGGCGAAAAGCCTGAATCTGGGCGTCAATGACATTCAGGTCAGGCTGGGAGATTCGGTCAGGCTCGGCAACCTGAAGATCGGCACCGATGCCGATACGCGCATGAATACCTTCTTCTACAAGGACAGCGGTGGCAAGCCGGCATTCCAGGTGGATTCCTTCTTCGACGTGCGTAGCGGCAAGATACCCTACGATAAATACCGCGACAAGATCGTCCTGATAGGCCCGACCGCGGCCGGCGTCGGCAGCGTCCATCCGACGCCGGTGTCGCCCGCCATGCCCGATGTCCAGGTGTTGGCGCATTCCGTTTCCAGCCTGCTGTCAGAGCATTTCTTCGTCGTCCCGACCTGGGGGTTCTGGGCCGAGAAGGCGGCGCTGCTGTTAGTGGCGGTGTATCTGATAGCGCTGCTGCCGCGGCTCAAGGCGGGCATGGGGGCCGGAATCACCGCGGCCATCCTGATCGCGCTGCTGGCAACCCACTACCTGCTGATGACCACCCAGTTGCTATGGTTGCAATTGATGATTCCGGCAACGCTGCTGTTGCTTGGCCATTTGATGCTGACCACCAAGCATTTCCTGTTGACTGAACGCGGCAAGGAAAAGTCCGAACTCGAATCCGCCGAATCCAATCGCATGCTGGGCCTTGCCTACCAGGGGCAGGGACAACTGGATACGGCCTTCGACAAGTTTCGCCGCTGCCCGCTCGACGATCACCTGATGGAAAACCTGTACAACCTGGCGCTGGATTTCGAGCGTAAACGCCAGTTCAACAAGGCCGAGGCGGTGTTTCGCTACATGTCCGATTACAACCCGAAATTCCGCGATCTCGAACAGCGCCTCAACCGCGCCAAGCAGATGTCGGAGACCGTCATCCTGGGCGGAGCAGGGGCTGGCGGCCGCACCAATGCCAGCATGCTGGACGGCAACGGCAATGTCGAGAAGCCGATGCTGGGGCGCTACCAGATCGAAAAGGAACTGGGCAAGGGAGCCATGGGCGTGGTCTACCTGGGGCGCGATCCGAAGATCAATCGCGTCGTGGCCATCAAGACCATGGCGCTGTCGCAGGAGTTTGAAGGGGACGAGCTCACCGAGGTCAAGGAGCGTTTCTTTCGCGAAGCCGAGACCGCCGGGCGGCTCAATCACCAGAACATCGTAACCATGTACGATGCCGGCGAAGAGCACGATCTCGCCTATATTGCCATGGAATTCCTCAAAGGCAAGGATCTGCTGCCCTACATCAAGCCGGGCACTCTATTGCCGCTCAACAAGGCCATGAGCATCGTCGCCCGGGTCGCCGATGCGCTCTCCTATGCCCACGAGAACCATGTCGTGCATCGCGACATCAAGCCCGGCAACATCATGTACGAACCGGAGAGCGACCAGGTCAAGGTCACCGACTTCGGCATCGCCCGCATTACCGATTCCAGCAAGACCAAGACCGGGATGGTGCTGGGCACGCCGAGCTATATGTCGCCCGAACAACTGTCGGGCAAGAAGATCGACGGCCGCTCGGACCTGTTCTCGCTGGGCGTCACACTGTTCCAGATGACTACGGGCAAGCTGCCCTTCGAAGGTGACTCGATGGCGCAATTGATGTTCAAGATCGCCAACGAGCCTCATCCCGACATCCGCACGCTGAATCCGGAGCTGCCGGACAGCCTGGCGGCGATCATCGACAAGGTACTGGTCAAGGACGCGGATCATCGCTACCAGACGGGTGCGGAACTGGCCGGTGACCTGCGCCGGTGCGTGGCACAGATGGAAGGCGGCGCTGCTTCCGGTGGCACACTGCAAGTTGACATCGGTATCTAGGAGCGCGCATGGATCTCAGCCAGGTTTTGGAAACCGTCAGCCGCAGCGATCCGGGCATGGTTCGCTCGCACAACGAGGATGCCGTCTATACCAACCCCGGGCTGGGCTTGGCCATACTTGCCGATGGGATGGGCGGATACAACGCCGGCGAAGTGGCCAGCGGCATGGTGACGACCCTGCTCGGCAGCGAGCTGGAAAAGGCTTTTGGCCGGCCCGAATCGCGGCTGATCGACAAAGACGGGCGGCAGAGAACCAGCGGCCTGCTGGAAGCGGAAATTGCCCGGGCCAACCATGCCGTATATCAGGCGGCTCAAAGCCAGCCGCAGTATGCCGGCATGGGTACGACGCTGGTGATGGCGGTGTTTTACGACAATGCGATCACCGTGGCGCACATCGGCGATTCACGACTGTACCGCCTGCGCGGCGAGGAGTTTCGCCAGATCACCCGCGACCATTCCCTGCTGCAGGAGCAGATCGACAGCGGCATGCTGACGGCGGAGCAAGCGCGGAACTCGCAGAACAAGAATCTGGTGACGCGCGCCGTCGGCGTGGATCCGTCGGTCGACGCGGAGATCCACGAATATGCGACCCTGCCCGGCGACATTTACCTGCTATGCTCGGATGGACTGAACGACATGGTCGAAGACGAGGAAATCGGCATGACGGTACAGATGCTATCCGCCAATCTCGAACTGACGGCAACGCAACTGATTCAAATGGCAAACGACAATGGCGGGCGCGACAACGTGTCGGTGATCCTGGTGCGCGTCAAGCGAGAATATCCCGCGCCACAAGGCTTGGGCGGTTGGTTGGCCCGGCTGCTGGCTTGGTTCAAGTAGGCAATACGGGAAGGTCAAGATGTCAAAACTTACGCTCAGCATGGATGGCCTGTTGCTCAAGGAGATTCCCCTGGTCAAGGAGCGGACGACGATCGGACGCAAGCCGCACAACGACATACAGATCGACAATCTCGCCATCAGCGGCGAGCACGCCGTGATCGTCACCATCCTGAACGACGCCTTCCTTGAGGATCTCGATAGTACCAACGGTACACACGTCAACGGCCAGCCGGTCAAGAAACATTTCCTCCAGAACGGCGACGTGATCGAGTTGGGAAAGTATCGCCTCAAGTATCTGAGCGAGGCGCAGCAACAGACTTCCCAGGCCGACTTCGAAAAGACCATGATTATCCGTCCCGGCATGATGCCGAAAGCGGCCGGATCAGGGGACACGGCGGCAATGATGGCCGAGACCCAGGCGGCAATGCCGGCCCTCCAGCAGCCGGCTGCGGAGCGACCCAGGGATCCCCCGCTCACCGCGGAGCCGCCCGCCGCTCCGTTGCGCGGGGCGATACAGATTCTGACCGGCGCCAATGCGGGCAAGGAAATGGAATTGACCAAGACGCTCAGCACCCTGGGCAAACCCGGGGTGCAAGTGGCAGTCATTGCGCGTCGGCCGCATGGATATTTCATCACCCATGTGGAAGGAGCGTCATTCCCTTCGGTGAACGGCAAGCTGCTCGATGCCCAGGCACATCCGCTACTCGACCATGACATCATCGAATTGGCCGGCGTAAAAATGGAATTCTTTCTCAAGGATTGATCGGTGTGAACACGTCGATGGGGGTGATCCCGTGAAGAAATACCTGGTCCGTTATGCGCTTGGATTCGCCATCCTGCTGCTGGCGCTCGGGCATGCGAACAAGAACTACCAGATCGGCATCATCAACCATCTGGACGCCATCATCTACGATGCCAAACTGCTCCTGACCATGCCAAGAAGCGTCGATGAGCGGGTAGTGATACTCGACATCGACGAGAAATCGCTGGCGGAAATCGGCCACTGGCCATGGGGCCGGGACCGCCTGGCGGTCCTGATGGACAAGCTGTTCAACCACTACGGAGTCCGCCAGGTCGGTTTCGACGTGGTCTTTCCTGAACGGGACGACAGTTCCGGCCTGCGCAGTCTCGAGACCTTGGCGAAGAAAGAATTGAACGACAATGCTTCTTATCAAGGGACGCTCAAGGAGTTGCGCCCGCAATTAGACTATGACGCGCGCTTCGCCGCGTCCTTGCGCGGCAGGCCGGTGATACTCGGCTTCTATCTTTCGAGCACGGAAGGCGGCGTCAGCAATGGCGTGATCCCGCCGCCGGTCTTACTGCCGGGTACCTTCTCCGCCCGGGGTGTCGAATTCACGAACTGGCAGACTTATGGCGGCAACCTGCCTGAATTCCAGAAAAACGCCGCTGGTGGCGGCCACTTTGATCCGCTGCTCGACTTCGACGGACTCGTGCGCCGGGTGCCGATGCTCGCCGAATACCGCGGGGCGTATTACGAATCCCTGTCGCTGGCGATGGTCCGGGCTTACCTGAATTTTCCCAAGATCGTGCCGGGGGGAGATCCGGAAGATCCGAAAGCTCCCGAGAAGGGTTACCAACGCCTGGAGTGGCTGGATGTCGGCAATGTCCGTGTTCCGGTGGACGAGAATGCCGCGACGCTGATTCCTTTCCGCGGCTATGAAGGAAGTTTCCGCTACTATTCGATAGCCGATGTGCTGGCGGACCGCATCAAGCCCGAACAGCTCAAAGGCCGTATCGTCCTGATCGGCACGACTGCGCCGGGCTTGAAGGATCAGCGGGCGACCCCGGTCGGCGAGGCATATTCGGGGGTGGAGATGCACGCCAACCTGATTGCCGGCATGCTCGACGACAACATCAAGCTCAAGCCGGGATTTGTTCAGGGCGTGGATCTCCTGGTGCTGGTGGTCGCCGGCGGCGTGATGGTTTTCCTTCTACCCTTGCTGTCGGCGTTTCGAGCCAGCCTCGTCGCCATGCTGGTGTTGTTGTTTGTGCTCGGGGTGAATTTCGCTTTCTGGCAAAACAACCTGGTCCTGCCCGTGGCGGCCGGCCTGCTGCTGGTGTTCACGCTTTATGCGTTGAACATGTCCTGGGGCTACTTCGTCGAGTCGCGCAGCAAACGCCAATTCACCGAACTGTTCGGTCAATATGTGCCGCCTGAACTGGTCGACGAAATGGCGAAGAACCCGGAAGGCTATAGCATGGAAGGCCGCAAGGCCGAGCTGACCGTGTTGTTTTCCGACATCCGCGGATTCACCACGATTTCCGAAGGCTTGCAGCCGGATCAACTGGCGGCCCTGATGAACGAATACCTGGGTGCCATGACTCAAGTGGTGCGGCATCAACGCGGCACTCTCGACAAATACATCGGCGATGCCATCATGGCATTCTGGGGCGCACCGATGAGCGACGCCGAACACGCGCGCCACGCCGTGCTGACCGCCCTGGAGATGCAGACGGAATTGAAAGTCCTCAATAAGACGCTGGTCGCCAAGGGTTGGCCGGAATTGAAGATCGGCGTAGGCGTCAACACCGGAACCATGACCGTCGGCGATATGGGATCGCGGGTGCGCAAGTCCTATACGGTGATGGGCGACGCGGTCAACCTCGGTTCGCGCCTG
Organism: Pseudomonadota bacterium; assembly: GCA_026399515.1. GTDB lineage: Bacteria > Pseudomonadota > Gammaproteobacteria > Burkholderiales > Rhodocyclaceae > JACRAR01. The sequence goes on along the minus strand of JAPLQT010000084.1, from coordinate 5,917 downwards.
GAGGGCATTACCAAACAGTATGGCGTGGGCATCATCGTCGGCGAGACCACCCGGGAGCAATTGAAGACGGCGTTCGTGTTCAGGGAACTGGACCGGGTGCGGGTCAAGGGCAAGGCCGAGCCGATCGGAATTTACGAGCCTCTGGGCGCCGAGGGTGAAGTTGCCCAGACTGACCTGGACGAGATAAAGGTCTGGAATCAGGCGTTGCGCTATTATCGCGCTCAGGACTGGGATCAGGCCGAGCTGGCCCTGCTCAACCTGAGTCGCATGGCGCCGAGATATCTTTACGAGCTATATACCAAGCGCATTGATTTGTATCGCAAACAGCCCCCCGGTGAAAACTGGGACGGCGTGACGACTTTTGAAACCAAGTAGCGTTCAACTATGAAGGTTCGGATACTCGGCTGTAGTGGGGGCATAGGCGGTCGCCATTTGCGCACCACCTCGCTGTTGGTCGACAACGACATCCTGATCGACGCCGGCACCGGCGTCGGCGATCTATCCCTCGCCGAACTGTCGCAGATCGACCATGTATTTCTCACCCATAGCCATCTCGACCATATCGCCTGCCTCCCGTTCATGGTGGATACGGTGGGGGAGATGCGCGAGAAACCGCTGACGGTGTATGCCCAGCAGGCGACCATAGAGATTCTGCGCAACCATGTTTTCAACTGGTCGGTGTGGCCGGACTTCACCGCGATCCCCAGCGCCGAGCACCCACACATACGCTTCGAAACCATACGCGTCGGACAGGAGATGAAATTCGGCTGGCGCGTCGTTACGGCGCTCCCGGCCAATCATATCGTGCCGGCGGTGGGTTACCAACTTGACTCCGGCCATGCCAGCCTGGTTTTTACAGGCGATACCAGCATCTGCCCGGAACTATGGCTGGAGATCAACAAGATTACCAACTTGCGCTACCTGATCATCGAAACCGCATTTTCCAATCGCGAGAAAAACCTGGCGATCATGTCCAAACACCTCTGCCCGAGCATGCTGGCGGAGGAACTGACCCACATGCAACGAACCGCGGAGCTGTTCATTACCCACCTGAAGCCGGGACAGATCGAGTTGACCATGCGGGAAATCGAGGAATGTGTCGGCGAATTCAAGCCGCGCATGTTGCAAAATAATCATGTGTTCGAGCTTTAGGCCGCCGCCGATGGAAGATCAGTCGATCAGCCTGGACTTGTTGCGGGGATTGCAACCGCTGGCGCAACTCGATACTGACAGGTTGCGTGAGTTGGTGGCGACCAGCCATCGGGATTGCATGGCGCGTGGCAGCGTCCCTTTCGATATTCTCGACCGGAATGGTCGATTAACCTACCTCATCAAGGGTGAGCTGATGCTCCAGTTCGCGGACACCAGCACCGCCGTCATCGTCGGTGGATGCGAGGATGCCCAGCGTCCGCTGGGTAGATGGGGAACTCAGCCGATCTCGGCCAAGGCGATTACCGACATCGAACTGATCTGCTTCGACGCGGAGATGCTCGACATCATGTTGACCTGGGATCAGTTGTTGCTGTCGGCTGCGAGGCCGAACCAGACGGGCGAAAGCCACGTGGATGGTGGCAAGGCAAACACCGATTGGCGCCTGATGTCCGGCATGTTCACCACCCAAAACCTGACGCGCGGGGCTTTCGCCGCGTTGCCACCGGCGCATATCGACCAGTTGCTGCAACGCTTCCAGCGCATTGGGGTGAAGCGGGACGACGTGGTGGTGCGCCAGGGGGAGCCCGGCGACTATTATTACCTGATCGAAAGCGGCCGTTGCCAGGTGACGCGTCTGGTCGCCGGCACGCCGCTGACGCTGGCGGAACTCAAGCCCGGCGATGCCTTCGGCGAAGAGGCACTGGTGACGGAGTCCACGCGCAACGCCAATGTGACCATGAAGACCGATGGCATGTTATTGCGTCTCGACAAGCAGGACTTCATCGAGTTGCTGCGTGCCCCGCTGCTACATACCCTGTCCCTGGCCGAAGCCCAGCGGCGTGCCATGGCCGGGGCGGTGTGGCTGGATGTTCGCTTTGCGGCCGAATATCAATTCGACGGCATCAAGGGAGCGCGCAATCTGCCGCTCGACGAGATACGCGAGGCCTACGCCGCGCTCGATCCGCAAAAGGAGTATATCGTCTATTGCCAGAGCGGGAGACGCAGTTCGGCTGCGGCCTTCCTGTTATCCAAGCGCGGCTTTCGGGCGAGTTTGCTGGAAGGAGGCTTGCGCGCCGGCGTGCAGCGTGAAGCGGAAAATGAAATCGACAAGGGAGCACCATGAGCGCGGTACTTAATTCACCGCAGAATCCCGGAGGCGTGTCGGACGTCGACAGCCGCCTGGCGTTCTTCAAGACCCTCCAGACGGTAACCAACAAGATCCATGCGACCAACAACGTCGATGAGATCATGCTGGAACTGTCGCAGGATATTACCAGCCTGTTCAACGCCGATCGCCTGACCATCTATGCGGTCAGCGAAGACAAGGCGTCAATAGTCTCCAAGCTCAAGACCGGCCTCAACTCCTTCAAGGATCTCAAGCTGCCGATCGCCGATCAGAGCGTCGCCGGACATGTGGCCTTGTCGCGCAAGGTGATCAACCTGATCGACGTTTATGACGAAGCGGAACTCCGGTCGCATCATCCGGGCCTGCGCTTTCTTCAGGAGGTCGACAAACGGACCGGTTACCGCACCAAGCAGGTGCTGGTGAGCCCGATCATCACCGCTTCCGGAGAACTGCTGGGGGTGGTGCAGATCATCAACAACAAGGCCGGCATACCCTTCTCCGCGGTGATGGAGGAAGGCATCAAGGGGCTCTGCGAAACCCTGGCGATTGCCTTCTCCCAGCGCAACAAGCCGGCCCAGGCCGCCAAGTCCAAATACGACCAGCTCGTCGCCGACGCCGTGCTCTCGGCGCAGGAACTGGATCTGGCGATCCGCTCGGCGCGACGCAAGAACCTCGACATCGAGGAAATTCTAATGGGCGAATTCCAGGTCAAGCAGCCGGCCATCGGTTTGGCGCTGTCGAAATTCTTCGGCGTTCCTTACGAGACCTATAAAGCCGACCGCCTCAAGCCGATGGATCTGTTGAAAAACCTCAAGCGCGAGTATGTCGAGCAGAATCAGTGGTTGCCGATCGAGGATTCCACCGAGGGCATCCTGGTCCTGACGATGGACCCGGAGCAGGTAAAAAGCTCGCGGGTCGTCAATAACGTTTTCCCGAGAAGCAAGCTCGCCTACCGCGTCACGACCATCCGCGAATTCAAGCAGGCCGTCGATTTGTTTTTCGGCGCCCAGCCCGACACCGACACCTCCTCCGTCGGCGACCTGCTTTCCAGCATGTCGGAGGAGGGCGAGGAGGGCGCGGCGGATGCGTCCGAGGACGTCTCCGCGGCCGCCGACAACGAACTCGTCAAGCTGGTCAACAAGATCATCGTCGATGCCTACCAGCAAGGCGTCTCCGACATCCACGTCGAACCCGCGCCGGGCAAGGAAAAGACCCTGGTGCGTTTCCGCAAGGACGGATCCCTGGTCAAGTACATCGAGGTCCCGGCCAGCTTCCGCAACGCCATGGCCGCACGTATCAAGATCATGTGCGACCTGGACATTTCCGAACGCAGGAAACCGCAGGACGGCAAGATCAAGTTCAAGAAATTCGGCCCGCTCGACATCGAACTTCGTGTCGCCACCATCCCGTCGGTCGGCGGCGAGGACATCGTCATGCGTATCCTCGCCGCCGGCGAGCCGATTCCGCTGGAAAGCCTCGGGGTTTTGCCGGCCAACCTGGAGCGCCTCAAGGCGGCCATCTCCAAACCCTATGGCCTGTTTTTCGTCTGCGGGCCGACCGGCTCGGGCAAGACCACGACGCTGCACTCCGTGTTGAAATACCTCAACACCGTCGACACCAAGATCTGGACGGCCGAAGACCCGGTTGAAATCACCCAGAAGGGACTGCGCCAGGTGCAGATCAACAAGAAGGCCGGCCTGGATTTCCCGATGATCATGAAGGCCTTCCTGCGGGCCGATCCGGACATCATCATGGTCGGCGAAATGCGTGACGCCGAGACCACCGGCATCGGCATCGAGGCATCGCTCACCGGCCACCTGGTGTTCGCCACGCTGCATACCAATAGCGCACCCGAATCGATCATCCGCCTGCTCGACATGGGCATGGACCCCTTCAACTTCTCCGACGCCCTGCTGGGCATCCTGGCCCAGCGCCTGGCCAAACGCCTGTGCAAGTGCAAGGAAGCCTATGTGGCCAGTGACGATGAAATGCAGCTTTTCCTCAAGGAATACTGCGGGGAACTGGTGAATACCACGGCGTTCAAGAAAGATCCCAAGGCGGGCTACGATGCGGTCTATCAGGAACTGGTGAAGAACTACGCCAAGGACGGGAAATTCACGCTCTATCGTCCCAAGGGATGCCCGGCGTGCAACGATAGCGGTTATAAGGGGCGGGTCGGTCTGCACGAACTGATGATAGGCAGCGACCAGGTGAAAAAGCTGATACAGGAACATGCCCGCGTCGCCGACCTGCTGGCGACCGCGCTGGAGGACGGCATGCTGACCCTCAAGATGGATGGCATGCAGAAGGTGTTGCAAGGCCTCACCGACATGCATATCGTGCGCTCGGTCTGCATCAAATGACGTCTGATATGCCTGGAGCGGGGAACCATCCCGGGGGAGACGCACATTCCGCGATCTTCAGGCGGCTCGAACAGCTCAATGCAATCGGCGCGGCGCTTTCCAGCGAACGCGACATCAACACCTTGCTGGAAAAGATCCTGCTGGCCGCCAAGGAAATCACCCATGCGGACGGGGGCACGCTTTACCGCGTCACCGATGACGAGAAGAGCCTGCGCTTTGAAATACTCCACAACGACACGCTGAAGATCGCGCTGGGCGGCACTTCCGGCAACCCGATTACTTTCCCGAACCTGCCGTTCTCCAACGAACAGGGCGAACAGAATAATTCCATGGTGGCGGTGTATGCGGCGCTGCATAACCAGACCGTCAATATCGCGGATGCCTACACGGCAGAAGGCTTTGACTTTTCAGGCACGCGCCAGTTCGACGCGCGCACCGGCTATCGCTCGAAATCCTTCCTCACGGTGCCGATGAAGAATCACGAGAACGCCATCATCGGCGTGCTTCAGTTGATCAATTCGATACATCCGGAGACCGGAGAGGTGGTGCCGTTTTCGTCGGCGGACCAGAGCCTGGCGGAATCGCTCTCCTCCCAGGCGGCAATCGCCTTGACCAACCGCCTGTTGATGACCCAGTTGGAAGAGCTCTTCGAGTCCTTCATCGGCCTGATCAACCTGGCGATCGACGAAAAATCCCCTTACACCGGCGGCCATTGCGAGCGCGTGCCGATATTGACGATGATGCTGGCGGAAGCGGCGAATGACTCATCCACCGGCGAGCTGGCCGGTTTTCAGATGAGCGACCAGGACCGCTACGAGCTGAAAATCGCCGGTCTGTTGCACGATTGCGGCAAGGTGACCACGCCCGTGCATGTGGTGGACAAAGCGACCAAGCTGCATACGTTGTATGACCGCATCAACACCATCGACACCCGCTTCGAGGTGCTCAAGCGCGATGCCGAGATCGACCTGTTGCGCCGCCAACTGGCGTTGCGCGAACCCCGGGACTCGACCGCCGAAGCGGCGTTGAAGGAAGCATGCGAGGGAAGGATCGCGCAATACGACAACGACCGCGAATTCCTGCGCCATGCCAATATCGGCGGAGAACGGATGCTGGATGCCGACCTGGAGCGCCTGCGCGAGATCGGTACCGCCTACCATTGGCGCGACGTGGCCGGAGTCGAGTCGAACTTTCTTTCCGCCGATGAGATCGAAAACCTCACCATACGCGCCGGCACCTTGACCCAGGCCGAGCGCGAGATCATCAACCATCACAT
>JAPLQT010000092.1 GCA_026399515.1 Pseudomonadota bacterium | reverse complement strand
TTTCTTCATGGCATGCATGGGCAACGCCTTGGCGGTGGCCTCGGGCTTCGCCAAAGGCAGGTGAATTGCGACTTGGCGGCCCTTACCCGGGCTCCCTTTACCCTGGGCTCCCGCGATCGTAAAGAAAGCCATGAGTTGCTGGAGGTTGCCTGCCTGCCCGCTCATTTCCTCGGCGGTGGCGGCGAGTTCTTCCGAAGCGCTGGCATTTTGCTGGGTGATCTGGTTGAGTTGGACCATTGCGACATTGACTTGTTCGACGCCGATGGTCTGTTCCTGTGAGGCTGCGGTGATTTCCTGCACCAGGTCGGCGGTCTTCCGGGTGGCCGGGACAATCTCGTCCAGCAGCTTGCCCGCCTTCTCCGCCAGACCCACGCTATTGCCCGCCAGCTGACCTATTTCCTGTGCCGCCACCTGGCTGCGCTCGGCGAGCTTCCTCACTTCCGCCGCCACCACGGCGAAGCCCTTGCCGTGTTCGCCGGCGCGCGCCGCTTCGATCGCCGCGTTCAGTGCCAGCAGATTGGTCTGGTAGGCGATGTCGTCGATGATGCCGATCTTCTTGGCGATCTGTTTCATCGCCGCCACCGTCTCGGTCACCGCCTGGCCGCCGTCCGCCGCCTTCTTGGTGCCGTCGGCCGACATGCTGTCGGCCACCTTGGCGTTTTCGGTGTTCTGCTTGATCGAAGCCGACATCTGCTCGACCGAGGCCGAGGTCTCCTCCACGCTCGACGCTTGTTCGCTGGAGGCTTGCGATAGCGACTGCGCCGTGGCCGATACCTGACCCGTGGCGCTGCTCAACGTTTCCGCCGTGTCGTTCACTTCGCCGATGATCTGCGCCAGCTTCTCGACGGTATTGTTGACCGTATCCTTGAAGTCCTTGAGCTGACCCTTATAGTCGCCCCTGACCAGCTTGGTCATGTCGCCCTTCTCCATCTCGGCCAGCACCGCCATCGCTTCGTTCAGCGGCACGATCACGCCATCCAGCGTGGCATTCACGCCTTCGACGATCTTTCTGAAATCGCCCTGATGCTTGTTGGCATCAGCTCGCGTTTCAAGTCTGCCTTCGACCGCCGCCTTGGCCAGCACGTTCGCGTCCGTCACCAGCGCGCTCACAGAGTTCACCACCTGATTGGTCGCGTCGGCGATGATGGCGAAGGTGTTGCGGGTTGCATCGGTATCTGCATCGGCTACAGCCACCTCGGTCTTGACCGTGAGATCGCCGGCCGCGACCCGTGACAAGACATCCTGCAATTTGCCGACTTCCACTCGCTGATAGGCGGCAATCTTGTCCGATTTTCGTTGCGCCTGCTTGATCGCCGTCTGATCCATGACCACCTCGAAAGCGCCGATGACCTGGCCCGTCCGATCCTTGATCGGAAGACCGATGTAATCGATGTCCAGTTTCAGCTTTTCCGTCGGACGAGCGACGGTCTGTGATTTGCTGATGCACTGGTCCGTCATGGCGCGCTGACAGGCGCACTTCTCGCTATTGCAGTCTTCTGTTTTGAAATAGGTGGCGCATTTCTTGCCCCGCAGTTGAGCGAGGTCGGTATTGCCAATGGCAAGACCCGCCTTGTTCATGTAAAGAACCTGGAAACTCTTGTCGATAATCATGGCCGGCAGCGGCATGTTGTCGATGTAACCGACCAAATAGTCCAAAGTCATGTTGACGCCTTCGACAATCTGACGATAAGCGCCCTGGTGCTTGGCGGCATCGGCTCGCGTAGCCAACTCCCCTTCCATCGCGGCCTCGACCAGCATCGTGGCATCCGTCACCATCGTCTGTACCGCGGTTTGCATGGAGCGCACGGCGTCGGCCAGCACACCGATCTCATCCTTACGACCGACATCGAGCTGGAAGCTGAAATCGCCGGCGGCCATCTTGTTGGCGCCGTCCACCAATTTGCGGGTCGGCCCGGTGATGCTGCGCGTCACCCACCAGGCGAACAGTGAAGCCAGCGCGATAGCGGCAAGACCCAGCGCGATGATCAGCGTCTGCGTCTGCTTGGCATCGGCGATCGACGCTATGCCGGACTTTTCCATGCTCTTCGTCTGATGCTGGATCAATTCATCGGTGGCGTTGATGTAGTCACCCTGGCTCTTGCGCAAATTGCCCAGGAGCAAACTGATCGCATCGTCCCGCTTGCCGGTTTTTTGCAGTTCGAAGAATTTGCCCTGGTCGACAAGATAGGCCTTGCGCGCCTCGGCCAGCTTGGCGAACCCCTTCTTGCCCTCCTCGCTACGAACGGTCTTTGCCAGCTTGTCGACATTTTCATCGATGATTTTGTTCGCGCCGGTCACGCGGTCAAGTTCCTTGACGGCTTCATTGCCCTTCACCAACAGGGAGTTTCGCAAGGCACGGGCGATGATATTGACCTGGTCGACGATATTGTTGGCCCAGACGGTCTTGGGAAACTTGTCGTTGACAAGAATGTCGATTTCGTTGCCGATCTGGCCGATGCGCACAAAGGCGATACCGGCAATAATCGTCAGCAGAATTACCACGAAGCCGAAACTCAAGCCGAGGCGGGTGCCGATTTTCAGATTCTTGAACATGGTGTTTCTCCTTTTCAAATTGCCTGTTAGGCACGCGCAGCGGCGGCGGCGTGCGGTTGTTTCGTCATCGCTACTTATTCGGCCAGGGCATAGCTTGTCGCCGCGGCGTTGCGGCGGACTTCGCGACCGGCGACGCGGCGCACTAGGCCCGGTACATCGAGAATCAACGCGACATTACCGCTGCCGAGGATGGTGAAACCGCTGATGCCGTCGATGCCGTTGAATACTTCACCGAGCGGTCGGATCACCGTCTGAAACTCGCCCATCAGGTTGTCCACCACCAGCCCGGCGCGGCGACCGGCATACTGCACCACGACCACGTTTTCCCTCCGGACCGGATGCAGCAGGAAGGCCAGTTCCGGATCCTTGGCCAGGGCTGCCGCTCCTTCCGCGGTGAGGATGACATTCGACGATGCGTTACGCATTCGCCTGCTGTTGTCGAAGAAACCGTCCGCTTCCGCCTCGACAACCGCCGGCGGCTCAGGAATGTCGAAGAGTTGTTTCAGACGGATGAAAGGCAGCACCTCGCCGCGCAGGTTCAGGTGATCGCGGCCTTGTGACGCCGCGGTTTCCCCCGGCGTCAGCTCCACGCATTCGACTACCATGTCCAGCGGTACGACGAAGGACGAACCGCTCACTCCCACCAGGAAACCATCGATGATGGCCAGCGTCAGCGGCAGACGGATGCTCATGGTGGTGCCCACGCCTTCGGTACTGTCGATTTCCACCGTGCCGCGCAAGGCGGCGATGTTCCGCCTGACCACGTCCATGCCGACGCCACGGCCGGAGAGGTTGCTGACTTGTTCGACCGTGGAGAACCCAGGCTCGAAGATCAGGTTATAAATCTCCTGATCGGATATCTGCTGATCGGCCTTGACCATTTCGCGCTCGACGGCCTTCTTCAGGATGCGCTCGCGGCTGAGGCCGCCACCGTCGTCCTCGACCTCGATGACGATGCTGCCCGAATCGTGATAGGCATTCAGCCGTAGCGTGCCGTGGGCCGGCTTGCCGCGCGCCAGGCGCACCTCGGCCGGCTCGATGCCGTGATCCATGGAGTTGCGCACCAGATGGGTGAGCGGATCCCCGATCTTTTCCACCACGGTCTTGTCCAGGTCGGTATCGGCGCCGCTGATCTCCAGGCGGATGTCCTTGCCGAGTTCTGCGCTGACATCTCGCACCACGCGCTGGAAGCGGTTGAAGGTGGCGCCGATCTCCACCATGCGCAGAGTCAGCGCCGAATCGCGGACTTCCTCGACCAGCCGGGAAAGCCGGGCGGAAGCTTCGAGCAGTTCCGGAATCGCTGTGTGCTGGGCAATGAGGCTGGCGCCGGCGCTGGCGATGATGAGTTCGCCGATAAGGTTGATATGCTGGTCGAGCTTCTCGGCGTTGACGCGGATCAAGCCGGACTCCGTGTTCTTGCGCTCCTTGACCTGTTGTTGCTTCTCCAGCGCCGCTTCCACCACCCGTGGCTGGACCAGCCTCTGTTCCACCAGCACTTCGCCTATGGGACGCGGCGTTTCGCCCACTTTGGCGGTCTGATGACTCAAGGCCGCATCGAGTTCGTTTTGTGTCAAAGTGCCGCAACGCACCAGGATTTCGCCCAGCCGCAGATCATCCTGCGGCAATTCTTCGATCAGTCGCAAATATTCGAAACCCTTGCTGTGCGGCGGCAGGATGCGGATGCGGGCATCGTCGCGGACGAACTCGAAGGCGCCTTCGATTGCGGCTTTGTCGGCCTCGGTGTGGAAAGCGATTTCAAAACCGAGGTAGTTCGTTTCCGGATCCAGCTTCGACAGTGGAGGTACGCCATTGACCAGGGTGACGATATGCGCGATCTTGCCGAAGGTACTCAGGTAACGGATGAAGGACAGCGGATCCATGCCGTTCTTCAGCACATCCGGGCCGAAGCGCAAGGAAATATGCCAGTTATCCGTACCGACGCCGCTGGCCGCTTCCGTTTCAATATTGGCGTCCCGCTCCGCAAGAACAGGTGGTGGAGGACTGGCCGGGGATGGCTGGCCAAGGACCGCGCGAAGTTTCGCCACCAGTTCGGCGCTGGCGCGGTGCGTGTCCTCGTCCGGTTCCTCGCCCTCGGCGATGTGGGCAATCAAGGTGCCCAGGTGGTCGCGCACTCCGAGGAATATCGCTACCAGATCGGAGGTGATGCGCACTTCGCCATTGCGCACCTTGTCCAGGACGTTCTCTGCGACATGGGTGAAGGTGACCACGTGATCCAGGCCGAACAGCCCGGCCGAGCCCTTGATGGTGTGGGCGGCGCGGAAGATTGCGTTGATGGTGTCCGCATCGTCGGGGGTCTGCTCGATGCGCAGCAGGGCCTCTTCCATCTGCTCCAGCAGTTCGCGGGCTTCGATGATGAAGGTTTGGAGGGCGTCGTCCAGGTTCATGGTGGCTTCCTCGTCACGTCGGGGCATGGATCAGCAGCGGGTCACCGAGATGACCGGCGAGATCGCACAACTCGAGAATGTCAAAGACCGCCGGGCTGTGATTGGTGAAGCGCAGGGACTTGTTGCGGTTTACGGCCTCGCGCTTCGCGGCAACCATCAACTGGATGCCGGCGCTGTCGATCTCGCTGACCCCAGACAGATCGACTTCCACTTCGCTGTAGGCTTCAAGGGCGTCGAGCAGGCGGCTCCGTTGCTCGCCGGCATTGAAGATGCTCAGGTCACCCAGGATGTCGATGTGGGTCACGACTTTCTTCTTTCTCATGATGGCCTCCTCACGGCAGAACCAGCTTGGAGACCGCCGTCAGCATCTGGGCCGGCTGAAATGGTTTGACCACCCAGGCTTTGGCGCCGGCGGCCTGGCCTTCCTGCTTCTTCCCATCACCTGCCTCGGTGGTGAGCATGATCACCGGGGTAAACTTGTAAGCTGGCAGTTGCTTGGCCGCCTTGACGAAGGAAATGCCATCCATGTTCGGCATGTTGACGTCGCTAACGATGAGGTGGAGCTTGCGGCCATCGAGCTTGGATAAGGCATCCTTGCCGTCGCAAGCTTCGACGACGTCATAACCGGCGCTCTTCAGGGCAATGCTGACCACCTGCCGCAAGGAGGCGGAGTCATCTACGATCATGATATTTTTTGTCATGGCTGTTCTCGCAACTACCTAAGGAACTCTTAGAAGAAAGTGATTTCGGCCGCCGCCGCGGTTCGCGGCGCACCACCGTTGTGCACCACATGCTGTTCGGGTACCGTATAAGTGTGGGAAAGCTCTTCAAGCCAGGCGGTGGCATCGATGCGACCGGGACTGCCACCGTCTTCCAATTGCCGTTCCTGGTCGCCGATCCGCTCCTTCAATTTGCCCATGTCGTTGCAGACATGGCTCAGCACCTGGCTGACCCGGTCCTGGAACTGGAGCGCCACCAGGACTTCTGAAATCTCCTCGCCGATCGACTGGGTTTCCCGCCGCAATACCTCGGAAGAATCGGTCAGACTTGCCATCGCTGTATGGACGCTGCTGACGACTTGCTCGATCACTTTTTCAGAATTGACGATCATTTTCTCGTCCTGCTGCGCATACTGATTAGAAATTTTCAGGGTGCTGGCAATCGCCTGGTTGACCGTTTCCACCGTTTCGTCGATCTTTTTGCCGGTTTCGCCGGAAAGCGTGGAAAGTTTGCGCACTTCGTCGGCGACGACGGCAAAACCGCGCCCCGCGTCGCCGACGCGGGCCGCCTCGATCGCTGCGTTCAAGGCCAGCAGGTTGGTCTGCTTGGCGATGTCCCCCACATCCCTGGCCATGCGCTTGAGCGCTTCGGTGAGCTTCGACAAGGAGGTGACTTCGCTGAGCATGGACTCCTGCATCGCCAGGGCGGAGCGCAGAGTCACGATGATGGAATTCAGTTCCACCTCGTTTTCACCAAGCAAGGCGATCAGTCCATCGCCGCTCTGCCCCTGGGACGACGCGAGGGTGACTCCGATGCGCTGATTGATGTTGGCGAAGCGGTTTGTCAAGGCGGTGACGGAGTCTTCGGTGTGCGTCCGAGCCATTTCCACCTGGCCCGACCAGATCGGCAGCACACCGCCGCATAGCCGGTCCAGGCCCCCGATGCAAGACGACTTGCGATCACAGACTCCGCGTTGCAGTTTCAAATGCGTCTCATGTACCTGATCGAGAACCATCTTCAACCTGGACCTGGCGAAAAACGCCGTCGCACCGCCCAGCAAGACGATGAGTCCGGCAAATCCCGCGGACGCGAGCTTGTCTTCGCCCAGGGCCAGAATGCCGACGGCACAGATCACCGCAAGCCCGATAATGGGGATAGCCACCCAGGCAAGCGGATTGCCACCGAAACGGAAGAAGTGAGCCGCTTCGTTCCGCCCGTCACGCCAAACGGAGTCGGACATATCAGAGGTCAGATCAAGACTGATATTCATAATCAGTCATGCCACTTGCAGCCAGTGGATAAGGTGTTGCGAGTCAATGCGCCAAGATTTGACCCGTCCTCGCGGCAAGATGTGGATTCGAGCAGGCAATCCCCACGCCATCCGCATTTCGAATCCATACGCTCGCATTGACTGCCCGTGCCAAAGCAACCGACGTTTCCTTCCGCCTGTTGTATGGCCCTGATCAGCGCGGCTCTCGTAAACGATAGGCCGTAGAGGCAATGCAGTTTCGCAAACTTGAGCAGGTATTGACCGTTTACAATATTTGCCATGACGACTCTCTCAAAAGTGATTTCCGATCCTGTCCTGCGCCCTGTCCAACTTTCCTGTCCGCTTCTACCCGCCCTCTTCCGATGCCGGGCGCACGATAAGGGTCAGGCTCTCATCCGCCGGGCTGTTGATACGATTGAAGAAGAGTTCACTGGGGAACTGCTTTCCGTCTTGGGTCACCGCCTGGAAAGCGTGGCCGATGCGACAAAGAAAACGCAGGCGTGGATTGATCTCGCCGTTCTGCACCAACTCCAAGACCGCCAATTGCGGCAGCAACAGGGAGACATGGCGCCAAACCAGGTCGCCGCGACGGTACTTGAACAACGCCTCACTGGCTCGGCTGCAATCGCGGACCAATCCGCGGCCATTGAGCGTCAGCGCCGCCATTTCCCCTTCCGCGCCCCGGCACGGGTCGCCCGCCATGCTGGCGCGTGCGGCCAGTCCATTGCCGGTGTTGCGTAGTGTCATTGCTACCATGGGATTCATGTCACGCTTCCCTCGTAATTAGTGGTCTGGACGGTGCTGGTCGCGAGTGTCCATGGATTGGAATGTTTGCTGATTGCTGATCAAAACATATTCGAGGCAAAGAGAAATATAAATACCCGGTACACCATATTTTCGATAACGAAAAATGGTAGTTAGTCGACAAAATATGGACGACGAAATTTCCATGCCTGCGTCGCGCCAGGAAGATTCGATAGAACGGAAAACGTGGGAATGCCCGCCAACAAGAATTGCGGCCCGCTATTGCGGGTATGGTGCTTCGGATCTTGGGAGGTCGATCGCCTGCCCGATGCCCGGTTCAGGGCAAAACCAGGCCATGGCGAATGGCGTACTTGGTCAGATCAACCACATTGTGCAATTCGAGTTTTTTCATGACGTTGCGGCGGTGAACATCCACCGTGCTGGGCGCAATATGCAACATGGCGGCGATCTCCGACTTGGGCCTGCCTCCGGCGATCAAGGTGGTCACCTGACGTTCGCGCCAGGTCAGGGAATGATTGTCGGACTTCCGTGACACCGGGGTCCGCCGTTCCCGCAGACTGTCGGCGACCAATAGCCCGATGACCTCGGGGCATAGATAGATGCGCCCCTCGATCACGCTGCGAATTCCATTTTTCAGCTCGGCACCGGCTGCGGCCTTGACGATATAGCCATAAGCACCCGTATCAAGCATCTGCTGCACGACGCCATGGTCGAGATGGGTAGACAGTGCCAGCACCTTGATATCCTGGTGTTTAGCCAGCAGGCGCCGCGTAGTCTCGATTCCGGAAATTCCGGGCAAGCCGACATCCATGACAACCACGTCGGGCACCATTTGTTCAACCATTTGCAATGCCGTTTCCCCGTCTCCCGCTTCGCCGACGACTTGCATGTTGCTATCCTGCTCCAGCACCAGCCGCAAAGCTTCGCGCACCAGGGTATGGTCATCGACTAGAACAATCCGGATCATGACGGCTGGCCCTCCCTTGTGGCAACGACATAAGGCACACTCAAAATGACCGTGGTGCCATCGCCGGGGCTGCTCACGATAACCAAGTCACCGCCGATGTTGGTCACGCGTTCGTAGATAGACTTGAGGCCAAAACCTTGATATTCCATTGTAGTGTCATGGTAATTCGCCGGATTGAAGCCGCAGCCGCGGTCGCACACGATGAGCAGCAGATGGCTCTCGTCGATCTTGCTGGCAAGATATGCCTCGCTGACCTTGGCATGCTTGCCGATATTGGTTAGAAGTTCGCTCACTGAACGATAGAGCATGGCCCGCACCCCTCCCTCAAGCACATTCGGTCCCGCATCGCATTCAATATTCACGGTCAGGCCGAACATGCGTTTCTTCTCCTTGGCCAGCGATACCAGCGCCGGAATAAAACCGAGCGTATGCAGAATTTGCGGGCTCAGTTCCCGCGTAATCGTCCGTGCGGACCTGTCGGCCTGGTCCACCAATCCGACGATCTGCTCGATCGAAGACGCGAACGCAGCCGGATTGAGCGAGCTCAGCTTGATCTTGATCACCGCCAACAACTGGCTCAGGTTGTCATGCAGATCCTGGGCCAGCGTGCGCCGCTCGCGTTCCTCTGTCATCGCCAGTTGCGCCGAAACGGCTCGCAGCAGGCTTGTCCGGGCGATCACTTGCTCCTCGAGCGTCACAGCGATATTGCGCAACTGATGCTCCGCCTGTTTGCGTTCGGTGATGTCACGGGCGACGACGATACAAGCGGGTTTGCCTTCAAAATCGATCGCCCGAGCACTCAATTCAACGGGAATAACGAGACCATTCTTGTGTAAATGTGATGATTCGAAAATGAGTTTGCCTTTTTCCACCACCTCCTTGACGCGCTCCGGTACCTTCAGCGCAGCTTCAGGCGTATTGATGTCGGCCGGGCCCATTTGCAGCATCTCCTCCTGACTGTAGCCGAGGGACTCGCAGGCCGCAGGGTTGACCAGGACAAAAAGCCCATCCATGTTGGAGATAAGAACGGGATCGGAGATTGCGTCGAAGAGCGTGCGAAATCTGTCTCCGGCCTTGAGGATTTCCGCCTCGGTATGCCTGAGTTCGGTAACGTCGCGCGCCGTGGCATAGGTAAAACCATTGTTCTTGTCATGGCAGGCATTCCATGACAGAAGTCTCGCGCTGCCGTCCTTGCGGACATAGGTGCCTTCAAGATTCCTAACCTCATGCGAACCCAAGTATCGCTTGAATTCATCCAAGGCTTGTGAGCAACCCGCAGGCAGAACGAGATCCAGCAGCGACTTACCCATCAACTCGCTATCTTCGTAGCCGGTCAACTTCGCGAACGCAGGATTGAGTTTCACAAGATTGCCGTTTCGATCGGCGATACACATCGCGTCGACCGAACGCAGGAAGAATTTGAAATATTGTTCCCTCTCCTGCTCCAATCGTTTGCGTCCGGTGATGTCCTCATGGGCCGACACCCACACCTGCCCGTACCGCTGGTGGTTGAGAGTCGTGACTTTGGCATGGGACCAGAATACCGTTCCGTCTCTCTTGATGTTTTGAACTTCACCTTCCCACACGCCTGTTCGTTCTAGCTCCGCCATGATCA
This sequence comes from Pseudomonadota bacterium, assembly GCA_026399515.1. Lineage (GTDB taxonomy): Bacteria > Pseudomonadota > Gammaproteobacteria > Burkholderiales > Rhodocyclaceae > JACRAR01. The sequence continues at coordinate 11,124 of JAPLQT010000092.1, read as the reverse complement.
GGCCAGCCACCGCTTCGGGGCTTGTCTCGCCCGGGGCATTGACGATACTCACGTGCTTGCCGAGAAGTTCGCCGGACGAATAACCAAACATGAGGTCGAGCGGCGAGTTGGTAAAAACAATCTCGCCACTGCTGACGCAAATCAGATAGACGCCTTCCGCCAGGCTATTCAGAATATCGCTGTGGAAACACAACATTTCCTCGGCCTTCTTGAGCTCCGGGTTGTCGGTCAACACGATCCGGCATACCGGTGCTCCGTCGTCATCCCGCGCGTTGGTGGCTGCCAGTTCGATCTTATGGGGTTCCAACTCGTCCAGCATTCGTAGTGTTTCTTCAATCGAGCGAGACGCCTGGCCTGGGGGCCAGCGAGTGGCATGTTTCCTAACGGTCGCTTGGGCCAGCTTCCGCAGGGCCTCTTTTGACCTTGCCAAAACGGAGGGAGCCGGCACAGGGACATCACCCATTGCACGGGAGATGTCCTTACTAATCATGGTGGACCTTCATCATTCGCTTTTCCTGTGATGATGCTTACGCCTGCCCCGGGGTTCTATCAATGATGCCACCGCAATGCCCCATCCTGCACCTCAACATGCGGCCGGCTGGCATTGATGAGACCACCCGCATGGACAATCCGACAATCCGTATATTCAAAACATACTCGGGGGCGAGCCCAAGCGAAATACCCCCATCACCGTATTCGCAATACTGAAAATCCAGTAGTAAATTCGGCGGGCTGCAGCACCGACCCATGAATCGCTGTAACAAGGAAAGTCGACTTAACCTCTATACTTCCGATCTCAGCATCTTTAGTAACTCGCATCGTCGCCAAGCCCACCCTGTGCAATGAACTTGTTCAAAGCAATAAACGCCCGCCCCTCCCGTCCTCCCCGCGCGGGGGGGCGACTGACTTGCTCGCTATGCTCCTTGGGTTACTCGGCGCTCAATTTCGCTATTTCACGTTAATGCCGATGCCGGTCGACCACTACGAGAATTTCCCCGTCGCCTCATGGTTGCTGCCGCGCCATTTGCGCGAAGCCGTCGGCGCCATTTACGGTTTTGCCCGTAGCGCCGATGACATCGCCGACGAAGGCGAGCTGAGCGCCGCTGAACGCCTGCGTCAGCTCGACGCCTACCGACGCGAATTGGAAAACATTGCTTCCGGCAGCCCCGTCCATGACCCGATCTTCCTGCGCCTGCGCCAGGCGATAGCCGGCCACGGTTTACCCTTGCAGCCCTTCTCCGACTTGCTCGACGCCTTCAGCCAGGACGTGGTGAAAACACGCTATGCCGATTTCGCCGATCTGATGGACTATTGCCGGCGCTCCGCCGATCCGGTCGGGCGCCTGTTGCTGCGCCTCTATCGCGCCGAAAACCCGCAACAACTGGCGTGGTCGGACAGCATCTGCTCCAGCCTGCAACTGATCAACCACTGGCAGGATGTCGGCATAGACAGGGAGAAAGGTCGTATCTACTTGCCGCAAGAGGATTTACTGCGCTTCGGCGTCAGCGAGAACCAGATCGCATCAGGCAAGCTCGACGACAACTGGCGCGCCTTGCTGCACTTCCAGGTCGAGCGGGCGCGCGCCATGATGGTCGCCGGCAGTCCGCTGGGCCGCAGCCTGCCCGGCCGCATCGGCCTGGAGCTGCGCTTGATCATCGCCGGCGGCTTGCGCATCCTGGAAAAAATCGAGGCTGTCGACTACGACATGTTCCGTCGAAGGCCGCAATTGAAAGCCCATGACTGGCCGCTGCTGGCATGGCGGGCGAGATGAAAAGATACCCTAAAACCAAAGGCGGGCACCAGTACCCTAAAACCAAGGACGGGCATCAATGACCCCCGACGAATATTGCCAACAGCGGGCCGCGGCCAGCGGCTCCAGCTTCTACTACAGCTTCCTGTTCCTGGAGCCGCCGCGACGCCAGGCGATCACAGCGCTCTACGCGTTTTGCCGCGAAGTGGATGACGTCGTCGACGAATGCGCCGACCCGCAACTGGCACGCACCAAGCTGGCCTGGTGGCGCCACCAGATCGACGCGCTTTATGCCGGCAAGCCCGATCATCCGGTGACCCAGGCCCTGGCCATCGCCCTGGAAAAATTCCCCCTGCCGCGCGAACAACTGCTCGAGATCATCGCCGGCATGGAGATGGACCTCGACCAGACCCGCTACCCGGATTTCCAGGCGTTGCATCGCTACTGCTATCGCGTCGCCAGCGTGGTCGGCCTGCTCGCAGCGGAAATCTTCGGCTACCGGGACCGCGCCACTTTGCAATACGCCCACGACCTGGGGCTGGCCTTCCAACTCACCAACATCATCCGCGACGTAGGCGAAGATGCCCGGCGCGGCCGTATCTACCTGCCCCTGGATGAACTGAAGAACTTCAACGTGCCGCTTTCCGATATCCTCGACGCAAAATACAGCGACAATTTCCGCCGCCTGATGGAGTTTCAGATCGAGCGTGCCGAGCGCACCTATGCCCAGGCACTGGCGCATTTGCCGGCTTGCGACCGCAAATCCCAGCGCGCCGGTCTGATGATGGCGGCGATCTATCGCGCCTTGCTGGCGGAAATCAAGCGCGACGGCTGTCGCGTCCTCGATCGGCGTATCTCGCTGACGCCGATCCGCAAGCTTTGGTTGGCCTGGAAAACTTGGCTCAGAAGCTGAAACAGATGACCCAGGTCGCGATCGTCGGTGCGGGATATGCCGGCATGGCGGCCGCGGTGGAACTGGCGGCGCGAGGCATTTCCGTCACTGTGTTCGAAGCCTCGCGGGTAGTTGGAGGCCGTGCCCGCGCCATGGAAACGCATGGTGTCACGGTCGATAACGGCCAGCACATCCTGATAGGCGCTTATAGCGAAACCTTGCGCCTCATGCGCCAGGTCGGCGCCGACCCGCAACGCCTGCTACTGCGCCTGCCCTTGATCTTGGCCTATCCCAGACAATTGCGCATCGCGGCACCGTGCCTGCCTGCTCCGTTGCACCTCACCCTGGCCTTGCTAAGCGCGCAAGGTCTGAGTTGGCCGGATAAGTTTGCAGCGGTTCGCTTCATGCAGACCCTGAGGCGCGACAACTTCCGCCTTCGGTCCGGAAAGGATGACTACAGCGTCAGCGCCCTGCTGGATGCCCATAGACAACCTGATCGCTTGCGCAGCTACCTGTGGGAACCGCTGTGCGTCGCGGCCCTCAACACACCGGCCGAAGCCGCATCGGCCCAGGTGTTCCTGAATGTGCTGCGCGACAGCCTGGCCGCCGGGCGCTCATGCAGCGACCTGCTGCTGCCGCGGGTCGATCTCGGCGCGATGTTTCCTGTCCGAGCTGCGGACTACATCACGGCTCAGGACGGGAAGGTAGTTCGTGACACGGCCATCCGCGGCATCGAACGTCCGGATTCAGATACTTACACTCTCCTGGCGGAAGACGGCAGCCGCAGCACCTTTTCCCATGTCATTATCGCGACGGCGCCCTACCATGTGCCGGCGCTGATCGAAAACCTGACACAACTCGATGCCTTGCGTCACACGCTAGGCGAGCTGCGCTACGAACCCATCATCACCTGCTATCTCGGCTATCCGCAACACATCCGGCTGCCGGAAGTCATGCTGGGCCACGCCAACGGCGTCATGCAATGGCTGTTCGATCGCGGCCAGTTAGGCGGACCGCCAGGCTTGCTGGCCGCGGTGATCAGCGCCCGCGGCCGCCACCTCGAACTATCCAACGATGAGTTGACCGAGCGCATCCATGCCGAGATCGCCGGCATCGTTCCGAATCTCTCGACGCCGCAGTGGTCGCAAGTCATCACCGAAAAACGCGCCACTTTCTCCTGCACGCCGGGTCTTGCTCGTCCCGCAAGCACGACGCCCTTGCCCGGCCTGCTGTTGGCCGGCGATTACGTCGCCGGCGATTACCCTGCGACCCTGGAGTCTGCTGTCAGGAGTGGTGTGCAGGCGGCCGCATCAATCCTCCGCCAGGCGCCCGCCGACTAGCCGTAACACGCGCCCGCAGCGCCGCGCCAGGGCCTCGTCGTGGGTGACCAGGAGCAAGGTGGTGCCCTGCTCGGTATTCATGGCGAACATCAGTTCGATGATCTGCGCGCCGGTGGCAACATCGAGATTGCCGGTCGGCTCGTCGGCCAACAGCAAAGCGGGCTTCACCGCGAAGGCACGCGCCAGCGCCACTCGTTGCTGCTCGCCGCCGGAAAGGTGCTTGGGATAGTGGCTGAGTCGGTCGGCCAAGCCGACACGACCGAGCATTTCCTGGGCCACGCCGCGTGCGTCGTCGCGCCCGGCGAGTTCCAGCGGCAGCATGACATTTTCCAGGGCGGACAGCGACGGCAGCAGTTGGAACGACTGAAAGACGAATCCCAGCATCCGTCCGCGCAATTCGGCACGCCCGTCCTCATCGAGATCGGCGAGATCCTGCCCGGCCAGGTTGACCGTGCCGGCGGTCGGAAGGTCGAGGCCGGCCAGCAGGCCCAGCAGCGTCGATTTACCGGAACCGCTGCTGCCGACGATCGCCACGGCTTCGCCCATCTCCACGCTGAAGCCGATCTGGTGCAAAATCGTCAATACCCCGTCGCCGCTGGCCACCTGCTTGCCGAGCGCGACGACTTCGATCACCGGCGATTTGGAACCATTTGTACCCTCTGGGGCATCAATCATGTCACGAACCTTGTTTGCAATTGTCATGTTTTTCCTGAGCATCGCCTGCGCCGCCAGCCCGCAAGCGAAAAGCATCCTGATCCTCGGCGACAGCCTTTCCGCCGGTTTCGGCATCGCCCAGCAGCAAAGCTGGCCGGCCTTGCTGGAGCAACGCCTGAAAACCCAGGGCTACCCCTACCGCGTCGCCAATATCAGCATCAGCGGCGAGACCACCTCGGGTGGCTTGTCCCGCCTCGCGCCTGCCCTCAGGCAGCATCGGCCGGAAATCGTCGTCGTCGCCCTGGGCGCCAACGACGGCCTGCGCGGCCTGCCGCTGGAGCAGATGCGCGACAACCTGAACGCCATCGTCCAGCTCGGCAAGGCCAGCCACGCCCGGGTGCTGTTGTTGGGTATGCAATTGCCGCCCAACTATGGGATCGACTACACCCGCAATTTCAGGCAGACGTATACCGACCTCGCCCGCCAGCATAAGGTCGCACTGGAACCCTTCTTGTTCGAGGGTTTCGCCGATCAACGCGACGCCTTCCAGAACGACGGCCTGCATCCGACCGCGGCGAGTCAAGCGCTGATGCTCGACAATGTCTGGCACGGACTCCAGCCCCTGCTCAGGAAACATTGATATCCGCCGGGCCTTCCTCCATCCGGCCGATAACGGCCGGCTTGAAGCCCTCGTGTTCGAACGCGGCCAGCACCGCGCTCTCGCATTCCGGCGCGCAAGCCACCAGCAGGCCGCCGCTAGTCTGAGGATCGCTGAGCAGCTTCTGCTGCCATTCCTCGCTGCCTGCCGGCATGGTCACGATGTGTCCATAGCTGCTCCAGTTGCGGGTCGAGGCGCCGGTGGCGATGCCGTCGCGGACCAGTTTCACCGCTTCGGGAATCAGCGGCAGACTTGCGAATTCAAGCTGGGCGCGGAGTTTGGAGCCACGGCAGATTTCCAGCAGATGACCGGCCAGGCCGAAGCCGGTGACATCGGTCATGGCATGCACGCCCGGCAGCGTCGCCAGGGCCGCGCCGGGAGTATTGATCTTGGTCGTCTGAGCGATCATCTCGGCGTAGCCTTCCGATGAAAGCAGGCCCTTCTTCAGCGCCGCCGAGAGTATGCCTATGCCCAAGGGCTTGCCCAGGATCAGCAGGTCACCGGCCAGGGCGCCGCTATTGCGCTTGACGCGCTGCGGATGCACGATGCCGAGTCCCACCAAGCCGTAGATCGGTTCCAGTACATCGATCGAATGGCCGCCGGCAATGGGAATGCCGGCACGGGCGCAGATTTCCTCGCCGCCGGCAAGAATTTCGCGGATGACGTCGAGCGGCAGCTTGTCCAACGGCATTCCGACAACGGCCAGGGCGAAGATCGGCTTGCCGCCCATGGCATAGATGTCGGACAAGGCGTTGGCGGCGGCAATGCGCCCGAAGTCGCGCGGATCGTCGACGATAGGCGTGAAGAAGTCGGTCGTGGCGACGATGGCCTGCTCGGTGTTCAACTGATACACCGCCGCATCGTCGCTGGTCTCGGTGCCGACCAGCAATTCTGGCGGGATCACCCGCATGGGCGTATTCGCCAGAATCTCTGTCAGGATGGCCGGCGCGATTTTGCAGCCGCAGCCACCGCCGTGGGAGAACTGGGTCAGTTTGATAGGTGTAGATTTGGTCATATCGGGTTTATCTTGAGAATTGCCGCTCCGTGCGGCGTAAAATCCGGTTCGCACAGACTTGGGCAGGGACAATGTCAGCAAGGCAAGCGCAAGGGGTTGCAAACGTAGCACAGTTGGCCGAGTTTGACGAGGTCATCGATGTCCGTTCGCCATCGGAATACGCCGAAGACCGGCTGCCGCGCGCCATCAGTTGTCCGGTCCTCGATGACGAGCAGCGCGCCCGCGTCGGTACGCTATACAAACAGGTCTCGCCCTTCGCCGCAAAAAAAATCGGCGCGGTGCTGGTGGCACGCAATATCGCCGACCACGTCGAGCGGCTGTTCCTCGACAAGCCGCGCGACTGGCGCGCTCTTGTTTACTGTTGGCGCGGCGGACAGCGCAGCGGCGCCTTCAGCCATATCCTGCGGCAGATCGGCTGGGACGCGCAACGCCTCGAAGGCGGCTACAAGTCCTGGCGCAGGCATGTCCTGGACCAGTTGGCGGTCCTGCCGCTGCGTTTTCATTATCGTGTCGTCAGCGGCGCCACCGGCAGCGGCAAGAGCCGGCTGCTGGAAGCGCTGGCTCTGGAGGGCGCGCAGGTTCTGCATCTTGAGGAAATGGCGGCCCACAAGGGCTCGGTGCTCGGTGGCTTGCCGGGGGAACCCCAGCCCTCGCAAAAGATGTTCGAGTCGCGCCTGTTTCTGGCGCTCTCTGCATTTACGCCGGAACGACCGGTATTCGTGGAAGCAGAAAGCCGCAGGATAGGCAGCGTGCAACTGCCTGACCAACTGCTCGATATGATACGTGCGGCGTCCAGCCTGCATATCGAGGCGACAACGGCGGCGCGCGTAGCATTCCTGTTGCGCGATTACGATTACTTTCTTGCCGACCCGCGCTGGCTGGTCGAGAAGCTCCAGCATCTGCACGGCCTGCAAAGCCGCGAAACCATTGCCCGCTGGGAGGATCTGGTCGCCGCCAGGGACTTCCCGGCCCTGGTCGGCGAGTTGCTGGAACTGCACTACGATCCCTTATACCGGCGCTCGCAGACCAGGAACTACGCGGGTTACGAATCCGCCGTCCGACTCTCGACCGGAGACTTGTCGCCGGCGGGGATCACGCAACTGGCGCAGGAAATTCTAGCCAGCTCAACGGCTAGCACCTGAGCGGGCCAACAAGGAGCGGACCAGGCTGCGCGTATGGGCGCCGACGTTCCTCAGTAACTCGGCGGTCAGGCCCGTCAATGCTTGCTGTGCGGATTGCGGCGACTTCCCTGACACCTCGAATATATCCACGCCTTTTTCCGATTTGCCGAAATCATAGCCGGGGTCCGCGATGTAGTGGGCGGGCAGGCTTTGTTCCAACGCCGTGTCGGCTGCGTCCGCCATCGTCTGGGCCTCCTTGGCGATCACCTGGCGCGGCGAGTTATCGTCATACGGCGCGTAAGCAAGGTCCCTTGCCGTGTCCCGGCAGGCCAGCATCAGCGCATCATCGGGATCGGGCCGAAGATAGGCGGCTCTCATCCGGTGGTATTGATAATTTTCCAGGGCCAGATGCCGGTTGGAGACTAGGGTGATGGCGTGATCTTTCGCGGCGTGGTAACCGAGCAGATCCACGCTGTTGATCCACAGCATGCGCGCCACGCCGACGCCGGGGAGCACCCGTGCATGATAGGGTTGGCTCAGATCCTGCTGATAATGCAACGCCCAGCCGGCAAAACGCCAGCCCCAGTAGGCATGCCCGCTGCGCAGGGCGTGCACCGCCAGGGTCTGCCACAAGTGGATCCGGTATTCCGGGTAAGTGCGCTTCAGAAATCCCGCCGCTAGGTAGATGATCCCGGCCTCGTGATAAAAGCCCATGTGGAACGGCGCCTGGCTCGAAAACTCCAGCGCCGGATTGCCGAACGGCTGCTTGCCGAAGCCGTAGGTCTTGCCATAGGCGGTTTCGTTGTTCTCCCACAGGCCGAGGTCCATTCCATAATCGGGTTCGTCCGAAGCCGTCGCCAAAACATCCAGCGGCGCGACCGTGTCACCTTCGGCAAGGTCCTGGAAGGTGATTTCCCTGGCCGTGGTTTCGCCCCGCAAGGTGGTAACTTCGGCCCATGGCAAGCCGGGTCTGCCGTTGAGTTGCTCGCCGGGGCGAAGCTGGAGAAACAAGTTCAGTTTCAATTCCGGATTGATCCTCACGGCGCTGATGAAACGCTGCCTGAGTTCGGCCGGCTGCCCTGACGACCGGAATGCCAAAGCCTCAGGACGCGGCGGATAGACGGGTACATTCGCCCGGACCCATGCCTCTTCCTGTGCCAGCACTTTTTCCAGTGCGACGTCTTCTGCGGCCAGAAACGTCTCCAGCCGTTCCACCTTGACCGGAGCCGCCGATTTCATTTCCGGCATCACGGACAAGGCCTGCCATGTTCCCAGGGCGTGATTGCTCCAGGCTGAGGCTGGTCCGGCGGCAAACCACAGCAGGGCCGGAAGTATCCCGCGCAAAATATGCTTAACGATCACCATCAGACTTCCTCCGGGACCGCCGTCACCGGCGCATTCAGCATGGCAGTGCGGCTTTCAGGGGTTTCAAGACTGACCCGACCCAGGGCGCCGCTGCGATAATCCGTCAACAGCAGCATCGCGGCTTTTTCCAGGTCTGGTTCCCCGCCCTTGCCTTTCAACAGGCAGCCGCGCTTTCTGGCGACGGCTTCGAGCAGGCCCGCGCCATCCATCCCCTTGCTTGAGAATCCGTAACGCGCGCTGACTAGGCCGGCATAGCGGGCCAGCAGGATGTCGCCCAGAAACACCGCCACTTCCTCGTCGATCACCGCATTGCGCCCAACAGCGTGACTCGCGGCCAGCATCAGGCCGTCGCTTGGATGCTCGATCTTCGGCCAGAGCATGCCCGGGGTGTCGACGAGCATCATGCGGGCATTCAGGTCGAAACGCTGCTGGGTCTTAGTCACCGCCGGCTCGTCGCCGACCGCCGCCACCCGGCGTTTCACCAGGGCATTCATCAGCGTGGATTTGCCGACATTGGGGATGCCCATGATCATCATGCGCAAGGGTTTGAGGTTGTCGTCGCGATGCGGCGCGAGCGCCAGACACAGCTTGGGAACCTTGGCGACATCGCTGGGCTTCTTGCAGGAAATCGCCACCGCCTTGACGCCCGGCTGCCGGTTGAAGAACGTCAGCCAGGCCTTGGTCACGCCCGGATCGGCCATGTCGGCCTTGTTGAGCAGCTTCAAACATGGCCGTTGGCGATGCAGGCGCAGTTCATGAATCATCGGGTTGCTGCTGGCCTCGGGCAGACGCGCGTCCACCACTTCGATCACCACGTCGGTCAAGGCCATGGTCTCGGCCGCCTTCTTGCGGGCCAGCGTCATGTGGCCGGGATACCATTGAATCGCCATCGACGTTCAGGTGACGTCGGCCGCCGTAACGGAAATCCGCGTACCCAGGCACTCAACCATCTGCCCCGCGTGTATCTTCGCGGTCTTGCGGCTTTCCGGCTTACCGTCGACCGTCACGTCGCCGTTCGCCACCATCAGCTTGCCTTGCCCGCCGCTGCTGGCAATGCCGGTCAGCTTGAGCAGGTTGCACAGTTCGATATGGGGGCGTTGGCCGTCCAGTTGGAATTCAATCGTTTGCATATTTTGTTGGATTATCGCTCCAGTCACCCTGCATCAATAGCGGGCATTTCCCGGCGTTCTCGGGTAGGGGATCACATCGCGCACATTGTTCAGCCCGGTGATATAGGACACCGTGCGCTCGAAACCCAGGCCGAATCCGGCATGCGGGACGCTGCCGTAGCGGCGCAGATCGCGATACCAGCCATAGTGGCTCTGGTCGAGCCCGCCGGCTGCCATGCGCGCGTCCAGCACATCGAGACGCTCTTCGCGCTGGCTGCCACCGATGATCTCGCCGATGCCAGGCGCCAGCACGTCCATGGCCGCGACGGTCCTGCCGTCGTCGTTCAGGCGCATGTAAAACGCCTTGATCTCCTTCGGATAGTTCATCAGGATCACCGGCTTGCCGACATGCTTTTCGGACAGGTAGCGCTCATGCTCGGACTGCAGATCGATACCCCATTTGACCGGATATTCGAATTTCTCCCGGCACTTTTCCAGAATCGAAATCGCTTCGGTGTAATCCATGCGCACGAACTCGGTATCGACGATGCCTTGTAGCTTGGCGATCAGGCCCTTCTCGATGCGCTCATCGAAGAATTCCAGGTCCCCGCCGCTTTCATTGAGCACCGCCTTGAAGATGTACTTGAGCAGCGCTTCAGCCAGCGCGGCATCCTCGGCCAGGTCGGCGAAGGCGATCTCCGGTTCTATCATCCAGAACTCGGCGAGATGGCGGCTCGTATTGGAGTTCTCGGCGCGAAACGTCGGTCCGAAGGTATACACCTTGGACAAGGCCAGGCAGTAGGCCTCCACGTTGAGTTGGCCGGAGACGGTCAGAAAAGCCTCGCGACCAAAAAAATCCTGGGTGTAGTCGATTTTGCCCTCGGCCGTGTAAGGCAGGTTCATCAAGTCGAGCGTCGACACCCGGAACAACTCGCCGGCGCCTTCGGCATCCGCGGCGGTAATGATGGGCGTGTTGACCCACAGAAAACCCCGGTCATGGAAAAAGCGATGGATAGACTGGGCGATGGTGTTGCGCACCCGCGTGGCGGCACCGATCACATTGGTGCGGGGACGCAGATGGGCCACTTCGCGCAGGAACTCCATGCTATGCGCCTTGGGCTGGATCGGGTAGGTGTCGGGATCCTCAACCCAGCCGATCACCCTGATCTCGGTAGCCTGCAATTCGTAGGGCTGGCCCTTGGCCTGGGAAGGCACGACAT
>JAPLQT010000112.1 GCA_026399515.1 Pseudomonadota bacterium | reverse complement strand
TACGGGTTAATCAACGGGTTGGCGCGGAAGATCGTCGAAGTGGTGAGCCAGCCGCTCGAGACCAAGATCATCGAAGAACTGAAGCCGCCGCCGGACAAACCCCCACCGCCGCCGCCGCCCAAACTGGCCACCCCGCCGCCGCCCTACATCCCGCCGCCGGAAGTTCAGGTGCAGATGCCGGCCGCCTCATCCCAGTTCGCCATTACCGCCGTCACCCGGGACAAACCCCCGGCGCCGACCCCGGTGGTCGCGGCGCCGCGACGCATCACCCGGCAGGCGGCCATCGTGAACGCCAGCGCCTGCGACAAACCCGACTACCCGCCGGCGTCCTTGCGCTCCCAAGAAGCCGGCGTCGTCACCCTGGGCTTCCTGATCGACGTGGACGGCCGGGTACTCGAGAGCAAAGTCGAGAACAGCTCCGGCTACCGACGCCTGGATGAGGCCGCGAGGAAGGCGCTGGGCCTATGCAAATTCCAACCCGCCATGATCGACAACAAACCCGAGAAATCCTGGGCCCGCATCGAATACGAATGGCGCATCGAATAGACCCGAGTCACCGAACCACCCACCGAACCCAGACCCCCAGCAGAACGACGCAGCACCCTTTTTTAGGATGATCACACTATGAGCATCAAACCGCAGATTCGTACCCCGCTTCGTACCCTATTAGCCGCCCTGTTGCTGACCCTGGCCTCGGCCGGCCTCCTCACCGGAGCCGCCCAGGCCCAGACCCCGGCGGCATCCACTCCCGCCCCAGCCGCCACCCCGGCCCCAGCCACCGACAGCAAGCCCATGCCCGCCGCCGCCACCGAAACCGTCGAGAACCCCTACGGCATCGACGCGTTGTGGAAACAAGGCGACTTCGTCTCCAGAGGGACCCTGATCATCCTCATCATCATGTCCATGGGCTCCTGGTACATCGGCATCATCAAACTCATCGAACAAGGCAAACTCTTAAGCCAGGCCAAAGACGCCGGCGAGAAATTCTGGAAGACCAACTCCATCCAGGACGGCATCCGCACCCTGCACGAAGACAGCGCCTTCCGCTACATCGCCGAAGAAGGCCTCAAAGCCACCGACAACCACGGCAGCGCCCTGTTGGAACAGATCGACCTCAACTCCTGGATCGGCATGGCCATCCAGCGCGCCATCGACACCATCGGCAACCGCCTGCAAGGCGGCCTGGCCTTCCTCGCCACCGTCGGCTCCACGGCGCCCTTCGTCGGCCTGTTCGGCACCGTCTGGGGCATCTACCATGCCTTGACGGCGATCGGCATCGCCGGCCAGGCCTCGATCGACAAAGTCGCCGGCCCGGTCGGCGAGTCCCTCATCATGACCGCCATGGGCCTGGCCGTGGCCGTCCCGGCGGTGCTCGGCTACAACTGGCTGGTGCGTCGCAACAAAGTCGGCATGGAGAATGTCCGGCACTTCAGCAGCGAACTGCACATGGTCCTGCTGTCCAAGGGCAAGACCACGGCCAAGGCCAAGTAATCATGGCCTTCAGCATGGGACCGGCCGAGGGAGAAGACGAAGTCGTCTCCTCCATCAACACCACGCCGCTGGTCGACGTCATGATGGTGCTCTTGATCATCTTCCTGATCACCATCCCGGTGGTGGTGCAGACGGTGAAGGTCGATCTGCCCAAGGAAGCCAACGTCCCGACCCAAACCAAACCGGAGAACATCGTCATCTCCATCAACCGGGACGGCGAGATCTTCTGGGACCAGGTGCTGGTACCGAGCAGCCAGGCGCTGTTGGACAAACTCAAAGTCGAAGCGGTCAAGCTCCCCCAGCCGGAAGTGCATATCCGGGGTGATATGGACGCCAGATACGAATTCGTTGGCCGGGTCGTGTTCGCCTGCCAGCGGGCCGGCATCATCAAGGTCGGCTTCATCACCGAACCGCCGGTCCGCGGCGGCTGACAGGGAACAAACACATGGCAATGAACGTAGGCAGTTCAAGCAGTTCGGGAGAGCCGGAACTGCTGATGGAAATCAACACCACGCCCCTGATCGACGTGATGCTGGTATTGCTGATCATGCTGATCATCACCATCCCGATCCAGACCCACGCGGTGAAGCTCAACATGCCGGTGGCGACCCCGCCGACGCAGCTGGAGCCGCCGGAAGTGGTGACCATCGAAGTGGATTTCGACGGGACCATCCTGTGGAACACCCAGGTGGTGCAGGGTAAACCCGATCTGGAACTGCGCATGCGCGCCGCCGCATCCCAACCGACCCAGCCTGAGGTTCATCTGAGACCGAACAAGCTGGTCAAGTATCAGCACGTGGCCATGGTCATGGCTTCGGCTCAACGCCTCGGGCTGATGAAGATCGGCGTGGTCGGGAATGAGCAGTTCGTTAATTGAGGGTGGAAGACATGACGACACAGAATTCAAAACTCCTCCTTCGCAGCCTGTTGTCTGGGGCTGCGTTTTTTTTGATCGGTGTTCTCGGATGTTTGACAGCACCTTCGCCGGCAAAGGCCCAGGAGACGGTGCGCCTGGAAGTTGGCAAGCCCTTGCAGGCGGCGCAGGAGCTGCTGCGCGCCAATCGCTACAAGGATGCCCTGGCGAAAGTGCGGGAAGCCGACGGCGTGGCCAGCAAGACCGCCCATGAAACTTATCTCGTCGAGCGCCTGCGCGGCAGTGCCGCGATGGGCGCCGGAGATAACCCCACCGCGATCAAATCCTTCGAGGCGGTCATTGCTTCGGGCAAGGCGCCGGCGGGCGACCAGTTGAAGATGGTGGAAACCCTGGCGGGGATCCATTACCGCGCCCGGGACTATGCCGCCAGCGTGAAATGGGCGGCCCGCTATTTCCGCGAAGGCGGCAATAATCCCCAGATGCGCATGCTGCTGATCCAGTCCTATTTCCAGAACGGGGACGTGGCCAATGCCGCCAAGGAGGCGTCGGCCGATATCCAGGCCGATGCACAAGCGGGACGCGCCCCTTCGGAAGACAAGTTGCTGCTGCTGGCCAACTGCTACCTCAAGCAAAACAACTCGGCGGCGTATCTGACCACCATCGAAAAGCTGCTCAACTATTATCCCAAGAAGACGCTATGGGCGGATGTCCTCTCGCGGCTGCGCACCAAGCCCGGCTTCTCGGATCGACTGTCGCTGGATGTGTATCGCCTGCAAATGGCCACAGGGAATCTTCAGAGCACCTCGGACTATATGGAAATGGCCCAACTGGCGTTGATGGACGGGCTTGCGAACGAAGCGAAGAAGGTGGTGGACGAGGGTTATGCCAACGGCGCCCTGGGCAAGGGGGCGGAAGCCGAGCGCCAAAAACGCCTGAAGGATCTCGTCGAGAAGCAGTTTGCGGAAAGCCAGAAGGCGCTGACCTCCGGCAAGGCCGAGGAGGCGGCCAACGCCGCTCCGGATGGCAATGCCTTGGTCAATCTGGGGCTCAACCTGGGTCCGGCGAAGGGGATCGCGACGATGGAAGCGGGGATCAAGAAGGGCGGTTTGAAGCGCCCGGAGGATGCCAAGCTGCACTTGGGCATCCTGTTGATCCAGGCCGGGCAGAAGGCCAAGGCGGCGCAACTGCTGAAGACCGTGCAAGGCACCGACGGCGTACGCGATATGGCGAATCTTTGGGCGCTATACGCACGCTGACCGGCCGTGCAGTCCACTAGAACGGAATATCGTCCTCGAAATCGTTGAAGCCGCTGCCCGCCGCAGGTGCGGATTGCGGGGCGGGCGCTTGACTGCCTCCCCCCGACTGCGCCGGACGTTCGCGCGGTGCTGATTCGTTCATGTCGCCGCTGCCTTGGCGCGAACCCAACATTTTCATTTGATCGGCGACGATCTCGGTGGTGTAGCGGTCCTGGCCTTCCTTGTCCTGCCACTTGCGGGTCTTCAGCGAACCCTCGATATACACCTGCGAACCTTTCTTCAGGTATTGGCCGGCGATCTCCGCCAGTTTGCGGAAGAACACCACGCGGTGCCATTCGGTGGCTTCCTTCTTGTCGCCGCTGGTCTTGTCCTTCCAGGTATCGGTGGTGGCCAGCGTGATGTTGGTCACCGCTTCGCCGCTGGGCATGTATCTGACATCCGGGTCCTTGCCCAGATTGCCGATCAGGATTACTTTGTTCACCGAAGCCATGTTGTCTCCTTTTAGTATTGATTGACCAACGCGTCAGGCGTCGTCGTGGTTGACCGCGATTGTACCGGCTTCATCGTCGCCACCAGCATCAGCCAGATCAGCGCCAACGCGGCGCAAAACAGGTGCACCGCCGGCGTGCCGTAATTCTTCCCCAGCCATCCGCCCAGCATCCCGCCGATGAACAGCCCGATCGACTGGGTGGTATTGTAAATCCCCAGCGCCGCGCCGCGCGCTTCTGCGGGTGCAATTCGCGAAATCAACGAGGGTTGCATGGCTTCGAGAATATTGAAAGCGACGAAGAACAGCATCAGCCACGCGCCGATCGGATACAGGCCGGTGCCGAAACCGTATAGTCCGGCTTGCACCAGCAACAGCAACAGAACGGCGCCGCCGAAGATCAGACGGATCTTGCCGTGCCGCTCGGCGATCATGATGGCCGGCAGCATCAGCAAGAACGACGCCAGCACGGCTGGCAGATAGACTTTCCAGTGTTCGGCCAGCGGCAGACCGCCCGAGTTGACCAGCGCCGCCGGCACCACCACCCATAATGCCGTCTGCATGGTGTGCAAGGCCAGCACGCCGAAATTCAGGCGCGCCAGTTGCCCGTCCAGGAGTACCGAGGAGAAGGGGACGTCGACGCCGCGGGCGACCATGGCCGGCGCCGCCGGCACCACTTTCAGCAGCAGCACGATGGCGCCCAGCGCCAGCCCGCCGGTCAGCCAGAAAATTCCAGCCATACCCACGGCTGCATACATCAGCGGCGCCGCCACCAGAGACACGGCGAAGGTCAGGCCGATCGACACGCCGATCATCGCCATTACCTTGGTGCGATGCTGCTCGCGGGTAAGATCGGCCGCCAGCGCCGTCACCGCCGCCGAAATCGCCCCCGCGCCTTGCAGCACGCGGCCGGCGATCATCCACCAGATGTCGGGGGCGAGGGCAGCGACGGTGCAGCCGAGAGCGAAGACCAGCAGTCCGAAGACGATCACCGGCTTGCGCCCGTAGCGGTCGGAAGCGACGCCGTAGGCGATCTGGAACAGCGCCTGCGTCAGGCCGTAGGCGCCCAGCGCGAAGCCGACCAGGCTCAGGTTGTCGCCACCCGGCAAGGTCTTTGCAAATAGCGCGAAGACCGGCAGGATCAGGAACAGGCCGAGCATGCGCAGGGCGAATATCGACGCTAGAGATACGCCGGCGCGCAGTTCGTCCGGGGTCATTTTGTCAGGGCTGGGGGCGCGCATGGATTGTTGAACCTAGGGGCAGCATGGACTTGTTGTAAGGGCGGAAAGTTGCGTATATTAACAGGTTGCCCTCGCTACCTCTTTGCCTATGGACACCCTCAAAATCCGCGGCGCACGCACGCACAACCTGAAGAACATCAGCCTCGATCTGCCGCGCAACAGGCTGACGGTGATCACCGGACTGTCCGGTTCCGGAAAGTCCTCGCTGGCCTTCGACACACTCTACGCGGAAGGACAGCGCCGCTATGTCGAATCGCTGTCCGCCTATGCGCGCCAGTTCCTGCAGATGATGGAAAAGCCCGACGTCGACCTGATCGAAGGCCTCTCCCCGGCGATTTCCATCGAGCAGAAGGCGACCTCGCACAACCCGCGCTCGACCGTGGGCACGGTCACCGAAATCCACGATTACCTGCGCCTGTTGTATGCCCGCGCCGGCACGCCGCACTGCCCCGCCCACCGCGTCGCCGCCCGTGCGCGGCTTGATGCGGCCCAGGTACTCGCCCATGCTGACCTGCCGGAAGGTCTTGTTCTCGTCGTCGCGCGCGCCTTGTTCGATGAGCTGCGCGCGCAAGGCTTCGTGCGCCTGCGTGTCGATGGCAAGATCTGCGAGATGGATGCGCTGCCCAAGCTTGCCAAAACCCAGAAACACAGCATCGACGTGGTGGTGGATAGACTCAAGGTGCGTCCCGATGCGCGCCAGCGCCTGGCCGAGTCCTTCGAGACGGCGCTGACCCACGCCGAAGGCCGCGCCATCGCGCTGGAAATGGACAGTGGGCAGGAGGTGCTGTTCTCCTCCAAGTTCGCTTGCCCGGTGTGCAGCTATGCCTTGCAGGAACTCGAGCCGCGCCTGTTCTCCTTCAACAATCCGATGGGCGCCTGCCCGGAGTGCGACGGGCTGGGCGCCATCCAGTTCTTCGACGCCGGGCGCATCGTTGCCTATCCGCACCTTAGCCTGGCGGCAGGCGCCATCAAGGGTTGGGACAAACGCAACCAGTTCTATTTCCAGATGCTGGAAAGTCTAAGTACCTCAACGAAAAAGGCACGCGCTTCGATCGCACCCATGTTTTCGAAGGCATCATTCCCAATCTCGAACGCCGCTACCGCGAGACCGACTCGCAGATGGTGCGCGAGGAACTCTCGAAATATCTCAACAACAAGCCCTGTCCCTCCTGCGGCGGCGCGCGCCTGCGCCGCGAGGCGCGCCACGTCTTCATCGGCGGGCGGCCGCTGCCCGATATCAGCGCCTTGTCGCTGGGCGCCTGCCGGAAGTTCTTCGATACGCTGAAGCTCGGTGGGCAGAAGGCCCAGGTGGCGGAAAAGATTGTCAAGGAAATCGTCAGCCGCGTCGCCTTCCTGATCAATGTCGGCCTCGACTACCTGTCGCTCGATCGCTCGGCGGAGTCGCTCTCCGGCGGCGAGGCGCAGCGCATCCGGCTGGCTTCGCAGATCGGTTCGGGACTCACCGGCGTGATGTACGTGCTCGACGAACCCTCCATCGGCCTGCACCAGCGCGACAATGCGCGCCTGCTGGAAACCCTGATGAACCTGCGCGACATGGGCAACACTGTGATCGTCGTCGAGCACGACCAGGAAGCCATCGAGGCCGCCGACCATGTCGTGGACATGGGCCCAGGCGCCGGCGAGCACGGCGGCCGGGTGGTCGCCGAGGGCACCCCGGCGCAGGTGGCGGCGCATCCCGATTCCCTCACCGGCGCCTATCTCTCGGGCCGCAAATCCATCGCCGTGCCGGCCAAGCGCAGCAAGCCCGATGCCGAGCGCAAGCTCAGGATCGTCGGCGCCACTGGCAACAATCTCAAGAATGTCACCGCCGAATTGCCGGTGGGCTTATTCACCTGCATCACCGGGGTCTCCGGCTCGGGCAAGTCGACGCTGATCAACGACACGCTGTATGCCGCCGCCGCGCGCCACCTCTATGGCTCGGCGCTGGATCCGGCGCCCCATGGCGAGATCGAGGGTCTGGAGTTCTTCGACAAGGTGATCAACGTCGACCAGTCGCCGATCGGCCGCACGCCGCGTTCCAATCCGGCCACTTACACCGGCCTGCTGACGCCGATTCGCGAGTTGTTCGCAGGGGTGCCGCAGGCGCGCGAGCGCGGCTACGGGCCGGGGCGCTTCTCCTTCAACGTCAAGGGCGGCCGCTGCGAAGCCTGCCAGGGCGACGGCATGATCAAGGTCGAGATGCACAAGGGCAAGACCATCCACGGGATTCTCGGCATGACCGTCGAGCAGGCGCACGAGTTTTTCGCCGCCGTGCCGGTGGTGGCGAGGAAGCTGCAAACCCTGGTGGATGTCGGCCTGAGCTACATCACCCTCGGCCAGAGTGCCACCACGCTTTCCGGCGGCGAGGCCCAGCGCGTCAAGCTGGCGCTGGAACTTTCCAAGCGCGACACCGGCCGCACTCTCTACATCCTTGACGAGCCGACCACCGGGTTGCACTTCGCCGATATCGAGATGTTGTTGACGGTGCTGCATCGCCTGCGCGACCACGGCAACACCATCGTGGTCATCGAGCACAACCTGGACGTCATCAAGACGGCGGACTGGGTGATCGACCTCGGTCCCGAAGGCGGCGACGGCGGCGGCCGCATCGTCGCGGCAGGAAGCCCGGAGAAGGTGGCCGCTGCGGCGGGAAGCCCGACCGGAATTTACCTGGCGAAGATATTGGGAGTCGTTCCCACCGCCGGGCGGCCATCCGCCAGGCCAGCCAAGGCTGCTGTCGCCAAATCCGCCAAATCGACCAAATCCACCAAAGGCAGCCCACGCAGGAAATAGGGTCGCGGCTGCGTTATCGGCAAGCTTATTTTCCAAAAATGATACGTATCAATTTATGGGGTTCCATGGCGAAGCATAATTGGCCCACTCTTTACCGACAGGAACCACCATGAACCCCATTCACGTCCATACGTCCCCCGACTCCCTCTACCCGTTCGATGCGCGCGGCATCGCCAAGCGCTTCCGCCACGCCGCGATTTTCGGCGCGCTCGATGCGCTGCACGCCGGCGAGACCATGCGCTTCGTCAACGACCACGATCCGCTGCCCCTGCTCGATCAGCTCGGACAACGCTACGGCGCGAGCGTCGAGATTACCTATCGCCAGCGTGACTCCGGTCAGATCGTCATCGATTTCATTAAGCACTAACTTTCATGATGCGTTGGCTACGCCCCGAAGGAAGTCCCCTGGTGGGACGCCCCGATCATGAAAGCTAGCAAGGCCCCCAAGACCCCCCGCCCCCTGCCCCCGCCCCGGGGCGGGGGACAAGTTTGCTCGCTGCGCTCGTCGTCGGACGGCGCGCTTGCCTGCGTAGTTCACGTTAGCGCATGCTGCCGGCGCTCGCCATCAATGCCATTGTGATGATGGCGGCGGCGCTGGTGCTGTGGCTGGCACCGGAACTTGTCGTTGTAACGCCGCAGGCGGAGGCCCACCTGGCCTTCGCGCTGGGCGCGATGCCGTTGATCCTGGCGGCGATCGTCTATTTCGTCCCGGTGCTGACGCGCGGCGCCGGCGCACCGTCATGGTTGGGGGCCCTTCCGTTGTTGGCGTGGCTGGGTGGTGTGGTGATAATCGCCGGCTTCAGTGGCACGGTCGGTCTGAACGCCGCCAGCCATGCCGCAGCCATATTCGCGGGCGCGGCGGCGTTTGCCATGCTGCTGTGGACGGTGCGCCGCGCGCGCGCCGCCTTGGGCGCTCCGCACCCATGTCTTGCCTGGTACCTGGCTGCCCTGGTGTTCCTCGCCGCGGCGCTGCTGGTGGTTCCGGCTATGGCGCTGTGGCCGGAGCAGCGCGGCGCGTTGCGGCAGTTTCACCTGCACGCCAACCTGCTCGGCTTCGTCGGCCTCACCGCCATCTGCACGCTTCAAGTGCTACTGCCGACCGCCGTCGGCCGCGCCGATTATCAAGCCAGAGCGCGTCTCTCGACTGATCTCAAGTTCAGTTGTGCCGGAGTGCTGCTGCTGGCTTTCGGTGCGGCGCTGGCCGTTCCCGGCATGTCCATTGGATGGTCCAGACACGTTGCGGTGTTGGGTGCGGTGTTGTTCATGTTTGCACCGTTGCGTATGGCGACCTACTGGGTCGCCGCCTACTGCGAAACCATCGCCAGCCTGCATGGCGCGGCCGCGTCGCTTTCGCTGGCGTGCCTCGGACTGATCGGCCTGATGTTCGCCGGTATCGGCCACGCACTCGGATTCCTCGCCGGCCGCGATGCAGTCGTCGGCTTCGTGCTGGCTTTCCTGCTGCCGCTGGTCAGCGGTGCGGCGACGCAGCTCTTGCCGGTGTGGTTGCGCCCCGGTATGCAGGGGGAGTGGCATTACCGCTTGCGCAGTCAACTCGGGCGGCTGGCCGGACTGCGTGCCCTGTTGATGGTGTGCGGCGGGCTCGCCTTTGCCTTCGGATGGCACCAGGGGATCTGGCTTGCCCTCGCCGGTGTGGCTATCCTGGCGCGGGCCGCGGGGCCAGCGGTGTGGTACGCAACGAACCGTGGGCCGTTTCAGCGATAGAGCCTGACGTTGTTCCTGCCGTTTTGTTTGGCGAGATACATGGCCGCGTCGGCATTTTTTGACAGCGCATCAGCGCCGCCCCCGGATGGAGGGGTGTAAGCGCCGCAAGCGATGTCCATGCTACCGTCAGGGCTGAGCAGTTCCTGCCCGCTTGAGACCAGCACATCGAGTGCAATGGCGAGGAAATTCCGGTCAGTCAGTATCGCCGGAACGGAATCGGCGACTTTGAGGCCGATCCAGTCCCCGCCATCGTGCTGCACCTTGAACATTTCAACATGTGTCTTGAGCAATTCCCCGACATCGACGACCTCCTCCCGGAACGGTTTGGAATAGGAGACCGCCGCCATATTGTGCGAGAGCAATTCCACGCCCCCATAAGAGCCCAGGGCGTCATTTGCAATCGCCTGGAGTTTGGGCTCCTTCAATACCGATCGCAACAAGCGGACATTTCCCTGGCCAACTGACAAAAGGTTGTTCAGCGCGTAAGAAAG
>JAPLQT010000015.1 GCA_026399515.1 Pseudomonadota bacterium | reverse complement strand
TTTAATAATAGATCAAAGGACTTACCTTCCAGGCATTTCTTTTTGCTCCTATTTGTAAAACCCCAGACATCCCAAAGCGTATACCCCAAGAACGAGAGTTCTTCGTTCACGATGTTCCCGTTCGAAAAGACAAGCCCTACGTGCGGTGATCGGATGAATTCATCCTCGATATACCTCAGCTTGTCGGCATCCCAAATGTCATCCTGATCCGATAGGACAATTATGTCTCCGCTACATAGCCTTATAGCCTTTTCGAAGTTCTTGGTTGAACCTAGGTTTTCTTGATTCTCGGCAATTGTTACTGGAAAAGCCGCTATAGCGGCAAACTTTTCTACGATAGATAGAAAAGTTCACATTACAGAACGATGTTTTGGTGTTGGAGATCAGCGCAAGCGGCGCAAACGTTATTGACGCAAAGCTATTGAAATCTTTAACCCTGCCATTGCGCTTCACCGATGGGGGAATTGTTCTTGAAAATCGAAAAGCACAAGAGATTGAATGGTCTAGAAGTGAACGCAGTTTGAATTTCAAACAAAAATGGTGCTAGCGGCGATCCTTGGTGGCTTGAATTTGCGGGCTTCACTAGAAGGCATCTCAAAAATAGTTGTTTACGGATCTGTTAACTTTCAATGAGTTCTGTTAACTTTGGCGCATCTGTCAGACACATGAGGACGCGCCATGAGTCGAGCCGAGGAACTCACCGAGGAGCAATGGGCAGTTATCGAACATCTGTTTCCCGAACTGCAGCCGCGCGAGGATGCGCGAGGCCGGCCTCCAGCCGACACTCGATCGGTACTCAACGGTGTGCTCTGGGTCATGCGCACCGGTGCGCCATGGGCCGATCTCCCAGATCGGTATCCGCCATACCAGACCTGCCACAGGCGATTGTCAACGGTCATCCAAATTTCCCCAGTTATGGTCATCCAAATCTCCCCACCCCGGTGGGTCAACTGACGGCGTCGGATTCTTCGGTCCGGATCAGGCCAGCCTTGAGCTTGTCCTTGAGCCGGTACGAATTACCGCGGATATTGAGCGTAATGGCGTGATGCAGCAGACGATCCAGAATAGCAGTGGCGATCACGCGGTCGCCAAACACATCGCCCCAGGCGGAGAACGACTGGTTGCTGGTGAGGATCATCGGCCCCTTCTCGTAGCGACGGCTGATCAGCTGGAAGAACAGGTTGGCGCCGAGGCGGTCGATCGGCAGATAGCCAATCTCGTCGATGATGAGGAGCTTGGGTGTGGTGTAGACCTTGAGCTTTTCTTCCAACTTGCCTTCAACCGATGCCTTGGTCAGGTTTGCGATCATGGCTGCAGCGGTCGTGAACAGGACCCGGTAACCAAGCTCGATCGCCTTGAGCCCCAGCCCGACGCTCAGGTGCGTCTTGCCAACGCCCGGCGGACCGAGAATCACGATGTTCTCGCCATGTTCGATGAAGTGACAGTTCGCCAACTCGGTCAGCTGCTTTCTGTCGATCGAGGGCTGATAGCCGAAATCAAAGGCATCGAGCGGCTTAACGAAAGGAAAGCGGGCCATGGCGGTGCGCATGGCGACATTCCTGCTGGTCTTGGCGGCAACTTCTTCGGAGAGTACCTGGCCGAGGAAGTCGGCGTAGCCGATTTCCTCGGCGGCGGCCTTTTGCAGGATCGCCTCGATGCGTTCGCAGCTCTTGAACAGGCGCAGCCGTTGCAGGTGCCCCTGCAAGCGTTCGAGCTGGAGGGCGCTCATACGCTCACCTGCTCATATGCGGCAAGATCGCGGACCTCGACCTCGGGCGGACCAAACCAGCGATTCAGGAGCTTGGCTTCGGGTTGCGTAAGCCGTTGTCGGCGGTTGCGGGCCAAAGCCCCGGGACCGTGCTCGGGCAGGATACGCATCTGATGCTTACCGGCCAACACAGGGTGGCGCGCCACCTCCCGGTCCCGATGGCGAATGACCAGTTCCCCGGCATCGGTCTGCACCGTGACCGGCTTGCTGATCAGATGAAACGGCACGGAATAGCGGTTAGTGTCGAAACTCACGAGATAGTCATCGGCAACGATCCGGCTTACCTCCAGGCAGTCGCCGAAGGGCCGGTGTCCCCCAATCGGGACCAGCGCCGGCTGCTCTGCGGCAAACCGGTCGATCGGGCGCTGATGTACGGTCCCGTGAATCCGGGTATCGGCAATCCCGGACTGCCACTGCTGCAACTGTTCCTCGAAATCCACGATATCGACAAAGCTGCGGCCCGGGACAAAGTTGCACTTGACGTAGCGCACTCCGGATTCGACCTTGCCTTTGGTCTGGGCACGATACGCTGCGCAAAGCCGGGGTTCGAACCCCCAGTGCTCGGAGAAGCGCCAGAAGGTGGGGTTCCAGCGTCCCGGCTTGCCCTCTTTGCCGGTCTCCCAGACGATGCGGGGGCGATCATAGAGCATCGTGCGGCACAGCCCGCCGAAGTGATCGAACGCCCGCTCATGGGCTTCCAGAAAGGTACCCATCTGTTCGTTGCCGCTGTCGGAATAGAAGCCGCGTCGGCTGTAACCCAAGGTCATCACAAACAGATGCACCTTCGCCGGCTGCGATCGAAACTGCACCTGGATCTGGCCGTAATCGACTTGCGCCTGCTCCCCCGGGGCAGTCTCAAAGCGCGTCTGGCACAGCGCCGCCTGATCGGCCAGTATGCGAAGCGGCGCAACAAAGCGCTTCACGGTCTCGTAACTGCCGGCAAAGCCCTTGGCGCGCAGTTCCTGAAACAGAATCTGGGCGGAGTAGCCCACTTCAATGACGCGCGCCTCAAGCCACGGTCGCCAAGTATCGAGCAGCGTCTCGGGTTTAACCTCCCGCCGATAAGGTTGCCATTCACCCATCGACAGGCAGCGCCGTACCGTCTTGCGATCCAGGCTCAGCCGTCTGCCTATCTCCGACACCGCGATTCCAACCGCATGCAATGCTCGAACCTGCTCCCAACGATCCTTGCCCAGCATCTCCGCCTCCGATCCGCCCGTAATGGGCGGATCAATTGTGGGCGATACCGGATTCGACATCAAAATCTCTTCAGACAAACTCATTTCACCTACTCCTCATCAATGAGGGGTGGGGAATATTCAATGACCACAGGTGTCCATTATTGGGTGACCGATGACACCATCTATCGCGGGCGTAACACCAGTGCGCCACACCCGGCGCACAAGATCTATCCGTACCTGCTCAAAGGGCTTACCATCGACCGGCCCAATCAATGCTGGGCAACGGACATCACTTACATTCCCATGCGCCGGGGTTTCGTGTATCTGGTCGCTATCGTCGACTGGGCAACCCGCAAGGTGCTCGCGCATCGGGTGTCGATCAGCATGAGCACGGACTTTTGCGTCGAGGCGCTCGAAGAGGCGATCGCCAAGTATGGCCGGCCGGAGATCTTTAATACCGACCAGGGCAGCCAATTCACCAGTGCCGATTTTACCGACGTCCTCAAGGCGAACGGCATCCGCATCAGCATGGACGGCAAGGGGCGTTGGGTCGACAACGTCTTTGTTGAGCGACTGTGGCGAAGTGTGAAATACGAACACGTCTATCTCCATGCCTACGAGAGCGTCAACGAAGCCAAGCAACAGCTGGCAAGCTACTTCGAGCTCTACAATACGCGGCGTCCCCATTCATCGCTGGATGGGCAAACGCCGGATATGACATACTTCAAGAACCAACTGACTAAACAGGCAGCGTGATGCGTATCTGGTTATCCACCGCGCCGCCTGCCTCTCGCCTCAAAGGGGCGGGCGGCGGCACCGTGGATAACCGCAACCAGCGGCAGGGGCTCCACTTAAGAAACCCCAAAACCT
>JAPLQT010000042.1:21523-24190 GCA_026399515.1 Pseudomonadota bacterium | reverse complement strand
AATTATGTCGACCTTGCCGTCACATCAATAGCTGAAAAACCCATGGCAGAAACGCTTTAGCAACAGGGCACTCAGATAATTCCACATAATCGAGAGGTCAGCATAAGTGCCCTTATGTGGAGTTCCACATAAGGGCACATTTGAGACCTTCAAACCGCCACTCCCAATAGAGATTCTCGCGGCAAGCATTGCGTCCAGCAACATGCTGTACAAATCATGGATTACGGATATCCAGCCTTCGAACGACAGCAAGAAGGCGATGGCGTCAGCACCGAACGGGGCTGACACGAAGGCGTCTCGGCCAAATCAATGATCTGAAGTGCCCTGCCGATGACTCATTGGCCACCTTTCCGGCTGAAGTCGAACATGTTCATGAGATCGCCGATTGCCGGCCGGTTGACCGGGACGTAAGGTTCCCGCGCATCATGTAGCGGATTGGGCAGGTTGTCCCGGCTGCGCTTAGACAGCGGCGGCAGGCGCCAGTTGCGCTCGATGAATTTGATGATCGACGCATGGTCGTAATAGGTGTGGTCCACGTGGCCGCGTTTGGCATAAGGCGAAACGGCGATCAGGGGGATACGGGTGCCATCGCCGAAGAAATCGATGAGCTGGACATAGCCGGAATCATAGTAGCCGCCGCCCTCGTCGAAGGTCACCAGGATCGCGGTATTCCGCCATAGGGATGGATTGGCTTGCACGCGATCGACAACGTCCTGCACCAGTTCGTCGAAGCTCGGCGCGACGGCGTATCCGGGGTGGCCGGAAATGCTGTCGTAGGGCGCGATCACGCTGACGGCCGGAAACGTCGCCGCATTCTTGACGTCGACATAGAATTGCTGGAGATCTTCGAGCTTGGCCTTGTCAGGCCCGTTCATGGTGGATGGAAAGTAGCTCAGGGTGTCGCACATGCCGCAGTATTCCTTATCCACCGCCTTGCCGTCGTTGCGCCCGCCGCTGTACCACTTCCAGGACACGCCGGCCGCGGTCAGCGCATCGCCGATATTCGGCATGGTCTGCGGCGGCAGCAGGAACTTGTCGGGGGCTAGCGGCAGCGGTTCGCCGTTGGCGGTGAATGCCGGGTCCAGGTTGTTCACCATGTAGTAGGTGTCGGGAGCACAATTGCCGTCGTTGAAGGCGCGGTAGGCTTGTCGCTTCAGGAGGGCATGGATGCCTGCGGCGCCGGGCGCGTCCGGATCGGCACAGTTCACATAGGTGCCGCCGGCATATCCATCCTCGACGTACCAGTTGTTGGTACCGGGTTGCGTATCCGGATTCTCGATCTGCCTGGCCGGCGGCACTGCGGGCTTGCCGTCGACGGCGTAATAGCCCACATCCGCCGTGGCGAGGGCGAAGTAATTGGCCGTCGTGCCGCCCATGATCGGCTGATGATAGTTGTCGGCGATGGCATAGCGTTCCGCCAAACGCTTGAAGATGGGTGCATCGCCCGCCGCCATGTTGTAGAAGCCCATGGCGACGCCGCCTTGAAATGTACGCCCCGGAGCCAGCGGCGCCTTGCCGTTGCTCGGGCCTACGCCCACCGTCTCCGCGGTCGACACGAACAGATCGTTGCGTCCGCCATCGACCTGCTGCCACATCTGGAAGAAACGGTGCACCGGGTCGCCGGTATGGGCGCCGTAGCCGACATGGCGGGTGATCTGGAACGGCCCGTTGGGCAGGTCCGCCGGAAAGCGCGCGTCGGGCGCATCGCGGCGCTGGCCGAAGGCGCCGCTCGCATAGGGTTGCGGCAGCGTGGCGTAGGGGCCGACCGTCGGTGGCGTCGGGGTATATGCGCCTTGGGTATCGAGGCGCTGCTGCGCGGCCAGCCGGAAATTGCGGCCCGGCGTGCCGTCCGCTCTCACGATTCCCCGGGACAGCAGGTTCCATACCGTCTCGCCTTTCTTCGGCCGATAGGTGGCAAACAGGTTGTCGAAAGTCCGGTTCTCGCCGACGATGACGATCACATGCTCGATGGGTGTTTCCGGCTTGGCGACCGCCAATGCCGGCAGGAGAGCGGCGATAGCGATGAAAAGCGGCAGGCGAGGATATTTTACGAGGTCGTGAATGAGGGTGAACGACATGAGAGGTTTCCGAGTAAGAAGGCCGGAACCGCCAGGGCGGTTCCGGCCGTGATGAACTGCTGAGACTTGGGACTTGCCGCTTAGAACTTGCCACCCACGGTGACGAAGGCGGTACGCGGCGCGCCGGTCAGGAGCGTCTGGTTGGTGCCGGTCGGATCGCTGGTGACGAAGCCGTTCGAACCGATGGTCGAATAGTAGCGCTTGTTGAACAGGTTGTTGATGCTCAACTGGACGCTGAAATCGCGCAGCACGCCGAGGTTCTTCTGGCGGTAGCCGGCGCTCATGTTCCACAGGGCGTAGGCATCCACCGAGTTGTCGTTGAGATAGGTGTAGTAGCGCTTGTCGGTGAAGTTGGCGGCGATGCGGCCGAAGTAGGCGCCGTTGTCGTAGCCGAGTTCGCTCTTGAACATCATCTTTGGCGCATCCACCACCTGCTTGCCGGAAACCGGCACCAGCACCCCGTTCGAACTGAAGCTATCCTTGTACTGGGAGTTGTTGTAGCTGACGGAATTGACCCAGTTCAGGTCGCGTGCCAGCGACCAGGACAGGCCGGCCTCGGCGCCGTCGGTCTGCACCTTGCCGACGTTGG
>JAPLQT010000042.1:12065-21516 GCA_026399515.1 Pseudomonadota bacterium | reverse complement strand
TCGGGTTGCCGACGATGCCCGCGCCCTGCTGGATGCCGAGGATGCGATCCTTGAAATCCACGTGATACACCGAGAGCAGGGTTTCCAGGCTCGCCTGGCGATGGCGCCAGCCGGCCTCGAAGGTGGTGGAGGTTTCGGGCTTCAAGGTGTTCTTGATGGCGGCGAAACCTGCGGCGGAAGTCGCGAAAGGCGAATCGCCGGTGGCGGAAGCCGGGTAGGCGCGCATGTTCTGGGCGGCCGAAGCGAACAGTTCGTTGGTGGGGTTGAGCTTGAAGTTCACGCCGGCCTGGGGCAGGAAGGATTTGGATGCCTTGATGGTGCCGGACTTGTCGCCGCCGACCAGGGTGGCCGCCGTAATTTCGTCGGAAAGCGTCTTGAAGCCGAGGTTGACCGTCAGTTGCGCGGAAAGCTTCATGGTGTCCTGGGCGTGAAGCTTCACCGTCTTGCTCTTGAACTCATACTGCCACTGGGTCAGCAACGGGTTGCTAGGGAAGTCGTAAGGCGAGCGGCCCGGGTCGGCGAGTTGCAACGCGTAGAAGCGGCGCGCATGGTCGAAGGTGTTGCTCTCGTACCAGAGGCCGGCGTTGAGTTCGTGGATGCCGGAATTGAAGGTCAAGGCGGTTACGATGCCGGGACGGCTGATGTCATACTCGGAGGTGCGCAGGGCCACCGGCACGGTGGCCGAAGACGGCGTGTAAGGCGTGTACCAGAGGCCCCGGCCATGGTCCTTGTGATCGTAGACGGTGGTCTTCCAGTGCAGATCGTCGGAGAGTTGGCTATCCAGGGTGACACCTGCCAGCCAGTCCCGGCGCAGGCCGGAACCGGCGTAATAAGCGTCGTCCATCGACGTCTCGCCTTTGCTCCAGATGCCCTTGGCGGAATTGATCGCGGCGTTCCAGTTCGGGTAGTAGTTGTCCCAGTTGTAGCCCAGGCGAGTGACCATTTCCTTGGACACGTCCTGATAGTCGATTTCCTTGCGGTCGGAGTAATTGACGAAGGCGGACAGGCGGTTCTCGCCGAAGACGCTGACCACCTTGGCATTGACCTGCTCCTGGCGCTGCTCGCCGGCGCCCTTGAATTTGTCGCTGCTCTGGTTGGTATAGCTGAGGGCAAACTTGGTGCCGTTGTCGAAGCGGCCGGAGTCGAAGCGCAGGAAGGTGCGGCGTGCGGAGTCCTGCCCCAGGGGCTGGGCGCCGGTGACGCCACGCTGGTCTTCCGGGTCGACGGAATAGAACTGCACCGTGCCGCCCAGGTTGCTGGACGAAGCGGTATCCAGGGCGCCCGTGCCTTGGGAGAGAATGACGCGGCCGATGTTCTCGGTGGAGATGGCACGGCTGATGTGCAGGCCGTTGTGGTTGCCGTAGCTCATGTCGCCGAGGGGCACGTCGTCGAGGGTGAAGCCGAGTTGGTTCTGGTTGAAGCCGCGCAGGGTAAGGCGGGTTGACCACTCATAGGCGCCGAAGGTGTCGGCCGACGAGAAGTTCACGCCCGGCAGTTTCTCCAGCACGCTCAAGGGGCTGCTGCCGGGAACGGCCTTGATCAGGTCGTCGCGGGAGATGTTTTGCACTTGGCGCGTCTGGCCCTGGCCGAACACGGAAATCCTTTCGATCGGGGCGGCGGCGGCGCCGTTGTCCTGAGCGAAGGCAGCTTGGGCGAAGACGGATGTCAAGAGAATACAAATCGGCTTGAGCCGGAGTTTGGGTTGCATTGAAGCTCCTTAGTCAGTGAGGATGAGAACTTGCTTGATACGAAAATCTTCTTCCGATGAACTTGGCGATGGGCGTAACTGTCAAGCGTGAAACGCCGTAGGCCATCGACAATCCGCGCAGCAAGGCTCCGGACCGGGTCAGCATGCCTTGTCTTTCGGCTAAGTCGGCGATGGAAAGGCGCGTACCTTAGCAGCCGGATATGACAGAGTTGTTGCTTGAATATTTCACTACGAAATTAAATGAGAGGACAGGACTTACGGCAAGCTCATCGCGCAGGCGAGAGCGATCCATCGGCAGGAGTCGGCCGGTTGCAACCCTCGGTCCGAGAATTACCGCAGGAAATGAGGCAGGTAGAAGCGTTCGGCGTACTGGATTTTCTGGTCGAAGGGAAGTGGTTCCCGTTCCAGTTGTGAATTAGAATCAGATCATTGAGCAGTAATTGATGTATCCAACGGAGCTATCGATGTTCCTCGGTTCGAGCGAAAAGACCATGCCGCAAGTTGTGGCTGTCGTCTTTCAGTCCGACGGACTCCTCCATCCACGATCGATATTGTCCCGCAGCCTAGCCAGGCTGAACCTGCCAGGTTCGGGAACGCCAAATAATCACACCAATGGGGGCATGACATGAGCCAACCAACGACACAGGCCATCGAATGGCGGCCGGACTTCGCGACGGGCGTAGCCATCATCGATGATCAGCACCGGATCCTCGCCAGGAACTGTCCGATCATAGCCCACTGGCGGACTTCGATCGCATCGTGCAGGGCCTGCTGAGCTACGCCGGCTATCATTTTCAGACCGAGGAACGGCTGATGGTCGAGCATGGCTATGCCAAAGAGCGTGCCGCCGAGCATGTTCGCCAGCACAAGGATTTTGCCGAAAAAGTCGTCGCCGCCAAAGCTCAGATCCAGGCCGGCAAGCGGATTCCAAAGACCGACTTGGAATCTTTCCTGACGACCTGGCTCACCGATCACATCCTGCATACCGACAAGGAATTCGGCGCCTTTATCCGCGACCAGCAGGCCAGAGCCGCGGCACAGAAGGATTGAATCACCAATGAAGCCGCACGCCACCAAAGCTGGTTCATTTGCAGTGTTCAGCGATCTTCGTAGCGCCAAATGGGAGCATTCATGATCCGTGGTCTAAGGGAAAAGGTGCTTTTCTACCTTGCGATGGGGATGGTCTTCATCGCCGGGGCAACTCTTTACACGGTCGAACTCATCCAGGGGCGCGTCACTCGCGAGTTGAGGGGTTATGCGACCGAGCGCTATGTCCAACTTCACAAGGAAAGAACCCTGGGCAGCATCCAAGGGGATCTGGTCCTGGCGCGGAAGATGGCGGATTCCGATGTCCTGCGCGCCTGGGTACGCAACCCGGCCGACCAGGCGGCGACTGCCGGGGCGATGCGCGAACTTGGGGGATTCGTTACCCTGTACTCAGCCCATTCCGCATTCGTTGCGTCCAAACCAGCAGGCAATTTCTATTTTGTCGACGCCAAGGCGATCGCCGAAGCGGCGAATACGAATACTCCGCTCAAACCCGCACAGGCGCTGACCACCGACGACAAGGACGACGACTGGTTTTTCAAGACCCTGGCGCAACACGACGCATACAATTTCAACGTCGACCACAACGATAAGCTCAACGTCACCAAGCTCTGGATCAATGTCGTCATGCTGGACGGCAAAGAGCCCATAGGCGTGGTTGGGACCGGCATCGATATCACCCAGTTTGTGGAGGAGTTCGTCAAAGCAAGGGAGAAGGGCGTCATCGGCATGTTCGTGAACGATGACGGGGCCATTCAGGGGCACGCCGACGCGTCACTGATCGCGCTCAACGCGCCGATCGAAAAGACGCAGACGCAGTCGACGATATGGAAGCTGCTCGGCGACGATCAGGAACGGGCCAGCCTCAAGGCGGTGATGGCAACCGTCAAGAGCGGCGGCAAGCCCAGCGAGTTGCTGACGCTGACGCTCGGCGGTGTGCCACAGCTGGCCGCGATTGCCTACCTGGCGCCGCTCAAGTGGTACACCATCGCGACCGTCGATCCCTCTCAGTTGGCCGGTGCCTCCCAATTCCTGCCGATCATGGCCGTCCTGCTCGCGGCTCTGCTGGCTGGCGGCATCCTGGTATTCGTAGGCGGCAACCGGTTGATCGTCGTCCCGCTGCGCCGCCTGGCGGAGGCGGCGCAGCGTGTCGCCAGCGGAGATTTCTCGGTGCGCCTGCCGGAAGACCGCCACGACGAAATTGGCGTGGTGAGCGAGTCCTTCAACCGCATGACTTCAAAGATTGCCGAGTCGAAACGCTTGCTCAAGACCAACGTTGCGACAATTTCCGCCGACTTGCAGCGCGCGGGAAGCATGAACGAACTGGCGCAGACCTTTCTTTCCAGCTTGGCGCCATTGCTCGATCTTGGACAGGGCAGTTTCTACCGTGCCGACACCGACCAGGAACAATTGCGCTTGTGCGGTGGGTATGCGCGTGTGGGCGGCGTGACGCCAGACAGCGCGATCGCCTTCGGCGCCGGGCTGGTCGGCCAGTGCGCCGTCGAGCGGCGGGCGATCGTCGTTGCCGATCCGCCGGCCGACTACAGCCAAATCCGGGTCGAGCTGGCGTCATTCAAGTCGTTTGGCGATGAGGATCTGGCCGTGGTTGACGACCTGCTGCCGGTGCTCGCCATGTGCATGGAGATCATCGAGAGAAACGACCGGACGCATAACTTGCTGAAAGCGACACAGGAGCAATCGCTGGCGCTCGAAGCACAGCAGGTCGAGATCAAGAAGTTGCTGGAGGAGCAGCAGGCGATCTTCGAGAACGCGCCGACCGGCATCGTCTATACCGCGGATGGCATCATCCTGCGCGCCAATCGCCGGCTTGCCGAGCAGCTCGGCCGGACGGTCGAAGAGTTGGTCGGCAAGCCGGTGTTGACGATGTATCCGTCCGAGGAAAGCTATCGCGAGTTCGGCGCCATCGTCGGCCCGGTGCTCGGTGCGGGCAAGGCAGTCCATGTCGAATGGGAGTACCAAAAGAGCGACGGCGTCAGATTCACCGCCGAGGTTTCCGGCCAGGGCATCAAGATCAGCAGCCATGAACGCGCGGCGATCTGGATGTTCGAGGACGTCACCGAACGCAAGCGTCTCGAACGGGCGACGCGGGAGAGCGAAGAACGCCTGCGCCAGATCCTCGAGAACAGTCCGGCCGGTGTGTCGATCAACGACGAGGAAGGTCACGTCCTCTTCTCCAACCAGCGCCTGGCCGATCTCCTGGGAATACCGCGCGAGGCTCTGGCTACACGCAGCACCAGGGACTCGTGGTTGCACCCGGCCGACCGGGAGGCTTTCCTGGCGCAGGTTCATCGTGACGGCATGGTGGTCGACTACAAAGCCGAGTTTGTGCGGACCGACGGCACGCCGCTGACGGTGCTGCTGTCATCCGCGTTCATGGATTTCGCCGACGGCCACTACCTGGTGACCTGGATCTACGACATCACGGAGCGTCAGAAGGCCGAAGATGCGGTACGTTTGGCCAGCGCCGAGCAATCAGCAGTTTTTGAAGCGGCCACCTTGGGTATCGCCTTCATTAAGGACCGCGTCATCGTGCGGAGTAACCAGAGGCTTGAGTCGCTGTTTGGCTATTCGCCCGGGGAGTTGATCGGGCAGTCGACGCGTGTCTGGTACGCCAACGACGATGACTACGTCGCCGGCGGCGCGGCCGTGTATGAGCACTTGTCCCGCGGAGAGACTCACCGGCGTGAACAGGAACTCATCCGCAAGGATGGCTCCCGCTTCTGGTGCCGCTTGAGCGGCAGCGCCATCGATCCGGCGGATCTCGGCCGCGGCACCGTCTGGATGCTGGAAGACGTCACCGAAACACGCGCCGCGGCAGAGGCGCTGGCGCGCGCCAAGGAACTCGCCGAGGAGGCCGCCAAGACCAAGAGCGATTTCCTCGCCAACATGAGCCATGAAATCCGCACACCGATGAATGCCATCATCGGCATGTCGCACCTGGCGCTGAAGACCGACATGACGCCGCGTCAGCGCGATTACGTGAAGAAGATCCAGGGCAGCGGCCAGCACCTGCTGGGGATCATCAACGACATCCTGGATTTCTCCAAGATCGAGGCCGGCAAGCTCAATGTCGAGCATGTCGGCTTCGACCTCGAGAAGCTGCTCGACAATGTCGCCAACCTGGTGTCCGACAAGACCAACGCCAAGGGGCTCGAACTGGTCTTCGATATCGCCCCCGACGTGCCGAGGAGCCTGATCGGCGATTCGTTGCGGCTGGGGCAGGTGCTCATCAACTATGCCAACAACGCCGTCAAGTTCACGGAGTCTGGTGAAATCGACATCGTTGCCCGAGTTCAGGAGCGCGGCGAAAATGACGCGCTAATCTATTTCGCCGTCAAGGATACCGGGATCGGCCTGACCGAAGATCAGATCGGCCGCCTGTTTCAGAGTTTCCAGCAGGCCGACACTTCGACGACGCGAAAATTCGGCGGTACCGGCCTGGGACTGTCGATCTCCAAGAAGCTTGCCGAGTTGATGGGCGGGCAGGTCGGCGTCGAATCCGAGCACGGCAAGGGCAGCACTTTCTGGTTCACCGCCCGCCTCGGGATCGGGCGGGAAAAGCCGCGCGACTTGACTCCAGATCCGGACTTGCGTGGCCGCCGCGTTTTGGTGGTCGACGATAACGAAAATGCCCGTGCTGTCCTCAACGATCTGCTCGGCGCCATGACCTTCATCGTCGCCGAAGTCGATTCCGGCAAGGCGGCGGTGGAATCGGTGCGCCAGGCATCCGCCGCGGGCGATCCATACGAGATCGTTTTCCTCGATTGGCGCATGCCCGGGATGGACGGGATCGACGCAGCGCGGCAGATCGGGGCGCTTGGCGTGACGCCCGCCCCGCATCTGGTCATGGTTACGGCTTATGGCCGCGAGGAAGTCGTCAAGGAAGCCGGCGAAGCGGGGATCGAAGATGTCCTGATCAAGCCGGTAAATGCCTCGATTCTCTTCGACACGGCGATGCGCGTCCTCGGCGGACATCAGACACAGCGCCGCGAGGCCGGCGAGGCGCCGTCGCAGGCGACGGAGGATCTCGCCACCATCAAGGGCGCGCATATCCTGCTGGTGGAAGACAACGATCTGAACCAGGAGGTGGCCGGGGAGATCCTGCGGGATGCCGGCTTCACGGTCGACATCGCCGACAACGGGCAGATCGCCGTGGACATGGTGCGGCGGAGCGCCTACGACATCGTCCTGATGGACATGCAGATGCCGGTGATGGACGGGGTCACCGCGACCGTCGAAATCCGCAAGCTCGACCAGTTCCGGGAACTGCCCATCGTCGCCATGACGGCCAACGCCATGCAGCAGGACCGGGATCGCTGCATCGCCGCGGGCATGCAGGACTTCGTCACCAAGCCGATCGAGCCCGACCAGTTGTGGACAGCGCTGCTGAGGTGGGTGAAGCCGCGTCAGGCGGCGGCCACGGAGGCGCCTCGCGTCAAGCCGGATTCAACGGCGAACGCCGACTTGCCTACGGATATCGCCGGGCTGGATGTCGCCAACGGCTTGCGGCGCGTCCTCGGCAAGAAATCGCTGTATCTGTCGATGCTGCGCAAGTTCGTCGCCGGCCAGCGCCATGCCGTGAATGACGTCAAGACGGCATTGGCTGCCGACGACTGGGGGACGGCCGAGCGCCTGGCGCATACCACCAAAGGGGTGGCCGGCAATATCGGCGCCGGCGAGGTTCAGGCGCTGGCGGCCGCGGTCGAGCAGGCGGTCAAGGAACATCAACCACCCGAGGCCATCGACGCCGCAGTGGCGGCGTTGGCTCCCCGATTGGAGCAGTTGATAGCAGAGATTGCCGCGAGCTTACCGGCGGAAGAAGGCAAGGCGGTTGTGGTGGTCGATACCGCGCGCCTCAAGGAAGTCTGCGCCCGCCTTGCGGCGCTCCTGGCCGATGACGATTCCGAGGCCGGCGACGTCCTCGACGACAATGCCGACCTGCTTAACTCCGCGTTCCCCAACGAATACCGGGCGATCGACGATGCGATCAAGAGCTACGATTTCGAGGCGGCACTGGCCAGACTGAAGAATGCGGCCGCGGCCGCCGGCGTGGAGGTCGGACCATGAACCGCATCGGCAAATTCGTCGTGGAACATGCCCGCCTGGCCTCGGCGCTGGCCTTGGCGATGATCGTCGGGATTGCCCTGCTGGCCGGCGAGGTGGTGCGCTACCGACTCGAACAGGAACGCCTGTCCGTGCTACAGACCGAGGCCCAGCGGCGCAGTGTCGAGCTCATGTCGCAGACGCTGAACGGTATCATGATGGGGGCGATGTCCATCCTCGGCTTGTCGGATCCGGATATCAAATCCGAGGCGGCCGGACAGCTCGCGCCCAATAGTCCGCGTCTGGCGGCGTTGATCGAGAGCGTCGGCCGTTCGTATGAGGCGGAAGGCATGTTCGTCGTCGGTGAAAATGGTGTGATCACGTCGGCCTGGGACAGCGGCGGCAGAAATTCGACCGGCCTGGACGTAAAGTTCCGCCCCTACTTCCTGATGGCAATGCAGGGCATAGAAAACGTCTACGCCGCGATCAGCCTCACCACCGGCAAACGGGCGGTGTATTTTTCCGCGCCGGTATTTTCCGGGACCACCAAGGCTTCCGCCGCCGTCGGTGCGGTGGTGATCCGCAGCAGCCTTGCCAAGGTGGATTTGCTTCTCAAGACGGATTCGGAGATTACTCTGCTATTGTCGCCGCAGGGCGTCGTCTTTGCGAGCACCGACGAAGAGTGGATCGGCCGCCTCGCCGGAACGCCGACAGCGGATCGCATCAAGGCGATCCGCGATCTAAAACAGTTCGGCAATTTGTTCGACAAGCAGGACATCATGGAACTGCCGTTTCCCGTCGCGCCCGGAATCGTTCAGTACGACCAGCGGCGCTACGCCATGGAGACGGCCAAGGTAAGCTGGAACGATCCCTATGGTGATTGGACCCTGGTGGTGATGGAGGACTTGTCGCGCACGGTTCCCGCGGCAGGGCGGTTGCAGGTCAGTGCGGCCGTGGGCGGAATCGCCTTCCTGCTTGCATGGATGCTGCTCCACCTGCTGCGCGGGCACCATGGCCAGACGGTCGCCGCCGCCCAGCTCGCGGCGTATTCCCGCGAGCAGCAGGCGAGCGCGGAACGCAAGTCCCTGCTGGCGGGCGCGGCCTTGCGCATGCAGCAGGCGACGCGTCCCGACGAGTTGGTGTCTACCTACTTCACAGAATCGAATCGGATGTTCGGGTCATTGCAGGGCGCGCTATATCTCTTCGATCCGGGGTCGACGACCACCTTGCACCTCGCCGGCAGATATGCCTGTGCCGGGGAACTGCCGGCGACCCTGACGGCCGGCGAAGGTCTGCTCGGCCAATGTGTACTCGATCGCCGCGTGGACATCGTCGACACTGCGCCCGGGGGATTTGCCACGATACGTTCCGGCCTTGGCGAAACGCGCCCGGCCGCGGTGATGATGGCGCCTGTACTGCTCAATGAGGCACTGCTCGGCGTGGTCGAACTCGCCCTGCTGACACACCCCGGCGACGCCGAACGCGCGCAGTTCGAGGAGCTGACGGGCTTGCTGGCAATGGACCTGGAAATCCTCGGTCGCAGCGTGCACACCGAAAAGGCGCAGAGCGCCGCCATGGCCGGCGACCAGGCCAGGTTGGCGCTGACGGATGAAGCGGAGCGGTGGCCATGAG
>JAPLQT010000042.1:0-11956 GCA_026399515.1 Pseudomonadota bacterium | reverse complement strand
TGTACGGTCAGCGTGTGTTGACCGCCAACATGCATGCGCTCTACGAGATCGAGATGTTGGGCGTTTCCAATGCCAAGGATGCCCAGTTCAACTACGCCGTCATCGGGCGGACGCTGCGCCAGGCCATCCTGGCCCCCGATGAGGTGAGTCGCCAAGCGGCACTGAAGCAACTGGCGGCGGCGCGCGCCAATGTCCCCAGGGAAATCGCGGAACTTCGCCGGCGTATCGTCAGGGAGGAGAGCAAGAAGAACCTTGCGCGCTTTGAAGCGGCGTTTGCCGCGTATAGCCGGGATGTCGACACGGTGCTTGCTCTGCTCCCCGAGGAAAGACTAACCGAAGCGCGGGCGTTGGTTGCCAGTAAGGCTTTTCAGGATTCCGGGGCTGCCGGCAACGACGCGCTGGAACAGGTCGTTCGCGTCAAGGAAGATGCCGCCAAGGGTGTGGCGGAGGAATCCCTGCGATTTGCCGAGCGCAGCATGCAACTCTCGCTGATTCTGCTGGCGGGCGGCCTTGCACTCGGCATCCTGCTCGGCATCCTGGTCGGGCGATCGATCCTGCTGCCCTATCAGCGCATTCGCGCCGCCGTGAAACAGCTCGCGGCCGGCAAACTCGACGAGGTCGTGCCGCATACCGATTTTCAGAACGATGTCGGCGGACTGGCGCGCTCCATTACCGTGTTGCAGGCGGAAGCCCACAAGATGGAGGCGCAACGCTGGATCAAGGCCCATCAAGCCGAGATCTCGAGCGAATTGCAGGCCGCCACCAGCTTCACCGAACTGGCACAGAAGTTCCTTTCCAGCGTGGCGCCGCTGATCAAGATCGGGCACGGCGTATTCTTCATCTACGAAGAGGACCAGCGGAGGCTGCGCATGCTCAGCAGCTATGCCTATCGGGAGCGCAAGAACCTCGACCAGTATTTCGCTCTCGGCCAAGGCCTGGTCGGGCAGTGCGCGCTGGAACGCAGCACCATCATCCTCAGCCAGCCTCCGGAAGACTACGTTCGCATCGGCTCCAGCCTCGGCGAGGCGGTGCCCCGCGCCATCGTGGTGCTGCCGGTATTGCGCAACGAGCGGCTGCTGGCGGTCGTCGAACTGGCCACCTTCGACAGCTTCGGCGCCAACGAGCAGGCCCTGCTCGACGGCCTGATGCCGATCCTGGCGATGAGCCTGGAAATCCTCGAGCGCAATGTCCGAACCAAAGTGCTGTTGGAGGAAACACAGCGCCAGGCCGAGAACATGGAACGACAGGCCGCCAAGCTCGAAGAGCAGACCGTCGAGATGGAGGCGCAGCAGAAGGAGATCCTGGCCACCGAGGCCTGGTATCGCGGCATCATCGAATCGGCGCCGGACGGCATGCTGGTGGTCGACGACCAGGGCACCATCATTCTGGCCAACCCGCAGATCGAGGCGATGTTCGGTTACGAAACCGGCGAGTTCATCGGCAGCCCGATCGAAGTCCTGGTGCCGCAAGCAATCCGCCAGGACCACGTCGGCTGGCGCAACGGCTTCATCCATCAGGACAAGACCGGCCGGGCCAACCTCGAACTGCGCGGTTCCCGCAAGGACGGCTCGGAATTCCCGGTCGAGGTCGGCCTGGCCAAGCTGCCCCAGATCGGCGGCCGGGGCCTGTGCATTTGCGCGTCGGTGCGCGACGTCACCGAGAAGAAGCGGATTGCCGACGAGATCGAACGCCAACGCGCCACCATGAGCGCATTGATCGATGCGATTGTCGATCCGATCTACTACAAGAACCCGGAAGGTACCTATCTGGGCTGCAACAAGGCGTATGCCGAGCGCGTCGGCAAGACGGTCGATGAGGTCGTCGGGCGCCTCGACTACGACATCTTTGCGCCCGAGATCGCCTTCAGCGTCCGCAACACCGATCAGGAAATACTCGAGTCGCTGGAAAAGCGCATTGCCGAGGAATGGGTCGATTATCCCGACGGCAGACGGGTGTTACTCGACATGGTGCGGGCGCCGTTTCATGACGGTACGGGCCAGTTGCTCGGCTTGCTCGGCATCGGCCGCGACATTACCGATCGCAAGGCAAGTGAGACGGCCCTCCGGCATGCAGCCGAAGAACAGGTGGCAATCTTCGAATCGCTGACGCACGGCATCGGTTTCATCAAGGACAGGATTATCCTTCGCGCCAACACCAAGCACGCCGAGTTGTTTGGCCGGGACATGGACGAGATCGTCGGCCAATCCACTCGCGTCTGGTATCCCGACGATGCCGCGTATGAACTTGGAGGAGCCGCCGTCTACGATGATTTGAGACGGGGAATTACCCACGTGCGCGAGCAGCAACTACAGCGCAAGGACGGCAGTTTGTTCTGGTGCTTTATCAGCGCACGTGCGGTGGATTCGCAAGACCTTTCACGCGGGCTGGTGTGCGTGCTCGAAGACATCACCGAGCGCAAGCGCATGGAAGACGCCATGAAACACGCCAACATGATGAGCGACTCGGCGCTGGACCTGACCAAGGCGGGCTACTGGCTGATCGATTACAGCGATCCGGATTACTACACCAGTTCGGAGCGCGCCATGGCGATATTCGGTGAGCATCCGAAGCCCGATTATCGTTACCACCTCACCGACGAGTGGCTGAATCGTATCGCCGAAGCCGACCCTAAAGTCGCCGAGGCGACTGGCGTGCTGTATGCCGCCGCACTCGAAGGCAGCGTGCCGCGCTATGACGCCACCTATTGCTACAAGCGACCGATCGATGGCCGCGTCGTCTGGATACGCGCGATCGGCAACGTGGAGCGCGACAAGGACGGCAAGCCGCGATTCATGTATGGCGTCACGCAGGACGTGACAGACATGAAGGAGGCTGAGGCCAAGCTGGAGGAGCGGATGAATGAATTGGAGCGATTCAATCGCCTGACCATCGACCGCGAGGAAAAGATGATCCAGCTCAAGCAGGAAATCAACGCGCTGTTGACGCAGATGGGTCTGGACGCAAAATACCGGATCGTTGAGTAATGACCACAATTACCAATCCCTCCGTGCTGTCCGTGGATGCGAAATCCGACCTGAATGAGCGCGCCTGGCGATGCCAGGTTGAAGACGCGGCCGAGGCCCACCGACTGGCAACACAAGCGGCAGCGCTGGCCAAGTCGCAAGGCGATCCCCTTGCCGAAGCCAGTGCCACCATCACTCAGTTATGCTGCGACTCGCGCCTGGGAAGACAGGAAGCCAGCGATGCCGACCGCCGTGCATTGAAGCAACGCTGCCTGAATTTCAATGACTGGCTGGTAGACTTTCGCGCCAGCTATGCGTTGGCATTGTGGTCTGGCTACGCACGTGATCCAGCAGGGGCAATGGCCGAATTGCAGGATTGCCTTGGAGCGGTCAACCGGGCATCGCCGATCGACAAGTTTCTGGTCTATAACCTGCTTGGCGTAAGCAACTATGAGGCAGGGAACCCCGACGAGGCACTGCGGCTCTTTTATCGTGTCCTCGACTCGGCGCGAGAAATTGGTCAACCTCGAACCCTAGCCCGAGTGCTGATGAATATCGGCGAGATGCAGTGCTCGCGCGGCAACTATGACGAATCCGTGGGAATGCTTACGCAGGTGGATGAACTGCTGGCCGCCTGGCCGCTGAGCGAAACTACGCTGATGGCCCGGGAAACACTGATCCAGGCGCACCTGGCCCTTGGCAACACGGATGTCGCGCTGAAGCTCGCCAAGGAATGCGAGGATTTCGAAGATCGTCTCGATCAGGTTCGTCCCCGCGTCGTGGTCGGATGGTCTTGTGTCGTGGCCAAGACCTATGCGGTGCAAGGGGATTGGGCAAGTGCGCGAGTGCATATCGAGAAAGCCGCCAAGTACATGGATGCCGACCCCGATCACACGCTGCATTTGCAGTTCTATCCGGTGCTGAGTTTTATCGAACGGGGGACGGGACAGGTGGAGGAAGCACTTCGTGTGCTGAAGCTCGCCGAACCTCTTCTGGGTGAGACGGCGGATCTGGGGTTGGCGCTCGAAGTCACTCAAGAGCTTGCGCTGACCCATGCGGCATTGGAACAATGGCAGGACGCCTACCTGCAACAGGTCAGGTATCAAGTTCTCTATCAGGAGATGCAGGGTAGTGCGGCGCGGGCACGCGCCGACGTGCTCAAGGTTCAAGACGAATTGCAGCAAAATCAACAGGCGGTGGACGGGCTTCAGGACAAGATCACGGAATCGGAGCGGACCCGCAAGGCGATGCTCAACATCCTGGAGGATCTGGACGAGGCAAAGCAGAAGGCCGAAGAAGCCACCAAGGCCAAGAGCGACTTCCTAGCCAACATGAGCCATGAGATTCGCACGCCGATGAACGCCATCATCGGCATGTCGCATCTGGCCTTGCAGACGCAGCTCGACAAGAAGCAGCGCAACTACATCGAGAAAGTGCATCGCGCCGGCGAGAACCTGCTCGGCATCATCAACGACATCCTGGACTTCTCGAAGATCGAGGCCGGCAAGATGTCGATGGAGAAGATCGATTTTCGCCTCGAAGACGTGATGGACAACCTCGCCAATCTGGTCGGCATGAAGACCGAGGACAAGGGTCTGGAACTTCTCTTCAGCGCGGCACCGGACGTGCCGACCGCGCTGGTCGGCGATCCGTTGAGGCTCGGTCAGGTTCTGATCAATCTTGGCAACAACGCGGTGAAGTTCACCGAGACTGGGGAAATCGTCGTCAGCGTCGAAAAGGTGGCGCAAGATGCCGCAGCGGCGGAACTGCACTTCTGGGTCCGCGATACCGGCATCGGCATGACGCCGGAACAATGCGGCAAGATGTTCCAGTCCTTCAGCCAGGCGGATGCGTCCACCACTCGCAAGTACGGCGGTACCGGGCTGGGGCTGGCCATCTCGAAGAATCTGGTGGAAATGATGAACGGCCGCATCTGGGTGGAGAGCGAGGCCGGCAAGGGGTCGAGCTTCCATTTCCACGCCCGCTTCGGCCTACAGGAGAACCCGTTGCCGCGCCGCATGTTCCGGGCCGAGGAATTGCTCGGCGTGCGCGTGCTGGTGGTGGACGACAATGCCTCGGCGCGCGAAATCCTCTCGTCAATGGCCAAGACCTTCGGTCTGGAGGTCGACGCCGCCTGGGATGGCAAGCAGGGGCTGGAGATGATCGCCGCCGCCGAGAAGAAGCAACTGCCTTATGACCTGGTGCTGATGGACTGGAAGATGCCCGGAATGGATGGCGTGGAAACCGTGCAGCGCATACACGACGAGCACCTTTCGAAGACGCCCGCCGTCATCATGGTCACCGCCTATGGCCGCGAGGAAGCGCTTGGCTCGGCCGAGGAACGCGTTGCTGGTGGCCATCGGCGAGGTGCTGGGCAAGGGCTTCGTGACCGATACACGGGCGCACGAGAAGGCCGACAACTACGAGGAGGCGATGGCCAAACTGAAGGGTGCGCGCGTGCTGCTGGTCGAAGACAACGAGATGAACCAGGAACTGGCGACCGAGCTGCTGGGACAAGCCGGAATGGAGGTCATCGTCGCCAACAACGGCCAGCAAGCAATTGACATCCTGACGAAGGACCCCCGCTTCGACGGCGTGCTGATGGATTGCCAGATGCCGGTGATGGACGGCTACACGGCGACGCGCGAGATACGCAAGATCCCCGCCTTCAAGGATCTGCCGATCATCGCTATGACCGCCAATGCCATGGCCGGCGACCGCGAAAAAGTGATCGAGGCCGGGATGTGGGACCACATCGCCAAGCCCCTCAACGTCGGTGAGATGTTTGCCACCATTGCCAAGTGGGTCAAGCCGGCGGGTACGTCTGCTCCCTCCCCCCTCGCGCGGGAAGGGGAGCTAGCGCCCCATGCCGTCTCTGGTGGTTTGCCGTCGCTTCCCGGTATCGACGTCAAGGCCGGAATGGCGACGACGATGGACAACGAGAAGCTGTATACCCGGATACTGATCAAGTTCCGCGACAGCCAGG
Source organism: Pseudomonadota bacterium (assembly GCA_026399515.1). Lineage (GTDB taxonomy): Bacteria > Pseudomonadota > Gammaproteobacteria > Burkholderiales > Rhodocyclaceae > JACRAR01. The sequence goes on along the minus strand of JAPLQT010000042.1, from coordinate 6,007 downwards.
GCACGTTCGCCGACATGTTCGCCGCCGCGCAGCAGGATCCCGATCCGGTGGCGGCAACGCGGGCTGCCCACACACTGAAAGGCACGGCCGGCAACATCGGGGCCAAGGCTGTGCAGGCGGCGGCCGGCGAACTCGAGCAGGCCTGCAACGACCAGGCCCACCCGAAGCGCATCGCCAAGCTGCTGGAGAAAGTCGTGGCGGAACTGTCGCCGGTAATGGAAGGATTGCGGCATGTGGGGGTGAGCGACAGAACTGCTCCCGAGGGCGCCGACACCAAGCCACCCGCCACTGCGGCCGACCCTGCCAAGCTACAAGCCGGTATGGACCGGCTGCGATCACTGCTGGCGGAAAGCAACTCCGAGGCCAGCGATCTCGTCGAAGAACTGGCCGAGCTGGCCACGGGGTCGCCGATGGATGCCGTCCTGAAGAGGGTTGCGGTTGCGGTCGCCGATTTTGACTTCGACGCTGCGCTGGAAATGCTCGCCAAACCATAAATGCTGCCATTCATTTCTCCACCGCAATCCGCCGGAGCCTCCCACATTGCCGGCATCGGCGCCTCGGCCGGCGGGATCGAGGCGATGTTGCCGATGTTCGCCCACCTCCCGGCGACCGGCCGCGTCGCCTACGTCGTGGCCCAGCACATGGCGCACAACGGCCACAGCGATCTGGTGGCGCGACTGCTCGGCCGTGAATCCACCTTGCCGGTGACGCTGGCCCGCAACGGCGAACGCCTCCAGGCCGACACCGTGTATGTGATTCCGGCGGGCCGGGATGGCAGAGTGCGCGACGGCGTGATTACCTTGCAGGCACCGGGGAGCGCCAACCTGTCCACGCCTTCGGTAAATACCCTGTTCGCCTCGATCGGCGAGGCCAGCGGCGAGCGCGCCGTCGGCATCGTGCTTTCCGGTACCGGCGCGGACGGCACTTCCGGTTGCCGCGCGATCCGCGGTCACGGCGGGCTGACAATTGCCCAGCGACCAAGCGAGGCCAAGTTCGACGGCATGCCGAACGCCGCCATAGACGCCAGGGTGATCGACCGGGTGCTTCCCGTCGAGGCGATCGGCGATGCGCTGGCGGCGTTGTTCCCCGCGCTGGGAATGCCATCGGCGCCGCCAGTGGATGCGCCCGCGACCACAGCAGTCGTGCCCGATGAATCCGCACAGGCCATCGATCCAGGCCAATTGCGGGAACTCGAGCGCTTGCTGCACATGGTGCATGAGGCCACCCACATAGACTTTTCCAGCTACAAGGAGGAAACGCTGTTGCGTCGTCTGGAGAAGCGCAGATGTTCCTGGTTTCGGTGTCGTCGTTTTTTCGCGACCGCGACTCCTTCCGGGTGCTCGAGCGCGCCCTTGCCGCAGTCGTCGCCGGCAAGGCCGATGGCGAGCCGATCCGCGTCTGGGTGCCGGGCTGCGCCTCCGGGGACGAGTGCTACAGCCTGGCGATCATCCTTTCCGAACTGCTCGGCCCCTATCGCGACAAGCATTTGCTACAGATCACCGGCACCGACCTCAACCTCGACGCGCTGGCGACGGCGCGGGATGGCATCTATCGGCAGACCGCCTTGCGCGACGTCGATGATGACCTGCGCCAGCGCTACTTCATTCCCCGCGGGCAACATTTCGAGGTGATCGAAATCCTGCGACGCAACGTGCAGTTCGAGCGGCGCGACGTGCTTGGCGGCGCGCCGTCCGGCGAGCTCGACCTCGTCAGCTGCCGCAATCTGCTGATCTATCTGAAGAGCGAACTACAGGACCAACTGATCAAGAGTTTTCACCAGGCATTGCGTCCGCAGGGCCTGCTCTTCGTCGGGCAGGCGGAGTCGCTGAGTTTCCTCGGCAATACCCTGTTCGCCCCGGTTGACCACTATCACCGGCTGTTCCGGCGGCGGCACTGACCATGTCCAGAGGAAACCCCGTGAGCGCGCGTGCCGAACAAGCTGGATAATGCAAATTTTTGGTAGGTGGGCGGACTAGCGCCCCATTCATTGACTGACAGGACAGCGAACATGGACCCACTGGACTTCACCGACAAGGCCACCGTGCTGGTGGTCGACGACACGCCGGACAATCTTTCCCTGATGAGCGGCCTGCTCAAGGACGACTACAAGGTGAAGGTCGCCAATAATGGCGAAAAGGCCCTCAAGATTGCCGCCGCGGAGAACCCCCCGGACTTGATCCTGCTCGACATCATGATGCCCGGCATGGACGGCTACGAGGTCTGCAAACACCTGAAGGACGACCCGAAGACGCGCGACATCCCGGTGATCTTCCTCACCGCCAAGGCGGCGGTCGAAGACGAGAAGATGGGCCTGGAACTGGGCGCGGTCGATTACATCACCAAACCGATCAGTCCGCCCATCGTCATGGCGCGGGTCAAGACCCAGTTGACGTTGAAAGCCTCGGCCGACTTCCTGCGCGACAAGAACCAATATCTTGAGAGCGAGGTCGACAAACGCACTCGCGAAGTCGCGGCGATCCAGGACGTAACCATCCTGGCGATGGCTTCGCTGGCGGAGACTCGCGACTCGGACACCGGCAACCACATCCGCCGCACCCAGTTCTACGTCAAGGCCCTGGCGGAGAAACTGCAAAGCCACCCGCGTTTCTCGCGCTATCTGACCGAGCGCAACATCACCATGCTGTTCAAGTCGGCGCCGCTCCACGACATCGGCAAGGTGGGCATCCCGGATCGCATCCTGCTGAAACCGGGGCGCTTCGAGCCGCAGGAGTTCGAGATCATGAAGACGCATCCGCAGCTCGGCTACGATGCCATCGAGCACGCCGAGAAATCGCTCGGCACCAATGTCGAGTTCCTCAGCATGGCCAAGGAGATCGCCCTTTATCACCAGGAGAAATGGGACGGCAGCGGTTACCCGGAGGGACTTTCCGGAGACGACATTCCCATTTCGGCGCGCCTCATGGCGCTGGCCGATGTCTATGACGCGTTGATCAGCCGCCGGGTCTACAAAGAAGGCATGCCTCACGAGAAGGCCGCGCAGATCATCGTCGCGAGCAAGTCTTCGCATTTCGACCCGGATATCGTCGATGCCTTTGTCGATATTCAGGAGGAATTCAAAACCATTGCCAAGTGTTATGCCGATACCGATATCGATATGGAACTGAAGAAGGAACAGCTGGACCGGCTTGCCGGCAAGGCGGGGTAGATCATGGCCCTACAGATCATCAAGACGCTGGACAGCCGCCACGAATTCGAGGCGCGCATCAAGGAGGGTACTTTCCTGGTCGTCGATGACTACGACACCCTGCGCAAGGTCACGGTGAACCAACTGCGCCAATTGGGCGCGGGGCGCATCGTCGAGGCAGTCAATGGCATCGAGGCGCTGAAAGCGCTGGCGCGCCAGCCGTTCACGCTGATTCTCTCCGACTGGAACATGCCGGTCATGAATGGCCTCGACCTGCTGTTGTCGGTGCGCAGCAACCCGGTGTTGTTTCGCTTGCCGTTCGTCATGGTCACAGCCGATGCCGAGCGCCACAGAGTGACGCAGGCGATCCAGGTGGGGGTCTCGGAACTCCTGGTCAAGCCCTACACATCCGTCCGTCTGGCGGAACGCCTCGAGCATGCGCTGAAATGGGTGCCGCGCCACAACGAGCCCATCGACCCGGTCGCCGTCAGCCAGGCGCTGGGCATTACCTTGCAGACCGCGGGTGCCGCCCATGCCGCAAAATCGGCGTACAAGGTCGACCTGCTCAATCTGTCGGCGATGACCGCGCCCGCCGCGGATATGCCTCCGACAGCTGTCGCCCCCGCCAAGCCGGCCGTCGCCCCTGCTGCCGTTGTGGCTCCTACTGTGGCCGCGTCATCACGGCCCTCGACCCAAGACAAGCTGACCATTCTGGTTGTCGACGACACGCCGGACAACCTCCAACTGCTGTCCCATCTATTCAAGGAGGAATACCGCGTCAGGATCGCCCATAACGGCGCCAAAGCGCTATCGATTTGTCAGTCCGATACGCCGCCGGATCTGATCCTGCTCGACATCATGATGCCGGACATGGATGGTTTCGAGGTTGCCAAGCGGCTGCGCGAGCATCCTTCCTCGGAATGCATCCCGATCATTTTTGTGACCGCAATGACAGATGAAGCAGCCCGCCTGAAGGGCATGGAGCTCGGCGCCGTCGATTTCGTCACCAAGCCGATCGATCCGGATGCGCTACGCGTGCGGGTGAAGAATTTCATGCGTTACGTCGACCTGCATCGCCAGTTGCAGGCGGACTACGACGGCATGATGGAGGCGGCAAGACTCAAGGAGGATGTCGAACACATCACCCGCCACGACATGAAAGGCCCGCTGGCGGGTGTCATCGGCCTGGTGCAGTCATTGGCCGATGATGCGAAGCTGGACAGCAACCAGGTCAAGCAGTTGCGCATGGTCGAAGAGGCGGCGTTGCAGGTTCTGAACATGGTCAATCTATCGACGGAACTGTTCAAGATAGAGACTGGCCGCTTCAAGCTGGATCCTCAGCCGGTGAACATCCTCGAGATTCTGGGGCGGATCGTCGACATGTCACGCGCGACTTACGCAGACAAACATTTCAACATCTTCGTCGATAGCGATGTGCCCGAGGGCCAGGAGAAACCTCTGGTGCTGGGCGATGCCATGTTCTGCTATTCCCTGTTCCAGAACCTGATCAAGAACGCCTGCGAGGCCGCGCCGGAAAAAAGCCGTATCCTGGTCAGGCTGCAAGACCAGGCGCCGCTGCGGATCCTCATCCAGAATCAGGGTGCCGTGCCGGCAAGCATCCGCAAGCGTTTTTTCGACAAGTTCGTCACCGAGGGCAAGCAGGATGGGACGGGGCTGGGAACCTATTCGGCCAAGCTGCTCACGGAAGCGCAAGGCGGCCGGATAGAGCTCGCTGTCTCTGACGAGGCGAACACCACCTCGATCACCGTGTCGCTGCCGCGGGCCGGCGCGGCGTAAGTCTCCTCGATTCTCGCAACCGCGCCATCTGGAAGACCACCGTTGCTGGAGTGGTGACCAATCTTCCCTAGAAATGAGCTGTTAAAAGACCTATAATTGGCTCCGTTCAGCATGCTACGGAGGAGTCATGACACATCAAGTATTTACCGAAACAACCGCCAGTGTCTCAGAGCTGAAAAAGAATCCGATGCGCACGGTGGCCGCTGGTGAAGGGTTTCCAGTGGCCATTCTGAACCGCAACGAGCCGGCTTTCTATTGTGTTCCAGCCAAGGCCTACGAAGCGTTGATGGATAAGCTTGAGGATCTGGAATTGAACGCGATTGCGGATGCGCGCGCAAATCAAGCCCGCATCAAGGTCAAGCTCGATGAGCTTTGAGCTGGCCTTTGTCACCGATGCGTTGAAGGAGTGGGAGCGGCTCGATCGTCCGATTCGGGAGAAATTCAAAACCAAACTGGCGGAGCGCCTGGAAGCCCCTCGCGTGCCTTCCGCGAAGCTAAGTGGCCACAAAGACCGCTACAAGATCAAACTGCGCAGTGCCGGCTATCGCTTGGTCTATGAAGTCCGCGACAAGCAAGTCGTGGTCATTGTTGTCGCCGTCGGGCGCCGCGACCGTAATGCGGTTTATAAAGCAGCAGCGGCACGTGTTATCGGGTCCAGGTGACCAACAGGGGCGCTCCCATGCGTACTGCTTTCGGGAACCGATAAATCTCAATAACCTAGCAACAAGATCGGGCACCAGTGCCCGATCTTGTTGCGAGGGTGCTAGCCCTCGAACGGCAGCCCGACGTAGTGCTCCGCCAGCGAAGTAAGCGCCGCAGGGGAGTGTAAGCGCCGCAGGGGAGTGCAGCAGGTAGTCGAGTCCGCCTACCGCATGTCCAAGTCGAAAATTCGTGCGTTCGATCAACAGCGAGCCTCCGTCAGGTCAGGGCTATCGCATACGCAGGTGTCGTAAACCCAGAGGAAAAGTTGTTTACAGACAGCGAGTTATGACATGGTCTTGTAAACCCAAGTGATATCGCGTCTACTCTCGATTTTGGTCGGGGGTAGAAATGACGCTGACGGAG
>JAPLQT010000057.1:20349-45307 GCA_026399515.1 Pseudomonadota bacterium | reverse complement strand
CGTCGAATCTTGCCCATCATTTCCATGGTGATCACCCTTTTTCTCCTGCCCTAAAATTAGGCAGGACTAGTGGAACACCTGGGTCAATTTTCAGTCGGCATATCTCCTGTTACTGGGTCAGTTTTCGGTCAGCGTCTACAGCACAGTCGACTCCAGCTTAGAATGACCAAGTAACAATTGCACGGCACGCAGATTCTTCGTCCGCCGGTAGATCAAGGTGGCCTTGGTGCGCCTCATCGTATGCGTACCGTAGGCGGTGGAATCGAGCCCGATGGAACTGACCCAATGATGTACGATTCGAGCGTACTGACGGGTCGACACGTGCGGTGAATTTTCCAGCCGACTCGGGAACAGAAAGTCCTCGGATTTCAGGCTGGCCTTGGCAATCCACGCTGCAACAGCGGTTCGGGTCGGCTCGGTCAATTCGAATTGCACCGGGCGCTGCGTTTTCCGTTGCACGACCATGGCCCTCGCCATGACCTGACTACCATGGGCAATATCTCGCACCCGAAGGTTCACCAGATCGCAGCCGCGCAACTTGCTGTCGATGGCGAGGTTGAACATAGCCAACTCGCGAACCTGCTTGTCGAGTTGGAGATGTATCCGGATGGCCCAGATGTCTTTCTGCTTGAGTGGTGGTTTCTGGCCAATCAACTTGCCCTTGTTCCACGGTTCATGGTGTCGAACGTTTTCCATTTCAAACTCCTTTTCGGTTAGTCGGAGTTCGATTGTGCGACGATGCCGGCGAGATGCAAGTGCATCAAACCGGCGTGTCGACGCACTTGAAATCGAGAAGGCCTGCCCGCGTATCGGTCGAGGCATTATCTGGAACGAAGTACACCCGTGGACATTTTGCCAGTCCCAGGGCAACAGTTCGATTGAGATCTTCGGCTAGCCCAAGGTGGCGTTGGCCAATTTGGCACCGAAGCCAATGAAAAGTCCCCCAACGCCGCCGGTTGCCGCAGCCGACAGTCGGCGACGACGGCGCAGTTGCTGTGCCAGATGAGTGCCCCCGAAAATCAATATCGTAAGGTACAGGGCACTGCAGATCTGAACGATGAGGCCCAGAATCATGAAGGACAGTGCCGGGTAGGCATATCCCGGGGAGACGAACTGGATAAAGAAGGAGATGAAGAACAGGATTGCCTTGGGATTCATGAGGCTGATCACCAATGCGGTCCGGAAGGGGCGGGTGTCATCAACTGACGCGGTGGATAGCTCCGTCATGTCGTTATCGCGCCATGTACTGAACGCCGCGCGTAGAAGCCCGACGCCGAGCCAGGCCAGGTAAGCAGCTCCTACGTACTTGAACACCGCGAACAACGCCGGGGTTGTTTGCAGCAGGGACGCGACGCCCGTTGCCGAAAGAATCATCAGGATCGTGTCCCCGAGAAAGATGCCGAACGCGCCACGATAACCAGTAGCGATGCCCCAACGCGAGGCAATCGTCATCACATAGAGGGAATTTGGACCGGGCAACAGGACGATAAAGATTGTTCCGAGAATGAACGTGGTGATGTCGGTGATTCCGTAGAACATGAGACGTATTCCGCCGCAGTTCCTTAGGGAACCACGTGAGTTTTCCAGTCAGGCCGCATGACGTACCTCGCGGCGAACTAGTTCCGCCCCATGTCCGTCATCCAGCGAGTAGCTGCGCGAAACCAGTTCCCAACCGGCACGGACCTCAGCCTGGATGCGCTGTTCGAGCTCGGCCTTGTCGCCGGAAAAAAGCCGCATCCGGGCTGGTCGGGTCAGGCCGTCCTGTCCCGGCGCGTCCGAGGGTCCAACGACGTTCTTCTTGATCATGACGCCATTTTACTTCCGCGGACAAAAATCTCGAAACAACAGTTTCCAGTTGCCCCGCCGGCATATTGGCTCAGGCGCAGGCCGGACACCACTATTTCGATGCCACAAGCAAATTCCGCGTAATCAAGATTATGTCAATTGCATAATCAGGCACCATTTCCACGGTCGGAATATTCAAAACGGGATTCCGGATTTGACTGTGGGTGAAGGGCAGTTTTGACGCCCACCGTCAAAATATTTTCCGGATTTCTCTGTGGGTGGCCTGCGTCGCCGGCTTTATTGCCCGTGTCGCGCATCTCTATCTGCAACGGAAATCCGCGATATGATTTGGGCTCATTCTGGCGCCTTTGGTGCCAACGGGCGAGCTACAGCCTGGCCAGCAATGGCGAACGCAGCAAGCAGTACGACAATGAGCCGGCTTACCGTCTCATAAGCGCCGCCAGGTTTTTATTGGTGATCGCCACGGCAACTCAGTCTGAACAGTCAGTATTTCAGACTGAAAGTCTGTCCAGAGCTATACAGCTTAAGGACATCCTAAACCCTCGCGGGAACGCTTCACCGTTCCCTCTCAAGGGATCAGTGCGGCTCCGCGTTTCAACGAAAGGAGCTATCCCATGGCAAAATTAGGGACATGGCCATGAGTAAATCAAAACATGAGGAATACGACGCTATTCGTCGTGCTTTCTATCTGTACTTTCAGTTGCAAGTTCTTCAATCAACTGGACTTATTATTGAGGCAAGTCCAATTGAGTATTCCTTGCTGGATCAAACGCTTGACTGGAAAGGTCGGCGCTATCCTTGGAATTGGTTCGATCTGAAGCGGAAGTTTCGCAACATCCCCGCCAGGTTCGAATTAGCAATCAGCGTGGACGGTGAGTTGTGTGGCTTGATCATTGGGAAACCTTCAAGGGGACGGCGGCATTTGTCTGCCTATTATCTGGAAGGGAACCCAAGCCGTATGCGACCACTCAAAACGATATTGCTGGAAATGCTTTTGGAAGGCATGAGGTTGTACGGCGACGCGCTTAACTGTTCGTACCTGCGACTCATTAGACCGGTCGAGGGGCTACTTGAAACGTACCGCGCCACCGGATTTCAGGTTGCAATTGGCAAAAATATTGGTTTATACTGCGAAAGAGCCTTAAAAAGGGGTGAAATATGACAACAGTCCTAGAACGAGAAGTAGCACCGAAACAAGTCTCGGGCTTTGTCCGTGAGGCGATTACGCGTATGCAAGAATCCCGTCCTCTTTTTACTGAGGCGGAACGCAAAGCGCTAGCAGCTTACGATGGCCCAATTGTTTCTGGCGACCCGGAAGGCAAACTCCCGGACAACCTTGAAGAAGACGACAACGAATAGAGGTCGTTCGTAATATTTGTATCCAAACCCCCGCGCAGCGTTGCTATGTGGAGTAAAAACACACATATCTGCGCGTGAGTGAGTAGAAGCAAGGGTTTTTGCATTGTTAACGGTAATACTTCGGCCAGCCTTCGGGTTGGCCGAATTCATTTTAGACCTTGGGGCTCTGCCCCAAACCCGCCTCCGCTCATTCAATCTCTTCCACGTCAAACTTGCCTTTGGCAACGCCGATCCTTTTCGCCGCACTGCTTGCTGTTGCCTCACATTCGCCAACGATCTTCCTGATCGCCGTCACATAACCCGGCTTGTAGATCGGTGTCCCGGCCTCGGTTTTCACGCGCCCCTCAGCGTCCGTCATCCAGCCTTCTTGCTTGAGCAGCCGATCACTGATGGCGTGGCGTAGCGCCTCAACCTCGGATGGAAACAGCCCTGTCGATGCAGGCAGTATCTGCACCGTCTCACGCGAATCTGGAAGTTTCGGACGCATATCGATCACCCGATTCCCCTCGGCCTTGAGCAGCGTGATTTCCCGGCGCATCTGCCGGTTCTCGGCGAGGATGCCCGCCATCATTGAGCGCAGCGCCGGGTTCTCGATCTTGTCGATCAGGGTGGTGTAGGGGTTCTCGCTGACCTGGCGCACCTTGCGGGTCGCTGTACATGCCTAAACGCTGGTCGTCCAACGACGTCGATCGGGTCTTGCGAAAACACGGCTTCACGCTGGTCAGCCAGAAAGGCAGCCACAAGAAGTATGTTGCGAATGGTCGGGTTGTTATTGGCTAAATACGCCCATCCCCTCGAATATGCCGAGCACAGCATATTCGAGGGGATGGGCGTATTTAGCCAGGTGGTGGTATTGAACGTGTTGACAACAACTGTTGAGCCCATCCGCCGGTGTTAAAGACCACAACTCCATCTGAAATTGACTTCCACAAAGCCGCCGCTCGTCCTGTCCCGTCGCAGCAGTAGAAATGCACTTTTCTAACTTGCAAGATAATAGCATACGTGCTATATTCCTCTTATGGCTTATTCCATCGATTTCTTCAATGTTGGGGTACAGACTGAGGTTGAAGGATGGCCGGCGGGTGTCAACGCCAGCTTTGTCCGGATCGCGGAGCAAATGGTTGAATCTGGGCCCAATCTCGGCCTACCTTACACCAGGCCTTTGGGTGAAGGGCTTTTCGAGATTCGGGCCAAGGGAGAAGAGGGAATAGGGCGGGCGTTTTTCTGCACCTTGGTAGGCCGGCGGATCGTGATCCTGCATGGCTTCATCAAGAAAACCCAGCAGATCCCGCCCAAGGAAATGAAGATAGCTCGCAAGAGATTGAAGGAGGTTCAACGTGGCTAAGAAGACTCAGACCGAAGACCGTTATCAGCCGGTGGCGTTCGACCCTAAGGGTTATGTCGCGAAGAAGCGCAAGACTGATCCGGAGTTTCGTGTTGCCTACGACGCCCTGGAAGATGAGTTCGCAGCGTTGGGGGCGCTACTGCATGCACGCAAGGATGCGGGCCTCACCCAGGCCGATGTGGCAGAGCGGATGGGCGTATCCCAACCCGTGCTTGCCCGTATTGAATCCAGCCTGGGCAGCCGAAAGCATTCTCCGTCCCTGGCTACTTTGCGCAAGTATGCGGATGCGTGTGGGAAGAAATTGGTTATTCAGATGGTGTAGAAGGAAATTAAGAATGGCGGCGAATTGCTTTTCAAGTTTTGAAGGGATTCCGGATTTGACTGTGGGTGAACACTAAATCGGCCAACGGTCAATTTCATCCAATAATGTGGGTAGATAAGTTCCAAGGGTTGCGATTCTGCGCACCGTCTTGATGTCGTACTCTGGTTCGTCAAAGCTGGCTACTAAATCGAAACATGCCACTCTGGCCAGGCTGATTTCCTCGAACCTCTGCTTTCGTTTGACCTTTACCTGTTCTGCGATCCGCACTTTCTTTTGCATGGCATCAGAGAACAGTACCTTGGCTCGCAGCACCTCGAAGCTGTACCCATGCCCATTTCGATAGGCCCGGCGGATTTTGGCGTTGAAGCTTTCTGTAAAGGCATTGGTGATGCGCTTGTCGTCGAAGTAGTTCAGGATGTACTTGCGCCAGGTGCGCCAAGCCACTGGGATGGGCTTGAATGCTTTGGCCAGTTCAAGCGGAATGCTGGCTTCCCAGTTCAGGTACTCGGCCAATGCTTCTTCCTTGGTCTCCAGGTCCCAAATCTTGAAGTAGCGCTCTTTCAGGTCGTAGGCGGCGCTCAGCAAAGGGAAGCTGCCGATTGCGGTAGTGTCCAAGATGATCGCCGGTCACGCGACCATCATCATGACGCTTTACTACACCAAGTTCGGCAAGGCGTACATGCGGGAGGTGTTGGGTGAAGCCGAGAAAAACGAACTGGAAGCCGAACAGGCCAACCATCGCCGTTTCCTTCAGGATGCGACCTTCGAGCAGGTACCTGCGCATACGCGAACTGGATCAACTCAACAAGTACGCCGAGGCGGAGGCACTGATCCTCAACAAGTACATGAACGACTTGCAGGCGACGAACCACCTGATCCAGCGCTCCATCCAGATCGCCGAGGACAAGACAACGGACGGCGTGAAGCTCGTCGCCAAGGGCAGCATGACCGACCTGATGGTGGGCTTCATCGAATCGCAATCGGTTCTGCACCAGTTGGAAGTCGTCTGCGAAAACGCGGTGATCTACCCTGAAACCGATGCCGGCTTCGCCACCGTTCGACGGGCGCAGATGCTCGATGCCATGCTGCGCTACAACGGCATGGACCCGCTGCTGATGTATCTCGACCAGGAGGAGCAGTTGCTGATCGGCAATGCCGTGATGCATCTCATCCAAGCGCGCGCTGGCTCAATCAAGGGGGCGCTGCCTTACGCCGAATGTCGCCTCAAGCTCAAGGAAATCGGCCTACTCAAGGATCAGGTGCTGAACGAGATCACCCAAGTCAAGGCGCAGATTCAGATTGACCACGCCAAGACACAGCGGACACTTACGCCACCGAAGGAGGGCTTATGAAGATGCATCCTGACGACCTGCTCGACCAACTCAAGAAAACCGCTGGCCCGCGCAAGCAGAAGACCCTCGACCTGATCTATGAGGTCTGCCGGGAGCAGTATGAGCGCGGTAGCCGCGACTTCTCCGTGGCGACTATCGCCCGTATTGCGGCGGATCGCGGTGGTCCGAGCAAGGGCGCGATCCACAACACCACGGGGGATGACTACAAGGGACTGATCAAGGCCTGGGCCGAGCACACGGGCGGCGTGACCTCCCCGAACTGGTAGGTTCGAGGTGGTAGCTGCGCTAATCCGATTTCGTGATCCTCAAAGTACAGCTCCAGCGCCTCTTGCAAGTTCGCTACAGCTTCCGCTTCGGTCGGGCCGTCGCTCGCCACCTCAACATCAAGGCAGCGGGCAACAAAAACACCCTCCTCGGGAAAGATCACATATTGCAGTTTGCGTTCCATGGTTGGCATGGTAGCACCTACCTTTCTTGATTTCTATCCCCTGGGCTTGTCGCCCGGAGGTGGCGTTACTGAAGTCCTACCTAGTAGCGCCCCGCTTCGACATGACTGACAAACTTGGTGAACTCACCCAAGAAGGTGAGCCGCACCGTCCCGGTCGGGCCGTTGCGGTGCTTGCCGATGATCACTTCGGCGACCCCCTTCTCCTGCGTATCCGGCTTGTAGTATTCCTCGCGGTACATCATCAGGATGACGTCGGCATCCTGCTCGATCGCGCCGGACTCGCGCAGGTCGCTCATGAGGGGACGCTTGTCCGTGCGTTCCTCAACCTTTCTTGAGAGCTGCGACAACGCGATGATGGGCACCTGCAATTCCTTGGCCAGCGCCTTGATCGAGCGCGAAATCTCCGAAATCTCGGTCGTGCGGTTGTCGCCATTGGCCCGGCTCGAAGTCATCAACTGCAAGTAGTCGATCACGATCAGCCCCAACTTGCCGCCGAACTGCCTGGCCAGCCGCCGGGCACGAGCGCGCAGATCCGTGACATTCAAGGCCCCGCTCTCATCGATATGGATCGGCGCACCGTGCAGCCTGCCCAAGGCAACCGTCATCTTTTCCCACTCGTCGTCGTTGAGGCGCCCGGTGCGAATGCGATGCGCGTCGAGACGACCGACCGAGGAGAGAAAGCGCATCGCCAGTTGCGGTCCCGACATCTCCAGGCTGAAGATTGCTACCGGCAAGCCCATATCGACGGCGACGTGTTCCGCGATGTTCAAGGCGATCGCCGTCTTGCCCATCGAAGGACGGCCGGCGATCACAATCATGTCTCCCGGCTGCAGGCCTGCGGTCATTTTGTCGAGGTCATGAAAGCCGGTTGGCACACCAGTGATGGCGGAGGGGTTGTCCTGCTCGTAGAGTTCCTGGATGCGATCGACCACCTCGCCGAGCAACGGCTGGATCGCCACGAAACCTTGATTGTTCCTCGCTCCCGATTCTGCAATCTCAAACACCTTCGATTCGGCTTCATCGAGAAGCTGCTTGACCTCCCTTCCGGAGGGGTTCAACGCGCTAGCCGCAATCTCGTCGCCCACCGTGATCAGACGCCGCAGCACCGCGCGCTCGCGGACGATCCCGGCATAGTGGCGAATATTCGCCGCCGAGGGGGTGTTGTTGGCGATCTCGCTGAGATAAGCGAGGCCTCCGGCCTGTTCCACCTCGTTGTGCTTTTCGATCGCTTCGAACACCGTCACCACGTCGGCCGGCATGCTCTGCTCGACCAGCTTGCGGATGCGATGGAAGATACGACGGTGGTCGTCTCGGTAGAAGTCGGCTTCCGTCACGAGGTCGCCGATTCGGTCCCACGCGGAATTGTCTAGCAGCAGGCCGCCCAGCAGCGATTGTTCCGCCTCGATTGAGTGCGGCGGCAGTCTGAGGGCGACGGTCTGCCGGTCCACGCTAGGAGACCGTCCCGTCGTGTTGCGGAGTGTCACGAATGATCCATTTGCGCTCGGATACAAAACGCCAATCCCCGACGACCCAGCCGCACTCAGTCAAGATTACCTGCGGTGCCCGCCATCCGGCTCGTGGCGCGTTCCGCTCCGCCAACTCGGAAAGGTCGGGCGCACCGCCCACGACGCGTGAGACCTGAAACGAGATCGGCCAAAGGTAGGCGATAAGAAGTAGCAAGCTGTTCCCCTTTCAAGTCGCGTTAAGGTGTTTCGGACATGCTCTGGCCGCGGGTCCTCAAGTCTGGTGCGCCAATCGCACGATTGTGAATGGTTGGCATGTCCCACTCAGTCATTTGAGTGCGCCGCTTTGATCCTGTTGATTCGTGCGCCTCTTGGCTTCCAGCGTTGGGTAAATGACCGAGCGTGGCAGGAAGTTGCGCAGTACGACGATATGAGCGCGCAGAATGCTTCCGAGGAACGCCCCGATGGGCCGGATGACACCCCTGTCGCCCAACAGCCACGCTATGACGGCCCGCGTCGGCGGAAACACGAGGAACAGGATCAGAACGATCACGCCGATGGCTCCGTAGAACAGATAGTCGTTGAACACGATCTACGGTCCCACGCGGATCATGCTCGGGACATTTCCGAGGGCGTCATACCCCGCCTGCGAGGGACACCACGGCATCGTCAGCGTTTGCGTGTAAGGAACCAAGCTCCCGTCCTTCGCCTCCACTTGTTCGAGCTTGAAGCGCACGCGCATCAGCCGGCACGTCTCCGCTGTCGTCGGCAGCGGTGCCATGACGTCGACGGTCGCGCGGATCTTCCCGCGCGCTTTCGTGATCTGCACGATCCTCTCCGCGCTCGCGCCGGTCATTTCGTCCGTGGCGGAGACGCCGGTCGTGGCCACCTTCACCATCAGTTCCCCGAGCTCAACGGCTCCGCCCGGAAGCGGCAGCAAGGACAGCAGACAGAGAATGGCGCTATGGTGTCTATTTGCCATAATAGGATTTGACCTTTTCGACGACGGCGGGCGCGCGGGACTGGATCGCGGCGGCATCGGGATAGGTGGCCTGGGCCACCATGTCACTCACGAAGGAACTTAGATCAATGTGGCCCCAGTCGAGGCTGGACAATTCATCGGCCGTAAATCCTCCACAGTAATTGGGACCAAGCGACCGGCCCAACTGAGACTGTCCCTGTTCGTTCACGAGTTTCGCCAGCTTGGAGTTGAAACAGCAGAAGCTCCTCTGACATCTCTTGCAACAGCCGAGGAAGCCGGAGCTGCAATGCTCGCCGGTGTCGACGCACAGGTCTGCGCCACGCGCCATGCCGAGCTGCATTTCGTTCTGGCCGCAGGAGGTGAGTTCGCTATAGACCATGAAGGCCATCGATATCCCGAAGCTCACCGGGTCGAAGGCGAAACTCAAGCCCTCAATCCCGAAGACATTCGTGGCAATGGTTGTCGGCGAAAAGAAGTCCAGTGATGCAAGGGTCTCCGGTGCCAGTGGGCCGCCCATTTGGTTCTCCAGGAATTTCTCCATCGTGCCGGCGATCCCACCGACGCCCTGGTTGTAGGATAGGGCAAAGCCTCCCGCGCCCACCGATGTGCCAAACTCCGCATTGGCCGCCACCGAGGTCGCCTGTTCGGTCACCACCTGGCCGCTGGCATCCACGAGGACTTTTTCGCCGACCGTGCTGACGACGGCCTTGCCGCTGCTCGACCACGCGCCGATACCTTCCTTGATCCAGCTTGGCGCGTTCTGCTGGAACAGCGCGTCATAGTTGACGGCGGAAGCACTGTGCCAGGCATAACTCAGCACATCCCCGCCGACCTTCATGGCGTTTTGCATCATGGTAGCCGTGAGAAACGACGAATTGCGGGTCGCGCCGCCTGACACGCCACAGCACTTTAACGAGATACCCCATCGCTTGGACTGGCAGTTCATGCCGACGCCGCCCAGCACTGAAATCCCGTCGGTATAGGTGCCGGCTTCGCGGCCGATCTCCATCGCCACCATCGCGGCGCCGAAATCGCCGTCCTGGGCGTAACTGGAATCGATGCAGTTCTGCGAGCCGTCCGGGTTGGTCGTACAGCCGACACGCATGGTGCAATCATTGACGGCGATGGTCTTGGTTCCTCCGGTGGGGCAGGAATAGGTATCCTCCTGGCGCGCGCAGACCGGCGGTTCCACCCCCACGTAGTAGTCACGGCAACCGCTGGACCGATAGGTGCAACCGCGTGCCTGAAGGCTGTCGCAATCGGTGGTCGAGGTCGAGGCCAGTTTGAGGCACTGATAGTGAATCTTCGACTGCCAGCAGGTCACGCCCTTGGCCACAGCGCTGGGCGGCAGCGTCTTGCCGTCCAGGATGTCCTGCGGGCTCAGGGTCGGCTCCGAGCCGTTGTCGAGATAGATCGTGACATTGCCCAGCGACATCGTTCCGGAGTTCTCGCAGACGCCAGATACCGTTCCGCAGTCCCCGCGCTTGGACAACGGGACGCATCCATCGTTCATGGTCGTGGATCCGTCCGCCCCGATGGGTATGTGGGAAATCGAACAATACGAGTCGCTCAGGGACGAATCGATGTCGATGGTGCAGATCTCATTCGAGAAGGTTGCGGGAATGGTCTTGGTCGTCGGCGTACAGGTTGTCCCGGCCGCACCGCCCGTCGCAATGCCCTGCGAAGCAATGAAGCCGGCCGGATTGCTGGCCACGGCCCGGGAGGCGGTGAGCGCCGGATCGTTCCTGGTGGAGTTGTAGCCCGGCTTGGTGTAGGTCGCGGTCACCGTGTTGATCGCCGCGCATTCGGCGTTCTCCGCCTGCTGCTGCCCTGTCAGGGGGGCCTGTGCAGTGCCGACAAAGGGGGTGAAACCGGCGCAGTTGGTCGCCCGGGTGTTGCCTGCGGCACCCATGTTCCCCTTACCGCCCGCGAAAATCGACGTGGTCCCAGTCGGCACGCCGGCAGCATCGTTCGGATAGAGGCTCCCCGCCTGCGTGGTGGCGAAGTTCATCAGTGAATTCCGGTCCTTCCCTGCGGCGTTGAGCGTATAGCCCGCGCTTGCTCCGTCCGAATGCGCCCTTTGCCGTGCGACGGCGTCGGATTGCGCGTCGGCGATCGCGCCCGGCGTCCCCAACGCGAGCAGCAATGCAACGGCAGGGCCAAGGCGATGGATCATTGGCGTGTCTTTTGGAGCCTTTCGAGCCGTTCCGTTGCCATCGCGGCCATGACGCTATTGCCGCGCTCCTTGATCATCTTCAGCGCAAGCTCAACACTCACATCGCCCTCGACCTTGGCGTAGTTGGTCTGCACGGCGGTAACGCCCTCGGGTTGCAATCCCCCCCGGTCGGCGATGACGATGGCGGGTACCTTGTCGATCTTGAACTGGCGGAATAGGTCGGGATGAATCAGCCAAGGCACGTCGGCCTTGGGGGTCGACTCCAATGTTTTGGCGAGGGTCTTCTTGATCGATCCCTCGTGCATGCCGCGCAACAGGATCACCCCGCCTACCTCCTTCACCTGACTGGAATACGACGCCAACCGTGCCTGCGGAACGGAAAAGGACAGGAACACCATTACCTGTGGCAGCGGGTTTTCAGTTGCCTGCTGCTTGCGCACGCGGTCGCCGTATTTGTCCATTGCTTCGGCGAGGGTAAGCGGTATCGATCCGGGCACGTCCGCACCGAGGAGATCCGGGGGCGGAATGAACATGCTCTTCGGTGCGGTCTTCATCGCCTCCTCGATGCTGCGCATCGGGTTCGTGGATTGGGCGAGTGCCGAACCGCAGAACGCCATCACCAGGGTGACGAGCATGAGGAGCAGCATGCGTCGGGAACAGGTGGGTTCAGGAAATGAATTGGCGTTGAGTGAGGCCGGGGCTGAACCCCTTCCTTTCCGGCCTATTGTCTGCGTCCTCATTTCGCGGACACTCCCGCGCAGCAGTCGCGCTTGCGCACTACCAGATAGGAGAAGTCCTTGCCGACCACCGGCACTTCAAACCCGCCCGATCCCATCGTGGTACGGCCAATCGGATCGGCGCACACCCCATTGACCTTGTTCGTTTGGCGGATGTAGAGGATCCGTTGTGTCTTGTAGGCGCGTTTGTCCATGATCGGCTGCGGGAAAGCGCCACACAGCCCGTCCGGCCCCCATTGGCCCCACAGCGCGCCCAGCGAGTGCATGTGGCCGAGGATGCGGTGGGTGAGCTGCCGGCCGGCTTGGTCGCCGGAAACACGCGTTGGAATCCATCCGTCAAAAGGCAGGGCGTGGCCGTTGCACCCCGACGACCAGATCATGTCGGAACTCGGGCAGCCCAGCGTGGCCGACACGCAATCGAAGGCGGACGCAGCCCCGGCGGCGGGATTGGCAAAGGCGAAAGCATAGGGCGTCACGAGCAGGTTCAGTTGCGGATCCGACCAGGTGGGATCGAGCGGGCTGATCCACGCGATGTCGAAGGCCGAGTTGTCGGTGCAATCGGAGTCCACCAACGCGCCCAGGAGTGTCGTGATGGGATTGACGTAGTAATTCACGTTGCCGAACCACGTCTTGTCCTGACCGCGACCTTGCTGCGTCGGGCGGTTGGGCATGGGCGCATGCATCATGTTTCCCGGCCCGGCGTCAATCGTGACGCCGCCGAGAAGCGGGAAGCAGTAAGGTTTATAGGTGACATCCACCATGCGGGAGTATTCGTAGAAGCCCACCGGCGCGCCGACTGCGGTGCTGCCGCCCTTGCCAAGACATGAACAGAGGCCGCCGCCGGCGGACGGGCTGCAATCGGCCTGGCCCATGTTGGCGATGGCTTTCCCGAAAATGCTGATGGGAAACATGCCCGACCAGCACACGTCGGTGATGAAGTTCGGGAAGCTGCCATGGCAGGTATCGTCAGCCGCTCGTGCGGGAACCACGAAGCCAAGCATCGAAGCGGCGGCAGCCGACACTATGGTGCGTACGAGGCGAGTGCGAGGCGTGCAGATCAAGGTACGTTCTCCTCGATCTTCACGCGCCGCTTGTCCTGCGACAGGATGGCGGGCACCTTCTTGATTCCGAAGTGTTTGGTCAGCATCCCGTCCATCTGATCGTAGAACACATGCTTTCCCCACTTCTTCGAAAGAGCGATCCAGTCGCCGCCAACAAGGATGGTCGTATCGGCCGGGTGCTTGCTGAGTTGCGCCCTCGCCCAAGTCACTTGCCGCTCGTCGCGGGCATCGATGAACAGGTAGCGGCGGTTCATCGTTTGATAGTCGAATGGATTGATGGTCTTGCCCTTCGGCCAAATCACCTTCCCCGTGGATTCATCGACGATGTTCTGCGCGAAGCTCACGGTCGGGTCGAAGTACCAGATGCGGTTGGTCACAGCGGTCGAAATACCGGAAACCGGCTTGGGATGCTGGATGGTGTTCAGTACTGCGTCGCGGTGTTTCTCCTGAAGGGCGCGGATCTCGCCGCGCTTGGTCATTTCGCCGAGCAGGCGTTGCATCCGCGAGATGGCATCCTCCTCGGCGATATCCCACACCTTTCCCTGGACGCCAAGGCTCTGCGCGGCGCAATGCGTCGATGTGGCGAAGATCAGCGTGGCGAGTAGCGCATGAATCCGCATGGCGGCCAGTCGCGTCTATTGCGTCAAGGCCTGCGCCAGCTGCTCGGCCGGCAGCCACCCGGCATGGATCCGGCCGCTGGGCAGGATCAGCCCCGGCGTGCCGAATATCTCGAGTTTTTTGGCGAGCGCGGCGATGTCCTCGATCGGCGTTTCACACTTCGCCGCGGCCACCTCGCCCTGGGTGATCAGGCGCTGCCAGGCGAGGGCCCGGTCGGGTGAGCACCATACCGACTCCGCCTTGGCCTTCGCGTCCGGATGGAGCTGCGCGATGGGCATCAGAAACATGTGGATGGTCACGTTATCGACGCTGGCGAGCGATTCTTCGAGTTTCTTGCAATAGGGGCAGTCCGGATCCGTGAACACCGCCAGCCGGCGCGACCCGTCTCCCTTGACGATCTTGAAGGCTTTCTCCAGCGGCAGGCTTGCCCAATCGACCTTCGGAGCCAGTTCCACCTTGCGCTTGGCGCCGAGATCCACGTTGTTCTCCATGTCGTACATGGAGCCGAAGATCGCGAACCGTCCGCTGGCATCGACATAGCCAATCTGGCCGCGCGAGGTCACCACTTCATAGATACCGACGATCGGTGACGGGCGGGCCTCCTTGAACTGCGCGGCCGGATATTTGGCCTGCAGCAGCGCAGCCAGCGCGCTGGCCTTGGGGTCCGGCGCATCGGCGGCGGCGGGGAATGTCAGAGCCAGTGCGGTGGAGAGCGCAATAAGGCGGGCAGTGGGAAACGGGGAGCGGCGCATGGTGATGCCTCCGGATTACTAATACGCGCCAGTGTATCGCAAAGATTCGAGAAGGACAACGGCGTTATTGGGTGACGCCTCGCAATTTTTGCGAAAAGTGTTCGTGGTAGCGACACAACACTCACGACCCGTTCACGGGAAACGGGGGATTCATCCGTTGACTAACCACGAAATTGCGCGTGATAATAATGTCTACCGTGCAGACAACACGACCGAGGAAAGAGCAGAAAGAGGAATTGTCAGGAGCTTTGCAGGAGAACACCATGACCGACTTCGACACCACCACCATGCATCAAGATATCGCTACTAGTGATGGCGGGTCCGTGTTCGCCCGGTTCATGGCGTCCATTCGGGGCGGATTCGCCGCCGTGCGGCAAGCCTACGCGCAAGCGGAGGAAGCCGAGGCGAAGATCGAGCTCGAGAAGGCAGAAGCCGTTTCGGAGGATGTGGATGAAGCCGAAGATGATCTGTTGCTTAGCCCGAAGTACGGTCAGTTGCCGGGCAACATTTTTCATCACCTCTACGAGTAGAGGCAATTTGTCGCCTCTAATGTTGCCAACACTGAACGTCTAACCATTTCACCGCCGCCCATTCGGGCGGCGGCATATCCGCCTAGGGCGTACCTCCACCTTCTCCACCGCCCTTCGATGGAGGTGTTGGCGTTCCTGATGGTCCTTTCTTTCCGCCACCTTTCGTGCCGCCTAACGCACCCACCGCACCGGTCAGCACAGCGGCCTTTTCGATCGTTCCCAATCCCATATCAACCTCAGCCAGAATGCGCTGGCCTGGGTGAGCCTGGTGGAAGTTCTTCGCGAAGGTATCTAGGTCCTTCTCCGCCTTGTCGTGTCGATACACCGCTGAATCGACCGCCTGCCTCGACTTGCTCGGGTCGGCAGCAACACGGCCTTCGCGCTGCACCGCCACTTCTTTGGCTGCCAACGCGGTGTCGGCTTCGGCGATCACCTTTTCCCTTAGCTCGGCGTTGTTGTAGGCGGCCTCGGGGTCGATGCCGTGCTTCTTGGCTACCTGTACCACGCGCTCATGAATGCTCGCGTAGTCGAAGTTTCTGGCCCCGCCATGCCGTTGCAGCGCCCATGCATTGAAGTCCTTCTCGCTCATATTGGCCGCAGACTTAACCTCACCGGCAACGCCGTCGAGTTCCTGAGCATTGACCTTGCTCGTGTCCACTTGGCTCGCTGGTTTGCCGGCCAATTCACCGCCCATCGCATTGAGCATGTTGCCCTTTCCAGCCAACCCGGACTCCAGAGCCGTGTGCATGACGATTGCCCGCTGCCACGAGACTTCATTCGGGTTGCCAAGATTGCCGTTCATCACGCGGCCCTTCACTGCGTCATACTTGTTCAAGAATCTGTCGGCCTGGCGCAACTCCTTGTCTGAGTGGGGTTGCCCGTCCGTAGTGGTCCCGAAGAAGTAGTCTGCCACACCATTCCTGTCGTGATCGCGCACAGCGCCGGTGAGGGGATCCAAGAGAGCGCCCATCGCCCTGTTGCCCCTCATGGACTTTTCGAGCTGGACAGGATCAAACGTCTGTTTGGTATCTGCGTTCTGACTTATCTGTTCGGCGTAACTCTTGGAGTCGCGTGCGGCAATCACTTCCTTGTGGGCATGCGCAACCGATTTCGTCAGGCCCTTCTCAAGTACATGACCTTTTTCCACCTTAGACATATCTTCTTCGGAGATGCCACCCGCCGCGCTCCGTTGCGACGAATCAACACTCTTGAAAGCAGAACTGTTCTTCATCATCCGACTAAGTTCCTGCTTCCTTCCCGCATCAATCCCTTGCATATTGTTAATGGCCGTATCGACCCCGGCAGAATAGAAGAACGCGCCCTTTGTATTGTTTCCGAAGGTCGCCTTGGCCGCCGTGTCGAACTTTTCTTGCTCACCTTCATGGAATATGCCGCTGCCAGCAACATCTTTCATAAACTGCTGGCCGGACTCTGTTGAACTCCGGTAAGCGTCGTCAACTGATGTGCCAAACTTGGCCGACTTGCCATCGACCCGCCCGGATCGGAACAAGTCGCCCAACACATTTTGTTTCGCAACGTTGTAGGAATCCTCTGCGGACCTGACACTTTCCTGTGCGCTGGAAAGAACCTGACCGGCTGCCATGGCTTTGGTAAATTGAGGCTGCGAATGTCCCGTCCGGACTGCATTCATATCGTAGCCTTGTACCGAATACGGACTTGTCGTGGCCACCAATCCCTGCATATGCGCCGCTGCTGGCATATGTGCGGCTTGCGGATTGATTCCTTCCGCGCGCGCCGCCGTACCGGCAGCCTTGGTCAGCGCATACATCGAGCCGGAGAGGATGGCGAAGGTCAGCACCGGTACCGATCCCATGAGGTCCGACGCCACGCTAATCTTGTCCGCCGCGACGCGGTAGATCGAATAGACTTGCGCGAGCTTGAATGTCCCGCCGGGCCCCGCCAACTGCGCGACACCTTGCCGGAATGACAGGTCGATGTAGTAGTTGATCATGTATGCCACCGGCAGCCAGCTCGCGATCCACACACCGAGCAGCAAATACGAACCGAAAATGGCCGGGCCGCGCGATGCATACCCCATGATGGCCAGCATCACAACAGGGGAAAGCCCGATCCAGATGGACTGGAAGACTGCCATCGAGGAGATCAGCGCGCGCGAGAATCCGCTGCCGCGCGCAGCCTCGGTGATCCGTGCCAGTTCGTCCTGGTCGGAACTCATGAGTGCGCAGGTATTCACATCAGTCAGGGACATCCCCGGCACCGGGGTGCCGCATTGCAACCCGTCGACGAAACCGGGCAGGAATGCGAGCGAGGCGGAAATCTTCGCCGCATCGGTGGCCCCTGCCGCCGACGTTCTCCCGAGTGTATCCAACAGCACATCGGCGACATTCGTTTCGTCGATACCAGACAGGGACGTGCCGTTGCTTACTCGGACCCCCTTGCCGATTTCAGCGGCGCCTTGCAGGATGTTGTTACCGACCCCGCCCATCAGCATGTTGTTGAGGGCCGGCTTCTGAAGCGGCAGCGCGGCCCATGCGTTCAGGTTGTCAATGAGGGCGTCCGCCAATGCCCCGCAACCCGCCAAAAAGCCGGTTGGTTCGGTCACGGTATACATCGTCGTGAATCCGTCCCGGTACCTGGGATCCATGAGCACCGACTGGAGCGAGTCGTTGCCGGTGTAGAGGTCCGGCGCCATCTGATCCGACCCAAGTACGCAGTCGGACGCAAAATAGCGCAAGGAATTGTAGAGAAAGGGCTGCATGCCGGACGCCATGTTCCGCCGCAGCGCCAGAATGTAGGACAGCGGATTCACGAATCCTGTCGTCGTCAAGGTGGGCGCTTTCGCATCGACCTTGGAGAACCCGGTCTGCATCTTCTCGCCGAGAACCTGACCGATATCACTGAACACGCCGCCGGGCAACGCGACGATCATCGGCACATTGGCAACATTGCTGCCTGCACCGCTATACAGATCCTGCACGGTGACGGTGGTTCGGGTGAAGCCCAGGGTCATCCACATCACGAAGACGGTGAGCAGGACGACCGGGCTGCCCTGCCCGTTGCGCCATTGGTTCAACATCCCGGCAAGAACCACTCCGGCGAGCACGCCCATGAACAAGAGGCGGACCAGCGATCCGCCCATGGTGCCGCCGTCGTTGAAGATCGGGTCGTTAAAGATCATGGCGACGCCGTTCAGCATCGCGGTGAGCGTAGAGAGGTCGCCGAGGGTGTAGATCGTAAAGTTCATCACGCCCCCCGCAATTTGCCGACCTGCATCTTCCGGTTGGCGACAATCATAGCGGCCGACTCGGCGTACTTCCTCAGTTCCGGTTCCATCGCAGCCATCTGCAGGCGCAAGTCACGCAAGTCGGTAAGAAGCTTCAGTTCCGAAGCGACCATATAGTCAGGCATCGCCGCGCCCTTGAGTTGGGCGCCGCGCCAAACCCGGGTCACGGCTTCGCCGAAGCGCACGCCCATAGCGACACCCACATACGGAATCAACTTTTTGGTATAGGCCTCCATCATGGGATTCTTCCGCAAGGACTTGGCGACCGCCACATAGTCCCCGCCTGCCGATGACAGAAAGCGCAGTTCATCTGGCTGAATCTGACATTCGCTGCCAAGACTGGCCGCGCACTGTCCTGTGACCCTGCTGTAAAGGGACGCGGGATCCGGTATCGCTGTTCCGTTGGGATCGTAGCCGGCGCCGAAGAACTTGGTCTGGGCATATGCCGCTGTTCCGTTGAACGTCCAGCTGTCCCTGGTCATGCCACTCACGCATCCGGTCCGCATCGCCTCGTCAATCGACGCACTGGCGCCATCTGAAATCGCGACCGGATCGGCAGACACCGTGGTGTTGCGTGTGCAGGCGTAAAGCTCCAGCGATTTGTCCGAGTTCGGGCCAAAGACGAATTCGTTGAGTGACAGAGTCGCCTTAAACGTGACCGGCGTCGGCGGCGCAGCTCTGTCCGACCCGTCGGTTGCTTTGCATTGGCCGTCCGGGCTGTTGCCATCGTTACATGTCGTGACGGTCGTGCCCATCAACGACAGGATAATCCTTGCCGCGTCCATGTCGGTGAAGCCCACGAGCGACGTGTGGGCCTGGGTGTCCGCAAGCATGTTCCAGGTGAGGTTGCCCATCAGCGGGTTCTTTCGGGACGTCGTGGTTTGGGCAATGGCCTTGACCACCCGCATGGCCCCGGCAAAGCTATCCGCCATCCAGCCGCCGAAGGAACTGTCGCCCGCATTGCTGGAATCGGCTTGCGCCTCGTCGTCGATCGACGGGGCGCTCGGGGCCTTCTTGGTGAAGGTATCGAGCAGACCTTTGGAGAGCTTGCAGGAGTTCAGCCGCTGCTGACCGAACTCCTGCAGCGTGTCGAAGAATCCCTTGATCTGCGAAGCCATGTCGGCATCAATCTTGGACAGTGCATATTGGAACAGCAGCGGGATCATGCTGGCCCCAACTTGCCGCAGCAAGCCCGTGATGGCATCTTTGGACAAAAAGCTGAAGGCCCCGCCGCTAATGTCGATGCCGGAACATCCCGCCGAGGCTCTGGGCAAATCAAAACTGTAGAGCGTCATCGACTTGATCGGTGTCCGGAAACTCGCGCTGCCGCCGGTCAACGTCCCGCGCAACTGGCTCTGCGCAAAGGTCGGCGGCGTCACGTTGGACATATACATCGCGTCCAGAGTGGCCCTTACGTCTGCGACCGCGACAACGGACTGCGTAGCCAACACGGCGGCGAGCGTCAAGGCGGCAATGCGAACAGGTGGGCGTGCCATGTCAGTATCGTCCTCTCAGTTTCTCTTTCAGCTTCGGTATCCAAACGTCCGGGTCGTCGGAGAAGGTGCGGTCCGCCAGATCCTCGGGACGCAGCACACCGCGCCGTGCCGGGAACAGCCGAGTCAGCATGGCCTCGGACAGCAGTCCCGCCTTTTCGGCGGCCATCACCACGCGTTCACCCAGGGTCTGCTTGTCCATCATCCCCTGCGACAGGACGTAGTACTGCGCCGGCGGAACTGCCAACACGGTAGTGGGGTAAACCTTCAGGTCGAGCATCTGGGCGTGGCCATTGTCCGGCACCCAGTTCGGCGCACCCGCAATAGGCTGCCCGTCGACGGAGATGTAATTGATCGCCATGCCGGTCTGGGCGCCGAAGGAATTGAGGACCGGCACCTGCTTCAGGCACCAATCGCACTTGGAATCGTAGAACACGAAAAAGCCGGCCGTCTTCGCGATCTCCTTGATCGCCATATCCCGGGCGTTGATCTCGTCGAGCATATAGGCCGACTTCGCATACTCCGCCATCGGCATGCGGTTGTTTTCATCGAGCAACGGATCGCTCACCACCAGGTCGTGCAATTTGCTGGCATGGTTCTGCAGCATGTCGAACATCGCCCGTTTGAGGTAGGCGAAGGCCTCCAGATTCTTCTGCGTCGGATTCTCGATGGCGCGATCCGTCGCGATCGGCAGCCACTTGCGCAGCCATGCAATCGAGAACGGCACTTGTACGGGATCGGCCCTGACCTTTTCGGCGGGTTTCGGTGCTTCGGCCACGGGTGGCGGCGGCGGTGGTGGCAGCTTCGGCTTCTTCTTTTCAATCTCCTTCGGATCGACGTAGAAGAAGTAGCCCTCCTTCTTCCCGGCCAGGAAGCGCTCCGTCACCGACGGCTCAACGAGCTCCGTCTGGGCGTCCGCAGCCGCAGGGGCAGTCTCCGCTCCCTGGGCCATGGCAGGGAGGAGCAGCAGCGCCATCCAACTAGAAGATCGGATACGCAACGCCCACCACCTCATTCTGTCCAGCTGTTCCCCAATAACGGGAGTCATAGGCGCGCGGCAGGGTGCCGGCCAGTGCCACCCGTCCGGGCGGTACGATCTCCACGCGGTCGTAGCCGCCCGGCGCCACCGGCACTTTCCCCATTGTGGTAAGGGTGAGCGCTCCATACTCCTGGCCGCCCATCCTCGCCTCGTTGTCGATCACCACGATGGCGTCGCCCGGCAATCCGGCCACCTGCTTGATGATGAAACTTGGCGTCGGGTTGTTTCTAATGAAGGCATCCACGCCCATCCCGAACTCTCCGGCCGGGATAACCGCCACGTAACTGTCACGCGCCAGCGTTGCGGGTGCGCCGACCTTCACCGCCCACACCAGCCACGGCAGGCATCGCGCCTCTCCCTGCAGATCGACGCCGATGCGCCAGTACTGCCCGATCCAGTGGTTGAGCAGGCCGCCGCCGAACAGCACGGCGAGCGCCGCCGTGACCCCGCGACGGATACGCCGCAAAATCGCCGCATGCCGGTCACTTGCCGGCGGCGTTGGACTTGGACAGGCGAGCAGTGACTTCATCGGTGATGTCGTTGCCGAAGGGGATAGCCAGCACACGATCGCTGTCGATCACCCAATAACCGCGGTCGGCATACTCCTTGGTGACCGCGTTCAGCGCCGTCGAGAATTCCGTCGCCATTTTCAGGGCTTCCTCGCGCGGCTTGTTGCTGGCCTTCTCGATTTGAGCGTTGGCGAGCCGGGCGAAGTCAACCGCGACCAAGCGCGGCTGCACCGAGGCATGAGTGACGGCGAACTTCCAGGCGACGACACCCGACAGGGCGGAACACGCCACGGCGATCAGCATCACATGGGCGAGCCCCATCGGAGCCGTCACCTTCGGCGTGGGCGGAACCGCTTCGGCGGACGCGCCTGGCGCTGCCGTTGGGTCCTCGGCGCTCACCGTGGCCTCCGTCATGACGAGCCGCTCTTGGCTTCCGCCGCAACCTCCGGGCGACGAATGACCGGGGCGAACTGAATGTACCCCATCAGCCCCAAGCCAAAGATGACGCCGCCGGCCGCCGACCAAAAATCCGGATGCGCAGGCATGACCCACACGCCTATGCCGGCCAACGCCGACGAATACAGGAACTTGCCTAACGTCTGGTTCATAAATCCTCCTGTGAAAAAGTTGGGGCGCGGTCAAGCCGCCCGCTGCTGCACCATGCCGTCGATGATGTCCTCGACGGCCATACCCTGCTTCATCAGATCGAACGCTTCCTCGCGGTTTTCTCCGGTGGTCGAGAACAACTCGTGCATCCACGGATCCACCGCGAAGCGCACAACGCCCCACCCCTGCCCGCCCTGGATCATCACGTCCGCATAGATACCGGGCTGGACGTGGAGCGACTTCATCATCATCACGCCGTAGGGGTCCATCGCGAAGTTCTTCGACTCGATCGCGGCGTCTATCGACTCCGACTTCTGTTGCAGCACCAGCGACCATGCGGAATTGGCGTAGATCGCCCGCCCATTGGGCGAGTTGTACAAATCCCCGATGCCCTGTGTAATTAGGGCAACGCATCCTTTCGCTTTAGCGACCTTGCGGTACATGGATTCGATGGCCTTCGCCATCACCGGGTTGTCCAGCAGCTCGTGGGCTTCGTCGATGATCAGCATCTTGCGTTCGTTGAGCGACAGGAACATTTCCTGGGCGATGCGCGCAAAGAGTTGGAGGAAGACCACCTTCTGGAGCGTCGGCCGGCTCTTGAGCGATTGAAGTTCGAGCAAGGTCACGCGCGCATCCATGTTGAGGTTGTTTTCGCCCTCGAACCAATGGCCGTAACTGCCGTCCTTGGAGAAGGGATACAGCATCTGCCCGATGTCGCGGACACGGATTTCCGGATGCTTGATGCACTGCTCGTAGACCGTGGTGATGGTGGCGCTCGGGCCATAGTGGTTCCACGCCGCCTTGATGGCCTGTTCCAGCGCCGACATTTGAAATTCATCCAGTCCGTGCTCGGGCGCCGACATGGTGGAAATCACCGCGAGCAGCACATCCATTTCGTCGTCAATCGACGTGATATGCGTGAAGGGGTTGAGGCAGGTCTGTGAATCCTCCCGGAAGTCGAGTTCCTGTCCATTGTCGCCCAGGGCCACCACGATCTTCCGATAGGACATGCCGAAGTCGATGATCCAGGCCTTGACGCCCTCGGCGACGTTATCGGAAAGCAGCAGTTGAATCAGGAAACTCTTGCCGCCGCGCGTGGCTGCAAACGCCACGATGTTGAACCCCGCATTGGAGTCCCACGGTGACCAGCACACCGCTTCGCCGCGGCGCGTCGAGAAGATCGAGGTCGCGCTGCGCGTGCCCGGCCACTCGCCGAAGATCGGCAACACCCAGCTGGCTTGCCGCACCGACATCGTTCGGTCGCGGGACCACCCTGTGGTACCCGACCGGCTCGTGTTCATCGGCAGCGTTTCATTCCAGAGCAGGCGCATGATCCGCTTGTCGGCGCGCATCTCGAAGCCAATTGACGAAAAGTACGAGCGCAGGGACGACATGCTGCGCTCGATCGCCTTCTTGTCGCGGTCGAACACCCACAGGGTCAGGTTGGTGTCCACCACGATACCCGCCTGAACTTCGACTTCCTGGATCAGCGTATCAAAACCCGCCTTCTTCTCCCACAGTAGCGGGAACAGGTTGGAGGTTTGGCCCACGCATTGCTGGGTAATCCAGGCATAGCGGCTGCGCAGCCAGTTCTTCTTGTCCACCTGGTCGGGATAGTGGAGCGTCATCACCAACCAGAACGGACTCGTAATCTGGTTGGGCGTGCCCAGCGAATCCCCGATCAAGAGGTTCGCCAACCCGAATTCGCACTGCTTCGGGTACTGTTTCACCGACATCCCCTTCGCGACATAGGCATCCGGCGCGCCTTCGTGAAAGGTGATGATGTCGTTGTCGTAGAACACCTCCTCACCCGGCGCGAACACCTGGTCGCGCAGCAGTTCAACGTCGGAGATTTCCGGACTCCGGCTTTCTTTCGAGTAGAGGTGGGTAATGCGCGTCAGCAGGCCGACGTACTCGTTGTGGCTCATCACCGACAAGCCAAGCCCGACGGTGGACAGGCCGTCGATCACCCGCCCGATGGTTTCCGCCGCCACGCGTTTTTCTTCCGGCGACGGGCGCACCGAGCAAGGCACCTTCACCGACACGATCAGTTCCAGTTTGCGCAACAGGACGCCGTTGCCCAAATGAGACTGATGCACTCCTTCCTGGAAGAAATCGTGGCGCTGCTTGGCCAGCCGCCACAACACCCCGTCCGCGCCGGTCTTGCGATCCAGATAGGCTCCCGTCACCGGTTCGATGTCCGGTGCCGCCAGCGTGCCGACCTGGATATACGATCCCGCCGGCAGAGGGGCCGACAACGCCGCGACCAGCTTGGTGTATTCGCTTTCGCCGCCGCCCGGCATGGGCCGGGCGTTGGCGCAGAGCCCAAGATAGTGTTCGCCGCCCACAGTCGACTGATACAGCAGCCCTGTTTCATCGTCATAGCCCTCGACAGCGATACGGTTGCCCGGACGACTGTCGCGTTCCGAGGCGGAGTCGGCCGCGTAGTTGCCGCCGGTCCCGGACGCGGCAGCCACCTTGGCATAACCGAAGCCTGCAATGAACTTGTCAACCCACGGATGCATTACAGGCCTAGCGAGAACATTCCAGACACGACGCCGGGGCCAATGGCGGCGACGAGGGCGATGCCGCCCGCGATCGCGGCGCTATGGAGCTTGTGGGTCACCATGGCGGTGATGACGCCGACGGCGAGCGCGCCGGTGGCGGCCATCTTGCCCAGTGATCCGGTCATCCAGCCGGCGATCTTGTCGGTCGGGGTCTGGAAGGTCGTGTCCGATCCCGCCAGAACATCCATGGCGAGCAGGCCGGCCAAGACAACCAGCGGCATCCAGGCTTTCAACTCGGTTTTCAGTTGCGGTGACATCGTGGCGGTAGTCATTGCTTATCTCCTTGAGGTGATGATGCTGGGACGAACAAACATCTATAAATCCGCCTTGGCGCCGCCCTTGGGCAGCAGGCCGCCGGCGTCCCCGCTGGGCGCGGGTGCAGGTGCAGACTTGATCGGCCCGTCGCCGGGCTTCTCGCGCTGTTCAGGTGCGGCTGAATCCAGTGGATTGCCGCGCATTGCGACCGGGATGCGCGGCGCGAGCTTGCCGAAGCTCCAGCGCCGACTCTGTATCTCGGTGTAGATCGCG
>JAPLQT010000057.1:0-20292 GCA_026399515.1 Pseudomonadota bacterium | reverse complement strand
GATCGTGCTGCCCAGGTGCAGGTCGTCATTGAGATCGACCCATGGGAAAATTTTGATCCGCATGATCGTGGCCGGCTCGCGGATCGCCGTGGGCGCACCCGCCTTCGCCAGTCTCGCCACGCCGAGCGCGCCCTTCGGCGGCGCGATGGCCGTCGGCGCAGCGGGAGCGGCCACCGGCATGCCCGTGGTTGCCACAGGAAGCGAATCGATGGATCCGTTCGACATTTGGTAGGCCTGTCGCGGCGTCACGCAGTTCGGCGGGGAACAGGAGAGGTTATCGCTGTCGCCCGTGTTGAGAAACGATGCGCAGCCCGTCAGGGCGACCGTCGCCGCAAGGAAGATTCTCTTCATGAGTGGCCGCCTCCGCGTTCCACGATCGCGCGCAGATCGTCAGCGAGCCGCACGCCGAGACGACGGCCGACCACCGCCTTGTCGTCGCCGCTGGTGAGGAGTTCGGTGGCCGAGGTCAGCACATAGCCGGATTCATTGACCAGACGGTAGGTGAGGATCACGCCCTCGCCCGTCACGCTGTATTGCCCGAGTGCCAGGACCGGCACTTGAACCCGGCGTGACTGCAGGGCCACGGCATCCCAAACCCGCTTTGTGCCGTCGAATCGCCACGCCACGTCACGCACCGGAGCCCCGGTCAACACGCCTTCCGCGACGTAGCGCGAGATCTCTTCGCCGAACACGCGCGGGCGAGGTTGATCCACGTACTCAATCGCCGGCGACACCGCCACGCTCCACGCGGTCGACAGTGGTTGGCCGCGCCACACGCTTTGGAAGGGTGAGTAAGGCGAGGCGCAGGCCGCAAGCAGCAACGCCGGGACGGCCATCAAAAGAGTTTTTCGCATGGTTAGATCCTTAGCTCAAAGCCTTTGGTCAGGATGATCGTTGCCTTGCGCATGGAAGGCACGCGCAGGACGGGAAACGCCTCTTTGGCGCTGTCGAGGTAGAACTGGCTCACCATCTTGGCCGTGTCGCCGACCCCGCCGGCAATCCCGGCTTGCAGCACTTGATCCAATCCGGGCAGGGCGCTGACCGAACTGCTCGACCCGCCGCTGAGATTCACTTGCGGCACCTGATAGGGGGTAAGTCCCTTGGCGATGCCACCGAGCGTTCCCGCCGTCAGCGCCTGGGCGATCCGCTGCCCTTGGCGACTGATCAGTTCGCCCTGCATACCGAGCACACCATCTTCCCCGACCAGATAGCCTTCGATCTTGGCCTCGGCCATGCGGCCATCCTCGAAAGCGCAGCTCATGACTTCGGAACGAGCCAACAGACGTTCCGACGAAAGCTCTCCATAGCCCGACACCAGCAACAGACACTCCTTGATGTCTTGCGACGTTTGGCGTCCGGGCAGAATCGCTTCCGTCTTGACGCGCAACATGAGCGGCACCGGATTGCGGCGCGCGACGGAATTCGTCGGGGCCATCGCGCCGTTCAAAAGCACCACTTCGAACATCGAACCGGCTGGCAGCGAGACCAACAGTTCCTTACCCGGCTTGGCGGAGCGAGGATCGCGCGAACCCTCGTCGACCGGTTTCCCGCCGAATGACTTGAGGGTGGGACGCTTGGGTGGCTCGGGAACGGGGACGGCGTGTTCGCTGGATGGGCCGCCTGCACCAGCCGGCAGCAATTCGTCGGGCGAGGGCGCGTTGCTGGCAAGTTTCGGGTTGGTCTTGAGTTCCTTGAGCTCCCCCGCCAGCTTGCGGACCTCCTCGATCAGATCCGAACTCACGCCCCGCCCGACCCCGCCGCCATCGGCACGTGCCTTCTCTAACTCCAGCATCAGCGCCGCCTGGGTGGACTTCGCGTCCTTGCCCTGCTGTTCGATTTGCCGCCGCAATTCCAATATCTGCGACTGCGCCGCATCCACCCTTCCGACCAGCTTCTCGGTGCCGTCCCCGGTTGGCGCATTCATCCGCAGATTGCTGGTCGCGTTGGGAAGGTGCGGCCCGCTGCGGTTTTCCGTGGGCTCGATGGATACGCCACCGACTGCGACGATGCCGCCCATCACCACCGCCATCAGCGCGATGACGGCCAGGATCGAGCGCACCGTGGGCGACAGGGCCGCCCAACGGCTCATCACGATGGAGACCCTGCCGGCGTTGGCCATCAGCGGTTCTCCATCCTGACGGTGCCTGCTGCGCGGTCATCGTCGGGCTTGTCGGCCACCACAAAGACGTTGGTGAGATCGCCGCGCACGAGCCGTTGGCGCGGGAATATCGCCACCGCCCGGACACCCTCCGAGCTGAAGGAATCCTCGTCGATTTCCACTTCCACGCCGCTGGCGACGCCGCTGGCGACTTCGAGGATGTAGTGGAAGATGTCGAAGCGCGCCCCGGCGTAGCGCTTGACCGGGCGGACCACAAAGGGATCCACGGCACCGGCCACGCCACGGAACGAAGACTCGGTGAAACCGCGCGGCGCGCGCCCCGCGGCGACTTCCCGCAACCAGTCGCGCAACATGCCGCTGTAGGTGTCGGACAGGTCGTTGGACTTGTGCGTCGCTTCCCCGCCGAGTCCGGTCCCCTGCGGCTGAAGGACAATCGTCTGGGGCGGGAGCCCACGACGCGGCACCAGGGTCACCGACAGCACCGGGGAATTGGGCAGCGCGGCGTCGGAAATGAACAGCGCCACCGCCTGATCGTTCTTGACCTGCACGAATAGCGACTGTCCCTCCTGCTCGATGGTCACCAGTTCGGGGTCGACGATGCCGGTGGCCTTCGGCGAGCGGAACGGCGTGGCGATCCGGTTGGCGAAGTCACCCGATATCTGGATCAGTTCGGCGCGGTCAAGCGACACCAGGACCACGTTGGGCTTGGTGCTCTCCGGGTCACCGCTGACGCCGTTGGAGAACCCAGGCATCCATTGCGGCCCCTTGGCGTCACGGGTGGGGATGGCGGGACCGGCCGCAGTCGCCTCCGGTCTCGCGCCCGGCGCGGCGGGCTTGGGTGGCACAACGGGTTTGGTTGCTGGCGGCGCGGTGCGTACCTGTGGAACGGCGGCACGAGCTGGCAACGGCACGGGTTTGGGCGGTCCCGGATAGACAAACAGCGGTTGCGCCGAAAAGGGCGCAACTTTGGGCACGGCGCCCGCGGTCATTGCTGCGGGCGACGCCTCCGGCGTGGAACTGTCGGCCGCCGCCTCCTTTGCCTCTGGGATGGGGCCCTTGCGGAGCAGCGTGGGCACCGCTGCGTCCGCCTGCAGAGACGCCGCGAGCAATATTGCGATCAGGCGCAGCTTCATTTCGTTTCCCTTCCGGCGTCCTTCTTTTCAGGCGGATGCTCGGCGATCCACTTGAGGGTGTGTGGTGTCACTCCCTCGTAGGTATCGGCCGAGAGAATCCACGGGCGTCCGTCGCGCATGACGATGACGAATTCGTAGGTTTGGCCGACCCGATGACTCCGCCCGCCACCGGTGACTTCGCCGGAGACGAACACCTTGGAGGTTTCCGGCTCGTAGTGCAGGGATTGCGATTCAAAAGACGACACGTGACCGGTGGACATGAAGGCGGGTTCGGCGGCAAGAGCCTCGAAGCGCTTGCGGATGCCCGGGTAGATGCGGGCGTCGACAATGGTGCTGGCCGCCTGCTTCACGAACTCCACGTTGGTCGGTGTCACGCTGTTCGCCAGCGTGACGAAATACAGGCCGATCGACTTGAGATAGTCGGCACTGGCCGACGACCAGCCGATCTCCATTTGCCTGTCGACATAAGGCGGCATGAGGACCACGCGCTCGTGCCGGTTATAGAGCAGCAACATCTGCACCGCCACGGCAAACGACACGCACACCGCAATCGACAGCGCCAGCCAGAAGCCGCGCACCGCTTCATCGAGCGATTTGAACAACAAGGGCATCTTCATTGCCAAAAGTCCCGCTTGAGGCCGTCCGCGTAGACCGGGTTGATGCTATACACGCCGGCGGCATAGGCGATGTGCTGCACGCCCCCGTCCAGTTCCCCCTCCTTCCACCGCTTCATCATGCTGATGACCACCAGCGCCGCCACGATGCCCAACAGGGAGACCCATCGGCCGATGATGATGCCCAGACCGAAGATGAAGAAGCCCACCAGGAACTCGTCCATCTCCCACCAAAAGAACTGCGGTTGCGAATCGATATGTCGGGGCATGGTGCCGCGTGTACTCATGGTCAATTGACCTCCACAATGATTTCAGCCCGTCGGGCAAAGGCGACGGCAGCGGCATCCGCCCCCGGCAACGATGCTTCCCCGCCGCGACCCTCGATGGCGATGCGCTCTGCCGGAACGCCGCGTGCCTGGATCAACAGTGCCACCTCCTGCGCTCGGCGCAGCGACATCAGCAGATTGGCGCGCGTATTGCCCGTGGCGTTGGCATAGCCGATCACGCGTACCGTCGCAGCCTGTCGGAACGGGAGGATGCCCAGGGCTTCGGGATTGGTCGGCTTGTCCGAATTGATACCGAAGAACACCACGGCGCGGCGCTCGGTGACGGCCGCGACCGGCTCCTCTGCCGCCTCGGGCAAACGCTGGCGCGGGTCCACATAGCGATCCAGCGATACCCACGCGACCCGCTTGCCGTTGACCGACAGGCGCGGACCCTGCGGCATGATGGAATGCTCCATACCGCCCTGCATCACGACGCCGTCGAGACGATCTGGCGCTTCGGTGGTCGAGGCATCCTGTGCCAAGGCCGGCCGGACGCATACGGCCAACAGAATGGGCCACATTCTCGCCTTCATATCATCCCCCGCAATACGCCCGACATCATGGCGTTGGCCAGCCCGATAAACTGTTCCGGGTTCTCGCCCGTATGGTCCGGCGTGATCACAAAACGCCCGCCGATGGCCAGCGACGGCACCGCGTCGACCTTGAAGGTCATCATGGCGTCGACCGCGTCCCTGAAATCGGCACGTTCGAACTTCTGGAAGGCAACGCCGAAGGCCTGCGCGTTGATCCCCGCGGCCATCAGCGCCTGCCGGTAGGTCGCTGGATTGTCCAGCGCCAAGCCCTGGCCCTGCACGAGGTCGAACAAGGCTGTGGCGAAGGCCGCGCTGTTCGCGCCCGGCAGGGTCGATACGGTGCGCCATGTGCGGTTTGCCACCACAGAACCGAGATCCTGGGTGATGGCCGGGACGATTTGCATCTTCCACGGCGGCGGCAGCGTGTCGCCCCAACGCTTGATGGCGCTGAAAAAGGTTCGACTTACCGGGCAGTCGAAGGCGATGAAGGCGAGGTTGAGTTTGCGCGTCACGTAGCGCTCCACCGTTGCCACTTCACGATAGGGCTTGATGTCCTGTTCGGTCGGCATTGCGCCGCCGGAAGCCGGGCGGGCAGCCAGCACCCGCGATGCCGGAAGCACGCTCAGCGCGGCCAGGAAGTCGCGCCGCTTCATGCCACCAGCTCCACGACCTGCCTGCCCCCGCGCGCCAGTTCCCCGTGCATCGCGGCCAGGGCCTCGTCGACCGCCTCTTGCGAACACGCGCCCATTTCGGCCAGGACGGTGCCAAGGCGGACCACGCGCCCTGCGTGGTAGCAATCCCATTGGCGCGACAGCGATTCCGACAGGGTGTGGGAATCGACAACGCCCGACGCCAGCAGGTAGTAGCCCAGGCGCCGGCCACCCTTCTGCCCGGACTCGTCGCCCACGACACGGCGCACTTCGGCGAGGGTGGTCTTTCCGCTCGCCGCGAGCCTTGCACCGGCATAGGCGAGGTTCTCGTATTGCGACTGATTGCTGCACGCATCAAGCACGGCGTTAGCCGTTCCGCCGGCGGCGATTGCCGCGCGCACCTTCTGATCGCAGCGGATGAACTCGACCAACGGGACGTTCCCGGTATAGGCATCTGTCGAACTCACGGTCGGAAACTCGCCGCCGGCCAAGGGTACATCGTAGGCGGTTAGCCAGCGGCGTTCGACATCGTTGGGGGTGGTCAATTCCGGTTCGGCAGCATCGCCAATGGCCCGGACCAGCCGTTGCGCGGTCACGCCGAGCAACGCCGAGGCCAGCGTCACCGGATCGGCGCCGAGGTCGATCAGGCGGCGCGGGGCTTCCGCCGCCGAGTTGGCGTGCATGGTGGCCAGCACCAGGTGGCCGGTTGCCGATGCGTCCACGGCGATCTTGGCGGTTTCGGAGTCGCGGATCTCGCCCACCAGGATCACGTCGGGGTCCTGCCGCAGGACGCCGCGCAGCGCACCGGCAAACGAAATGTGGACCTGATTCACGTCGATCTGCGTGAGCCGCGCCAGGATGTATTCGACGGGGTTTTCGACGGTCACGATGTTGCGCGAGTCGTCGTCGAGGTGGTTCACCAAGGCATAGAGGGTGGTCGTCTTGCCCGAGCCCGTGGGTCCGGTGACGATGAATAGGCCGTGCGGCTGCAGGGTGATCTCCTTCAGCGATTCGCGGATCATCGGGTCCACCCCGAGATCGCCGAGCGTCCAGTTGGAATGCGCCTGATCGAGGATCCGGCAGACAATCTTCTGGCCGTTCACGGTGGGGGCAACCGACACCCGCACGTCGATGACGGCCGGGATATCGGGGAAGGTCAGGCGCAGCCGCCCGTCCTGTATGGTCACCTGATCGGCTACCGGAATCTGCGCGCGCGAGCGGATCTTCTCATTCACGATCTGGCCATAGGACTCACCGAACGGCACGACCACGAGGTTTGATCCGGGATGCCGGATACGCACCGTAAGCTTCCCCCCGACATCATGTAGATGGACGTCGGACACGCCTTGGCGCACGGCGGAGCGGAACAGGTCATTGAGCGCCTCCACCGGCGCCTTCTCTTTCGGGTTGTTGATCAGGAAATCATTCGGCTCGCGGCTCATTAGCGGCTCCCATCCGGGCACAGTGTCGAGAATTCGGGACCATAGAAGAGCTGCCCGCCCCATCGCACGCTCGCCTGTCGCAGCTTGGTCTGCTGCACCATCGCCGCGAGCTGCGTATCACGCTCGGCGTCGAAGTTGCGCATCACCGCGCGCACCCCGTCGCCCGGGACATCCACGAGCAGGGAGAAGCGGTACATGCGCTCGCACGCGGACTGCGGAGCCAGCACATAGACCAGGTAGGACAACATGAAAACGAAGACGAAGACGCTGGACACCATTCTCATGATGCGGGCCTCTTGGGAGTCTTGGCCTGGCCCAACCACGCACGGTTGCGGTATGCGTCCCAAACGCGGTCGATGTAACCGGGATCACCGGGGTTGTATGACGCCACGGCCCGCCACGTGTAGCCGTGCTTCTTGACGCCGGTGGCGAGCACCCACGCCCCGGTGCGAACGTTGAGGCACGGGTCGGTCAGCAGCATCGTGCGGTCGATCCCGACCGTTTTCAGCAGGGGGAAATGGACGGAATTGATTTGCATCGCGCCGACGTCCTCGGACCTGTCGCGGTTCACGTGCAAGGCGTCGGCTCTTGAGCGCGATTCGACGTGGGCGATGGCGCGGAGCAGGTCGGGCGGCAGCGAATACTCGCGCGCAGCCTCGCTAAAGCACCACGCCTGGGCGCAAAGCGGCGATGCCAGCAGCAGCAGGACGGCAAGTCTAGGCATCGGGAGTCGGGATCGGGCGGTTGTAATGGAGGGGCTTCTGCGGCTTCGGATGGTTGCCGATCCAGGTAGTCGCCTCGCTCATGGCGCGCTCGTACTCTTCATTGCTCAACCCGTCCGGCCGCGCCAAGCCGACGGCGGCAGCCGGATTGGCCTGGCGCATGGCCTGACCGACGATCCGGTAGCTCCCGGCGTGGATGTGCGACAGACCGGAAGAATCATCCGCCGCCTGGCGGTCGATGATGTCGGCGAGGAGTGGCGCGGCGTCCGGGTGCCAGCCATCGACCGCGAGGGCAAGGTGCTCCCGGGCCTTCCTGAGTCCGCCGGTTCCCACACCCATCATCAAGAGCTTGCCGCACAGGTAATGGCCCCACGGGTCGCCCTTCTTCG
Source organism: Pseudomonadota bacterium (assembly GCA_026399515.1). Taxonomy (GTDB): domain Bacteria; phylum Pseudomonadota; class Gammaproteobacteria; order Burkholderiales; family Rhodocyclaceae; genus JACRAR01. The sequence goes on along the minus strand of JAPLQT010000057.1, from coordinate 12,364 downwards.
CGGCCATCTGGGCAAACGCCCAGGAGTCCTGATAGCGGCCGATCTCAACGTTAAGCAGGGCCACACGCACGGCGGCCTGGGGAATATTCGGGGCTGCGGTGGCGAAGTGGGTCATCGCGCCACGGGTGTCGACGGCCACGCCCTCCCCCTTCATCATCAGCAGGCCCAGGTTGTAAGCCGCCAGCGGCAATTTGCCGTCCGCGGCCTGCCGAAACAGTTCGACCGCTCGTTTCGAGTCCTTCTTCACCCCGTCCACGCCCTCTGAATAGAGATAGCCGACCACATTGAGCGCGCCGGAGTCCTTTTCGGCGGCGAGCGAACGCAATTGCTCGAGCTTTTTCTTGTCGCCGGTGGCTTTGTACCCGCGCCAGATCACCCAGGCCCGCTGCGCACTGAGGCTTTCCAGCGCAATCGCGGCGGTGCCCTCAAGCACGGCGCCCTTGATCTTCTCCATCGCCGCAGACACGAATCCATCCGCGTGCGCGAGCGCCGGGAGCAAGGCCAATCCAATCATGAGCGGACGGGAAAACGTACACATAGACGCAATCGTATCCCCAAAACGGAACAAGCGCAAGACATTATCATGAGGCGCAACGAGCTTTTATCGGTCCGTGCCGACGCAACTCCCCTGAACCATCTTCCATTCGGGGAGATTGGTGGTTTCACCTTTTAACCACTCTGACGCGGGCCTGCTGCTATTGGCCCGCCCTAAGGGGGGTGACCAATATCCGGAAGGAGTCCGCAAAAAGGAAGCAAGATGTCTCAAATGCAAGACGGAATCATCCATCTGACGGAGAATCTGGTCGTAATCGAAGCAAGGATTCGCACCATTTCCGGCGTCACATCCGAAGGCACCGAGGAAAGCGATGCCTTCACGTCACGCGGCGTTCGCTACGTGGCCAAGAAGGAGCTGGCACCGCCCTATCAGTTCCGGCAGGAGACCATACGGGAATGCCGAGGCATTGCCACCCGGTTTCTCTCGTCGGGATGGGCGGCGCCCGAGGCTCGTTCGACGGAGTTGCTCAAGGCGCTGGGAAGTGTCGGCAAGCGGGTTATCCTGTTCCGCGATACGCTTGCGGATAACTGGCCGAAGCTGCTGGCCGATTGGGCGAAGAAGCACCCGGAGGTCAAGGCCTACGAGGACCGGTTCCCCGGTGCGGATGATGTTCGCGCAAGGATCGGCCTGTCAGTGGCGACCTACGCGATCTCCCCGCGGCCCATTGAGGTCGAGGGCATCGAGGACGGGATCGCCGGCGAGCTGGCGGACTTTCCCCGGCGCATTCTGGCCGAAATTGCCCAGGATGTCCGGGATGCCTGGACGCCCACCGCCACAAGCGCCACGCAGAAGATCCGCAAGGTGTTGGCCAGGGTCAAAGGGAAGTGCGCCACGCTGGCCTTCCTGGGCGGCCATATCGGCTACGTGGCCGGCATTGTGGAGAACGCCATCGACGCCTTGCCGGCCACCGGCAAGATCGAGGGACAGGACTTCATCATGCTCTCGGGGCTTCTGGCGATGCTCTCCGACCCCAAAAAGGTCGAGGAAACCGCCACGATGTACCCGGATTTTGATGCCGAGGAGATTTTCGGCAGCAAGAGCACAACGGGCGATCTGTTTGAGAAGGGGTCCGAAGCGGAAGCGGTACCGGCCGTGTCGGGGGCGCTGCTGAATGTGGACGTTTCGCATGAAGCGGCCCTGAGCTGGTAGGAGGCGCAGATGCCAAACATCTACATCCACCCCAACAACGGCAGGCCGAAGGTTTGGGCGCGAAGACGGTCCGGAGAGTGTGTCTTCGGATCGCTGTTTACTGCCCGGCAAGTCAAAGGAACTCAAATCACCGAGGACAAGAAGCAAGCCGAGGGCTACGCCTATATTGCCAGCGCGAGCTGGGACGCCATCCAGGTAGTGCTGATGGGAGAGTCAACGAGTGACTTGACCGTAGCGCAGGAGGCCAGCACGCTGGCCAATGAGCTCACCCGGCAGTGCGGATCGGGCATCAGGGTGAGTGGCAGGTCGGCGCAAGCTACGCCGCCACCCCCTGCCCCTGCCGCGCCACCGGTTTCAACACCGAAACCGGCACCCGCCGCCAAAGCAAAACCGAAAACCAACGGTGCGGCCATCGCTGAATTCGCTGCTTCGCGCAGCGACGACCAACCGGAACATTCGGCCTGGTCGTGGTGATGTGAAGCAAACGCCCGTTCGTGTCTTTGACACGGCGGGCGTGTTTTTTCGGGTATCCGTATTCGATGATTGATGTTCTGTTGTGCAATGCGCAATGCCAGCGGAATATTTGGCATCAGTCCGGGTTCGGCCCAGGTGCGGACGTAACCGCCCTTAAATATCAATCTGATCGAACGGCCGGTAACTCATCAGATACCTGCCGTTCGGCCCTGCAGGTGCTTGGCCAGCTCATCGGCCTTTGCGGTCGTTGAGTTATTTGCTCCATAGCGGCCGTACATTTCAACAAGATCCCGAAACCGGTCATTGAACCGGCTGGGCTTAGTCGTTCAACGTACTATCTCGACTACGCCTGCTGACGCCATCCTGCAGACGTTGACCACACTAAGACCATTGGCCGGTTGACAACCGATTGCCGCCACTTCACATTTGGGGAATGATTGACCTTGGAACCCGTGTCACCGGTCACAATAGAAGTCGCGATTGGGTCTACAGTCAAATCGCAGAAAACCGTGATCAGCTGAATCGAACGAAATTGCCCGCCAAGACTCAATTTCGTTTAGTTGTCAATAAAGTTCTGTAGTAAACTGCCTTTACCTGTAGTAAATTATCGACACCGTGCACAGGGTTTCTTTGGCCATCCCCAGAGACGCTTCTTCATTGTGTTCTTGACTTTACAAAGTCCCGACCGCCAACCCCAAGTCAGGTTCCCGGTTGGGACTTTCTTATGTTTTTAGGCTCACCGCTCTTAACATCGTTTTGGAGAGTAACAATGAAGCAGTCTAGTCGAATGGTTCAACGAATAATTCCCGCCAGCGTCCTTGTCCTGATGACTGCATTGGCAGGTCCATCGCAAGCGCAGACGTCGGACAGTACCCGGATCAGCGAACTGGAAAAGAAGCTGGAGCGCAGTCTGGAACTGATCAACCAGTTGTCAACAAAGATCACGCAGATGGAAAAATCGGTGACTGCTTCGACCACCAGCCCGGCCGCCCCAGCGCAACAAGCAGCCAAGGTGGAGCAGCTCGAGAAGAGCATCTCAGAAATCAGCGACAACCTTTCCCGTCGTGCTACCGATACCGGCTTGCCGATGCACGGCTTCACCGACGTTGGCTTGGCCAGCAGCAACGAAGACCAGAAGAACGTCCTGGGTGTCAAAGGCCGCAAGGGTTTCAACCTCGGTAATTTTGATTTTTACATGGCGCCGCAATTCGGCGATCGCGTGAAGAGTCTGATCGAACTGAATTTCGAGGTCAGCCGCGCCGGCGCCGTCACAACAGACCTGGAGCGCCTGCAGGTTGGTTACACGTTCAGCGATGCCGCGACCGGATGGGTGGGCCGTTTCCATACTCCGTATGGCTATTGGAATACAGCCTACCACCACGGCGCCCAGATTCAGACGACCATCACACGCCCGAAGTTTCTCGACTTCGAGGACAAGGGCGGAATCCTCCCGGCGCACACCACCGGCCTCTGGCTCAACGGAAAGTTTGGCACCGCAGCCGGAAAGATCAACTATGACCTGACCCTTGGCAACGCCCCAGCACTCTCGACTGATCCGGCCAACACTAGTCTAAGCAGCCTCGCCGGCGCCGGCCCCTTCTCGGCGCCGCTCAAAAATGGCACCTATGCGGGATCGGGTACGTTGGACATGCAAATGGCTGGGGCCCTCACTCACCGCACCATGACGGGCTTTAATATTTCCTTCGACCCGGGCGCGGCTGAAGGTTTGCGCCTTGGCCTGCACGGACTGCGTGGCGAGGTTGCAGACGATAGTGTCGACCTCAATCGGACCCGACTCGGCATGTTCGGCGGCTATGGAACTTTCATTACGGATCAATGGGAAATTCTCGGGGAGTACTACCACTTCCGCAACACCGATGTGAGCGGCAGGACGGGAGATCACAACAGCAACGCCGGCTATATCCAGGTAGGTTACAACACCGGATTGTGGACACCCTTTGTGCGCTACGAACAGACCCGGCTTGACCAGACCGACAACTACTTCGCGGTTCAGGAAAGCGGGCGTTCGTATAAGCGTAGTGTCGTCGGCTTACGCTATGACGTCGATCCCAAGGCAGCGTTGAAAGTTGAACTCAACAGTACGCGCAAGGAACTCGGACCGAAAGTGGTAGACAACTACCCTGAGGCGCGCGTGCAATATTCCATTCGTTTCTGAGCTTGAAAGGAAAACCTATGAGCATCAAGCTCTCATCTTATGCGTTGGCGGCAATTCTCGGCCTGGCGAGCGGCCACGTCCTGGCCGACGTCTTTGTGATCTGCAACTCCGGTACGCAGATCGCCGCTGGCGAAATCAAGGACGTGTTCACCGGCGAGAAACAATTGGCCGGTTCCACCAAACTGGTCCCGGTCGACAACGGCCCCGCGCAGAGTGCCTTTCTTGCTTCGGTGTTGAAGATCGACGCAGCGCGCTATGGCACAATTTGGACAAAGAAGTCGTTCCGCGAAGGCCTTACTCAGCCAGCCGTGAAGTCCGGTGACGGAGAAGTTCTCGATTTCGTCCGCAAGACGCCTGGCGCCGTAGGCTATGTAACCAGCCAACCCAGCGGCGTCAATATCATTCAGAAGTTCTGACCGCACCGCTGATGCATCGCCACGGAACTGTCCAATTCCCCGGGGCGGTGACTCAGCGAATGAACTCGTCGATATTGGCGTCGAAGGCCTCCATGACCTTGACGATATTGCCATTGCTATCGACGCGTAGCAGTCGGAAGTCATGCATGATGTGCTCGTCATACAACCAGTAATGGACGCCGAGTGTCCGTGCCAAGCCGGGAGTCTCCGCCACGCTGGCGGTCATGAAATGCCAATTGCCACGGTCCAGCCCGCGCATCTTGCGATACAAGGTCCATTCCGCCGGCGTGTCGTTTTTGGGGTCGATGCTGAAGATCAAAAACTGGAACGATTTCTTCTGTCGGTCGGCGGCATTTTGTACATCCAATAGCCGTTGGAGCGTGATGGAGCAAATAAAGCGACAGTTCGCGTATTCCATCGTGACAATGGAAGGGCGGCCCTTCCAGTCCGACAATCTGACGCGTTGGCCCGCATCGTCCGTGAGTGAAAAACCAATTTCATACACGTTGGCAGCGTCCACGGACGTAGCGCCTAACCCGCTCGCGGCGACGGCGATAAGGACTGCGAGGCGAATCCCGAGCAGCATCTTAAATGTATCCCCGAGAATACGCCGGAAGCTTAACCTGCCCATATTTGCAATAATCCCTTTAAGTTTAAAATGTTAATGCATCGCCTCATTATAGCGAAACGTGCTGCTGACCAAAGGACGCATCCGCTGATGCTCCCGCTACAACGAATGTGATTCCTCATGGATGAGAAATGTTGCTATCCCCAACTTTTACCTCAGTCGAATCAATTTGCTCGCGCTAAATTGAATCAGGCTTAACCGGAAACTCCAGACGTCTCAGCTTTTAGGCGAGATCCTGGAGAGGAGAATGTTGTCATGCGCAATCTGGGACTTGGCCCCCGGCTTTATCTGATGCTTGCGGCCGCCGTACTTCCGTTATTGGGCGTAGTGGGCTTTATGGCGTATGCCGACAGTCGCCGTGCCGATGAACTGCTTGTTGCGTTCCAGACTTATGACCTTGCCACCCAGCGCTCGGCGCACTACAAGACATTCATCAACGGGGTGGCGGATGCTCTTGACAGCGGTAGCGTTGGCACATCAGCCGTCGAGGCTCTTGCAAAGGCGTCCACGCTGACCACCAAGTTGGCTGAAGTCAAGGGCAAACCGAACGCCATCGCGGTGAAGCTTGCGGAGGTTCTTGCGACGGTGCAGCGCAATTCCTCCGTGGAGTCTGTAATGCCGCTGCGCGAGCCAATCCGCGCCATCGACATTGCTGTTGCTGAGGAAGCCACTGCCGGGCAGAAGCAGCTTTCTTCGGTAATCTCGGAATCGACCGAAGCCGCCGCTACCCAGGTATTGGTTGTCGGCATCACTGCACTGTGCTCGATCGGATTGGCAGCGTTTCTGGCCTTCTTGATAGTGGGTAACTTGACGCGTGACATGCGTCGGGCGATTGTGGTCGCCGATCGCATCGCCGCAGGGAATCTTGACGGTGACATCGCGGCACATGGACGAGACGAGATCGGTAAGCTGATGCTGGCACTCGAACAAATGAAGAACGGCTTGCGTTCAATCGTTGGCGAGATCGCCGAGTCGGTACAAACGATGGCAGCTGGCGATTTCCGGCAGCGCTTGGCTGCGGATGGCAAGCAAGGGTTCGCCAGGGAAATCGGGCAATCACTCAACGATCTCGGATCAAGTCTGCAAGGAAGCGTTGGAGGGAACCCAGAGCAAGCCGTGCGGGTTGCCCAGAGCATTGCCGCCGGCGAGCTAAACGTCGACGTCCCGGTTGAGGCGGGAGACTCACGCAGCGCGATGGCAGCCATGGCCACCATGCGCAACACTCTGGAAGCAACCATTTCGGATATCCGCGAGCTGGTTAATTTTGCGGCTGACGGCGACTTTGCCCGGCGTATGGACGTCACGACTCGCCAAGGATATGCGAAGCTGCTTGGCGAGTTGCTCAACCGCGTCATGACCAATGCCGAGGAAGGATTGTCCGACATTCAACGCGTCGCAGGCGCTCTGGCCGAAGGAGATCTGACGCTACACATCGAGCAACTTCATCCTGGCCAATTTGGCGAGACGGCCAGCAGCATAAACACCACGATCGACAATCTGCGAAGTTTGCTCTCGGATGTTGCCGGTGCGTCGGCAAGCATCAACGAAGCCGTGAGCGAGATCGTCGCCGGCAATCAGGATCTCTCGCGTCGCCGGGAAGGGCAGGCGATCGAGCTTCAGCGCGTGGCCGGCACAATCAAGGAACTGACATCAGCGGTACAACGGAACTCCAAGAGTGCTGCGGACGCACAGCAGAGAACGGCGAGTGCCACACAAGTCGCCGAACGCGGTGGCTCTGTGGTGAAGGCATCGGTAAGCACCATGGAGGATATCTCCCGCAGTTCTTCAAAGATCGGCGATATCATCTCCGTCATCGACGGAATAGCCTTCCAAACCAATTTGCTGGCCTTGAACGCGGCAGTCGAAGCCGCCCGTGCCGGCGAAGCGGGCCGCGGTTTCGCGGTGGTAGCTGGTGAAGTGCGTAACTTGGCGAAACGAAGTGCGGATGCTGCAAGGGAGAGCAGTCTGTTGATCCAGGCATCGACGGATGCGGTAAAGCGGGGGACTGAACAGGCGGCTCAAACCGGCCGCGCCATGGATGACATCGTGAATTCCTTCAACCAGGTCAACCAACTCATTGCCGATATCAGCCGAGACTCTGAAGTCCAGGCCGAACGTGTGAGTGAAGTCAATTTGGCCATCGTCGAGATTGAACGAGCCACCCAGGCCGATGCCGCTTTGGTCGAGGAAGCTGCGAGGGCCTCGGATAACCTCAAAGAGCAATTGAACGATCTTCGTGCGCACGTAGCGCGCTTTCGTCTCGATGATGCGAGAGTCTTGCCAGCGGAAAGATTGTTGCTTACGTCGGCCGTTTAGCCCGACAATATCCATTCCGGGGCTGTGCATATGTATCGTGTTTCGGAGTGACCAGAAACATGCTGCGGCGCTGCAAAGGCGTTTGCGGCAACGGTCGCAATAGGAGAAGGGGATTTAGGCATGCGTAACAACCAACCTGTCACTAACCTGGAGTATGCACTCCGCCCGGGTATCGCCATCATTTCCATCACGGACGCAAAAGGGGTGATTACGGAATGCAATGAAGCCTTTGTTGAAGCGTCCGGTTTTACGCGCGAAGAGTTGATCGGGCAGGCACACAATATCGTGCGCCATCCGGACATGCCACCTGCAGCATTTCAGGACATGTGGGATACCCTGAGGCGAGGTCGCCCGTGGAGCGGCATTGTCAAGAATCGTCGAAAAAACGGCGATCATTACTGGGTGCGGGCGACGGCCACCCCCTTACCCGGGGGCAAAGGCTTTACCTCGGTGCGGGTCACCCCCACGCGAGATGAAGTCAGCGCCGCCGAACGTTTATATGCGCAACTTCGGGCAGGAGCGAAAATTCAATTGTACGAGGGAGCAGTTGTCCCCCGCCGGCAATTCAATGTACTGAACAAGCTGAGCGTCTCTCAACGTCTGTGGGTCATGGCGGGGCTCCCGGTGTTGCTCGCCATTTCCCTCGTTGCCAGCGGATTGTCCTCCCTGCATGATAGTCGCGACTCTCTTCAGGCAGTATACGCGGATCGATTAATCCCGATGAATCAAATGTCGATCATCAACGACTATAACCAAATGAGCCTGATCGAATTATTACTGGCGTCCAGGGCAGTGTCCAATAAGGATGAGCTGGGCGATCATTTGAAGGAAATCAAGAAGAACAAGGTCGGACTAGACAAGAAATGGCTGGACTATCAGGCAAATCTGCGGAACGAAGAGGAACGGAAGCTCGCCGCCGATCACGTTGCCAAGAGGGAAGCACTTTGGGCCGTCATCTTCAAGGTGTCCGACCTGCTCGCGGCGGGCAATCTGGACCAGGCGATGAACGTGTTTGACAAGGACATGGACAAAGTCCGATGGGGCCAGGAAGAGTCCATCGATAAGCTCATGATCTTTGAGATCAAGCAGGCAGAGATAGCTTACAAGAATGCCGAAGAGCGCTACAACATGAATCTGATAGGTAGCTTGTCGATCGGCATTCTCGGCACTGCAATCACCTTATTGACCGCCGTACTGAGCATCCGCTACATCCGGAACAGCCTGCGGGAGATTACCGAGACCGCTGAGGAGATCGCTGGCGGAAATCTCCTTCGGCCGCTACCCAAAGCAGGCCATGATGAGATTGGCGACCTGGTGTCAAAAGTGGCGATCATGAGGAACAGCCTGCATGAGTTGATTACCGCCATTCACCAAAATCTGGAGTTTCTGACCCAATCGGCAGAGAAACTCTCAGCATCTGCCGCGAGCGGCGCAAGCATCTCTGAAGTTCAATCCAGGGCAGCCGAGGGAATGTCCTCCGCCGTTGAACAGATGTCAGCATCCATCGGACATGTCGAAGAAAGCGCCCGCGAAGCACATGACATAGCCCAGGTATCTGCAACCCGCTCGACCGACGGTGGTCGTATCATCCATGAAGCTGCCGAAGAAATGCGACGGATTGCTGAATCCGTTCACTCAACGGCAGGCACGATACGGGAGCTTGAGTCATCATCGACAAAGATTTCCAGTGCGGCGGCTGTGATCAAGGAAATCGCCGACCAGACCAATCTACTGGCCCTCAATGCGGCAATTGAAGCCGCGCGCGCGGGGGAACAGGGACGTGGATTCGCCGTCGTGGCGGACGAAGTGAGAAAGCTGGCGGAGCGAACGGCCAACTCCACCAAAGATATCGACGCGATGATCTCCAGCATCGAGACGAACACTAAACGCGCATCCGGGGAGATGGACGCAGGCGTCAATCGCGTCAACGATGGCGTAAAACTGGCTCGCGAAGCCGGCGATTCGGTCGCTGGCATACGAGACGGTGCGGAACAAGCGACTCGTGCGGTCGACGCCATCTCAAATGCACTCAGCGAGCAGGTTGCGGCCGCAAAGGAAATCACTCAAAGAGTTGATTTGGTGCTTCAAGGCGCCGAACAAAACAAGGAATCGGCGGCGCAGACGGCAGAGTCGGCACAGCAAGTCCAAAGCGTGGTGCAAGTTCTGTCCAGACTTGCCAAGCGCTTCCGAATATCGTGAGCCCGTTAAACCGCTCTCGGCGGGAATTGATTCTTGGCAGCAGGAAACCGAACTGAGAATCTGACGACAGACCTGACTGGAAGAGAGGGAAGTCTGAAAGTAGTCTGTCCGATAGTTGCCTTGATCCGACAGTCAGCAGACCTCACCGGTGATTGAAAGGTCACTCCCGGCGTCAAAATCACGCGCCACACTCAAACCAAACATAACGATTGATCGGTCAAATGTCATCTGATGTTGAAGCTCAAGTTGCACCGAAGGCACCGTCTGTAGATCAAATTGCTACCGCCGCGCAGGATGCTTCGGTGTCAGTGGATCAAGATCCTGCGAACCTGCTTGTCGCAGCCCAGCAGGCCATGCCCGGGGAGTCGAAGGAGTCTCGATCAAGCGAGCGTGTGCGGGTCCGCTTGCGCGCCGTATTGATCACCGAGAAAGATGGGACGCAGGCGAAGTTGCACGGTCATACTGCAGATATCAGCGGCACGGGAGTATCGTTTGTATCGAAATACGCCATGACTACCCCCCAGCCAGGGACGATCTTTGTCATGGTGGATCCGGGCGCGTCGACACACCCCGCGATTATCATTGAAGCGCAGTGCCGTCTCATCGTTTGTGTTTTATCCTCTCAGCAAGGCGGGTTTCGCATTGGCCTCGAGTTCTCGAAAATGTCCGATGAAAGTCGCAAGCTGCTAAGGAAGCTTCTTAAGGATAAACAACCGTCATAAGGAGATGCGTCCCACCAGCCCTCATGGGAGGCATCGAACGACAGGCTATGCCGATTGCTGCCGTCCCGGGCGGTTCGGCGCCTGACCGGAAATCGCCGGTGAGTTTCTGAAGTGAAGGTCTGCGTCAGAGCAGACTACTTTCAACGATCGTATCGTGGTAACGAGTATGTGGAGGGCATTGGCTCAAGCCATAATGCTGCCGCTTCAGGCGAATCGGTCTCGGGCCGCTTCAGGTTTGAGGCCGGCTACCCAAAAATGCTGGGGCGCTAACTTAAACCTGGATTTACAGAATATCAGCGGTACTACGTGCCCAAATCTCTAAAGGAAGCCCCACGGATTCACGAAGTGAATTCCTGACTTGGGTTACGGTGACAGCTTGCTTGAAAGCAATGCTTTGAACGAACTTCTGCCCAGCCATGCGATACAACCAGTTACGCCGTCTTACGATCGCGTTGTTCTCCACTTGCTTGACCACCCATAATTTCATTAACGACGAAGATTGATGGAGCTTGATCGGTCGGTGAGGAAAGCACTATTCTGTCGGCATCTGCTCGATTCGTCTGTTGACTGAATTCAGAAAGTCCAAGATGTAATTCAAGTCCAATTTTCGAAAAGTCACACCCTCACCTATATGCGCATTTCGGTCGAGCGTGAGCACTTTTGGGAGATTTCCGAAGTGGGTGTTTACGACACCGAAACAGGTGTTCGCGATGCCGAAATGGAAACTCGTGAGATTTTCGAGGAGATAACGCTCGACCCGACAGCGCTGGTTTCACAATTTGCGCGCTACGACAGACCGGTGTACACGCGACTGCAGCCGCTCGCGCAAGCTTCCTGAACGTCGGCTCCTTGCTGAAACTTGCCGTTGGCATCTACGACCTGAGTCACGAGTTTCAAACAACTTCGAATGGCGGCTTTGCCAATTTGGCGAATCGGGGCGAATGACTGCTTCCCAAATTCACTACGGCAGCAAAGGCTGAACTGCTGTCCGACGACCAATTCTCGTGGGCGGCAGCTATATGATCCAGTAAGCCGCCTTTGGGCTTGCCCATGTCATGTGGCGGCAATGGGCACAACTGAGTCAGTCAACAACGCATAAGCACATCAACAATCGCCTGTGACATTCTCTCCCACGTGAACGAGGGAGCTTCTCACAACAAATGCTGAGACGGGGATTGCGGCGCAACGCGCAACGGTCCTTTTCGAGGCCGATGCAACGTGGTCTTGCCTGCCGCGGTAGGTTCCCCACCCGCGGTTCTTCCTGCCCTGCCATGAGAAACATGAGATTGACGCTTCACGGAAATCTCTACGGCTCGTGCGCCTTTGGGGCGCTGCCGTCCGGCATGGGTTTCCCCATCACCGGATTCGATCTCTCCACGTCTTCCTAGAAGCCCAATCGCTTCATCGCAGACTTGCTGCCCGCAAGCCTGTTCCAACGCTTTATGTACCGTGCCGAAGGCCGTGTGTTGGACGGTGTTGGCACTGATCATGTCCCGTTCGCCGGCAATGCCACATACCGGGCACTGGTGCCATCTGTCCTTGAGGGTCTTGGGGACCGGCGCTCCGCACAAGCAGGTCTGGCTATTACTCTTTCGGGTAAAGGTATTTGCGCATATGCTTGTCGCGACCAAATCGGTTTTATTGGTACGCGCCAGAGCAACTCAGTTTGAACGCCCTGTTCCGACTGATCACCGTCCTGGATCTATCAATCTCAAGGACACAACTCTC
>JAPLQT010000070.1:52466-53522 GCA_026399515.1 Pseudomonadota bacterium | reverse complement strand
GGGTTTCCCGACCGTGATACGCCCGTCTTTCACGATGGGTGGCAGCGGCGGCGGTATTGCCTACAACCGCGAAGAATTTATTACCATCTGCGAGGGCGGACTCGAAGCATCGCCCACCAAGGAACTGTTGATTGAAGAGTCCCTGCTCGGTTGGAAAGAGTACGAGATGGAGGTGGTGCGCGACCGCAATGACAATTGCATCATCATCTGCTCGATTGAAAATCTTGACCCGATGGGCGTGCATACCGGCGACTCGATTACCGTCGCGCCTGCGCAGACGCTGACCGACAAGGAATTCCAGATCATGCGCGATGCCTCTTTGGCCGTGTTGCGCGAAATCGGCGTGGAAACCGGCGGCTCCAACGTCCAGTTCTCCATCAACCCGGATGACGGGCGCATGGTGGTGATCGAAATGAATCCGCGCGTATCGCGTTCCTCTGCGCTGGCCTCCAAAGCGACCGGCTTCCCGATCGCCAAAATCGCTCCCGATTGCGAAAGTCGCGGCGAAACTGGCTGTCGGCTATACGCTCGACGAGATTGCCAATGACATTACAGGTGGCGCGACGCCGGCCTCCTTCGAGCCGACGATCGATTATGTCGTCACCAAAATACCGCGTTTCGCGTTTGAAAAGTTCCCGCAAGCCAATGACCGCCTGACAACCCAGATGAAGTCGGTCGGTGAAGTGATGGCGATTGGCCGAACATTCCAGGAATCATTCCAGAAAGCATTGCGCGGCCTGGAAGTCGGCGTGAACGGTCTGGATACCAAGTATGACAATCTCGATGCGATCAAAGCCGAGTTGCGCAATCCGGGTCCTGACCGTATCTGGGCGGTATCGGATGCCTTCCGTCTTGGCATGAGCGTGGAAGATGTGTTTAATGTCAGCAAAATCGACCGCTGGTTTCTGGTACAGATCGCAGATCTTGTTCGTCAGGAACAGTCGCTTTCCGGTCGCACGCTGGAAAGTGTTAATGCAGACGAGATGCGCACCTTCAAACGCAGCGGGTTTGCCGTTGCACGCCTGGCCGCGTTGCTGGATACCGATGCTGCCGCAC
>JAPLQT010000070.1:9451-52437 GCA_026399515.1 Pseudomonadota bacterium | reverse complement strand
CACCGACACCGCGTACATGTATTCCACCTATGAAGAGGAATGCGAAGCTGCGCCTACAAATAACAAAAAAATCATGGTGTTAGGTGGAGGCCCTAACCGTATCGGACAGGGTATCGAGTTCGATTATTGCTGCGTGCATGCCGCGCTGGCGATGCGCGAGGACGGCTATGAAACCATCATGGTCAACTGCAACCCGGAGACGGTGTCGACCGACTACGACATTTCCGACCGCCTGTACTTCGAGCCGGTGACGCTGGAGGACATCCTCGAAATCGTGCACATCGAACAGCCCACCGGCGTCATCGTCCAGTTCGGCGGGCAGACGCCGCTGAAAAGGGCGCGCGAGCTGGAGGCCAATGGCGTGCCGATCATCGGCACCAGCCCGGACTGCTGCAGGAGCTCGGCCTGCGCCAGCCGCCGAACCGCACCGCGCGCACGCCGGAAAATGCGCTGCTGCTCGCCTGCGAGATCGGCTACCCGCTGGTGGTCCGGCCGAGTTACGTGCTCGGGGGGCGGGCCATGGAAATCGTCCACGAGCAGAAGGACCTGGAGCGCTACATGCGCGAGGCGGTCAAGGTTTCCAACGACTCGCCGGTGCTGCTCGACCGCTTCCTCAACGACGCCACCGAGGTGGATGTCGATGCCTTGTGCGACGGGCAGCAGGTGATCATCGGCGGCATCATGGAGCACATCGAGCAGGCCGGCGTGCATTCGGGCGATTCCGCACATACGCTGTCCCGGGAAATCCAGGACGAGATGCGCCGCCAGACCGCGATGATGGCCAAGGGCCTGAATGTGATCGGCCTGATGAACGTGCAGTTCGCCATCCAGAGGACGGCCGAGGGCGAAGTCGTCTATGTGCTCGAAGTGAATCCGCGCGCCTCGCGCACCGTGCCCTTTGTTTCCAAAGCCACCGGCCGGGCACTGGCCAAGATCGCGGCGCGCTGCATGGCGGGCCGCAGCCTGGCAGATCAAGGCATTGCAGGCGAGGTGATCCCGCCTTACTACTCGGTCAAGGAAGCGGTGTTCCCCTTCGTCAAATTCCCCGGTGTCGATACCATCCTCGGGCCGGAAATGAAGTCCACCGGCGAAGTGATGGGCGTCGGCCGCAGTTTCGCCGAGGCTTTTGTCAAAAGCCAGCTCGCCGCCGGCACCCGGCTGCCGGTTTCGGGCAAGGCCTTCATCAGCGTCAAGCCGGCCGACAAGCTGAAGGCGGTCGAGGTGGCCCGCGAACTCGCCGAGATCGGCTTCACGCTGGTCGCCACGCGCGGCACGGCGGCGGCGATCGCGGCGGCGGGTATCGCCGTGGCGGTGGTGAACAAGGTGACCGAAGGCCGCCCGCACGTCGTAGACATGATCAAGAACGGCGAAATCAGTTTTATAGTGAACACCGTCGAGGAGAAGCGTTCGGCCATCGTCGATTCGCGCTCGATCCGCACCAGCGCGCTGACGGCCCGGGTGACGTTGTACACCACCGTCGAGGGCGCGCGCGCCGCCTGCGCCGGCATGCGTCACTTAGCCGATCTGGAAACTTATGCGTTGCAGACCTTGCACGCCGAACTGATATGAAGGTGAATTCGAAGCCATGAGCAAGTTTCCGATTACCGTCCACGGCGCGGAGTTGCTGCGTGCGGAGTTGCATCGACTGAAGACGGTCGATCGCCCAAGCGTGATCGCCGCCATCGCCGAGGCGCGTTCGCACGGCGACCTGTCCGAGAACGCCGAATACGATGCCGCCAAGGAGCGCCAGGGTTTCATCGAAGGGCGCGTCAAGGAAGTCGAAGGCAAGCTCGGCAACGCCCAGATCATCGACCCGAAACTGCTGGACGCGGACGGACGAGTGGTGTTTGGCGCGACGGTCGAACTGGAAGATCTCGAGGCCGGCAAAAAGGTCACCTACCAGATCGTCGGCGACGACGAGGCCGACATCAAGACCGGCAAGATCTCCCTGAATTCCCCGGTGGCGCGCGCCCTGATCGGCAAATTCGAGGGCGATGTCGCGGAGGTTCAGACCCCCGGCGGCGTGCGCGAGTACGAAGTGCTCGACGTCAAATATATTTGATGAGCAGACTCGCCGACGCGCTTTATCACCTGGCCATCACGCTCTGGGTCGGTGCATTGTTCGCTATCGGTTACTTGGCCGCGCCGACGCTGTTCGCCCAACTGGCGGATCGCACCCTGGCGGGCAGCCTCGCCGGGGAAATGTTCAAGTGGGTGGCCTGGCTGGGCCTCGCCTGCGCGGCTTACCTGCTGCTGTTCCTGATGGCCAGGCGCGGCTTCGGCGTGCTCAAGTCGTCAGTCTTTTGGCTGGTCCTGGTGATGCTGGGCCTGACGGTCGCCGGTTACTTCGGCATCGCACCGATACTCGCCCAGTTGAAAGCCGATGCGTTGCCGAGGCAAGTCATGGAAAGCGCGCTACGCGACCGCTTCGCGACGTGGCACGGTATCTCCAGCGGCCTGTATCTGATCGAGAGCCTGCTGGGGCTCTGGCTGGTGATCTGGCAGGAACGCGGCAGAAGATAATCGCTCAAGCTGAAATCGCCTTGAGTTGCTGAAATACGTGGTGATGCATCCCCATACTCCCATCCAAACGCGCCGAACATCCCCAAATCGGAAGTTACCGATGCCATTGCGGCGGTAACGGCCTTCCTTGATTTGGTCGCAAAGAAATGAAGCGGAGGAAAATATGAGCAAGAGGATCCAGGTAACCGAACCTGCGAACCACATCGTCGTTTTTCAGGAAAAGGCTATCCGCCGCACCTGGCATGACGAGGAATGGTGGTTCGCCATCGTCGACGTGGTGGCCGTACTCACCGATTCGATTCAGCCAGATGGATATGTCAAGGATTTACGCCGCCGCGACAAAGAGTTAGCCAAAGGGTGGGGGCAAATTGCCACCCCCCTTCGGGTCGAAACCGAAGGCGGTGCGCAGCGGGTCAATTGCGCCAACACCGAGGGCTTATTCCGCATCATCCAGTCCATCCCCTCGCCCCGCGCGGAACCCTTCAAACGCTGGTTGGCGCAGGTGGGTTACGAGAGAGTGAAGGAAATCGAGAACCCGGAACTCGCCAGTGCCCGCGCCCGCGAGCTTTACCAAACCAAAGGCTACCCGCAGGCATGGATCGAGAAGCGGTTGCGCTCCATCGCAATACGCGGTGAACTGACCGACGAATGGAAAGAGCGCGGTGTGCGGGAGGGCAAGGAATATTCCATTCTCACCGCAGAAATTGCCCGCGCCACCTTCGGCGTGACGCCCGGTGCCCATAGCCGCCTCAAGGGGTTGGACAAGGTCAAGACCGGCAACAATCTGCGCGACCACATGACCGATCTGGAACTGATATTCACCATGCTGGGCGAAGCCGGCACCACGGAAATTGCACGGCGCAAGGATGCCCAAGGCTTTGTCAGAAACCGCAAGGCAGCCAGGGAGGGTGGCACTATTGCCGGCGATGCGCGCAAGGCGCTGGAAGCCAAGAGCGGCAAACCGGTGGTGAGCAAAGACAACTATCTTGCGCCGCCTCTGACTACTTTACCCTTATCGTTGAAAGAGACTGCCCCTGTACCGCCCGCCAAGAAAAAAGCCGCGACCGCGCCGAAAAAACCTAGAGGCGGAAAAGCATGACCGTCTTGCGCATCAAGCGGCAGCGCTCTTTTCGGAAAACTCAGGTCCGCGTCGGCCGGCGCGGTTTGCCCTTGGTGATAGGGCGCGACCTGGCTGCCTTGTCGGTCTTGGCTGCGGCGGCCTTCTTGGTGAGCTTGGGCGCCGCCCGGCGGCGGGTGCTTGCGGGCGTTGTTTCAGCCGGGGCTTCCGCCTTCGGGTTTTCGCGCCAGACTACCAGCAAGTGGCCGATGTGCTGTACCGGGGCGGCTGCCAGCGCTGCGCAAAGCGCCGTCAGCAACTCTTCGCGCTTCTCGCGTTCCGTGTCATAAACGCGGATCTTGATGAGTTCATGGGAAGTCAGGCAGCGATCGATTTCCTTAAGCACCGTTTCGGTCAGCCCTTTCTGGCTGATACTGACGACGGGCTTGAGGGGATGGGCCAAGGCGCGCAGCTCGCGGCGCCTCGTTGGCGCCAGGCTGGGGATCGGGCTGGGTGTAAGTGTGTTCATGGGGGCATTGTAACCGCTTGAAGAAGCATAAATCCAACAAGGCGTGGATCCACGAACACGTGACCGATCCCTATGTGCAGCGGGCCAAGGCGGAAGGCTGGCGTTCGCGCGCGGCTTTCAAGCTGATCGAGATCGACACCAAGGAGAAGCTGCTGAAGCCCGGCATGACCGTGGTCGACCTGGGCGCCGCGCCGGGGAGCTGGTCGCAATATGCCATCCAGCGTATCCAGCCCAGTGGGCGGCTCTTCGCGCTGGACATCCTAGAGTTCCAGCCGATTGCCGGCGTCAATTTCATTCAGGGCGACTTCCGGGAAGATGCCGTCTTACACCAATTCGAAGCCGGACTGGGCGGCCGCACGGCGGACCTTGTGTTATCCGATATGGCCCCCAATATGTCGGGTGTACAACTAACCGATCAAGCGCGCGTCATGCATCTGGCTGAATTGACCCTGGAGTTCGCGTCGGCACACCTGAAACCCGGTGGCGACATGCTGGTCAAGGTGTTTCAGGGCGCCGGGTACATGGAGCTGCGCGAGGCAATGCGACGGGTTTTTGAGGTGATCCTGGTGCGCAAGCCTGCGGCTTCGCGTGGTCGAAGCGCCGAGACTTTCCTGTTGGGACGCAAAAAACGCCTAAAGATCATGGAATAAATGACGTTGGAAGTTTGCGCAGGGGCGTAAACGGCTCTAGAATCGTCCATCTTTCGTATTACGTTTCGGCCCCTTGGCCGAAGGAGAAGCAAGCTTGAATAATATGTTCAAAAACCTGACGATCTGGCTGGTGATCGGCATAGTCCTGATGACCGTGTTCAACCAGTTCTCTTCGCGTCAGACTGCGCAGACGACGATGGACTATTCGCAGTTCCTCGACGAGGTGAAGCTGGGACACATCACCAAGGTGCTGATCCAGGGTCGTACCCTCGATGCCACTACCACCGAGGGCAAGAAGATCATCACCTATGCGCCGCCGGACCTGTGGATGGTCAGCGATCTGCTCAAGTACAACGTCAAGGTCGTCGCCAAGGCGGACGAGGAACAATCCTTCCTGATGAACCTGTTTATCTCCTGGTTCCCGATGCTGCTGCTGATCGGGGTCTGGATCTTCTTCATGAGACAAATGCAGGGCGGCGGCAAGGGCGGGGCGTTCTCCTTTGGCAAGAGCAAGGCGCGGCTGATGGACGAATCGACCAACACCATCACCTTCGCCGATGTCGCCGGCTGCGACGAAGCCAAGGAGGATGTGGCCGAACTGGTCGAGTTCCTGCGCGATCCGACCAAGTTCCAGAAGCTCGGCGGGCGGATTCCGCGCGGTGTGCTGATGGTGGGCAGCCCCGGTACCGGCAAGACGCTGCTGGCCAAGGCCATCGCCGGCGAGGCGAAAGTACCCTTCTTCTCGATCTCCGGCTCCGATTTCGTCGAGATGTTCGTCGGCGTCGGCGCGGCGCGCGTCCGCGACATGTTCGAGAACGCCAAGAAGCAGGCGCCGTGCATCGTCTTCATCGATGAAATCGACGCGGTCGGCCGCCAGCGCGGAGCCGGCCTCGGTGGCGGCAACGACGAGCGCGAACAGACCTTGAACCAGTTGTTGGTCGAGATGGACGGCTTCGAAGGCACCTCGGGGGTGATCGTCATCGCCGCCACCAACCGGCCCGACGTGCTGGATCCGGCGCTGCTGCGCCCGGGCCGTTTCGACCGCCAGGTAGTGGTGCCGCTGCCGGACATCCGCGGCCGCGAACAGATCCTCATGGTGCATATGCGCAAGGTGCCCATCGCCCCCGACGTCAAGGCCGATATCATCGCCCGCGGCACGCCGGGCTTCTCCGGCGCCGACCTGGCCAACCTGGTGAACGAGGCGGCGCTGTTCGCCGCGCGCCAGAACAAGCGCCTGGTGGACATGGAAGACTTCGAACAGGCCAAGGACAAGATCATCATGGGCGCGGCGCGCCGCACCATGGTGATGCCCGAGGAAGAGCGCAAGAACACCGCCTACCACGAGTCCGGCCACGTCGTCGTCGCCAAGCTGCTGACCAAGACCGACCCGGTGCACAAGGTCACCATCATCCCGCGCGGCCGCGCTTTGGGTGTGACCATGCAGTTGCCGGAGGAAGACCGCTACAGCCAGGACAAGGAGCGCCTGCTGCAAACCATCTCGGTGTTGTTCGGCGGCCGCATCGCCGAGGAGATATTCATGCACCAGATGACCACCGGCGCCTCCAACGATTTCGAACGCGCCACGGACATCGCCCGGCGCATGGTCACGCATTGGGGCATGTCGGATGCGCTGGGCCCGATGGTGTATGGCGAGAACGAGGGCGAGGTATTCCTCGGCCGTTCGGTCACTACCCACAAGAACGTCTCGGAAGCCACCATGCAGGCGGTCGACGCCGAGATACGCCGCATCATCGACCAGCAGTACGGCGTGGCGCGCAAGCTGATCGAGGATAACCGCGAGAAAATCGAGATCATGGCCAAGGCGCTGCTGGAGTGGGAAACCCTCGACGCCGAGCAGCTCGACGACATCATGGCCGGCAGGCCGCCGCGTTCGCCCAAACCCGCGACGCCGCCGCCCAAATCCACTCCCGACAGCACGCCGGGTGCCGCCCCCAACGCCCCCCCAGCCCCTGCCTGATCCGCATCGCACTGCAAAAAGGGCCGCCCGAAGTATCGCGCGGCCTTTTTTCTTAAGAGCCTTACATGGCACACCAACTTCACTGCGGTCGTTTTGTTCTCAGCCTGAAAAGGCCCGCGATCATGGGGATCGTCAACCTCACCGACGACTCGTTCTCGGGCGACGGCCTGGGCGGCGATGTCGAACGCGCCATCGCCCATGGCTTGCGCCTGGTGGAAGAGGGCGCGCACATCCTCGACATCGGCGGCGAGTCCTCGCGTCCCGGCGCCCCGGCGGTTTCCGCAAGGCAGGAACTGGCGCGGGTGCTGCCGGTCCTGGCGGGCTTGCGCGATTGCGGCGTGCCGCTGTCGGTGGACACATGGAAACCAGAGGTGATGCGCGAGGTGTTGGCCGCCGGGGCGGACATGATCAACGACATCGCGGCGCTACAGGCGCCGGGCGCGCTCGAAGCCGTGGCGGCGGGCGGAGCCGGGGTCTGCCTGATGCACATGCAGGGCGAGCCGGGCAACATGCAGCACGCGCCGCATTATGCAGACGTGGTGAACGAAGTGGCCGAGTTCCTGGCCCGGCGGGTGCAGGCCGCCCTAGATGCGGGCATCGCCGCCGAGCGCATCGTGGTCGATCCCGGCTTCGGTTTCGGCAAGACGCTCGAACATAATCTGACGCTCTTGCGGCAGCTTCCGGCCCTGATAGCGACCGGCCGGCCGTTGCTGGTAGGCCTGTCGCGCAAGTCCATGTTAGGCTTGCTCACCGGGCGGCCTGCGGGCGAGCGTATATATGCCAGCGTCGCCGCGGCCTTGCTGGCCTTGCAACGCGGAGCCGCGCTGGTGCGGGTGCATGACGTGGCGGCCACGCGGGACGTCATCGCTATTTGGAATGCAGTGGAGGAACACTGAGATGGGACGCAAATATTTCGGAACCGACGGCGTGCGCGGGCGGGTCGGGGAATCCCTCATTACGCCCGAGTTCGTCATGCGCCTGGGCTATGCCGCCGGCACCGCGCTGGTGGCGCGCGAACATCAGCGCGGCAACGTCCGCGAGGGAGAGCGCCCGGCCGTGCTGATCGGCAAGGACACGCGCATCTCCGGCTACATGCTGGAGGCGGCGCTGGAATCAGGGTTCGCGGCGGCGGGCGTGGACGTCATGTTGTGCGGGCCGATGCCGACGCCAGCGATCGCCTACCTGACCCGCGCCTTGCGCCTCCAGGTCGGCGTCGTCATCTCCGCTTCGCACAACCCGTACTACGACAACGGCATCAAGTTTTTTTCGGCGCAGGGGACCAAGCTGCCCGACGCAGTCGAGACCGAGATCGAGGCCTGCCTCGAGCAACCGATGGGCTGCATGGATTCGGCGCGGCTCGGCAAGGCGCGCCGCATCGACGACGCCGCCGGCAGATATATCGAGTTTTGCAAGAGTACGTTTCCCAACGAACTGGATCTGCGCGGGTTGAAAATCGCCGTGGATTGCGCCCATGGCGCCGCCTACCAGGTCGCGCCGAGCGTGTTCCACGAACTGGGCGCCGACGTGATCCCGATCGCCGCCGCGCCGAACGGCTTGAACATCAATGAAGATGTCGGCGCCACGGCGCCGGACAGCCTGCGCCGCGCGGTTCTCGACCAAGGCGCCGATCTGGGCATCGCCCTCGACGGCGACGCCGACCGGCTGCTGATGGCCGATGCCGATGGCAGGCTCTACGACGGCGACCAGCTGCTGTACATCATAGCCCGCCAGCGTGCCGCACAAGGCGCCGGGGCCACGGGCGTGGTGGGCGTGGTGGGCACGCTGATGAGCAACCTCGGCTTCGAGCACGCGCTGGGACGATTGGGCATCCCCTTCGCCCGCGCCTCGGTCGGCGACCGCTATGTACTGGAAATGATGCAGGAGCGCGGCTGGCCGCTGGGCGGTGAGAATTCCGGGCACATCATCTGCCTCGACAAGCACACCACCGGCGACGGCATCATTGCCGCGCTGCAAGTGCTGGCGGTGCTGCGAAAACAAGGAGTGACGCTGGCCGAGGCTTGCGCCGATCTCGTCATGTACCCGCAGCGACTGATCAACGTGCGCCTGCCTGCGGGCTTCGACTGGCGCGCCCATGCGGGCATCGGCGCCGCCCAAGCCGCCGCCGAGCGTGCGCTCGACGGCAAAGGGCGCGTCTTATTGCGCCCCTCCGGCACCGAGCCGCTGCTGAGGGTGATGGTGGAAGGCGAGAACAGCGATGAAGTGCAACGCTGGGCAGAGAGTATCGCGGAGGCTATCCGCAACGCGATCTGTGTTTGATAAACGCCAGGTCGACTTGGGCGACGATTTCACCATTCAGTTTTTCGCCCCTCTCGCCTTGTACTCATCGATCTTCTTTTTCAGGTCCCGGTATTCCTCACAAGAAAAAAGACAGATCTTGTCGAGTGCCGCGAGGTGTTCCTCGGCCTTGGCGAGATTGCCGGCTATCAAGTAGGCTTCCCCGACATACTCGTGTGCGCCTTTGTGCTTGGGCTCCAGCCGCAGGGCCTCGGCATAACTCTTGAATGCCGCATCCAGGTTGCCGGAATTGCGGTAGGCGAAGCCAAGATAATTGTGGATATCGGCGTTGCCGGGAACGCGCGCGGCGGCTCGTCCGAATTGTTCGAGCGCGAGCTTCCAATTCTTCGCCTCAATCGCCTTCTTGCCGTTTTCATAGTCGGAATCGGAGGGAGACGCCGCCGTCCGGTTGTCGCTTCCGGCGGCAAACACGATGCGCGCTGGCGACAAGGCAAGGAACGTTGCAATTATCAGTAGTGCTGCTCTCATGGTGTCCTTCCCGGGTTTCTCAAGGCCAACGGATGGGTCGGCCTGTGGTATGTTTGTCATCAGGGTTAACATCTTCCCCGGCGCGAATATTCCATGGCGTGCTTCCTGCCGGAGTGCGGCGCCTTCGTTGGGCCGATCCGGGAGCCCGCGGAAACCAGGAGCTTGTCTTGTAGGATAAGATTTGAGGCAATGCAGCAGACACCGGATACCATACTCGCATTCTGGTTCGAGGAGGTCACACCCAAGCAGTGGTGGACTCAATCGAAGGATTTCGATCGGCGGATCGAATTGCGCTTCGGCGCCGTGCTGGGCGCCGCCGAACGTTGCGAACTCTATCGCTGGCGTGAGACGGCCAACGGCCGACTGGCGGAAATCATTGTTCTCGACCAGTTCTCACGCAATATCCATCGCCGTCATGCGCGGGCCTTCGCCTGCGACCCCCTTGCCCTGGCGCTCGCGCAAATGGCGGTGGCCGTCAATGCCGACGGCGAACTTGATGTCGGGCGGCGAGCCTTTCTCTATATGCCCTATATGCACAGCGAGTCGCCGACGATACACGCGGTGGCGGTTTCCTTGTTCAGCCAGCCGGGGATGGAAGCAAACCTCGATTTCGAACTTCGGCACAAGGAAATCATCGACCGCTTCGGCCGTTACCCGCACCGCAACGCAATCCTCGGTCGCACATCGACACCGGAAGAGGTCGACTTTCTGAAAACACCGGGTTCGTCGTTTTGAACATGAGAATCGCGGCGCTGCGCTGGCGTTCACAGCGGTGGATCACTTCCGGGCAGGGATCGTAGACGGCTCTTGGATGGTCCTGGTCATGAAACGTACTGGGCTGTTGGCGGGTTCCGGCTGGAAAGTAACGTGGTCGATGCCGAAGTGGGTGTGGGTCGCATGCTTGAGCCGTGTCAGCACTTCCGGCCAGCCGGCCAGATCGTCTACGACCACATGCGCGGTGAGTACGACGCGCGCCGAATTCAGCGCCCAGACGTGCAGATCATGAACCGAACGAACGCCTTCGGTGCCAGCCAGGGTGCGTCCGATATCCGCGAGATCGAGGGATAGCGGCGTGCCGTCCATCAGCCCATGCAAGGCTTGCCGCACCAGGGAAACGCTGGAAAAAAGTATCAATACGCAAATCACCAGCGACAGCAGCGGATCGGCCCAGCTCCAGCCTGTGTAAGTGACGATCAGGCCGGCCGCGATGGCGGCCACGGAACCGAGCAGATCGCCCAGCACGTGCAGGAAGGCGGCGCGCCGGTTGAGATCGGCACTGCCCCCATGCCCGCCGTGATCGTCATGCAACAGGCGGGCCACCAGCAGATTGATGATGAGTCCCAGCAACGCGACGCCGGTGACGGCTTCACCGGATACCGGCAGCGGCGTACGCAAGCGATCGATGGCGGCCACGGCGATGGCGGCGACGATGCCCAGCATGAACAGGCTATTGACGAAGGCGGCCACCAGTTCGGCGCGGGCATAACCATAGGTGTGGCGGTTCGAGGCCGGCCGGCGCATCGCCCAGGCGGCGAAAGCGGCGATCCCCAGGGCCGCGGCATCGGTCAGCATATGCCCGGCATCGCCCATGAGCGCCAGGGAGTTGGCCCACCAGCCGGTTCCCGCTTCGACGAAGGCGAAACCCAGGGTTAAGGCGAGCGCCCAGATCATGGAGCGGGAATTGGCGGTGGGAGGGTGATCGTGGTGGCTGTGATCGTGCATTTGGATGGCTAATAAGTTCGATAAAGGTCTTCGGTGCCGGCGCTGGGAAAACGTGTCACACCAGGCCGACGTTGCTCAATTCATCCTTGATCCAGGCGTAGACGATGGGCGCCACGATAACGCCGGGCAAACCGAAGATGGCTTCCATCAGCAGCATGGCCGTCAGCAGTTCCCAGGCACGGGCATTGATTTGCCCGCCGACGATACGGGCGTTGAGAAAATATTCGAACTTATGCACCACCACCAGGAACGCCAGTGAGGCCAAGGCGGCGTGTGGCGAATGCGCCATGCTGACGACGACGATGACGGCATTCGAGATCAGGTTGCCGACCACCGGCAGCAGGCCGGCGATCAGGGTAATGGCGATCAAGGTCTTGGTGAGCGGCAGGTGCACGCCAAACAGCGGCAGGGCGACGACCAGGTAGATGGCCGTGAACACGGTGTTCAGCGCCGAGATGCGCACTTGCGCGAAGACGATACGCCTGAATGCGTCGGCCAGGCGGCGCAGGCGCTCGGCGAGGGCGGCGCTCAGCGGCCGGAGTGAATTTCCGGCGAGCGCTTCCTGCGTCGAGACGATGGCGCCGATGATCAAACCGATGAGAATGTGCGCCAGCGCCAGCCCGGCATCCTTGCCGACGGTGCGCACTTCGGCGGCGTGCTCGCGCAGCCAATCCACCGTCATCTGTTGCAGGCCGACGGCGTTGAGCGGCAGCATGTCAACGATCCAGGACGGCAGCGCCGAGCGCGCATCCTCGATGATCTGGGCCATCTTGCCGAAGAGTCCGGAGAGACTGCCTACATCGCTCTTGAAGAAAGCCAGCGCACCTATCACACCGGCTGTCGTCAAACTCACCACCAGCGTTGCCAGAAGGACCACCGCGACAAGTCGTGAGCGGGCACTGGTCAAGCGTCTTTGCAAATTCGGCGCGATCAAATGGACGAGTTCAAAGACCAGCAAGCCGGCCAGCAAGGCTGGCAGGAGATGCAGCACCAGCACCGCGATCATTCCCAGCGCGGCGAGGAGCCAGGAGGCAAGGCGGATTCGCCTGTCAAGAATGTTCATCTGGCCATATGTCCGAGAGGTATTCCATCATGCCGTTATCCGAGCAGGCTCGCGGCGATGTTGATGGTCAAAGCCACCAGCGTGGTGTTGAAGAAGAACGCCAGGATGCAGTGAACCAGACCGGTTCGGCGCATCGTCCGGGTGGTGAAACTGATATCGGCGGTTTGACCGGAGGTGCCGATGACGCAGGCGAAGTAGAGAAAATCGCCGTAATCCGGCGCGTGGCCTCCCGGAAAAAGCAAGCCACCGCTGTTTCCCCGCGCTTCGGCGGCGTAGTAGTCATGGGCATAGTGCAACGCGAACATCACCTGGGTAAAGGCCCAGGCGGATAGTATGGTCAGCGCCGCCAGGGCAATGTGGGCATACCGCAGCGTGCCGTGGATGTCCTTGGATATCCCCAGTTCGGCGACGATGGCGCCGAGACACATGATGGCGGACGAGACCACCAGAACCAGAATAATGATGCGTCCTTCGTCCTGCTGGAGCGCGCGTGTCCGCATGCGTTCATGCGAAGACCAGAACATCATTCGCGCCGCGAGCAGCAAGTACAGGCAGGCGCCGATGTTCCAGCCGATGATCCACCGGGTAATCTCGTGAAGGGCGACGGCAGACGGTAGCCACACAACCGTGGCCACTCCCACCAAGGCGCTCGCAAAGAGCCTCGGCCGTGCCAGGATCAGCCTGATCAGTTTGGGCTTGCCGGACCGCCCGTATTCGCGGGCAGGATGCAGATATCCATGGCCAGGGACTGGGCCGATCTAAGAATGTCTGCGGGGAATGGGGAAAACGGCACGGCCTGGTCGACCACGGATTTGACGTAGGCGATTTCCTCCTGTTGATCGGCGGCGTTCAGCACCTGGAAGCTGCGTAGCGATCCATTCGGGTTGAATCGGATGCGTACTTTGGCGACTCTCAGGCCTCTACTTCGGGGATCGTTCTTGACGAAGTCGGCACTTCTGTTGAGCTTCCTGACCAGTCCGTCGAGATACATCTCCAGGCTGAAAGGATCGACTGGCGGGCCGTCCGGCCGGCGTTCCAGAAGCTCATCTCGATCCACATCCTGCGGTGCTGGTTGCCGGCCGATTTCCCCGGCCATGGCCAGCGAGCGCTGAGCCAGGTCCGGACGGGCCTTGGCCTCGTTCTCCAGGTCGAAAAGAAAGCGGTTCATGTCCTCCTTTTCCGCCACCGACCACTGACGGGACTTCGGATCCGTCATCGCCTCGATCGGCTTGTCGGTGGTCAGAATTCTTTTCCGGGCCCGTGGCCTGGCGGCGGCTGCCGCGGCGGGTGGGAGTTTTGTCGGCTCGGCAATGATCGGCGTTTGTGCGCGAGGAGCCAGGGTGGCCTCAAGCCGCGTCTGGGAGCGATCCTGGGAAGGGGGAGCATGCCTGGGAACAAACAAGGCCACGCCGTGCAAGACCAGAGATGCTGCAATCGCCCAGTTTAACGACCGCTTGCCGCGGCGACGAATTTCTTGAAAGGGCATCGAGTCATTTTAATCGGATCTGTCGGGAAGAAATGTCGCGCGAGAACATCGATATTCCTCCTGGTACAAACTTGTTCATAAGCTCCCGGCTTTTACCAAAGTACTTTCGCTGAAGATTTTCCACTGCCGTTGAGTCAAGCGTGTCATTTCTGTCGACGCATCCAGCATTTCCGTCTCCCAGTCCTTGCTATGGCCGAAGGCGATCAACTCATCGGCGCTCGCCGACCCGGATCGCCCGGATGCGCGGAGCTGATCCCAAGCCAGAAGGTGGCCCATGGTGGCCGCCACCGCTTTAAGCCGGTCCAGCTTCTTGCCCCATTCGCCGATGGCCACCCGGTCTTCCGAGGGTTGCAGTCCCTTCAGAATGCAAGGCAGGCCGTCGAGGATGACCGGGTGGAGGAAGGCGTGGTCCACCGCTTGCATGCGTTTCTGCACGGTAACCACCCGGTTTGCCTGATCGGGCCAGTCTGGCTGTTCGATGCCCAGCAGCGCGAGCCGAGCCGCCATCGCGGACGGCTGGGCCTCCTTGATGTCGAGCAGGTAGTTGCCGTCCGGTGAACCTTTTCCCTCCACCAGCACCACGTAGCGCTCCAGGCCGAGACTGCCGGTCCCGGCGATGCGTTGCCCCACGCCGAGTACTTCGAAGAACTTCGGGCTAGGCTGGGCGGCGGCGAAACCATCCATGAACTCCGTCACCTTGTGGATCTGAACATCGGAGGCCGGCAGTGCCTTGACGCCATCGAGTTTCAGGGTGCGGCGGTGTCCCTTGCGGATCGTGCGCTTGTCGAGGAAGGCGGCACGCTCGCTGCCCTGCAATGCGCTGAGCAGTTCATTCACCAGACCATCGGAGGTTTCCCGCTCGACCCACAGGGGCTTGCCTTTGCCGAGGGCGCCGCGATAGGCATCGAGGCAGCTTAGACTGACTGCCAGGCTTTCGGCGTGTGTCGCATGCAGGGCGTCGGCCCCGCATTGAATACTGGTCAGCAGGCGGACCATGTCCCAGGTGGCCGGTGCCAGGGCGGCTTCGTCGTAGTCGTTGATATCGAAATAGACCTGCCGGTTGTCGCCCTTGTAGCTGCCGAAGTTCTCGAAATGCAGATCGCCACAGCACCATGCCAGGGGTGCATCGCGGAACGGCGTTGAAACCGGCAGCGCGTCGTAAAACAGATGACAGGCGCCGCGCAGGAAAACGAAGGAACTCTGTGCCATCTTGGCGTACTTCATGGCAAGGCGCTCAGGATCCCGGCCCGCATTGTGCCTGGATATGGCGTCGATAACTTCAGAGTCCATTCTGTTTCGCAAAAACCCGCACCAGACCGAGCAGCGCCGCGGTATTGGGTATGGCGATGCCGATACGGCCGGCGATTTCGTGAACCACGGTAAGCAAAGCGTCAATTTCCAGGGTGCGGCCCGCCTCCGCGTCCTGTAGCATCGATGTCTTGAAGGCTCCCAGCTTTCGAGTCAGTGCGTTGCGCTCTTGGGCTGTCTGCGTGATAGGGCAACCGATCTTGGTGCCGATGGCCGCCGCCTCGCCCATCACGGCGGCACAAAAGTCGTTGACCAGCGGATCGTCGAGTATTCGGTCGCAGGTCGCTCCGGTCAATGCCGAGATCGGATTCATGGTCATGTTTCCCCACAGCTTGAACCAGATGTCTCGCTGAATATGCAGGGAGGATTCGGCGTCGAAACCCGCCGCCGTCAATTCCTCGACCAGCATCCCGAGACGGGGCGAATCGGCGTGATCGGGTTCGCCGAGAATCAGCCGGTTGCCGAAATTGATGCGAGCCTTGCCTGGTTCCACGACGGAGGCCGCCAGATGGACCACGCACCCGGTGACGTGCCGGGACGGAATTTGCTGCCGCAGCGCTCCCTCGGCGTCGATACTCGCCAGTGAAGCGCCGGCCAGCGGTCCCTCCATTCCATCGAAGAACCACCAGGGCACGCCGTTCATGGCCGTCACTACCTGGGTATGCGGCCCGATGAGGGGTGCAATAAGGGCGGCTACAGCAGCCAGGGCCGGCCCCTTCACCGAAATAAATACGATGTCTTGCACGCCCAGGTCAGCGGGATCGCGGCTTGCCTGAATTGCGTGACAGCGCATCGCAGCGCCATCGATCAGGCGCAGGCCATGGGCGTTCAGCGCCCCCAATGTTGCCCCACGGGCGACCGCCGAGACCCGATGGCCGCGCGCCGCCAGGCGCGTACCTATGGTGATGCCGATAGCACCGGCTCCGAAAATGCAGATATCCATGAAATGCATTCTCGCTCAGAATGGAATGTCAGCGCAATTAGATATGCACCTTCGATCGTCAACCGGCGTTGCCGATACTCACCGGATTGATTGTCGCAAGCCGCACCAGTTCAACCAGGAGCCTTCGAATCAGTTGCCGGGTCGACTCATCCTTCAGCCCGCCGTTCTGGTTGGAAAGCAATTCCGCCCAGGGTCGCCAGTCTGTTTCCACCGATTATTTCTTGTCACCCTTTGCAGCGTCCTGGATATTTTGGCCGGCTTTTTCGATCTGCTGTCCGACCTTCTCTGTAGCCTTGTCGACTTCCTTGCCGGCGCGTTCTGCCGGACCTTCCTGTTTCTGGCACGCGGATAGCGCTACAAGTAGTGCGCTCACGATCACAATGCCGCTGACGATCTTCTCGAATCTCATCATGGATATCTCCTGGTAATGGTTACTCGAAACCGAGCAGCCGCGTTGGTCACCCAGCTCACGGGATCAGGGCGATGCGTTACCGCGACTCCCGGCCGGTTAGGTCAGGCGCATCGCCCCGCTGATCGTTACTTGCCGACTTCGTGGCCGATGACGCCACCGACGGCTGCGCCGCCTACCGTTCCGATCGTGCTACCGCCGGTAAGAATGGAACCGCCGATGGCGCCTACTCCAGCACCGATGGCGGTATTCTTCTCCTGACTCGACATTCCGGCACAAGCGCTCAAGCCAAACAGCATGGCGGCGGCAAGTGTGCTGAGCGCAAATTTCCGTATCGTGTTCGTGCGATTGTTCATGTTGAATTGCTCCTGTTGTAAGCGCCGCTCTCGGCGCGATAGATCGCTCATATTCTGCCCAGCAAAGAATGAATCAATACGATGATCAATATCGAGCATAAAGGTTCACCCAGGACAATTCAGTGCGATGCCACACACAAGCGCGTCATCGTTCGAAAGAGTAATTGCGCGCCATTCGCGGTGATGTTCTGACACAGTCACTCGGCAACGCTGCCGATCCTGCGGTGCTCGTTCAACCGCGCGACCGACCCGGCTAATGCAGCAGGTTGCTGAGCGTCAAAAGCTCGGACGCGTTTACATCCGATACCGCCCAATACTGCATCCCGCCTTCCCGCCATTGAATTAGGTTGTATCCTTGGCGGACGCTTTGTGTCTTGGGGCTATCGCCGGAGTCCGGCCAGACAAAAACGTTGATCAGATGATCGTTATGCCGATAGACGAGGGCGGCGACGGCGCGGCTGGACAGATAGTCCAGGCGACCGCCCACCAGCGGAAACCCCTGCGCAGCCAAATCCGGCACCGGAGGGGAATAGCTCAACTTGCCCTGGAACCAAGGTTTGACGGTGTGATTGTCCGATGAGGCGACATCGGTCAAATGATTCGCCATCAGGGCGCGAACGTGGCTGTTGGTCAGTTCGCCCTCCAGGTTTCCGGCGTCCCGATATTGCCCCGCGACCAGCATCATGATCGCGCTGACGACTATCCCGCAGGCGAACCCAACGCCGGCGTATCCCCAGACCGGCCAGCGCCACGGGGATGAAGAAACCGGTCGCCGCGCCGAAGCGGACTGCAGCGCGATCTCCGTCTGAATCGCGGTTTCGAGGGCCGGACTGGCTTGGTATCGCGTGGCATGCGCGCGGATCAGGCCGCTCAGTTCATGATCGTCGTCTTCATTCATTTCACTGGTTCCTCCAGAGTCCCGCCAGCGCGCCTTTCAACTCCGATCGGGCGCGGGACAGTCGTGACATCACGGTGCCAATCGGGATAGCTGCGATCTGGGCGATTTCGGCATAGGACATGCCTTCGAGCTCCCGCAATACGACCACTTCGCGAAAAGGTGGGGCAAGCGCCCGGATCGCGTCATCCACCCGCTTGCGCGTTTGTTCCTGATCGAGAATCGCTCCCGGGTCCATGCCTTGTCCGTGTTCCGGCGCTTTCAGGGTGTCGATCAGTTCGTCATCCAGTTCGACCTGACCGGGAGTGAGGCGCTGTTCCTCTAGCCAGGTAAAGCAGTTGTTGCGGACGATGCCCAGCAGCCAAGGCCGCGCATCGCCCTCACGCAAGGATGCGAAGTAGCGGTAAGCCCGGAGGTAGGCATCCTGGACCATGTCCTCCGCCACGTGATCGTCATGAACCAGCCAGCGGGCGAGGTTGAACGCCGCGTGGAGATGCGGGAGTACTCGTTTTTCGAAGTCGCGTGCGCTAGTCAATCGCTTTCCGATCAGGTGTCGACGATCAATGTACCACTCATCTCCTCGTGGTGTTCCCCGCAAAAATTGTCGCACAGGAACGCGAACCTGCCCGGCTGCACGGCTTGGATACGGACGGTGACGACTTGGCCGGGAATAAGGTCCGCCCGTATGCTCAGATCCGGCAGGTTGAAACCATGAGGAAAATCCACGGCACGCAAAGCCAGGGTGACCACTTCCCCGCGCTTGATCTTGATTTCGTTGGGCGTAAAGCGGAAGCGCCGCGCCTCGATCTCGATGATCCGTCCCGCCTGTCCCTGGGCTCGCGGACTCCCGGCGACGAGCGCCATCGTGCCCGCGGAGGCGAGCACGATGCCGAGACGTTTCAATGCCGATCGACGGGACAAGGCACTCATGTGCGTACCACGGGCAATTCGGTGATTGCATAGGTCGCCTTCCGCGGATCGGTGTCGACTTCGCGGAAACCGAGTCCGCGGTATGGCATCGCCGCATCCCAAGGCACCGGGGTGCGCTTTTCCTGCGATCCCGGCGCCGGCAGGGGAAAGATCAGGGATTTCGACGAATGATGCGCGATATGGCCGGTCATGTGGTGATGCTCCTGGTGAATATGGCCATAGAAGACGGTCACGTTCTGGAAGGGCGTCAGAATCTGCAAGGCTTTGGCGCCATCCCGCGTTGCCCAGTCCCACTTGGGCGCCAGGTCGAACAGCGGTCGGTGAGTCAGCACGACAATCGGCGCGGCCTTGTCGAGTCTTGCCAGATCGGCTTCCAGCCAGGCCAGTTGCTCGTCGCCGATCTTCGCACCCGGGTCGGAAACATTATCCAGCGCCACGAAGTGCACCCCACGATGGTCGAAGGTGTAGTGGGTCGGGCCAAAATGCTCCATGAATGCCGCGCCCCGATCGAGGGAAGCATCGTGCTCGCCGGGCATGAAGCGTACGTCCTTGACTTTCAGGGCTGCAACGATGCGCTTGAACTCCGCCATCCGTCGCCGACGCTCAAGCCCATCATCGGTGGTGTGGGTCAGGTCGCCTGTGAAGACGATGAAGTCGGGCTGGTCGGCTAGGGCGTTGACGGTAGCCACAGCCTTGCCCAGGGTGACCGCGGCATCGGGGTTGTCCGGCCCCTTGTATCCCCAGTGAATGTCGGAAAGCTGGACAAAATAGAAGTTGGCGTTGGCGGCATTGGCGGCCTTGTCCATACCGCCCAGGTTGGCGCACCCGGACAGGCCGGAAACGAAGACTGCACCTCCGCCGACGGCGGCAAGGCTTAGAAAATTGCGACGGTCCATGGTTAGGCATCCTTTCGTTCGGGTTGAAAGCCCCCTATTGGGCTTCACAGACTCATACCAAATACCCGACGAATTTATTCCCGTTCCGAGATTATTTTTGGAGTTTATGAAGATATGCACGGCAGGTCGTTGGAGGCATTGACGAACCGGCGTTATCAGACCTGCGGATAACTACTGTCAAACCGCCAAAGTTAGTCGCCCACCCAAAAAAACCGGATGGAATTTCGTCCGGCCGATTTTGCTTGGTACATGGCTTGGTCAGCTCGTTTAAGGATTTCGCCCACTGCGACTTCCGCTCCCTTGAACAGGCAGATACCAATACTGGAACTGCAATGGTGACGGGACTCTTGAAGCGAATACTCGGCGCTGAGCGCACCGCGGATCTTTTCACCGATGCCCTCGGCCTGCGCCCTCGCTCGTTCAAATTCAGGGCTCAGGTCTTCGAGCATCACCACGAACTCATCGCCACCAAATCGGGCCACGGTGTCCTCGGCCCGAACGCAGGAGAGCAACCTAAGCGCAACCTCTATCAGCAACAGATCACCGGTTTCGTGTCCTCTCGTATCGTTGAGGATTTTGAAATTGTCGAGATCCAGAAACAGGATAGCTCCAAAACTATCGCGTCGCGCGCTAGCGGATAGCGCGAGGCCGAGCCGGTCGAGCAACAGGCGGCGGTTGGGCAACTTGGTCAGCGGGTCGTAGAACGCAAGATCGTGGATTTTCGCTTCATTGGCCTTACGTTCGGTGATGTCTTGGAAAATAACGACGGCACCAACGCGGCTGCCGTTCTCGATCATCGGTGTCACCGTCATGGCTACCGGGAAGCCGCTACCGTCCTTGCGCCAAAACCATTCATTCTCGTCATGGCGAATCCGGCCATCCTGCTGAGTTAGCCTGATGGGGCATTCTTCAACCGCATACGGCGTTCCATCCTGCCGATGATGGTGAAACAGCGCATGTGGCTCCTGCCCTCGCAGCTCGGCCTCGGTGAAGCCGAGCATGGTCAAGGCCACGGAGTTGACGAAGGTCGAGCGGTAGCTCAAATCGACGCCGTAGATGCCTTCGCCGACACTTTCCAGAAGCAGGGCATTGGTGCGGGCCAAATGCTCAATTTCCCGTTGGGCGGAGCGCTCGGTGGTGACGTCTCGAACCACCATGAGGAATCCGGTCGGATATTTGGATTCGCCTAGCAGTGGACTCAATGTGGCTTGAGACAAATACTCGACTCCATTGATGGACAGGCTGTATTCGATTGTTTGAGCCTCCTCATCCATGAGGATGTTTCCAATTGCATCTCCGATAAGCGTCGCGACATCGTCGGGAACGATTTCTTCATACGTCTTGCCTAGAATATCTTCAGGGCTCTTGTACGAGGGACGATGCGCTAGCGGCGGATGGAAGTACTCGACCACGGTTCCACCCGTATCGAAGACGATAACGATGTCCTGCATCGAAGCTATCAACGTGGAGAGTCTTGCCTCGCGCGCTTTGAGTGCTGCCTCGGTTCTCTTGCGCTCGCTGATATCAAGACTGGTGCCCGTCACTCGCACTGAGCGACCGGTATTGTCTCGTTCAACGACCTTTCCACGCGAGAGAATCCAGATCCAGCGGTCGTCCTTGTGTCGTAGCCGATATTCGACCTCCAGGCTGGATGCTTCATCTTTCAGGTGGGCAAAGTAGGCTGCGCGAAACTGGGGAAGGTCGTCTGGATGGAGCAGCGACGCAAATGTTTGGACGGATACCTCGATTTCATCCGAAGTGTAGCCGAGCATCGTGACCAGGCGCTGGTTATGGGTGAACCGGCCGCTCGGAATATCCAGATCCCATAGACCTAGGTCGGCCCCTGCCAGCGCAAGCTCCATGCGCGCTTCATTTTGCGCAATGCTCTGTTCGAGTTGCCTGCGCTCGGTGATGTCGATAAATCCCCACAGGGATTCGCCGCTTTCAGGATCAAGAATACCCCCGCTGACATCAGCCCAAATGTGCTTGCCATCCTTGCGCAGATGCTCAATTTGCGTCCTGAAGACTTTTCCGGTCGCCAGGACCGGGTAGGCAGCTGCGCCAAATGACTCATAGACTTCGTCGCTGGGATAGTTATTGCGGGTAGGCGTCCCGTTGAGTTCGCCTGGAGCATACCCGAGCATTTTTTCAAAGGCCGGATTTGCCCAGATGATCGTGCGGTTTCTGACTCTCACAATGCCGATCAGCTCGTTTTCCAGCATCGCCTTTTGTTCTGCCAGAAGATGTTCCAGGCGCTGCTGATCCAGCTTGCGCTGATTGATATCCTGGATTTGGGCAACAAAATGAACGGGAGCGCCGTCTTTGCTGCGGACGAGAGAAACGCTCAGCAGAATCCAGACAATCTTTCCAGTCTTGTGGAAATATCGTTTTTCCATCTGGTAGGTGTCAATCCGGCCCTCAATCAAGTCATCGACGTGCTTTAGGTCGTCGACCAAGTCATCCGGATGGGTGATCGATTGGAAATCGGTGGCCAACATCTCTGCACCGTCATATCCCAGCATGGCGCATAAGGAAGGATTGACCTTGATAAATCGCCCTTCGATCGACACCAGTGCCATTCCGTGCGCAGCGGTTTCGAAAGCGCCCCTGAACCGCGTTTCGCTCTCCAGGAGTTGCAATTGCATTCTTCCTGACACCAGCAGCGGCAAACCAATGCCCAGGACGGCATTCAGTCCGATGCCGAACACCACGGTCACGGTATGAATCGGATTGGCAACCGCCATGAAGTCCTGTCCTGGCGGAGCGGTAAGGAGTGTTATGACCGCGCGTGCCCCAAGCATGAGCGCCGTAGCCAGAAAGGCCGCTGCAACGAACCAGCGTACGGTGCGGTCGCGGCTCTCCCCCGGACTCAACAGGACAAAGGCGCAGGGAAACAAGATGGCGGCCGTCGATGCCGACAGGGCAACAATCCGCGCCGAGAGGCTCGGCGCCACATAGGTGAAATAGTAGAATGCCGCGGCCGCAACGCCCGCGAGGACCCAGTACCATGCAAATTCGGTCTGCAGCCCCCGGTACTTCCGGTTGCCCAAGTAGAGTCCAGCCGAACCAGCGACCAGCAAAGTGTTCGCGACCACGATGGAGAACAGATCGGGAACAATGCCACGCAGCGCCAGGAGGATGTAAGCAACTCCATTGACACTCGCACCCAAGGCCCACAGGCGTAGACTAGGGTCCTTGACGATGATTCGGTTTACGATTTGCAGGCCCACCGCAAGCAGCACGCTGGTGACCATGGCGAGGAAGAACAGAGTGCGGATATCGAGACTGGTCATTTCAAGGCTTACTGAGTGTTTTCCAAGTTTCAGCCAGACTTTCCCGGGTGGCGCCGGAACGAAGCTTGCCATGCATTGCCGGCGATTATCGGATTCTGGAATTCTGCCTCTCCCACGTAGCAATGATAACCCGTGGCCGTTTGTCGGTGCTATAACCAGCATTTATTGATGGGCAGTGTTCCTTTTTCACCACATCGAGTCGCATGTCTTGTGAGTCATCCGCAGCTTGATCCCCGATCGGGAAGAGAGCCTGGTAGCCTACAATGGCAAGCGCCTCAATTCCGCATTGCAACCCCACAGGGCAAGTCATATGACAAATCAAAAACCTTCGACTCGTCCGAAGGTTGTTCCAGGCACGGAGCAGTTGGCGGCGCCGGCGTTGCATCCGGTGCCGGTGTTCGAAATTCCCGTGCACTTTCTCACTGCCACCGCCGAAATCGAGGCGCTGGCGGATACGCTGAAGCGGGTTCCACGCTTTGCCGTCGACATGGAGTCGGACTCGTTCTACCACTACTTCGACAAGGTGTGCTTGTTCCAGATTACTGCCGGGGGCGAGGACTATATCGTCGACGCACTGTCCGGCGCCGATCTGACGTCATTGCATGGCGCCTTCGCCGACCCGGCTATCGAGAAGATATTTCACGGCGCCGACAATGACATCATGCTGCTGAAGCGCAGTTGCGGGATCGACACCAAGAACATTTTCGACACCATGATCGCGGCGCAGGTCGCCGGCTTGCGCAAACTGGGTTTGAGCGATCTGATCGGCCAGTTTTTTTCCCAACGGCTGGATAAGCGTTTCCAGCGCTACGACTGGTCGTCGCGTCCTTTGTTGCCCGAGCATCTTCAGTACGCCCGCTCGGATACCCACTACCTCGCCGAATTGCGGGACTTGTTGTGGGATCTGGTCGTGGAGAAGGGCCGGGAAGCACAGGCGCTCGAGGAGTTCGAGCGGGTGGTCTTGAAAAAGCCGCAAGTGAAACCGTTTTCGGCCGACGATTGCCTGAAGATCGCAGGCTCCCAGACCTTGGCTGCTCCGGACCTGAAGGTGCTGCGCGAACTGTTTATCGTGCGCGATCAGATCGCCCGCGAGGAAGATCTGCCGACCTTCCGGGTGATCCCGAACGACGCACTCTTGAATCTGGTGCGGCTCAAGACGGCGCAAGCAAGGGCTTTGCTCGATGTGCGCGGCATGCATCCGCGCGTGGCCAGGAGCTATGGCGAACGGATCGTCGGCGCCATCCGGGCAGGCATGTCCGGCCAGGCGATCCTGCCCCAGCCCCCACCGGAACCGCCCCAGCCGGAGAATGCGGCGGAGATCGAAGCTCGCTTCCAGAAACTCAAGAAGTGGCGCCAGAATAAGTCCGCAACGCTCGATCTGGAGCCGGCGCTGGTCGCTTCCAACGCGATTCTTTACAACGTCGCCAGACTGCTGCCCGGGGATCTGCGAGAATTGCAGGACATTCCCCTGGTGCGTCGCTGGCAGGTCGACGCCTACGGCGCGGAGTGGCTCGCGACCTTGGCAGCTTCCGGACCTGCGTGACCCGGCGATGGACAGGTTGATACTCGCCCCTATGGAAGGCCTGGCCGACGACGTGTTGCGCGATGTGCTGACGCGCGCCAGCGTCTATGACTGGTGCGTGACCGAGTTCGTGCGGGTGACCAATACCCTGCTGCCACATGCATGCTATACCCGCGTCTGTCCCGAGTTGCGGCGTTCCTCGCGGACCCGCTCGGGAACCCCGGTACGGGTGCAGTTGCTCGGTTCCGATCCCGGCATGCTGGCGGACAACGCGGCTCACCTGACGCTGTTGTCGCCGACGGGCATCGACCTCAACTTCGGCTGCCCTGCCCCATTGGTCAATCGTCATCGCGGCGGCGCGGCGCTGCTGGATGAGCCAGAACTGCTGCACAGCATCGCGTTGGCGGTTCGCCATGCGGTGCCGCGGACAATTCCGGTCACCGCCAAGATGCGCCTGGGCATCGCAGACACGGGGCGGGCTCTAGACTGCGCCCGTGCCCTGGAAGCGGGCGGCGTCCAGGAACTGGTGGTGCATGCGCGCACCCGGTTCGATGCCTACCGCCCCCCGGCGCGCTGGGATTGGGTGGCGCGGATACGCCAGGCTGTGGAACTGCCCGTCATCGCCAACGGCGAAGTGTGGAATGTGGCCGACTACGCGGGCATCCGCCTTGCCACCGGCTGTCGCGACGTCATGCTCGGACGCGGCGCGGTGGCGGATCCGTGGCTGGCATCGCGGATTCGTGGCGAGCGGGCGGATCACGTGACCAACGCCGACTGGGATGCATTGATGCCGGTGATCGCCGACTTCTGGTCGCAGGTTCAGGCTAAATTGCATGCGCAGCACGCGCCCGGGAGACTCAAGCAGTGGTTGAGGCTGCTGGGAAGAAATTACCCCCAGGCCGAAGCGCTTTATCGAGCCATACGCGAGTTGCGTTCGGCGTTTGAAGTCGGCTTGGCGCTGGAAAGAAATGGCGTTGAACCGAGTAGAATCCTGACGAAACTTGCGGTGGCCTGAAAAACATGAACCTGGTCCTCTCTCCCCCTGAAATCCGTGTCATCGGCTGCCTGATCGAAAAGCAGATCACCACCCCGGAGCAGTATCCCTTATCCCTGAATGCCCTGACCAATGCCTGCAACCAGAAGAGCAACCGCGATCCGGTGCTGGACATGGATGAGACGGTCGTTCAGGAGAATGTCGATCAGCTGATCAAGAAATTCCTGGTCAGCGAACACGGCGGCTATGGCAGCCGCGTCGCAAAATTCCAGCAGCGTTTCTGCAATACCGAATATGGCGTCCTGAAATTTTCGCCGCAGGAACTCGGCATCATTTGCGAACTCTTCCTGCGCGGCCCTCAGACGCCGGGAGAGTTGCGCAGCCGCGCCAGCCGGATGTGCAAGTTGGCCGATGTGAACGAAGTCGAGGCCATGCTGGTGAGCCTCGCCCAACGCGAGGACGGTCCCTTCGTGGTCCGTTTGCCGCGCGAGCCGGGCCGGCGCGAATCCCGCTATGCGCATCTTTTCAGCGGCGAGATCGCCGGTTCGGAAGAGGAAGAAACGCCGGCGGCTTCGCACCGACAGCCGGCGGACGGATTCCGGATCGCCCTGGAACAGCGGGTGGAAAAGCTCGAAGCCGAAGTCGCCGAGCTGAAAAGACTGGTCGCTGCCCTACCTCGGAACCTCCCCCAGGACGATTGAATATCGGTCATTTGCACCCCCATTATCGGTCAATATGAGTTTTCGCCGCCGCCATCTTGCTGGCTAACCCATTTTCATCGATGGGGTTCAAGACCCGCATCTTGCTGGTGGTGCTGGCGCTGCTGGTCGTCGGTATCTGGGGACTGGCGGCGCGCGTGACGGTGGTGGTGCAGAACGACCTGGAAGATGTCCTGGCTGACCAGATGTCATCGACGGTCCACTATGTCGCGTCCGACCTGGACAGCAAGTTCCAGATGCGCGTCGACACCCTCAATGAGATCGCGGCGTCGATTCCTCCCGGAATTTTGGCCAATTCGACGAAACTGCAGCGACATCTGGAACAGCATGTCGCGTCCAAGACACTCTTTCCTTCCGGGGTCACCATCTCGGATCAGCATGGCATCATCTTGGCGGATTATCCGCGGATCAAGGGACGTACGGGCGGAAACATCGGCGATCGGCCGTATTTTCGGGACACCCTGACCCAGGGTCGCTCGATCATAGGCTCGCCGACCCTGAGCCGGTTCCTGAAGCAACCCTTCGTCGCCATCACCGCACCTTTGCGCGATGCCTCGGGTGCCGTTGCCGGCGTCGTGGTGGGACCGAGCTATCTGTCGGATCGCAATCTCTTCGGTCAGCTCGAACAGACCAAGCTCGGCGACAGCGGTTACTTCATTGTCATGTCGCCCAAGGACAGTTTGATCGTCTCGGCGACGGACCAGACACGGATCATGACCGCCATGCCGGCCAAGGGCGTGAACCCGATGCTCGACCGGCGCATTGAGACAGGGTTCGATGGGGCGGGGATCACCAAAAGTTCACTCGGCGTCGAGAATCTGAGCGTCAGCCATCGCATGCACACAACCGACTGGATCGTCGTCGCGGCGGTTCCCACCAAGGAAGTGTATACCCCGATCGCGACCCTCAAGGTCCAGATCTATCTGGCGGCATTGCTGCTTTCCGTGATCGTCATGTTGATCCTGCGTTTCGTCCTGGCGCGCCAGTTGTCTCCGCTGGACGCGGCGGGGGCGGCGATGCGGCGCATGACTGCCGGCGAGGAGGTTTTCGCGCCGATCCCCGTCAGCCGCGACGATGAAATCGGTCAGTTGGTCGACAACTTCAACCAGCTGGTCGTGGAGCGCCAGCGCACCGAGGAGGCGCTGCGCGCGAGCGAGGCACGCTACCAGGATCTGACATCGATGTCGTCGGATTGGTTGTGGGAACAGGATGCCCAATTCCGGTTTTCGGAAATGTCCTATGGACTCTCCATCACCCGTCTGAATCCGGAGAATACTTTGGGCAAGACCCGCTGGGAACTGCCCATCCTGGGAGTGACCGAAGCGCAGTGGCAGGCGCATCGGCAGATCCTCGAACGGCATGAACCCTTCAAGGATCTGGTTTACCAGATCGAGACGGCACCCGGCGAATTTCGCTGGTTTTCGATCACCGGAAATCCCATATTCGGCCCCACGGGCGAGTTTATAGGCTACCGTGGCGTCGGTAAGGACATCACCGAGCGCAAGTCAGCCGAGCAGCAGATCGAGTACCTGGCCTATCGGGATACCCTGACCGGACTACCCAACCGCTTGCTGCTCAACGACCGGTTCGAACAGGTCAAAGCCTATGCGGATCGCTCCAGGACCAAGGTGGCATTGCTGTTCCTGGACCTGGATAACTTCAAGACCATCAACGATTCGCTGGGCCACGCCGTCGGCGATCACCTGCTGAAGGAAATCGCGGTGCGGCTCGGCGAAGGCATCCGCGACACGGACACCGTCAGCCGCCAAGGCGGCGACGAATTCCTGATCGTGCTGTCGGACCTGACGGATGCTGACACCATCGCACCCATCCTGGTCAAGCTCATCAAGCGCTTGCAGGAAACTTTCTGGATCGACGGCCATGAACTGTCCACGTCGATCTCCGTCGGCATCACCCTCTATCCGGACGACGGCAAGGACTTCGATACCTTGCTTAAGAAAGCCGACATGGCCATGTACCGGGCCAAGGATTCTGGGCGCAACACCTATCGTTTCTTCGACGAGCAGATGAATGTCGAGGCCGTCGAACATCTCGCCATGAGGAACGGTTTGAAGAGGGCGCTGGAGCACGACGAGTTCGTTCTGCATTACCAGCCGCAGATCGACCTCGGCGACGGCCGGGTGACAGGCGCGGAAGCATTGATCCGCTGGCGCCATCCGGATCTCGGCTTGATTGCGCCGGGGAGATTCATCGCGATTGCCGAAGAAAGCGGATTGATCGTACCGATCGGCGAATGGGTGATGCGCGAGGCGTGTCGCCAGGGAGTGGCCTGGAAGCAGGCGGGATTGCCCGAGATGCAGATCGCCGTAAACCTGTCGGCGGTGCAATTCAAGCGCGGCGATGTGGTCCAGACCGTGACCAGTGCTTTGGATGAGTCCGGTTTCAATCCGGCCATGCTCGAGTTGGAACTGACCGAGTCTATCCTGATCGGGAATACCGACACCGTTCTTGCCACGGTGCGGCAGTTGAAGCTGCTGGGAGTAAAACTGTCGATCGACGATTTCGGCACCGGCTATTCCAGCCTCTCTTACCTGAAGCGCTTCGATGTCGACAAACTCAAGATCGACCAGTCCTTCATTCGCGACCTGTCGTCCGATCCGGACGACGCCGCGATAGTCCGCGCCATTATCCAGATGGCCCAGAGCCTGAACCTGGCTACCATCGCCGAAGGCGTGGAGGACGCCCATATCCTGGAACATCTGCGCAGCTTCCACTGCGATGGGGCGCAAGGTTACCATTTCGCCAGGCCGATGCCGGCCGAGGAGTTGGTCGTCTTCCTCAGAGGATCGAGCGCTGGGTAGCGCTTCCGGCTATCCCGGGCATAACGCCGCCCGCTGGATTCTGTGGGATAACGCCTATTCCGGATGATCCGAACCACTGTGCAATGACGGGTCGAGATGATATTGCTCGCCCCAGGCCACCAGGCGAAACTTTCTCGACGCGCTGCTGGAGTGTTCGAACCAGTTGATCCCGGCATTGGGCATGGGATAGTCCCGCGGTGCATCGAGACTGCGGCCGGTGGCTATCCGGAACACCACATCCAGGACGCCGCCGTGGGTCACCAGCAACAGGGTTTCACCGGCATGGGATGCCACCAGTTCTTCCACCGCGGCGACCACTCGTGCCGAGAACGTCCGCATCGATTCGCCCGGGCCGAACGGGTAATCCGGATCCCTGTCCAGGAAACGCGCATGGGCTTCCGGATGCCTGGCGGACAATTCTTCCACCGTCCTGCCTTCGAGGACGCCCGAATGTCTTTCCCGCAGACCCTCATGGGGGCGGAGGGGAATTTCCAGCCGGCCAGCGGCGATCTTGGCGGTTTGCCAGGCACGCCGCAGGTCGCTGCTGTAGATGTTCCTGAAGGGGCATTCCGCAAGCCCGTCGGCAATCGCGTGAGCCTGTCTCAGGCCCGATTCGTTCAGCGGAATGTCGAGATGTCCCTGGATACGCTTCTCGGCGTTCCAGTCGGTTTCGCCGTGGCGGATGATGCAAAGCCGGGTGAGGATTTCCAAGGTGTGTGCGATGGGGGAGATCGTGGTGCGAAATGTAGCCAATTAGACGCTACTCGGCAAACCCATATTATCGTAGTGGCTATAATATGGATGGCAAACATAATTAAAACAGATTCCACCAATAATCCGCTGGAGGTTCCGATCATGTCCATCCTGAAGAAAATCGCATTATTGGTATTGTTGCCCATGCTCGCGTTGCTGGTGTTTGGCGGAATTTCCATCTATGGCATCAATCAGCTCAATGGCTACCTCCATGAAGTCAATAGCGATTCTGTCCCGAGCATGAAAAACATTTCCAAAACACAGTTCCAGTTCACTCTGATGCATGCGCTCGTCTACCGTCACATTGTTACACCGGCGGACAAGGTTCAGGAGACCGAAAAGCGGATCCTGGCCTTGCGCGACGATGTCGTTAACAACGTTTCCGCGTATGAGAAGAACCTGGTGACTTCGGATGTCGATCGCGGCAATCTGAAACAGTTGTATCCCGCCATGGAAGTGTATTTTGACTTGGCCAAACGGGTGATGGAACTCTCGGCGAAGGGCGAGAAACAGGCCGCCATCGATGTCTTCGCCAAGGAAGCCACCAAGGCGCGCTCGGGCGCCACGGATATTCTGGAAAAAATCGAGGCTGCCAATGCCCGGCACGCCGGCGAACTCGCGGCGGCGGGAGACAAATCCTACCGATTTACCCTGAGCATGGTGGGTGCCACCGCGCTGTTGATGATCGTCCTGGTCGGCGTCACGGGTTATTTGGTCGGCCGATCGATCGTCAGGCCGATCCATGAGATGAAGCAGTCCATGTTGGAAGTGAGTGCCACACTGGACTTCACCAAGCGGATCAACAGCAATTCGAGCGACGAAATAGGCTTGGCGCTGAATGCTTATGGGGCTCTGCTGGACAGGCTTAATGCCAGCCTGAAACAGATCAAGGCGGAAGTGGATCAGGTCAGCCGGTCGTCCGAGGACATGGCCCACACGGCAGACGAGATTTCCCGCGGTTCCAACGTGCAGAGCGAAGCCTCTTCCTCCATGGCTGCAAGCATCGAGGAGTTGACTGTCAGCATCAATCATATCGGCGACCGTGCCCGCGATACCAAGAGCCTGGCGGCGACCGCCGGAGGGCTTGCGGAGAACGGTTCCCAAGTCATCGCCTCCTCGGTCTCCAAGATCAACGACATCGCCCTGGCCGCCAAGCTCGCCGCGGAAAAAATCAGCGACCTCAAGAGTCAGAGCGAAAGCATTTCGTCGGTGGTCACCGTCATCAAGGAAGTGGCCGATCAAATCAATCTGCTGGCCCTCAATGCCGCCATCGAGGCGGCCAGGGCGGGCGAGCAAGGCCGGGGCTTCGCCGTCGTGGCCGACGAGGTCAGGAAACTGGCGGAAAAGACCACCACGTCCACAGTCTCGATTTCCGGATTGCTCAGCGGCGTTCAAGAAAGCGCC
Organism: Pseudomonadota bacterium; assembly: GCA_026399515.1. Lineage (GTDB taxonomy): Bacteria > Pseudomonadota > Gammaproteobacteria > Burkholderiales > Rhodocyclaceae > JACRAR01. Next base: position 21,401 of record JAPLQT010000070.1, on the reverse strand, counting down.
AGCAACGCGCACAACAGCATGGCCTCGATGGTTGCTCTGGTGGAAGAGGGAATCGAAGGGGCCAAGGCGGCAGGGACCGCCATCGAGCAAATTCGCTCCGGGACGCAAGAGGTCCAAGTCATGGTGTCGGAAATTTCCGATGCCGTCCTGGAGCAGGGACAGGCCAGCGATCACATCGCCCAGCAAGTCGAACGCATCGCACAGATGACCGAAGAGAACAGCGCCAGTGCCGCCAATTCAGCCACCGTTGCCCAACAGTTGAACGACAAGGCACGATCGATCCGGGAAACGGTCGGCGCCTACCGAGTCTAGTCTGCTTATTCCCCGATCAGGATCAATTCACCTTCTTCGATCCGATGCTCATCCTGAACGACATTGCCGGGCCTGATCGCCAGTTGCTCCAGGGATAACCGGATCGATGCGTGGGCCTTCCCGGCCAGATCCTTGCGGGTAATCGATACTGTCGCGACCGGTTCCAGGATGGCGATGCTGGCGGTCATGGCCGGGGCCGAGGCGACGCTGCATAGGGATTGCCAGAAACTCGTCTCGCCGCAATAGTTCGCCGCGGCTGCATGATCTCCACGCGCATCCAGGTAGCGGATCGCCAGCGGCTGGACAGGTGTTCCTGCATCGATGGCGGACTGCATCAGCGCCGCGCGAAAGGGCAGCAGCGTCCTGCCTTCGCCGGTTGTCCCTTCAGGAAATATCGCGACCCTGTCCCCGTGCCTGAGTTTCCCGGCCAGCGCCTGGTGAGTGCGCTGCGCCGCGAATTTGCTCCCGCGCTCCAGAAACACCGTGCCGGTCTTGGCGCACAAGCTGCCTATCAGCGGCCAGCGGCGTACCTCGCTCTTGCAGACGAAGGTCGCCGGCGCCAGCGAACTGATGACGAACACGTCCAGCCAGGAAACGTGGTTTGCCACCATCAGGCCGTGGATCGAATTGTCGCTGCTCGCGACCAGCGAAGCCGGCCCGGAGACTTCGAGACCCACGCCGAGCATGTCGAGCAAGTCGCGCGACCAGCGCTGCTGGAGCCTGCGCTGGGCCGTCTGCGTTAGAAAAGGATAGCAGGCCGTCGCTAGGCACCATCCGAAGACAACATGCACGCCGACCCGGGCCAAGCGACCACCGCAACGAATCCTCCGAATCATCAGGCGACCTGGCGTTCGACGAAATGCCGGGCGTAACGCGCGTCGATACGCGACATCGGCAACAGCATCAACAGATCGGCGGTGTTGAAATCCGGATCCCAGGCCGGATCGCCGCAGACATAGGCGCCTGCCCGAAGGTAGCCCTTGATCAGCGGTGGCACCTCGGCGTCCTTGCTGGCTTCGATGCGATTGAGCGGCAGCGGGCAGTTCGGAAACACGCGGTACTCGATCGGCGCCATATGCGCTTCGATCCGACTGAAGATACCGGCCGCGGCATGCCCGCCGTCGGCCATGCCGATGCTGGCGCAGCCGATCAGGTATTCGTGGTGGGTCTGGAGCATGTAGCGAACCAGGCCGGACCAGAGCAGCGCGATGGTCCCGCCGGTGCGGTAGTCGGGATGTATGCAGGAGCGGCCGACTTCCACCGTGCGGTCGCGCAGATGCTTGAGGCGCTCCAGGTTGAACTCGGTCTCGGAGTAATAGCTGCCGGCGCGCCGGGCGGCTTCGGGCGACAGGATGCGATAGGTGCCGATGATCTTCCGGTTGGCTTCGTCGCGTACCACCAGGTGTTCGCAGTAGCGGTCGTAATAGTCCTGGTCGACGCCGGGTATCTTGTTTTGCAGCCTGGCGCCGAGTTCATCGGCGAAGACGCGGTAGCGCAGACGCTGAGCTTCAAGAATTTCCGAGCTGCTATGCGCCAGCCCAACATGCAGTTGATGCCTGGCTTTCCTGGGGGTGTCTTGGGCAAGATGCAACATGGTTTTCTCCTGTCGGTTTTCTCCCCGTCACATTAGAAAACCGATGTTTCAGTTGCATGTATCGCCGGTTAAATTCACATGAAATGCCTAGCCGGCGGAAACGGTCATGAAACTGTCATGTAGGCGATGAATAATGACGGCGCAGCCAGCCGAGCGTTGCCGATGAGCGAAGCCAAACATGAAATATTTCACTGACCATACTTCCTGACTTGAGATTCCGCTCGATCTTCCTCTCGGACATCCACCTCGGCACGCGCGGCTGCCAGGCGGGCAGGCTGCTCGAATTCCTGCGCGAACATGAGTCCGAACATCTCTTCCTGGTTGGCGACATCATCGATTTCTGGGCCATGAGCCGCGCCATCCACTGGACGCCGGAGCAGAACACCGTGGTCCAGAAAGTGCTGCGGCGAGCACGCCACGGCGAACATGTGATGCTGATCCCCGGCAACCACGACGAGTCCTTGCGCGAATACACCGGCACCTCCTTTGGCGACATACAGGTGGTACATGAGCATGTTCATGTAACCGCCGACGGCAAGCAGTACCTGCTGATCCATGGCGACGAATTCGACCAGGTGATGCGCCATCACCGCTGGGTGGCGGTGCTCGGCGACATCGCCTACAACGTGCTGGTGCGCATCAATGCCTGGCTGTCCTGGGTGCGCAGGACGCTACGCATCCCAGGCTACTGGTCGCTGGCGGGCTATGCCAAGCGCCGCATCAAGCGCGCGGTCAGCTTCATTTATGATTTCGAGGATTCGGTGATCCATGCCGTCAGGAGCCGCGGACTCGACGGGGTGATCTGCGGCCACATTCACAGCGCCGCCATTCGCGAAGTGACCGGAGTGACCTACATCAACTGCGGCGACTGGGTGGATAGCTGCACCGCCATCGTCGAACATCAGGACGGCCGCATGGAACTCATCGAATGGGGCAGCGCTGACGCCGTGGTGCCGTTGTTGCAGGCCAAGGCGGCTTGAGTCGATCAGTCTGGCACCACCGCGAATTCTCCCTGGCCGGCGGCGGGACGCTCGTGGATGGCGACGACTTTGGCGAGTGTCCGGGCAAAATTGTCGTGGATCAGTTCCCAGTCGAGATGTGCGACACTCGCGGCGCTCCGGCTGCGCAATCGCCGCAATTCGTCCCGATTGCGGGCCAATGTCAGGGCTGTTGACATGAAGGCCCCCGCGTCGCCGGGGGCGACGGTCCGGCCATTGTCGCCATCGACGATCAGGTCGGCGGCGCCGGCACAGTCATAGGCGACAACGCCCACGCCGCTGGCCAATGCCTCGCTGGTGACATTGCCGAAAGTCTCGGTGAGACTGGCGAACAGGAACAGGTCCGCCGAAGCGTAATGGGCGGCAAGATCGCTGCCGGTGCGCATTCCCGCGAAGATCGCGGCGGGACATGAGGCTTGCAGCTTGCCTCTCATCGGTCCATCGCCGACGAACAACAGTTTGGCGTCGGGGCGAGCCGCCCGGATCGCGGCGAAGGCATCCAGCACCACCGGCAAATTCTTCTCAGGCGCCAGCCTTCCCACGTAGATCACTACCAGATCGTCGGCCTCGACGCCCCAGGACGAGCGCAATGCGTCCGAACGCCGCCGCGGATTGAACAAGTCGGTGTCGACCCCGCGCGAGACCACCGCCAGATTCCGGTAACCCTCGCCGGCGAGTTCCCGTGCCAGGGCGTGTGTCAGCACCAGGGTGGCATGGCTGCGATTGTGAAGCTTGCGCAGGTAAGCCGACATCGGCGACTTCAACCAGCTAAAGCCATAGTGCCGGCAATAGCTGTGAAAATTGGTGTGAAAATCCGAGGTCACCGGCAACTTGAGCTTGCGTGCGGCGGCGATGGCCGACCAGCCGAGCGGACCCTCGGTGACCACATGCACCAGATCCGGTCGCACGCTGCGCCAAAGCCTGGTCAGCCGCGTCTTGGCTGGTAAGCCGAACTTTAGGCCCGGGTAACCCGGGATCGGCAGGCCCCGCAGCAGAACTTCATCCATGCCGGCGCCGGACCTCGATTCCCCGGCAATCTCGTCACGAGACTGGCGGGGCCGCAGCAATTGCAGTTGGTGGCCGCGCCGCTGCAAACCGTCGACCATGCGGCCGAGTGTCATGGCGACGCCGTTGATTTCAGGCGGGTAGGTTTCGGTCACCAGGGAAATGCGCAACGGCCTGGTCAAAGACCGGACGGCATGGTCATGACGAATATCCATGACGCCATCTTGGTGTTCCCAAGCTAAACCTTGATGACGCTTTGGTGGCGGATTTATGAAATCGACAAGATCGGCAACTAAGCGAACAACACTAATGCCCAGACGGACAACACGTTGAACAGCGCGATCAGCACCGCGGCGCTGCCGATATCCTTGGCGCGTTTGGACAGGCGATGCTGGTCGAGCGAGATTCTATCTATGGCCGCCTCGATGGCCGAATTCAACAGCTCCACGACCAGCACCAGGAGCACGCTGGCGATCATCAGTGCCTTGCCATAGCCATTGGCGGGAGAGAGCAGGGCGGCGGGAATCAGCAGCACCGCCAGCCACATTTCCTGGCGGAAGGCATCCTCGTGCCGGTATGCCGCGCGCAAGCCGGCCAGCGAATAGCTGAAGGCGTTCCAGATCCGCACCAGGCCGGTCTTGCCTTTGAACGGGCTTTCCGCATCGGCGGAATGTTTGATGGTCATACGATTTCCTTAGCGCTATTGCAAACACTGCGATAGAGAGCGGCGAGCTGGCGCGCCCGTTCCGGAGCCGCCCATTCCCCGGCGAAAAGCCTTGCTGCGACGGAGAGTTCGGCGAGACGCGGCGGGTCGGCCAGCAATTCGACCATCATAGCGCCAAACTCCGCGGGAGTATCCGGCGCACAGACTGCGCCACGTCGCGGGCTGAGAATTTCGGCGGCGCCCATGGCCGGAATGCCGAGCGCCGGCAACCCCATCGCCATCGCCTCCAGCAGCACCAGGCCTTGCGTCTCGGTTTTCGACGGGAACACGAACAGGTCGGCGGCGGCGTAGCAATCGGGCAGCTCCCGGGTGCGATCGAGGTAGCCGACGAAGATCACTCGCTCCTCTATGCCCAGTGTCGCCGCCTGGCGTTTCAGGCCAGCCAGCGCCGGTCCCGCCCCGGCGATCACCAGGCGCAAGTTGGGAGCGATCGAGGGCGAGCGGCGCAAGGCCGACGCCGTCGCTTCGAGCAGGAAGCCGAGGTTCTTTTCCAGAGCCACGCGGCCGACATACAGGGCCACCGATTCATCGTCGGCTATGCCGTGCAGACGCCGGAAGCCGAGACGGTCGCCGCCGGCAAACTTCTCCATGGGGATCCCCGTGGGCAGCACATGCAATGGCGTGGTCACGCCATATGCATGCAGCTTGTCGTGCATCGCGTGCGAGGGCACGACGATCGCGTCGAGAGCATTGCACTGGGAGCGGGCCAACTGCCGCGTCAGCCAGCGGGCGAGGGGGCGCGGCAGCAGGGGCAGATAGTGATGGAAGTATTCCTCGAAATGCGTGTGGTAGGTCGTCAGGCAGGGAATGCCCCGCTCGCGGGCCAGCTTCAGCCCGGCATAGTGGGCGACAAAAGGCGTCTGCACATGCACCAGGTCGAATTGCCGCCCTTTCAGCGTCTGCGGCAGTCGCGCCAGATCGCCGCGGCGCATCAGGCGGTCTTCGGGGTCGAGCGGAACCTTGCGCGAAGGGATCCTGATCACGTCGGCGGGGCCGATCGCTTCCGGATATTCAGGCGCCACCAGGGTTACTTGGACTCCCTCGGTGCCCAGCGTATCGCGAAAGGTTTGTATCGAAGTGGAGACGCCGTTGATGCGCGGGAAATAGACATCCGAAATCATCAGTATGTTCATGCGTCAAGGATGAACGTCGATTGTTTCAGGCCTGTGACAGCAGGATAAGCGAGGTTCATAAAAATGAAACCTAAGTACTCTAGGATGTCCGGTCTTAAATGAAATATTGCCTTGAGTCACCTGCTTCCGAGCTTCATTGATGTTCCTTGTTCCATCATTCAAAGCGCGCTTCACAAGGGGCTATTCTTGAAAACCAGTGTCAAATATCAGCATCTCGTCCGTGTTCTGCTCGTTACCGCCTGGCTGATTTCCTCTGCCGCCACCGCTAACGAAGGCGAACGACCAATCCTGAGCGCCGACGCAATGCTATCGTCATTGGCCATGCCTGTGGCGGGTGTGCCATCGCCGCCACGGGAAGACGCCACCGACCTGAAATTCCACGAATTCTTCAAGCTTCCCGTTGGTCCGCGCGGGCTGGAGGCGACCGAGAAACTGAAATCCTTGGCGGGGAAGCGCATCAGGATGGTCGGCTACATGGCAAGGCAGGAAATACCCACCGCCGGTTTCTTCGTGTTATCGCCCTTGCCGGTTTCGCTGGGGGATGAGGACGAAAGCCTGGCCGACGACCTGCCCGCAAGCGTGGTTTTCGTCCATGTCCATCCTCCCGGCGATAAGCCTCTGCCGTTTTCCCCAGGCTTGCTGCGTGTCACCGGAATACTGAGTATCGGTGCCCATGAGGAATCCGATGGACATGTTTCCAGTGTCCGGTTGCAATTGGACCCCGAAATCGTCCAGGCCTTGGCGGCCGGGCAAAGGCCGATGTAACGCGTTTGGTTTCCATTACTACTCAATTCGATTCAGCTATCGGGAGTCTCTTCATGAATAGCTTCAACATCATTCAAAAGTGCTTGGGCGTGGTGGGCGTGATATTCGCCGCCAGCGCGAGTATTGCGGCGCCTACGATTTCCCGCCTGACGCCTCCCAGCAACCCGCCCAGCGCCGATGCCGTCACGCTCGCCCGCTTCCTGCCGGGCCAGCGCTTCGACCTGCAAGCCACGGTTTCTCCGGATGCCGGCGCCAGCATCGCCAGTTTCAGTTTCGCCGTCGATGGGGTGGCCCTGAAGCCTGCCGCCAATACTGTCGGCATGGTCACCACGGGTCTCAACGCCAAGCTTTCCGACGGCACCGCCACGCCGGCGAATACCGCCGTGGTGTCGCTGCGTGCCTATTCCAACGCAGTCCCAGGGGTGCATACCCTGAGCGTCACGGCGGTCCAGAGCGATGGCCAGAAGGTCACGCGTAGCGGCAACTTCGAGGTGGTCGGCATCACTCGCCAGGGCCACGTCGCCAAGAACATCATCCTGCTGCTCGGCGACGGCATGGGCGCCGCCCACCGCACGGCGGCGCGCATCATGGTCAAGGGTTATGCGCAGGGCAAGGCGCAGGGCAGGCTGGCGATGGACACGTTCCCCTATACCGGCATGGTCATGACCTCGTCCCTGAACTCCATCGTCACCGACTCGGCGCCGGGGATGTCCAACTATGTCAGTGGCAATAAGGCGAACAACAACGAAGAGGGCGTTTTCCCCGACGACACCGTTGACGCCTTCGACAATCCGCGCATCGAATACCTATCCGAGTATCTGCATCGTCTCAAAGGCAAGCGTCTCGGCATCGTCACCACCGCCGACGTCTTCGACGCCACGCCGGCCGCCAATGCCGTGCATACCTCCAACCGCGGCAACGGTACCGGCATCGTCGATCAGTATCTGGACGACCGCAAGCTGACCGGCTTGACCGTGCTGATGGGCGGCGGGCGCAAGTGGTTCCTGCCCAATTCGTCCGACTCGTCCGACAAGACCAGCCCTCAAGCCATCAACGGTTCGCAGCGCAAGGCCTCCAGCGATTACGTCCTGCCGGGCGACATCGTCGCCGGATGGGGTGCGGCGCCGGGCGCGACGGATCCGGAACGCGACCTGATCGCAGATTTCACGGCGGCAGGCTATGCCTATGTGGCGGACAAGGCGGGCATGGATGCGGCGGGCAACCCGGATAAACTGCTCGGCCTGTTCGCCTATTCCAACATGAATGTCGCCTTCGACAAGATCAACAAGCGTCGCGGGGTGTCGACCATCGTCGACGACTTCGGTTTTCCCGACCAGCCGATGCTGGATGAAATGGCCGACAAGGCCCTCAAGGTGTTGTCGAAGAATAACCGCGACGGCTTCTACCTGATGATCGAGGGCGCCTCGATCGACAAGCAGGCGCACCTGATGGACACCGACCGCTGGATCGAGGAAACCATCGAGTTCGACCGCGCGGTCAAGGTGGCGCGGGATTTCGCCGCCACCCATCCGGACACGCTGGTGATCGTCACGGCCGATCACGAATGTGCCGGCGCCGCGATCATCGGGGCCGCCGCCGCCGTGATGCCCGCCTACCCGAGCGCCGCCACGGTCGCGACTTATGAAGCGGCCAGGTTCCCGAAGTACACCATCGCCGCCGACGGCTACCCGCAGACCACCGACGTTCCCGGCAGGATGCTGATCGGTTACGGAGCCAACGCCGACCGCTATGAAACCTGGCTATCCAGCGACCAGCCGACCCAGGACTCGCAGCAGCCCTTCGTGGGCGCGCCGCCGTTGAATGCCCATCCGCGCAACCCGGCCCTGCGCAACGCCAGTACCGGCTTCCTGATCACCGGCCAGATTCCCGGATCGCAGGCGGTGCATACCGCCAGCGATGTGCCGCTTTCCGCTTTCGGTCGGGGCGCCTCGCTATTCACAGGCGTCTTCGACAACACCGATGTGTTCTTCAAGATCGGCCAAGCGGTTCTCGGCGGTATCAAGTGAGTTTAGCCGATGAAGAATCATCTGCGCTTGACGGACGATTCCACCACAGGCTGTGAAGAATGCGCCGAAGAATTCGGCGCAATATTGAACGGCCATGGGTTACAGGCGCGCTTTCAACCGGTCGCGGATTTATCTCGTGGAGAAATTCTCGGTTATGTGACCAGAGTGCGCGGCGTGTCCAATTCATTTTGCGGCGCCGCGAATCTCCTGGGCAATCAGTGTAATCGACTCGGCATGCTGTCCCGGTTGGCGACGGTATCGCTGAAGGTTGCCATCGAGAGTTTCCCGGTGCGCAACGCGAAGTTGATGTTTTATGCCCTGCCACCGGGCGTGGTGAGGGAAGCCGGATTGCCGCTGGCCGGATTGACGAATCTGCTGCCGGCGGGCGGGGATTTTCCGCCCAGTTCCCTGGTGGTGGTATTTCCAAGTACTTCGGGATTCGACGAGCAGGAATTCGAAACCTCGATTCAATTGGGTGAACATTTCCACCATCTCGGTGTATTGATCGCCTCGAGCGACTTCGGCTGCCCGCGCGCCGACAAGTTGTTATGGGGCAAGCTCACGCCGGACTATGTGATGCTCGACAGTCAGTTGCTCGAGCTTGTCGACCGGCATGCGAGCAATCAGTCCAAGCTCATTGAAAAAATGCGGCAGCAGATAATGGGCCGGCAAGTGATGGCGACCGGAATCAAGACCCTGGGTGAGTTCAACCAGCTGAAGAAACTCGACATCAATTTCGCCGTCGGCGACTTCTTTGGACGGTACAGCCTGAATCCGACCCGGACGCTGTCGGCGGCGGCGCATAAAGCCATCGTCGTGCATGGCGGCGGGAAACCCGGCAATGCCAGAAAATCAGGAGGAGTCCTGGAAAAATTGCTGACCAATCCTCCCGCGGTCACCCCGCATACGACGGCCGAAGAGGTATTCATCATGTTCGAACACGATCTGTCCTTGCGTGCCATCGCGGTGGTCGCGAATGGCCTGCCCCGGGGTTTGATCGCCCGATACGAAATGGTAGACAACATGTCGCGCCCGTTTCGGCATGAATTGTTCGGCCGCAAGCCCTGCACCCGATTCATGGATCCTCAGCCCCTGATCCTGGACATCAAGCTGCCGCTTGCAGAGATATCGGAGATGGTGGTGAATGCCGATCCCCGGCACCTGATCAGCGGCTTCATCATCACCGACCATGAAGATTACGTCGGCATGGGCTCGGTGCAGGATCTGGTGCGTGAAATCACCGTGATGCAAATGGACGCAGCGAAATATTCGAACCCATTGACCCAGTTGCCCGGCAATGTCCCGATCAACCAGCATATCGACAACCTGCTCGCCAATGACGAATCCTGCCATATCTGCTATTGCGATCTCGACCATTTCAAGCCCTTCAACGATGTCTATGGCTATGCTAAGGGAGACGAGGTGATACAACTGACCGGGCGCATCCTTTCCGAGATCTGTGATTCCGAGCGCGATTTCATCGGGCATATCGGAGGCGACGACTTTGTCCTGGTGCTGCGCAGCACGGATTGCGAAGACCGCTGCCGCCGCGCCCTGGAGCAATTCGGGAAGGAAATCCTGAGGTTCTTCAGCAATGACGACATCGAGCGCGGCGGCTATGTCACCGAGAATCGCAAGGGCCAGATGGAATTCCAGGAAATCATCTCGCTCTCGATCGGAGCCTTCAACGCCTCGCCCGAAGTCTTCAAGACCCATCTGCAGGTATCGATCATCGCGGCGGAAGTGAAGAAGAAGGCCAAAGCCATCAAAGGCAACAGCTTCTTCATCAACCAGCGGGATTATTCGACGGTCTCGTCGTCATGAGTGCGGATCGCGTTGTCGAAGGACTGCTGGTGGACCAGCAACTGCGGCTTTCCGCCACGGTGTTCGAGACCTGTAACCAGGGCATCGTCATCACCGATGTCGACGCACGAATCCTGTCCGTCAACCCCGCTTTCACGCGAATCACAGGCTATTCCATCGTCGATACCGCCGGGCAGAATCCACGCATGCTCAAGTCCGGTCGCCACGACGAGGAGTTTTACCGAAATATGTGGCATAAGTTGGCACTGTCGGGTCATTGGGAAGGCGAAATCTGGAATCGCCGCAAGAACGGGGAAACTTATCCCGAGTGGTTGCGGATTTCCGCCGTCAGGGACGCGCATGGCTGCATCACCCAGTATCTCGGCATGTCCTCCGATATCGGCGAAAGCATGCGGGCACAACGACGGATCGAATTTCTCGCCCACCACGATGCATTGACGGAACTGCCGAATCGCCTGTCCGCCAATCAGCAACTACAGTTGGCGATCGACAGCGCGGAGAAATCCAAAGCCAAAGTGGCATTGCTGTTTCTCGATATGGATCACTTCAAGTCGATCAACGAGTCCGAAGGGCACGTATTCGGCGACGCCGTGCTGAAAATCGTTTCGACAAGAATCCAGAGTTGCGTGCGCGAATCGGATACCATCAGCCGCCACGGGGGCGACGAGTTCATCGTGATTCTCTCGGATCTCCGCGATACCGACGCGATCGTCAGAATCGCCGAGATGATACTGCGCAGAACCGAAGAACCCATTACGGTCGACGATCACGAGCTCTCGCTCACCATGTCCATCGGCATCGCCTTGTATCCCGATAACGGCAAGGACTTCGAGTCCCTGTTGAGCAGCGCGGACGCCGCCATGTATCAGGCCAAGGAGGTCGGCCGCAATACTTACCAGTTTTTCGACAACTCCATGACCGCCGACCACAGCGAGCAACTGCATATCCGCAACGGGTTGCGCCGGGCACTGGAGCGCGATGAATTCGTGCTTCACTACCAACCCCAGATTCACCTGGAAAGCGGCCTGGTAATCGGCGTCGAAGCCTTGGTCAGGTGGAATCATCCGGACTTCGGCTTGGTGCCGCCGGGGAAATTCATTCCGGTCGCCGAGGATAGCGGATTGATAGTTCCCATCGGCGAGTGGGTGTTGCGCGAAGCCTGCCGGCAAGCGAAGGCATGGCAGCAGGCCGGGCTGCCCGAAATGGTCATGGCGGTTAACCTTTCGGCGGTGCAATTCAAGCGCGGCAACCTGTATCAATCCGTGAGCAACGCCCTGGTGGAGTCGGGCCTGGATCCGATCTTCCTGGAGTTGGAATTGACGGAGTCGATCCTGATCCGGGATACCGAAAACGTCCTCGCCACGGTTCGGCAACTGAAGTTGTTGGGACTCAATCTTTCCATCGACGACTTCGGCACAGGCTATTCGAGCCTTTCCTACCTGAAGAAATTCAAGGTCGATAAACTCAAGATCGACCAGTCGTTCATACGCGACCTCGACAGCGACCCCGATGACGCTGCCATAGTTCGTGCCATCATCCAGATGGCCAAGAGCCTGAACCTCAGGTTA
>JAPLQT010000070.1:0-9436 GCA_026399515.1 Pseudomonadota bacterium | reverse complement strand
CGCCGAAGGCGTCGAAAACGCCCATACCGCCAACCAGCTGCGGGTCTTTCATTGCGATGAGGCGCAGGGATACCATTTCGCGCGGCCGATGGCGGCGGAGGCTTTTGCGGATTTCCTGGCAGGCCAGCAGTTAGCCGCGGAGGTGGAGGCAGATTGCGCGGTGATCAGCCTGCATGCAATGGACACGAAGGACAGTCAAAAGAAACCTGTATCTTCGCGAACTCATGCTTCAGGGACTGACAGTTATTCTTGATGAGCACCAGGATGAGCGCGAAATCGACATCCTGGCCGGCGGTCTGGTCCAGCAGGCGCTGGGATAAGTACTCCAGCTCTTCCAGCTTGCCGCGTATGCCGGTCGGCAGGGAATCGATCCCGTTCCATCTTCGGCAAGACTTGGTGATGCGGCCCAGTTGTGCCGCATCGAAACCTTCGTTCGGCATCGTCATGATATTCAAGACTACCCCAAGCGCATTGCAAGTTTATGACAAATTGATGACATCGACCGTCTTCATTTGGCCGGCTAATGACATTCGTCCTATAATGGATTGCACCATCCGGGGTGCATTCCCGCCGCGCTCACGTCGATATGGCCAATGAGATAGAACTCAAACTCGCCTTGCCCAAAGCGGCGCAAGCTCTGCTGCTGCGCCAATCGGTATTGAGGAAGGCCGTTTCCAAAACCACCCACCAGTTGGTCAATCTCTACTACGACACGCCCAACCTGGCATTGCACCAGCGCGGCATCGCGTTGCGTCTGCGCAAGCAGGGCCGCACCTGGCTGCAAACCGTCAAGTGCGCCGGCAGTTCGGCTGCGGGCCTCACCAGCCGGCCGGAGTGGGAGATCCCATATTCCGGTCATTTCGACTTCGCCAACGTCGACGCGTCCCCCATCCGCCGCTTGCTGGAACGGCCGCTGCTGCGCAAGCAGATTACCCCGCTGTTCGAGACCAACTTCAAACGCACCATCTGGCGCTTCGAGCCCAGGCCGGGTTGCGCCGTGCTGTTGATGCTGGATCGAGGCTGGATTGCCGCGGCTGGAAAGCTCGAAGAAATATCCGAAGTGGAAATCGAGCTGGCTGGCGATGGCGAAGGCGGCGGCATCGACGAACTTTTCAAGCTCGCGCAAACCTTGGGCGAACGCCTGCCCCTGGTGCCGGCAATCCTGAGCAAGGCGGAGCGCGGTTACCGCTTGTATCAAGGCTTGCAGCCGACACCGCAAAAAGACCGGATCGTGGCGCTGGCATCGAACGACGCGCCTCTGGAGGCATTCCGGAAAATCGCGCTGGCCAGCCTGGAGCATCTGCAAGGCAACCTGCACGGCGCGATCAAGAGCACCGATCCAGAATTCATTCACCAGATGCGGGTGGCGACGCGTCGTCTGCGCGCCGCGCTGCGCCTGTTCGCGCCACTCCTGCCGGCCGGGCTGGCGGAAGACCTGGTGCCGGAATTGCGCATCCTGACCACGCGGCTGGGCCATGCCCGTGACCTCGACGTGCTGCTGACGGAGATTGCCAGCCCGGTCATGCGCGCGCTCCCCAATGAGCCGCGCCTGGCGGCACTGGCCGGCGCCATCACCGACCGACAATACTCGGCCCGTGCCCTGGCCGTGCGTCACCTGCAATCAATCGTCCACGGGCGGCTGGTGCTACAGGCGACAGCGCTGCTGCATCGGCCTCCCTTCCAGACACCGGTCGCGGAGGCGGTTGGAGTGACCGAAACGGTGGGGGATTTTGCCGCCGCAAGACTCAAACGACTGCGCAAGAAAGTGCTGGGATTGGTCGCGGCCGCCTCCATCGCCGATCCGGTTTCCCTGCATCGCTTGCGTATCGGCGTCAAGCGGCTCAGATACGCGCTGGAGTTCTTTTCCCCGCTGGCCGCCGCTAAGCCGCTACGGCACCTGCTGGCGAGATTGGTTCGGATGCAGGACGATCTCGGCCAGCTCAACGACCTGGCGAACGCCGGTTTGCTGTTGATGAATTGCGCCGGCGACGATTCGCGTCTGCGCGAGGCCGTTTCGCTGGTCGGCGGATGGCACGCTTCGCGGCATAAGGCGCTGTTGGATCGAATACCGGCACAGTTGAAGAAACTCACCCGGTTGAAATTGCCGAAACTGGTTTGACTGTCGCAATCCTGTAACACCGGCGTAACTTCCGATGGGTAAGGTAGGCGCTTCATCCCCGCGTCGCTGGGGACGATCGTCGCTGATCTGGAGACCTCCGAATGTGCGCCAGCATACACAAAACCGTTTTTCATCCGGCATTCGCCCTGATCAGCACCTTGCTTTGGGGCATCCTGGAATTCATCGCGCTGCAACGCTCGCACCGCTCAAGCCACAAGTAGCGCAGGTAGCCCGCATATCCAGGCTGCGGCAACCGTGGTCCAGCGAATTGGCATTTATGCCGCATGAATGGGCACTATGCTGGGATAATCCGTTGCTATGTTGACCGAATGGAAGCGGAGCCTTATTTCTTCCCTTCTTCCCATATGACCGAGACTATCTCCGAGGAATCCCCATGATGAAGTTCGTTCGCACAGTCCTGTTGCTGTTCCAGTTTGCTCTCGCCACCGCGGCATTTGCCGCGCCGGTCGCGGTGCCGCCCGGCGTCGCCTATGTCACCACGGTCGAGGGAATCAGCGAGTACCGCCTCGACAACGGCCTGAAGGTGCTGCTGTTTCCCGATGCGTCGAAGCCGACCATGACGCTGAACATCACCTATCTCGTCGGCTCGCGCCACGAGAACTACGGCGAGACGGGCATGGCGCATCTGCTCGAACATCTGGTGTTCAAGGGAACGCCGGCGCATGCGAGCATCCCGCAGGAATTCAAGGAACGCGGCGCGCGCTTCAACGGCACGACCTGGCTCGATCGCACCAATTACTTCGAAATGCTTCCCGCATCCGATGACAACCTGAAGTGGGCGATCGGGCTGGAAGCCGACCGCATGGTGAACTCCTTCATCGCGCGCAAGGACCTGGATTCCGAAATGACGGTGGTGCGCAACGAATTCGAGATGGGCGAAAACAACCCCGGTTCCGTGCTCCTCAAGCGCATGCAAAGCATGGCCTTCGACTGGCACAGCTACGGGCGTTCGACGATCGGCAACCGCAGCGATATCGAAAACGTCCGCATCGAAAACCTGCAAGCCTTCTACCGCGCCTACTACCAACCCGACAACGCGGTCCTGACGGTGGCCGGCAAGTTCGATCCGGCGGCCGCGCTCGGCTACATCGTCGCGGCGTTCGGGAAAATCGCCAAGCCGCAGCGCACCCTGCCGCCGTTCTGGACCGTCGAGCCGACGCAGGACGGAGAGCGCAGTTTCATGGTGCGCCGCAAGGACGATACCCAGATGGTCTGGGTCGCTTACAAGGTACCGTCAAGACTCAATGGCGACAGCGTCGCGATCGTGCTCGGCGGCAAGATACTCGGCGATACGCCGACCGGCCGCCTGCACAAATCCCTGGTCGAGACCGGCAAGGCAGCCGCGGTATTCGCCTTCGAAATCTCGGGATATGCACCCGGCTTGCAGATATTCGGTGCCCAGGTCAAGAAGGGCGAAGCGATGGAACCGGTCCGCGACGCCTTGCTCGCCCAGATCGAGGCAAGTTCGAACACGCCGCCGACGCAGCAGGAGCTCGAACGCGTCAAGAACAACCGCCTCAAATACGTCGAAAAGACGCTCAACGATCACGAGGCGATCGGCGTCGCGCTTTCCGAGACGATTGCACTGGGCGACTGGCGCCTGTATTTCAAGTGGCGCGACGACCTCGACAAGATCACGATAGACCAGATCGCCGCGGCAGCGGGCAAGTATTACCGTCGCGACAACCGGACGGTCGGCATCTACCAGCCCGAGGACGCGCCGCAGCGCGCGGAAATAGCGCCGGCGCCGCCGCTCGCCGAGGTGATGAAGAGCTTCCGGGCCAAGGCGGAGACGTCGTCGGGCGAAGTGTTCGACGCGACGCCGGCCAATATCGATGCGCGCACAAGCTTTGTCCGCGTCGGCGGACTGAAGGTCGCGTTGCTGCCGAAGAAGAATCGCGGCGAGACCGTCGCGGTGAACGTGCGCCTCAACTGGGGGAACGAGAGGACGCTGTTTGGCAAGCAAGCCGTGTCGCGAATGACATACGCCATGCTCGGGCGCGGAACGGCGAAAATGACCCGCGAGCAGATTTCGGACGCGCAGGACAAGCTCAAGATGACCGGCGGACTGATGGGCTTCCAGACGACGCGCCAGAATCTCGAAGGCGCGCTGCGTCTTGCCGCGCACGTGGCCCGCGACGCATCCTTTCCTGAAAATGAATTCGAACAGTTGAAGAAGCAGATTCTCACCGGACTCACTTCGCAGCTCAACCAGCCGAATGCGCGCGCGGGGGAGGCGATCAACCGGCACTTCAACCAATATCCGCGCCGCGACTGGCGCTACCAGCCGACGCTGGAAGAGCAGATCGAGGATTACCAGAATCTGACGCTGGCCGAGGTCAAACAATTTCATCGCGATTTCTTCGGCGCGTCGTCCGGACAGGTCGCCATCGTCGGAGACTTCGACCCGGCGCAGGCCAAGGCCGTGCTCGAAGAGGAGCTCGCCTCGTGGCGGAGCCACATGCCCTACACCCACGTGCTCTGGCAATATGCCGACATTCCCGCCGCAAAGCTCGACTTCGCCACACCGGACAAGGAAAACGCGATGCTGCTGGCTCGCGTCAACGTGAACATCAAGGACGATGCGCCGGATTACCCGTCGCTCATGGTCGCGAACCATATTCTCGGCGGCGGCGCGCTCAGTTCGCGGCTCGCGGACCGGCTGCGGCAAAAGGACGGCGTCAGTTATGGCGTCGGATCGGGGCTTAAAGTAAGCCCGCTGGATAACGCGGGTTCGTGGTCCGCGTATGCGATCGCCGCGCCGCAAAACCTCACCAAGGCCGAGAAAGGAATTCGCGAGGAGCTCGCCCGCGCGCTCAAGGATGGCGTCACCGCGGCGGAAGTCTCGGCCGCGATAGACAGCCTCATCCAGGCGCGCGCGCAGAGCCGCGCCCAGGACGAGCGTCTCGCGGCGCAATGGAACGAGCTGATGTTCGTCGACCGGCGCTACTCGGACTGGGAGGAAAAGCTCGACGCGGCGATCAAGTCGGTCACGGCGGAATCGGCGAACGCGGCGCTGAAGAAGTACGTCGACGCGGACAAACTCACCGTCGCCATCGCCGCCGACCCCGCAAAACGACAATAGGACGCCAGTGACTGTGGCCTGACAAGAACGTCGAGAGTCGGCTTTCCCTGCGCGCTGCCTGCCAGCCCACCCGGGCTATGCGCCGGATCATACCCCTCGCATCAGGCTGGCCGACTGAATTTCAGAAGCCTAATGTCATCCAGAGTTCAGACGGCTGCAATACAAGTTTAACCTTCGTCGCTTATGGTACTGGCCATGTGTAGCGGGAGGGCGCGATGTTCCTGAAGAAATTCGATCTGCGCAGACTGATAGACAAGGCTTTCGCGAAGGGCGTGATCAGGCTGTGGATGCTGGACGGGTTGTAAGCTTGTAAGAGGAAATCACCATTCATCAAATCCTCGAAAAAATCGCCACGCATCCGGCGATATTTCTGTTCTATGCGTCGTGCTGGGTGATCCTCGAACTCTGTGCCCTGCATCGCTTGAGAAGAGCGCGGCGGCGGAACAGCCGTCCCGGTTGAGAGACTGTCGAGGCGCTACTTATCGAAACAAACCATCCCGCCACCGAGATACCCAGCTTCCACGATTTTCCGGAATTGACGGAACTCGAGACCATCATCAGCGATGGCCCCGCCAGCCTTGAAGTGCGCGTCGCCTGCGAAGTCGCGGCGGGCGGACAACGCTTCCCCGTCTATGTCATCACGCTGGGAAATCCGGATCCGGATATCCCGGCCGTCGGCTATTTCGGCGGTTTTCATGGGCTCGAGCGGATCGGCAGCGAGGTCGTGATGGTTTACCTGAAGAGCCTGCTGGCGCGTTTGCGCTGGGACGCAGTATTGCATCGTCAGCTCGAATCGGTGCGGCTGGTGTTCATGCCGCTGGTGAATCCCGGCGGCATGTGGCGGGGCACGCGGGCAAATCCCAATGGCGTCGATCTGATGCGCAATGCGCCCATCGAATCGGAGGAAGGCGTGCCCTTCCTGATCGGCGGGCAGCGCCTCAGCGCCCGCTTGCCCTGGTACCGCGGACCGCTGGGGGCGCCGATGGAAGCGGAGAGCCAGGCCGTCTGCAAGATCGTCGAGGACGAACTACTGGTCCGCCGATTCAGCCTGGCGGTGGATTGCCACTCGGGCTTCGGCCTGCACGACCGCATCTGGTTTCCTTACGCGCATACCTCCCTTCCCATCAAGCATCTGCCCGAGATCCATGCGCTGAAGGAAATCTTCGATCAGACCTATACCAGCCACAACTACCTGTTCGAACCGCAAAGCCGCCAGTACCGCGCCCATGGGGATATCTGGGACCATCTGTACCGGCAGGCAAGACCGGAGAACATCTTCATGCCCCTGACCCTGGAGATGGGCTCGTGGCTGTGGGTGAAGAAGAATCCGCGCCAGATGTTCTCGCGCCACGGCATTTTCAATCCACTGATCGGACATCGCCTGCAACGGGTGTTGCGACGGCACTTGTCGTGGCTGGATTTTCTCGGCCGGGCGGCTTCCGGGTACCGCCGCTGGTTGCCGACGGACGAGCGGCGGGCATGGCACCACGAGCAAGCTTTGAGCCGGTGGTATCGGGGAGTCGGTGGGTGACTACCTGGATATTTTTGCGTGGCCTGACCCGCGAGAGCCGCCACTGGGGGGAGTTCGTCGACATCTTTCGGGCCGAGTCACGCGGCGCCGAGGTGGTCGCGCTCGACCTGCCCGGCAACGGCAGCATGAACCAATTGCCCAGCTTCACCCGGGTGCAGGACATGGTGGCCTGGTGCCGCCAGGAATTGTCGGCGCGCGGCATGCGCCCGCCCTATTGCCTGTTGGGAATGTCCTTAGGCGCAATGGTTGCCGCCAAGTGGGCATGCGCTCATGCGGAAGAAGTCCGGGCCTGCGTCCTGATCAACACCAGCCTGCGTCCCTACAGCCCGTTTTACCAGCGCCTGCGGCCCGCCAATTATCCTGCGCTGCTCAAGCTGGCGCTGCTCGGCGGCAGCGACGTGGAATGGGAAACCACGATCCTGCGCATTACCAGCAGGCGCGAGCGTGACGTCGCGGGAGTGCTTGCGTCATGGATCGCCTGGCGACGCGAGCGCCCGGTGGCGCGCGCCAACGCGTTGCGGCAACTGCTGGCGGCATGGCGGTACCGCGCGCCGGTCGAGCGGCCATTGCCGCCGATGCTGGTTCTCGCCAGTGCGCAAGATCCCTTGGTCAATCCGCAATGTTCGAGGGAAATCGCCAAGTGCTGGCAAGCCGCTTACGCCGAACATCCCGCCGCCGGTCATGACCTTCCACTGGACGATGGCGCCTGGGTGGCACAGCAGGTTCGTGCCTGGCTGGGTTCAATCGAGGCTTGACTGGCCTGTAGTTGTTTGTGTGGAACGGCTGGCGCGGACGTATGGCCAGAACTTCGGAGAAGTTCCCTCCGCGACGCGGCGCATCTCGGTCCGGTAACGGATCGTCGCGGACAGGTAGGGGATATCCATGGCCAGTTCTTTCAACTCGCTGTTGAAACGCCGCTTGTCCGAAATGCCCGGCAAGAGGGACTCCGCGATCAGCTCAAGTTCGAGCTCGTGGCCGTACCAACTGGTCATGGACAAATAGTGGGCGGTGACGGCGAGCGGCCGCGAATCGATGCGGCTACCGTGTTCCCAGGAGTTCGGGTTGAAGTTCGAACGCTGTTCGGCGCAGAATTCCGTCAGCAGTTCAAGATCATGTTTGTCCATGGGAGCCAAGATACCGGCGGGACATTACCGCCCCATGAAGAATAGTTTAAATATCGATGCCGCGAATTTTTCCGTCAGTTCGGGCCGGAACCGAGCAGGAAAGCCGGAAAAGGCCTTTAATTCTCTGTATGTCATCTTGCCGTAACAATCGCTACCTAGAATCCGCATGCCATTCAATTCCCCATGGAGACGATTATGTTCACAGGATTCAAATCGATTGCCCTGCCATTCCTGGCGGTGTCCATTACGCTCGGGGCAGTTCCAGCCGTTGCCGCTGAATTGACCGGCGCGGGCGCGACTTTCCCGGCGCCGATCTATGGCAAGTGGGCCGAGGCTTACCACAAGGCCACCGGCAACAAAATCAATTACCAATCGATCGGTTCCGGCGGCGGCATCAAGCAGATCACCGCCAAGACCGTCGATTTCGGCGCTTCCGACATGCCGCTGAAGGCAGACGCCCTCGACAAGGACGGATTGATGCAATTTCCGGCGGTGATCGGCGGCGTGGTGCCGGTGGTCAATATCGCCGGTATCAAGCCGGGTGAAATGCGTCTGATCCCGGCCTTGCTGGCCGATATCTACCTGGGCAAGATCGTCAAGTGGAACGACAAGGCCATCGCCGAGTTGAATCCCAAATTGAACCTTCCCGATCAGGCGATCGCCGTGGTGCGCCGCGCCGATGGGTCCGGCACCACCTTCATCTTCAGCAACTACCTTTCCAAGGTCAGCCCGGAATGGAAGCAGAAAGTCGGCGAGGGTACCGCCGTACAGTGGCCGGTCGGTCTTGGCGGCAAGGGTAACGAAGGCGTCTCGGCCTTCGTCCAGCGCATCCCCGGCGCCATCGGTTATGTCGAGTATGCCTATGCCAAGCAGAACAAGATGGCGCATACCTTGATGCAGAACGCAGCCGGCAACTTCGTCGCGCCGGACGATACGACATTCAAGGCTGCCGCCGCTGGAGCCGACTGGACCAAGTCCAACTTCGGCGAGATACTCACCAATATGGCCGGCAAGGATAGCTGGCCGATTACCGGTGCAACCTTCATCCTGATGCATAAGGTTCAGGACAAGCCGGCGCAGGCGGCGGAAGTGCTGAAGTTCTTCGAGTGGGCGTTCAAGAACGGCGGCAAGATGGCCGACGATCTCGATTACGTCGCCTTGCCCGAGAGCCTGGTCAAGCTGATCCATACCTCCTGGGGCAACATCAAGGACGCAGGCGGCAAGTCGGTCTGGGCCGGCAAGTAAGCGTCTCGGGGGCCAAGGAATATCCCGGCATTTCCGCCGGGATGTTTACAATAGGCCCCTGGCGCACTCACCGGTAACCGGCGGAAGTTACGGACTCCAACCATGGCAGCAACAGCAATGGCAGCGACCAAGCGCAAGGGCAATCTCGGGGATTTCGTATTCTCCAACCTGACGCGCTTTTTCGCCCTGCTGACGCTAGCGATGCTGGGCGGCATCATCGGCTCGCTGGTTTATGGTGCGTGGCCGGCGATTGAGCGTTTCGGTTTCGGTTTCCTCTGGTCGGGCGAGTGGAATCCGCCGATGGAGCGCTT
>JAPLQT010000077.1 GCA_026399515.1 Pseudomonadota bacterium | reverse complement strand
TATTCGAAATAATGTCTATGTTCGGTCAGGGATCGCCAAGCATACCCGTCAGTCAAAGGAAGCACCCGGCGAAGATCGGGCATTATAATTGAAACCTCCTGCGTTTCCCTTCCGCGACTACAGCCCCCTCCCCCATGTCCACGCAACCCGTGAAAACCCTGGAATCCTTCGCCAACCCTGCGCCGCATCGGGACTACCAGATCCACATGGAAATCCCTGAGTTCACGTGCCTCTGCCCGAAGACCGGCCAGCCGGACTTCGCCACGCTGGTCCTCGACTACGTGCCGGACAAACGCTGCGTCGAACTGAAAAGCCTCAAGCTGTATATCTGGAGTTTCCGCGACGAAGGCCACTTCCATGAAGACGTCACCAACCGCATCCTCGACGATCTGGCCGCCGCCCTGAAACCCCGCTACATGCGCCTGACAGCCAAGTTCTATGTGCGCGGCGGGATCTTCACCAACGTCGTCGCCGAGCAGCGCAAGAAAGGCTGGAAGCCGGTGGAAAAGATCGAGTTGGCGAGCTTCGAGATACAGTCGAATACTCGCGGCGAATAGTCCATACAAGGTAGCGACGGCAGTTTCCGTTGGGTCGATGCGGTAATCCGCGAATATCGACCCTGGCATACGTAGCTTGCATTGGAAAGCTCGCTCAACCTGCGATTCAGCGACGCTCTCCCGCGAGCGACCGCCGCGACGGATGATTGGGCGCGTCGCTCTCTTGAACAATTAAATCTGGAGGAGGAGCATACAGAAGCGAGCGCAAGATTCTTCCACGAAAGCCTGTTCTCCTTTGAATTCTCTCTTTTAGCGCGACCGCCTCGGCTTCCGACATCCTCGGGTCTATCATGATTTGGTCAATAAACTCGTGCGGATTCACCGAGTACCAATGTAAGTCACCGATGGTGTTGGCTGGGTCATGTTGAAAGTACAGAAGTCTGATTTCGCGCTCATGTTTGAACGCCGGCCTCTTGACTAGGAGAGTCTGCGCGGAAATTTTTGCCCCCAGTTTTGGAGTGCCAGGAAACCAGTTACTTGCAAACTCGCTTAAGCGTTTGTTTGAAAGGTATTGGACTTTGCCAATGAACGCCTGAATTTGTGCGTAGTCACCAAGCGACTTACTAAGGCTTTCGGCGACAGTACGAATTGTTGAACGAATGCGAATTGCATTTCTATCCGGTGAATAAATCCTCCACATCGCATCAGATGCGGACTGCAACGTCCAGCATTGGCCATAGAACTGATCGTGGTAGGAAAATTGCGCAAGTTGCCCCGTCTTAAGCCTCACACGGCTTCGTAAAATGAAATTTTCGAAAGGGTCCTGCCAATTCTTTGGCTTTACCAAGACATTCTGTCGATGGTCGAAAAGTTCCAATAGACGATCTATCGACATAATCCGATAGATTGGTCTAGATCTCATCGTTTCGGTTATATCAATATAGTTGTGGTCGTCCATCTACGCCACTTTGATGGTATGAACTTCGAAGGCGACCTTGAGCCAATGACGTACCGCACCGAAAATCGCAGCGAGACTGTCCATGCTCGGATTCCCTCTCGGTGACAGCATGCGATGCAAGCTTTTGCTCGGTTTCTCGGTCATCTCGGCAAGTTGTTCGAATCCGATGGTGGCGTTAACCAGATCGCGGAGAATGATCCGTGCAGATTCCGGATTGCCGCTCAAAAACCGCGTGGCCGCTTCATCGAGTAGCGCCTTGGCAAATTGCGGATCGCGCTCTGCACGCTCAACGACGGTTTGCTTGAAGTTTCGAGTTAATGCCATCGGCCCAGCCTCTTGATGTTCGAGGACGCAGACACGCTTGGTACGAGCCATCGCTCACGCCCTTAGAGCAAGATGCGCGATAAAACCGGAGCGCGATTCGCCCGCGCTCTTGGCGGCAGCATCGATGCGCCGGAGTACGCGTGCCGGCAAGGTGATATTGATGCGCTCTGACTTGTCGGAAAGTTCCGCCAGATCGATAGTCACTACCGCCCAAATCCAGTTGGAAAACTCCGGATTGGCTTGATGTTCGGCAATGGACCGAGGTTCAGGAACTTGGCCGCCGTCATCGATGACGGTTTCCAGCCAAAGCTCGATCGCTTCCCTGGCGTTGTCTATCGCCTCGTCAAGCGTATCGCCTCCGGAGAAACAGCCAGGCAGGTCGGGAACCGCCACGCCGAACGCATGGGTCGCGTCGCCGGGTTCTATCGCAATCGGGTATTTCATGGCTTGACTCCTCTCACTTCAGACCAGCCTGCTTCAGCAGCTTTTGAACCAGGCCGATCCCTAAATCCTTCTTCGGGTGAGGGACGCTGATATGTCCGCCGCTCACCGGATGCGAGTATATGTGGTGCGAGCCTTTGATTCCCCGCAGTACCCACCCGGCCAATTCCAGGCGTCTTATCAGATCCTTGCTGCTCATATGTGTATTATACACACTCACGCTCGTTGATTCTCGCCGGCTCGCCTACCTTCCCCGTCAGCAACAATAAGCGACGGGTGGGCGAATGAGGTGTTGCGGATCAGTCATCCCCGTTGAACAGATTGCCGAGCAAGCCGCCCTGTTCGCCGCCGGAACCGCCGCCGCCCTTGCGCACCGGCGCCGCGGCAAAAATGCGCGAGGCCAGCCGGGCGAACGGCAGCGACTGCATCCAGACGGTTCCCGGCCCGCGCAGCACGGCGAAGAACAAGCCTTCACCGCCGAACAGCGCCGTCTTGATGCCGCCGACGAACTGGATGTCGAAATCGACGTTCGGCGTATAGGCCACCACGCAGCCGGTATCCACCCGCAGAATCTCGCCGGGGGCAAGTTGGCGCTCCACCACGGTGCCGCCAGAGTGGGCGAAGGCCAGGCCGTCGCCTTCCAGCTTTTCCATGATAAAACCCTCACCGCCGAAGAAGCCTGTGCCCAGCCTTTTCTGGAACGCGATGCCAAGCGAAACGCCTTTAGCCGCGCAAAGGAAGGCATCCTTCTGACAGATCATCGTACCGCCGAGTTTCTTCAGGTCGAAGGGGATGATCTTGCCGGTGTAAGGCGCGGCGAAAGCGACTTTGCGCTTGGCTTGGCCCTTGTTGGT
Organism: Pseudomonadota bacterium; assembly: GCA_026399515.1. GTDB lineage: Bacteria > Pseudomonadota > Gammaproteobacteria > Burkholderiales > Rhodocyclaceae > JACRAR01. Next base: position 19,614 of record JAPLQT010000077.1, on the reverse strand, counting down.
ATACACCGTGGTGAACAGCGATTCGCCGGTGATCAGGCGTTTGCCGGCGCCGAGCAAGACCCCGAAGATGCCATTTTGCTGCCCCGAGCCATCGCCGAAGATGGTGTCCATCTGGATCCCGTCCTCCATGTACATCATGCTGCCGGCCTCGCCGATCGCCGCCTCCCCGGGGTCGAGCTCGATTTCGACGAACTGCATGTCGTCGCCGTGCAGGAAATAGTCAATCTCGTCCATGGCTATTCGGGCTTCCTCCGCGCTTGAAAAACGCGGAGCATACCTTGTGAGGGAGTTGGTTGACTACCTAGTCCATAAGGTTCGCATCTGCCTCAAACGATTTTCGCAAATCGCCGCACGGCTTCTTCAACATTGGCTCGGCTGTTGAAGGCGCTCAGGCGGAAATAGCCCTCCCCGCAGGCGCCGAAACCGCTCCCCGGCGTGCCCACCAAATGGGCTTCGTGCAGCAGCTTGTCGAAAAAGTCCCAACTGCTCAAATTGCCGGGAGTCTTCAGCCATACGTAAGGCGCGTTCACCCCGCCGTACACCTGTAGCCCCAGGCTCAATAGCGCCTCGCGCACCACCCTGGCGTTGGCGAGGTAGAAATCTATGGTTTCCTGCACCTGCCGCTTGCCTTCCGGCGAGTAGATTGCGGCAGCGCCTTTTTGCACGGGATACGAGACACCATTGAATTTGGTGCAGTGGCGACGATTCCACAACGAATGAATCGAGATTTCGCGGCCGTCCCGGGTCTTCCCCTTGAGATCCGTCGGAATCACCGTGAAGGCACAGCGCGCGCCGGTGAAGCCGGCCGTCTTGCTGAAACTGCGGAACTCGATCGCCACTTCCCTGGCGCCGTCGATTTCATAAATCGAGTGCGGGATGGCCGGATCGGTGATGAACGCTTCATATGCGGCGTCATACAGGATCACCGAACCATTCTGCTGTGCGTATTCGACCCAGCGCTTCAGCATCTCCTTGGTGGCGACCACGCCGGTCGGGTTGTTGGGATAACACAGGTAGATCAGGTCGACCTTCTGTTTCGGCAGTTCCGGAACGAAATCGTTGTCGGCCGTCACAGGCAGGTAAACCAGGCCGCCGTAGCGGCCGCTGGCATCCGCCGGCCCCGTGTGCCCGGCCATCACATTGGTATCGACATAGACGGGGTAGACCGGGTCCAGCACCGCGATGACGTTGTTGTCGCCGAAAACATCGAGGATATTTCCAGAATCGCACTTCGAGCCGTCCGAGACGAAGATCTCGTCCGCGTCGACCTCGGCGCCACGCGCTCGATAATCATTCTTGGCGATGGCCTCACGCAGGAATTCGTAGCCCTGTTCTGGCCCATAGCCCTTGAACGAAGAGCGCACGGCCAACTCATCGACGGCCGCATGCATCGCCTGGATCACGGCAGGGGCAAGCGGTTCGGTGACGTCGCCGATGCCCATGCGTATGACGTTCGCTGCAGGGTTGGAGTCGCAGAACGCCTTGACCCGCCGGCCAATCTCAGGGAACAGGTAACCGGCGGCTAACTTGAGATAATTCTCGTTAATGTAAGTCATGATTGAATATAAAAACCCTAAGTTGGTGGATACGTTTGTTGCGTGGTATTGCCTAACAACTCGCGGATAACTTTGGCGTCGGAGAAAGGAATCTTCTTCGTCACGGGGCGCCCTCTGGAATCCTGCAAGGGACGCCCCCCCGAGTCTTGCGCCAGCATAATCTGGTAATCTTCATGGCCCTTGCCCGCGACGACCAGGACGTCTCCCGACCGCAATGCGGAAAGCGCGCGTTCCAACGCTTCACGACGCGGGCCGGCATTCCTTATGGGAGCTGCACCGGTAGTACCCGCGAGGACTTGCCTGCGGATCGCGTGCGGGTCTTCGGTGCGTGGATTGTCGTCCGTCACCCAAACCCAATCGCTGAGTTCTTCGGCAATGCGCCCCATGATGGGCCGCTTGCCCGGGTCGCGGTCGCCTCCACAACCAAAGAGCACGTGGAGCTGCGCGCCGACGTGCGGGCGAACGCTGTGAAGTACGTTGGCCAGGGCATCGGGCGTATGCGCGTAGTCCACATAGACCGCCGCGCCATTGGGAAGGACGGCAGCGAGTTCAAGGCGCCCCGGAATGGGCGACAGGCGGGCAATGCCCGCAATCGCGCGCGAGACCGACACGCCTGTGCCCACGGCCAAACCGAGAGCGCAGAGTATGTTCTCCGCCTGGAAAGCACCGGCCACCGGCGCCTCCACTTCATATGCGGCGCCGAAAACCGATAACTTCAGCGTCTGTCCCTGCACATGCGGGATACGTTCCAGCACCGCCAGTTCGGCTTTGCCCGCTTCTCCATAGGAGATGACGCGAATCTGCTTCGACCTCACGGCCGCTGCAACCTGATCTCCCGACGGGTCTCGGGTATTGACGACAGCCAGGCCACCCGTTTTGAGGTGCTCGGTGAAGAGCCTCATCTTGGCCTGGAAGTAGGCCTCCATCGACTGGTGGTAATCCAGATGGTCCTGAGTGAGATTGGTAAAGCCTACCGCGTCGAAAGTCACGCCGGCCAGGCGATGCTGATCGAGCGCGTGGCTCGAAGCTTCCATCGCAAGATGCGTCACCCCGTGGGCTCGCTCCAGTTCGCCCAGCATGACATGCAGCGTTTTCGCATCGTAGGTCGTCAGTCCCGCTTCAAGATTGGAGTGGCTCCGGCCGCGGCCCTGGAGGCCGAGGGTTCCCAGACTGACGGTGTTATGGCCGTCCTCGCCCCACAGGTCGCGCAGGAAGCACACCGTAGAGGTCTTGCCATTGGTGCCGGTGACTGATGCGATGGTGGCTGGACGGCCGGAATGAAACTCCGCCGCGACTCGCGCATAGAATTCCCGAACGTTCGGCACGCGCAGGACGACGACTTTTTCGCGCTCGAACTCGGTCAGACCCAGCGCCTCGTCGCGCGTGCCTTGCGGGACGGCGATGGCCTGGGCGCCCTTCGCTGCGGCCTGCGCACAGAATGCCAGACCATTCTCCGTGGCGCCCGGCAAGGCGCAGAACAGGTAGCCGAAGCGAACGTCCCTGGAATCGTCGGTCACACCGAAGATGAACAGATCGTGCGTTTCGGCCGAGTCCGGTTGTAGCGTGCCGGCGCCGTGCTTCGTCCAAAGATCGCCTAGTCTCATGTATCTCATTTTACATGATGAAGGTAGATTGCCAGCCTTTGACATAGCAGGGTACACTCACGCCCCCGCAGCCGGTTTTCCGGAAATATCAACATACGAGCCATCATGAACGACAAGCCACTTCCCTTCGACGAACGGACCATCCGTCAGATCGCCCGCGATTACCCGACGCCGTTTTACCTTTATGACGAAGCCGCGATCCGCGCCAGCGCCCGGCGACTGAACCAGGCATTCGCGTGGGGCGCGTTCAAGGAATATTTTGCCGTCAAAGCCACACCGAATCCGTACTTGCTGAAGATCCTGAGGCAAGAAGGCTTGGGCGGCGACTGCTCAAGCCTGGCGGAACTGGAGCTTTGCGAGCGCGTCGGAATCACAGGCGAAAACATAATGTTTACGTCGAACGAGACTCCAGCAAAAGAGTACCGCCGGGCCAGAGAACTCGGTGCGTTCATCAACCTCGACGACATCACGCACATTCCTTATCTGGAACAGCACGTGGGCTTGCCGGAAGCGGTTTGCCTGCGCTACAACCCCGGCCCGCTACGCGAGGGCAACGCCATCATCGGCAAGCCGGAGGAAGCGAAATACGGCTTCACTCGCGAGCAACTGGTGGAGGGCTATCGGCAGTTGAAGGCGAAGGGCGTGCGCCGCTTTGGACTGCACACGATGGTCGCCTCGAATGAGCTTAATCCCGAGTTCTTTGTCGAGACGGCGAAAATGCTCTTTCAACTGGCCGTGGAACTCGCCCGCGACCCTGGCGTAAGAATCGAATTCGTCAATCTCGGCGGCGGCATCGGCATTCCCTACCGCCCGGGCCAAAAGGCGGTCGACCTCGACATGGTCGGCCGCAGGATACAGCAGATGTATCAGGAAATTATCGTGCCTGCCGATCTGCATCCCATGAAAATATTCATGGAAAACGGCCGCTGCATCACCGGACCCTACGGCTACCTCGTCACCGAGGCGATACACCACAAGAGCACGTACAAACAATACATCGGCGTCGATGCCTGCATGTCCAATCTGATGCGGCCAGGCATGTACGGTGCGTACCACCACATCTCGGTGCTGGGCAAAGAAACCGCGCCGCAAGACCATACCTACGACGTGGTCGGTTCGCTGTGCGAGAACAATGACAAGTTCGCGATCGACAGGCAGCTCCCCGAAATCCAAGCCGGCAACCTGCTGGTCATCCACGATGCCGGCGCCCATGGCTCCGCAATGGGCTTTCAATACAACGGCAAGCTCCGCTGCGCCGAGCTAATGTTGCGGGAAGATGGCTCCGTCATGCAGATTCGGCGCGCGGAAACACTCGACGATTACTTCGCGACCTTGGACTTCTCCAAACTTCAGGAACTGGGTTAGCTTAGACCTTCTCCATCTTCCCCGAAAACAGGCTGGCGGCAATGATCATCGTTCCGCCCAGCCATTCCTGCACGCCCATGGTCTCGCCCGCCAGCAGCCAGGACGACAACGCCGCCACCACCAGTTCGAACAGGAAGATCACGATCGCCTGATTGGCCGATGTATGGGTCAGCCCGTGCTGTACCACCAGATTGATCACCAGCAGGATCACGCCGAGCAGCGCCAGCAGCAGCCAGTGCTCGCCCTGCATCTGGAACTTGCCGGTCAGCATCACTGCCGTGGCCGGCTCGAAAGGCTGCGCCAGCAAGCCGAGCAGCACCACGCCGGCAAACACCGCCAGCGACTTGATCTCGATGCTCAGATGCGATGCCTGGCGTACCAGCACATTCGACAAGGCAAACAGGAAGCCGGCCGCCATGCCCAGCCATTCGGCAGCATTGGCCGGCCAGGGGGCGCCGAGTTCGGGTCGCCACAGCATGGTGACGGCACCGCTCAACGACAGCGCGATCACCGCCATACCGGTGCCGTTGAGCTGTTCCTTCAGCAACAGCCGCGACCAAAGCACCGTCCACAATGGCGCCAAGTAGAACAGCAGCAGCACCCGCATCACTTCGCCGTGCAGCATGGCCAGCACATAGCCCAGGTTGCAGGCGGCGGCGCAGAGGCCGATCAGCAACAGGATCCAGGTCGGCCGCTCCCTGCCGACGCGCTTGCGCAGCAGCAGGAGGCCCAGCACCAGCGCAATCAGGTAACTGAGGATGGAAGCACGCAAGCCCGACAGTCCGGCGTGCTCCAGCATCCGGTAGGGATACCAGATGATGCCCCAGACGACGGCGCCGCTTAAGAGCGACAGCATGGCTACTGTCTTGTCTCTGCCTGCCATATAATCCATTCTTCTTCAGAAAATCGCCGCCACAGTGAATCCCCATCTGGCCCTGCTCCAGCCCTATCCGTCCGAAAAGCTACAGCGCTGGTTTGCCGGCGTGACCCCGCAGGCCAGCCTGGCGGCGATCCGGCTCTCGATCGGCATCAACGAAGTGCCGCGCGGCGACTGACACTGGCTTCTTAGGAGACGACAATGAGTGCGATGCAGCGTTTGTTCCAGTTGATGGCGGAAAAGAGCGCCTCGGACATCTTCGTCTCGGTCGGCGCGCCGATCAACATCAAGATCAACGGCCTCGCGATGCCGATCAACCAGCAAGTGATGGACGCCCCGACCATCACCTCACTGCTGCACGAGATACTCACCGAGGTCCAGTATAAGGAATTCGAGGAAGCACTGGAACTCAACACCGGTTATGCGCTGCCCGGCGTGGGCAACTTCCGCCTCTCGGTATTCCGCCAGAAAGGCACTCCGGCGCTTGTGGTGCGTTACATCCCGGCGGACATTCCGGCCTTCGAATCCCTCAACCTGCCCGAAGTGCTGTGCGAAGTCATCATGGAGAAACGCGGCCTGATCCTGATGGTCGGCGCCACCGGGTCCGGCAAGTCCACGACGCTGACCTCGATGCTGGACTATCGCAACGAGCGCAAGGCCGGCCACATCCTGACCCTCGAAGATCCGGTCGAATTCATTTTCAAGAACAAGAAATCCATCGTCAACCAGCGCGAAGTCGGCTCGGATACGCGCAGCTTCCATACCGCCCTGAAGAACGCCTTGCGGCAGGCGCCGGACTGCATCCTGATCGGCGAAATACGCGACAAGGACACCATGGCGCAGGCCATTGCCTATGCCCAGTCCGGCCATCTGTGCCTGGCCACCCTACATGCCAACAACAGCTACCACGCGCTTGCCCGGGTCATCAGCTTCTATCCGCTGGAAAATCGTCCGGCGCTGCTGGCCGATCTAGCCGTCACCTTGAAGTCCATCATCTCGCAGCGCCTGATCAAGAAACCCGACGGTGGCCGTGCGCCGGCAGTGGAAGTGCTACTGAATTCGCGCCACATCGCCGAGCTGATCGAAAAAGGCGACATGAGCGGCATCAAGGAATCAATGGATCAAAGCATGTCGCCGGGTTCGCAGACTTTCGAGCAGGCATTGTTCAAGCTCTACAAGGCAGGCACCATCACGTTGGAAGAAGCCACAGCCAACGCGGATTCGGCGAACAACTTCCTCTACCTCATCAACAACGACCAATCAGGCGCGCCGGGGTTCGCAGCCGGCAGCCAAGGCGCAACCTTCGATCCCACCAAGTCCGTGACCCCCGGGTCTGGATTCAGCGAGTTCAAGCTGAAGGTCGATTAGGCGTGAGCGAAGTCTTAGCACTCGCCGAGGCTTTGATCTCCCGGCCATCAACCACGCCCGAGGATGCCGGGTGTCTGGAGATAATCGGCGAGCGGCTGAGCGCACTGGGATTTGCACTCGAACGCATCGATCGTGGCGGCGTATCCAACCTCTGGGCACGGCGCGGAACCGCCGCTCCCCTGCTCTGCTTCGCCGGGCATACCGACGTGGTGCCGACCGGCCCGATAGACGCGTGGCATAGCGATCCCTTCCAGCCCGAGATCCGCGATGGCATGTTCTATGGCCGTGGCGCCGCCGACATGAAGTCTTCGCTGGCGGCTTTCGTTGTCGCCATCGAGCAGTTCCTTGCCGGACAGCCACGGCATGCCGGATCTATCGCCCTGCTGCTCACCTCCGATGAGGAAGGCGATGCCGTGAATGGTACCCTGCGCGTGGTCGAGGCGCTCCAGGCGCGGGGCGAACGCATGGACTTCTGCATCGTCGGCGAGCCGACCAGCTCCGAACGCCTGGGCGATACCATCAAGAACGGACGGCGCGGCTCGCTCACCGGCAAGCTGATCGTCAATGGCGTGCAAGGCCATGTGGCTTACCCGCACTTGGCGAAAAATCCCATTCATCTGGCGGCGCCCGCCCTGGCTGAACTGGTCGAAACGCGATGGAACGACGGAAACGAGTATTTTCCGCCGACGACTTTCCAGATATCCAATGCCCATGCCGGAACCGGGGCGACCAACGTTATTCCGGGCAGCCTCGAAGTGCTGTTCAATTTTCGCTATGCGACCGCCAGCAAACCGGAGAATCTACAGGATCGCGTCCATGACATACTCGACCGGCATGGCCTCGAATACCAGGTGATCTGGAATATTTCGGGAAAACCTTACCTGACGCCTCCCGGCAAGCTGGTGGCGGCCCTGGCGGAAGCTATCCGCACGGCGACTGGCGTAGAGGCGCAATTGTCCACCAGCGGCGGCACCTCGGACGGCCGCTATCTCGCCGACATCTGTGACGAGGTCGCGGAGTTCGGGCCGATCAATGCGAGCATCCACAAGGTCGACGAGTGTATCGCCGTCGCCGATCTCGCACCGCTCGTCCGCTGCTACCAGGGCGTGCTGGAACGCCTGCTCGGCACCCCCAAATGAACGAGCTTCTCACCGAGTTGCAGACCTTGCGCGACTGGCTGCGCTATGCGGTCAGTCGTTTCACCGAAGCCGGACTGTTTTTTGGCCACGGTTGCGACAACGCTTTCGACGAAGCGGCGTGGCTGCTCCTGCATGCCTTGCATCTTCCCCACGATCGCCTCGATCCCTTCCTCGATGCGCGACTGACGCGCAGCGAACGTCTCGCCGTGCATCACCTGCTCCAGCAGCGCATCGCCAAGCGTATGCCGACGGCCTACCTGACCAACGAGGCCTGGCTCGGCGAGTTTCGCTTCTATGTGGATCAACGCGTCATCGTGCCGCGCTCCTACTTCGCCGAATTGCTCGGAGAAGGGCTCGCACCCTGGATCGAGGAAGCGGAACAGATACACCAGGCACTCGATCTGTGCACCGGCTCGGGCTGCCTGGCCATCCTGATGGCACATGCCTTTCCGGAGGCGCGCATCGACGCCGTCGATCTGTCGGCCGATGCGCTCGCCGTGGCGCATCGTAATGTGTCCGAGTACGGCTTGGAAGAACGCATCCATCTCGTCGAATGCGATTTGTTCGCGGGACTGGGGAAACGTCGTTACGACTTGATCCTCTCCAATCCGCCCTATGTCACTTCCGCGGCGATGGAGGCGCTGCCGCGGGAATACCGCCACGAACCGACGCTGGCACTGGCCGCCGGGGAAGACGGGCTGGACATCGTCCGCCGCATCCTGCGTCAGGCGGGAGCCCATCTCAAACCCCATGGACTGCTGGCTGTCGAAGTCGGGCACAACCGCGAGCTGGTCGAAAAAGCATTTCCTGATCTGCCCTTGACATGGATAGACTGTGCCAGCGCGGATGGCAAAATTTTCATCATCCAAAAAGAGCAGCTTGCCTGCTGACGGGCAAGCCATTCTTACAGCGACGAAAGGATCATCATGAATCGCAACATTCTCGATACCGAGCATATTCATCCCGCGATCCGCGAATTCGTCGCGAGTAATCACTCGGACATCATCAACGAAGTGCAAAGGGCCATCGCGGAAAATGCGGTAGTCGTCGTCGGCATGGCGCAGAATCCCTTCCCCAGGAAGGCGCGCAAAGCGCTCGATGCCCAGGGGATCGCCTACAACTACCTTGAATACGGCAGCTACCTGAGCGCCTGGCGACCCCGCAATGCTCTCAAGATGTGGAGCGGGTGGCCGACGTTCCCGATGATCTTCGTCAAAGGGATTCTGATCGGGGGTGCCAGCGACCTGAACAAGTTGATAGAAAGCGGCGAACTCGCGCGCTTGCTGGCCTGAGTTCGATACAAAACAACAGAGGAGATTTTCTATGATACGCAAACTGGCCAGATCTCTGGCGTTGGTTGTATTGGCAACTGTCGCCTGCACGGCCTATGCCGAGGTGGAGAAGCCCAAACTGATCGTTGCCGTGGGTGGCAAGTCGCTGTTCTACTACCTTCCCCTGACCGTCGCCGAGCGTCTCGGCTACTTCAAGGATGAAGGCTTGGACATTACCATCGCCGATTTTCCCGGCGGCGCGAAAGCGCTGCAATCGTTGGTCGGCGGCTCGGCCGATCTGGTTTCCGGCGCCTACGAACACACCATCAACATGCAAGCCAAACAGCAGATGATCAAGTCGGTGGTGGTGCAGGGACGCTATTCCGGCATTGTCCTGGGACTCAGCAAGGAGAAGGCGGCGACCTACAAATCGCCCAAGGATTTGAAGGGCCTGAAACTCGGCGTAACGGCGCCGGGATCATCGACCAATATGTTCATCAATACCTTGCTGGCCAAGGACGGACTCAAACCCGATGCGGTGTCCATCATCGGCGTCGGCGTCGGAAGTGGCGCCGTTGCGGCCATGCAAATGCATCACATCGATGGCATGGCCAATCTCGATCCTGTCCCCAACCTTCTGGAAGTGTCGGGCGACATGGTCGTCGTGGTCGACACGCGCAAGCCGGAAGGCCAACAATATGTTTATGGCAACGACTACGCGGCGGGCGTGATCTACACGAAAGAGGATTTCGTCGCCAAGAATCCCAAGACTATTCAAGCCTTCGTCAATGCCATGGTGCGCGCCTTGCGATGGATACAAAAGGCGACTCCGGAGCAGATAGTGGCAACCGTTCCGCCCGAATACTACGGCGACGCCAAGGCCATGTATCGCGTGGCCCTCGGCAAGAATTTCGCCGCCATATCGCCGGATGGGAAAATGACCATGAAGGCGGCCGAAAACGTTTATGCCACGCTCAAGACCTTCGAACCCTCGGTGCAACAAGCCGGCAAGATCGATCTGTCACGCACTTTCGACAACCGTTTTGTGATGGAAGCGCTGAAGAAATATCCGTGATCCATTCCATGCATCCCGCGCTACAGGAACCCTATCGAACTGAACCCTGGCGTCGGTCATGAGCGTAGCGCTGCGTTTCGAGCAGGTTTCCGTCAGCTTCCCGCCGCGCAACCGGAGCGAAGCGTCCTGGCGTGCCGTGGCGAACACCACGCTCAGCGTAGACGAGGGAGAATTCGTCTCGGTCGTCGGTCCCACGGGTTGTGGCAAGAGCACCCTGCTCAATGTTGCCGCGGGGCTGCTGGCGCCTTCGTCCGGCGAGGTGCGGGTATTCGGCGAACCGCTGATGAGCCTCAATCGACACGCCGGCTATATGTTCCAGGCCGATGCCCTGTTGCCCTGGAAGACGACGGCGGAAAATATCGGCTTAGGCCTGATGCTGGCCGGCGTGCCGGCGCGAGAAACGGCCGAACAGACCCGCCACTGGCTCGCCAAGGTGGGGCTTACCCATGCCGCCGAGCGTTACCCGCACCAACTCTCGGGCGGCATGAAGAAACGCGTCGGCATGGCACAGGCGCTGATCGTCAACCCGAAGATCCTGTTGATGGACGAACCGTTCTCGGCCCTCGATGTGCAGACCCGGCAGTTGATGGAAAACGAATTGCTGGCGCTGTGGCAAAACGATCGCAAGAGCGTCCTCTTCATCACTCACGATCTGGAGGAGGCGATCTCCCTGTCGGATCGCGTCATCGTCTTGTCCGCCGGACCGGATACCCACCCCATCGGCGAATTCCTCATCGATCTACAGCGTCCGCGAGACGTTGCCGAGATTCGTCTGACCCCCCGCTTCGTAGAACTCCACGAACACATCTGGAGGGTACTGCGCGGAGAAGTGCTCAAAGGCTATGCGCAGACCGTTTCCTAAACATCTTTGGTTCTGGCAGTTGGCCGTGGCGCTGGCCTTCTTCACACTTTGGTGGGGCCTGACCGCCAGCGGCATCCTGCCGCCGTTCTTTTTCGGCGAACCTGTCAAGGTCATAGTGCGGGTGGGCCAATGGTTCGTCGTCGGCGACATCTGGGAGCATCTCGGTGTGACCCTGATCGAAACCTTGCTGGCGTTTGTCATCGGCATGATCCTGGGGTTGGCCGTCGGACTGTGGCTGGGCTTGTCCGCCACCGCTTCCACGCTTGCCGATCCGTATATCAAGGCCTTCAACGCCATGCCGAGAGTGATTCTGGCGCCCATTTTCGCGGTGTGGTTCGGCCTGGGCATCTGGTCGAAAGTCGCCCTGGGCGTGACGCTGGTATTCTTCATCATCTTTTTCAATGTCTATCATGGCGTGCGCGAGGTCAGTCCTGTGGTGTTGGCCAATGCACGCATGCTGGGCGCCAGCCGCCGTCAATTGTTGCGGCATATCTATTTGCCCTCAGCCACCTCGTGGGTATTTTCCAGCCTGCACACCGCTGTGGGAATGGCCTTTGTCGGTGCGGTGGTCGGCGAATACCTCGGCGCGGCCAAGGGAGTCGGCTACTTGATCCTGCAAGCCGAAGGCGCCTTCGATATCAATACCGTTTTCGCCGGCATCCTGGTCCTGACCGGTTGCGCCCTATTACTCGACTGGGGTGTAACATTGGTCGAACGGCGTCTGCTAAAATGGCGTCCTACCCACCAATAGCAAGTGGGGTTCTTTTTTCAAAGCACGCCATGCCTGACACCATCTTTTGTTACCACTGCAGGACCCACCATCCCAAGGAAGAGATGCGCCAGATCAAGACCAAAGGCGGAAAACGCTGGCGCTGCGTCAAGAGCATCGAGGCCGCCAAGCGGGACAGGGAAGCGCGCGAAGCTTTTGGTCGGCAAATGTCCGCGATCAACAAGGCGGAAGCGCAGAGCAAGGCGCGCTTCGTGCTGAATATGGATCGTGATCATGGACCGAATTCCCAGGCCGGCTGATTCGTAATCGCCTCGGCAAAACCGGGCAGTCCCTTTGACTGATTGATGTCGATTCTTTACCCGCCGGCGCGTTGTAATGAGACACTTCAGTAAGATGAAATTTTTATAAACCCGCCGACCAGTTGAATGACCCATGCATAAATTGCTGATTGCCCTCGTGAATCGCCCAGGGGGTTTACTGAAGACCAGAGAAGGATGGCAATGAAGCATGTGGATGATTTTCGCCTGCGATTCGGCAGGAAGGAACTGGTGCCGATCATCATCGGCGGCATGGGCGTGGATATTTCAACGGCGGAACTTGCGCTGGAAGCAGCGCGCCTGGGAGGCATCGGGCACATCTCCGACGCCATGGTGCCGACAGTCTCCGATCGCCGTTTCAAGACGCACTTCGTCAAGGAAAAACTCAAGACCTACAAATACAACGTCGCCAGCGCCGACAAGTCGGACGTCCTGTTCGATCTTGGCAGGCTAGCGGAAGCAACGCACAACCATGTCGGCCGAACCATGGAGGCGAAACTCGGCGAAGGTCTGATCTTCGTCAATTGCATGGAGAAACTGACCATGAACGCGCCGCGCGACACCTTGAGGGTGCGCCTCAGTGCCGCGCTGGATGCCGGCATCGACGGCATCACCCTTTCCGCCGGTCTGCATCTCGGATCGTTTGCGCTGATCGAGGATCATCCGCGTTTTCGTGATGCCAAACTCGGCATCATCGTTTCATCCTTGCGGGCATTGCAGCTATTCCTGCGCAAGACCGCCAGACTCAAGCGCCTGCCGGATTACGTCATCGTGGAAGGACCGCTGGCCGGGGGGCACCTCGGTTTCGGCATGGATTGGGCGAACTACGATCTGCACATGATTACAGCCGAGATCCAGCAATATCTGACGACAGAGAAGCTGGACATCCCGGTGATTCCGGCTGGCGGAATCTTCACCGGCAGCGACGCCGTCTCCTTCCTGGAGAAAGGCGCCGCCGCAGTCCAGGTGGCGACGCGTTTCACCGTCTCCAAGGAATGCGGTCTGCCGGCGGATGTTCAGCAGGAGTACTTCAGGGCGAGCGAAACGGACATCGAAGTCAATACCATCTCGCCCACCGGTTATCCCATGCGCATGCTCAAAAGCAGCCCGGCGATCGGCGCCGGCATCCGCCCCAATTGCGAGGCCTATGGTTACCTGCTCGACGGCTCAGGCAACTGCGCTTATGTCACCGCGTACAACCGCGAAGTAGGTTCCCATCCCGATGCGAAGAAGATCGTGGTCATGGACAAGACTTGCCTGTGTACCCACATGCGCAACTTCGATTGCTGGACCTGCGGGCATTACACCTATCGGCTCAAGGACACCACGCGGCGTCTGGCAGATGGCAGTTACCAAATCCTGAGCGCGGAACACATATTCCACGACTATCAATTCAGCACCGACCAGAAGATCGCCCTGCCCGCTTAAGCGATCGTTAACGGCCCCCTAGGCAGGCTTCACCGTACCGGCATCCTGCCCAAAAAGTATTCGCTTCGCTTCCTCGGTGACGACCGTCGCTACATTGATCTCCTGCGCTTTTGCATAAGCCCGCTGAGTCGCCGGACGTCCGCGGACTTCATCGAACCAGCGCTTGAGATACGGAAAATCTTCCAGTTTCTGGCGTTGCCGTTCGTGAGGAACGATCCACGGATAGCAAGCCATGTCGGCGATCGAATATTCGCCGGCGATATATTGACGCTCACTCAAATGCTTGTTGAGGACCGCATAGAGACGCGCGGTCTCCTTGACATAGCGATCGATCGCGTAGGGAATCGGCTCCGGAGCGTATTGCGTGAAGTGATGGTTCTGCCCGGCCATCGGGCCCAGCCCTCCCATTTGCCAGAACAACCATTGCAAGGCCTCGTTGCGCCCCCGAAGGTCGGCGGGGATGAAGCGGCCGGTCTTGTCGGCGAGATAAAGCAGGATCGCGCCTGACTCGAAAATCGACAGCGGCGGACCGCCATCTGCGGGCACATGGTCGATGATCGCGGGAATCCGGTTGTTGGGAGCGATCTTCAGGAAGTCCGGCGCAAACTGCTCGCCCTTGCCGATATTGATCGGAATGATGCGGTAAGGCAGTTGGGCCTCTTCCAGAAACAGGGTGATCTTGTGCCCGTTTGGGGTCGTCCAGTAGTAAAGATCGATCATGAGGACTCCTAAGCCCGCCGGCAAGAAATATCCGGTTTAAGGCTAGTCGAAAGGATGGCGCAGGACTATGGTTTCCTCGCGCTCGGGGCCGGTGGAAATCATATCCACCGGGACGGCACAGACCTCCTCGATGCGCTTGAGATAAGCGCGTGCGGCGGCAGGCAAACCGTCCAAGGATTTCACGCCGACAGTACTCTCGTTCCAGCCCGGCAGGGTCTCGTACACGGGCACGCAGCGCGACAATTCTTCCGCGCCTACCGGCAGGATGTTGGTGAATCCGCCTTCGAGCTTGTAGCCAGTGCACAGCTTCAACTCGTGGACACCGTCCAATACGTCCAGCTTGGTTACGCATAGGCCGGAAACACCGTTGATCTGGATGGCGCGCTTCAGCGCCGCTGCGTCGAACCAGCCGCACCGGCGGGCACGGCCGGTGACGGAACCGAACTCGTGGCCCTTGTCGGCCAGATGCTTGCCGACCGGATCGAGCTTGTCGAGGGCGTCATAGAGTTCCGTCGGGAAGGGGCCGCTACCGACGCGCGTGGTATATGCCTTGGTAATGCCCAGAATATAGTGAAGCATGCTCGGGCCGACGCCGGCACCGGCCGATGCCGCGCCGGCGACGCAATTGCTGGAAGTGACGAATGGGTAGGTGCCGTGATCGATATCCAGCAAGGTGCCCTGGGCGCCCTCGAAGAGCAGGTTGGCGCCCGCCTGGTGCGCTTCGTAGAGCGCGCGCGGCACGTCGGCCACCATTTTCTCCAGCCGCGGCGCCATCGCCACGGACTGATCGAGCACCTTCTGAAAATCCACAGCCGGCGCATGATAGTAGTGCGTCAACAGGAAATTATGGTAATCGAGCAATTCGGCCAGCTTCTCGGCAAAACGCTTTGGCCGCAACAGATCCTGTAGGCGCAACGCCCGGCGCGCCACCTTGTCCTCGTAGCAGGGGCCGATGCCGCGGCCGGTGGTGCCGATCTTATTCTCGCCCTTGGCCGCCTCGCGCGCCAGATCGATGGCTTGGTGGTAAGGCAGGATCAGCGGGCATGCCTCGGAAATCTTCAGTCGCGACTCGGCATCGACGCCGGCCGCCTTGAGTTCGTCGAGTTCATTCAGGAAGGCCTCCGGCGAGACCACTACGCCATTGCCGATGTAGCAGGTCACGCCGCCGCGCAGTATGCCCGACGGCACCAGGCGCAACACCGTCTTCTTGCCGCCTATCACCAGCGTGTGGCCGGCGTTGTGGCCGCCCTGGAAACGCACCACGCCTTGGGCATGATCGGTCAGCCAGTCGACGATCTTGCCCTTGCCTTCATCGCCCCACTGGGTGCCGATTACGACTACGTTCTTTGCCATGTGCTTACTCTTTCACGAAAGTTTCAATTTGCCAGCGGCCCTCGCGCAGCGTCAAACGCCGGTTGCATCCAACCTGATCCCAATCGGCGGAGGCATGTCCGGGAAGCTCGTTGATGACGATTTCGCCTTTGCCGCGTAATTCCTTGACCACTGCCTGCATCGCGACGGCATCGTCGCCGCTCGACGGGCAAGGCGCCAGGATGGCGCCCAGCGCTGCTGTGCCGGGCGCCAAACGCGCCAGTTCGCGCAGATCGAGACTGAAGCCGGTGGCAGCACGGCTGCGGCCGAACGCTTTGCCGACCTTGTCGTAACGCCCGCCCAAAGCGATGGCACCAGGGTGTTCGGCGCAATAAGCGGCGAATACCATGCCGCTGTGGTAATGCAGGCCGCGCAGGTCGGCGAGATCGAAACTGAGCTGCAAATCCTTGACCGCGCCCGCCAGGGAGCGCAATTCAGCCAGCGCCTGGCCGATTTCCGGGAGCGCCGGCAGGAAAGACTCGGCACGTTGCAAGGCTTCGTTGCCACCATAGCATTCCGGCAACGCGAGCAAGGCGGAACGATACGGTTCGGCGACGCTCTTCAGCAGTTCGCGCAAGGAAGGTTGATCCTTGGCCTGTAGCGCACCGAACAGCTCCTGCTCCTGGTCCGCTTCAAGCGCGGCGCCGTCCGCGAGAGCGCGGAAGACGCCGACATGGCCGACATCGATGCGCGTCGTGGTGATTCCGGAAAGTTGCAAGGCTCCCGCCAGCAACCGAAGCATTTCGACGTCGGCCTCGATTCCGGCATGACCATAGAGTTCGGCGCCGATCTGTAGAGGCTGCCGGGTAGCGGTCAAACCGGCGGGCAGGGTATGCAGCACGCTGCCGCAGTAGCACAAGCGGGTGACGCCGGTGCGGTTGAGCAGATGCGCATCGATGCGCGCCACTTGCGGCGCGATGTCGGCGCGGATGCCCATGGTACGGCCGGACAGTTGATCGACCAGCTTGAAGGTGCGCAGATCGAGATCGCGGCCACTGCCGGTCAGCAGCGATTCCACATACTCCAGCAGCGGTGGAATGACGAATTCATAGCCGTGGCGACGGAATTCATCGAGTAACCGGCGACGCAAAGTTTCGATATGCCAAGCCTCGGCGGGCAAGACATCTTCGATTGCTTCGGGCAGGAGCCAGCGGCGCATGGTACGGCCTATCTAAAAATCATCAGCAGAAAAAGTCCAACCAGCAACGACGACAATCCAAGAAAACGTATCTGTCCATCACCCAGTGCGGTAATCCGGCGAAAACCCTCACGCCACACTCGCGGCGCCAACAAAGGCAGCAGGCCCTCGAGTATCAGCATCAGCGCGAACGCCAGGAGAAGCGAAGTCAACATCTCAACATCTCAACATCTCAACATCTCAATGAGTCAAGCTTACTTGCCGTTCTTGCCGCTGCCCTTCAGGTACTTGAAAAACTCCGAACTGGGGTCGACGACCAGCATGTCGCTCTTGCTCTTGAAACTCTGCCGATAGGCTTCCAGGCTGCGGTAGAAGCTGTAGAACTCGGGATTCTGCCCGAAGGACTGGGCATAAATGGCGGAAGCCTTGGCATCGCCCTCGCCCTTGGTTTTCTGCGCGTCCCGGTAAGCCTCCGCCACGATCACTTCGCGCTGGCGATCGGCATCGGCCTTGATCTTCTCAGCCTCCGCCGAGCCCTGCGAGCGCAATTCGTTGGCGACACGCTTGCGTTCGGTTTCCATGCGGCGGTATACCGAGTCCGACACTTCGGGCGGGAAATCCACCCGCTTCAAGCGTACGTCGATGATTTGCACGCCCATGCTGCGGGCATCGGTGTCGGCCTTGCGCTGGACCTCTGCCATGATTTTTTCGCGTTCGCCGGAAACGACGTCATGCACGGTGCGCTTGCCGAATTCCTCCCGCAAACCTGAGTTCACCGTCTGCGCCAGCCGGGTCTTGGCGACGATCTCGTCACCGCCGACGCTGATGTAATACTGCTTGACGTCGCTGATCCGCCATTTGACGTATGAGTCCACCAATACCGGTTTCTTTTCGGCGGTGAGGAAACGCTCCGGTTCGGGCGAGTCCATCGTCAGGATGCGCTTTTCGAAGAAGCGTACGTTCTGGATCAACGGCCACTTGAGATTAAGTCCCGATTCGCGGATCACTTCCTTGACTTCGCCGAGTTGGAAAATAATCGCATACTGGCGTTGATCGACGGTAAACAGGGTCATGGCCAATATGACCAGCCCGACAAACAGCACCATGGCTGCGATCGGCAGGCTTCTGCGCATCAGCGGTCTCCTCTTTCACGCGAGCGCAGGGCATCGCGGGAACGCGCCATGCTGGCGTCCTGCTTTTCCAATTGCGGCGGCACTTCGTTGGAAATCACCGGGTTGGTGCGGGCAACCGCAGGTACCTCGGGGGTTGGCGTCACGGCTGCGGAAGCGGTCGTCGCGCCAGCCGCCTGCATCAGCTTGTCGAGGGGCAGGTATAGCAGGTTGTTGCCACCCTTGGCATCGACCATCACCTTGCTGACGCTGGACATCACCTGTTGCACCGTGTCTAGGTACAAACGGCTGCGGGTAACTTCCGGAGCCTTGTTGTATTCGACCAGTATCTGCTTGAAGCGGCTCGCCTCTCCCTCGGCGTTGGCGATAACGCGGCTCTTATAGCCATTGGCTTCCTCGGTCAACCGTGAAGCCGCGCCGCGCGCCCGTGGGACGACATCATTGGCGTAGGCCTGGCCTTCGTTCTTGTGGCGCTCGCGATCCTGTCCGGCCTTGGTGGCGTCGTCGAAAGCCGCCTGGACCTGTTCCGGTGGCTGAGTGCTCTGCATGGTGACGGAGCGGATCAACACCCCGGTTTCATAACGGTCGAGAATATCCTGGATCAATTTGGCGGTGTTCGCCGCGATCTGTTCGCGTCCTTCATAGAGCACGAAGTCCATTTTGCTCTTGCCGACAATCTCGCGGATCGCTGTTTCGGCAGCGCCCATCACCGCATCATCGGGATGGCGGTTCTTGAAAAGAAACTGCTGCGGATCCTTGAGCAAATATTGGACGGCGAACTGAACCATGACGATGTTCTCATCGTCGGTCAACATCAGCGCTTCCTTCAGCACTTTGTTTTTTTCGGCGCCGCGATAACCCACTTCCACCGTGCGGACGCCTGAGAGATTGACGATTTCGTGACTTTCGATCGGCCAGGGCAGTCGCAGATTCGGACCGGAAGTGGTAATTCGCGTGAAGCTGCCAAAGCGCAACACCACCCCGCGCTGGCCTTCATCGACAATATAGAAGCCGCTCGCCAGCCATACCACGATGACCAGGGCCAACAACAATCCTACTCCACCACCAAACTGGCGCAGGTTGAATGGAGGCCGGGAGGCGCCTCCTCCCCCGTTACCCCCACCCGTCTTCTTGCCGAAAAAAGCGGACAGACGGCGATTGACATCGCGCCAAAGTTCCTCGAGGTCGGGAGGGCCCTGATTACCGCCCTTGTTGCCACCGGGATCAGGCTTGTTGCCCCAACCGTGGTCATTCATAGACATGATTATGGCGGCGATCAATTGTATAAACCCTGCTGTGTGGAGAGAAAAGTCATGTCACTTTGAACGCTTCGATCAAGCTAAGGCATCAACCGGATCAGCCAGATTTCTTGCCTGATTCCGGGAAGGATGCTCGCGTGCCACTTCAACCAGCGCACCACGCAGCAACTCGACACCGGCACCGGCCCGCGCACTCAAGCGGACGCGGGCGATTCTAGCATACTCGTCGCGCTCCAATCCCGGCGTTGCGGATGTCGCATCGATCTTGTTCCAGACGACGATTTGCGGCACATTCGCCGCGCCGATTTCGGCCAGTACCTGATTAACCGCTATGATCTGCTGATCGCGGTCGGAACTGGCCGAATCCACGACATGCAGCAGCAAATCGGAACCCGCCGTTTCTT
>JAPLQT010000113.1 GCA_026399515.1 Pseudomonadota bacterium | reverse complement strand
GAACCACCCCTTCCCTTCTCGAACAGGACCGTGAAACACCTCCGCGCCAATGATATTGCCCAATGCGGGTGAGAAAGTAGGTCAGCGCCAGACATCCCCTCCAAACCAAAGCCCTCGCAAGAGGGCTTTGGCGTTTACGGGGTAGACGTTTTGGAAATTGCGCCTTCTGCGAAGCAGGGCGCCGTTACATGAGGACCATATTGTGACTCCGGCCGCAGCTTCGCTGCTTAACTTTGCTGCGCAAAGCTTAGCCTTCGCCGCAATACGGTTCTGCTAGAGCAGGACCATATTGTCCCGATGGATCAGGACTTCTTCGTCAAGGTAGCCGAGGATGGCTTCGATTTCATGGGTGGCATGGCCGGCGATGCGGCGCGCTTCCGGACTTGAATAATTGATCAGGCCGCGTGCGACTTCCTTGCCGGCTCTGGTACGGCAGGCCACGGCAGCACCACGTTCAAATTCGCCTTCGATGCCAGCCACTCCAACGGGAAGCAGGCTTTTTCCGTCGTGCAATGCTTGAATGGCGCCATCGTCCAGCACTAAACTTCCGGCGAGCTGCAGGTGGTCGGCAAGCCATTGCTTGCGTGCTGCTAACGGCGTTGCGGTGGCATACAACAGTGTTCCCAAATCATCACCGCTGGCAATGCGCAGCAAGGCATCCGGCTCGCGACCGCTTGCGATCAGGGTGTTGGCCCCGCTACGGGCAGCTCGCTGGGCGGCTCGTACCTTGGTAATCATGCCGCCCTTGCCGATGCTGCTGCCGATCCCGCCGGCCATTGCTTCATAGGCAGTGTCATCGGCGCGACCTTCGCTGATCAGCTTTGCCGCAGGGTCACGGCGCGGGTCAGCGCTGTACAGGCCCAATTGGTCGGTGAGTATGACCAGGGTATCGGCATCGATCAGATTGGCAACCAGCGCGCCAAGCGTGTCGTTATCACCAAACTTGATCTCATCGGTGACCACGGTGTCGTTTTCGTTGATGATCGGAACCACACCCAGCTCCAGCAGGGTGATCAGCGTCGAGCGTGCGTTCAGGTAGCGTTTGCGGTCTGCAAGATCTTCATGGGTGAGCAAAACCTGGGCCGTCTTCAGGCCATGTTGGGAGAAACAGGATTCATAGGCCTGAGCCAGTCCCATCTGGCCGACCGCAGCAGCAGCCTGGAGTTCGTGCATCGCGTGCGGGCGTGTAGCCCACCCCAGCCGCTGCATACCCGCGGCGATGGCGCCCGAAGAAACCAGCGCTACCTCTCTGCCGTCGGCACGTAGTCGCGCGATCTGGCGAGCCCACTCGGCAATTGCCTCGTGATCCAGACCGGCGCCGTTATTGGTGACCAGTGCGCTGCCGACCTTGACGACCAGGCGACGCGAGTCAAGAAGGTGTTGCCGCATTATCCGGTTCATCCACAGGCAACTTATGGCGTTCGAGATAATCCATTATAGCGAACGTTAATTCGCGACAGCCTTGGCCATTGATTGCGGAAATGGTGAAGTGCCGTTCAACCTCGCCATAACCCGCGACCAGGGTGTCGACACGCGCGGCGCGCTCCTCTTCGGGAAGCAGGTCGATCTTGTTGATGACCAACCAGCGTGGCTTGTCGAAAAGTGCCGCATCGTACTTGCGTAATTCTCCGAGAATCGCGTGCGCGTCGTGTACCGGATCGGCCTCAGGATCGAAGGGGGAAATATCCACCAGATGCAGCAGCAGGCGATTGCGTTGCAAATGTCTGAGGAATCGATGGCCAAGTCCGGCACCTTCCGCGGCGCCCTCAATCAAGCCGGGAATGTCAGCAATGACAAAGCTGCGGTTGTGATCGACTCGCACGACGCCGAGATTAGGCTGCAATGTAGTGAAGGGATAATCGGCGACTTTCGGCTTGGCGGCCGAGACCGCGCGAATGAAGGTCGACTTGCCGGCATTGGGCAGGCCCAGCAATCCGACATCGGCCAACACCTTGAGTTCGAGGCGCAGCTCACGCCGTTCGCCTTCCTCGCCCTGGGTGGTTTGGCGCGGTGCGCGGTTGGTGCTGGACTTGAAATGGATGTTGCCCAGGCCGCCGTTGCCCCCTTTGGCTATCAGCACCTTCTTCCCGTCGCTAGCGAGATCGGCGATGGTTTCATCTGACGCCAGGTCGTAAAACACCGTGCCGACCGGAACGCGCAGCAGCATGTCTTCGCCACCCTTGCCGTAGCAGTCCGCACCCCGTCCGTTCTCACCGTGCTGGGCGCGAAAGATGCGGGTGTAGCGGAAATCGATGAGGGTATTGAGGTTGCTGTCGGCGATCGCCCAGATGCTGCCGCCTCTACCCCCGTCGCCACCGTCAGGTCCGCCGCGGGGAACGTATTTTTCGCGACGAAAAGAGGCCGAGCCGTTCCCGCCGTCGCCGGCGACCACCTCGATTTTCGCTTCGTCGAAAAATTTCATCGTTTCACATCCAGAAATGCAAAAGCCCTATCGCAAGGATAGGGCTTTGCGCAGAACTTTGCCGTATGCCGAGTGACTATGCGGCGATCACTATGCTGACGGTCTTGCGCTTGGTGGCGCCTTTCACCGAGAACTGCACCGCGCCGTTGGCTTTGGCAAACAACGTGTGGTCCTTGCCTATCCCGACGTTGTCGCCGGGGTGAAAAACCGTACCGCGTTGCCGGACGATGANCGCCGCCGTAGCGCTTGATACCCAGTCGTTGTGATTCCGAGTCGCGGCCGTTACGGGAACTGCCGCCTGCTTTTTTGTGTGCCATGATTCAGGCTCCTAGTGGTCGAGAACGGTGGGAATCAGGCAACGATTCCGCTGATCTCAATTTCGGTGAAATTTTGGCGATGTCCCTGGTGTTTCTGGTAATGCTTGCGACGGCGCATCTTGAAGATCTTGATCTTCGGCCCCCGGCCGTGCGCGACTACCTTGGCCGTGACCGTGGCGCCGGCGATGATCGGCGTGCCGATCTTGACCGACTCGCCTTCGCCAACCATGAGCACCTGGTCGAGGGTTATTTCCGCGCCCACATCTGCCGGTATCTGTTCTACTTTGATTTTTTCGCCGGCAGCGACACGATACTGCTTGCCGCCAGTTTTTATAACCGCATACATGATGGACTCCACTTGTAAATGGTACTGCAAAGAACCGCGCATTATACAGGGACAAGCCGCCATGGTCAAAGACATTTCGTCCGGCTTGACGCAATGCGGGGTGCCGCCTAACATCGCGCTTTTCCGCCTGTAATCTCCCAGTGTCCAATACCCAGCCGCTTGCAGCTCTCAACGCCTTGATCGAGCCCGATCTGCGCGCCGTCGACGCCGTGGTCCGCGCGCGTTTGCACTCCGAGGTGGTGCTGGTCAGACAAGTCGCCGAGTACATCATTTCGGCGGGCGGAAAGCGCCTGCGTCCGGTGCTGGTGCTGCTGAGCGCGGGTGCGCTAGGCTATCACGGCACGCATCACCACGAACTTGCCGCAGTGGTCGAGTTCATCCACACGGCGACATTGCTGCACGACGATGTCGTCGACGAATCCGATTTGCGGCGCGGGCGTAGTACCGCCAATGCCATGTTCGGCAACGCCGCCAGCGTCTTGGTCGGCGATTTCCTGTATTCAAGAGCTTTCCAGATGATGCTCACGGTGAATGACATGCGAGTGATGCGGGTGCTTGCCGATGCCACCAATATCATCGCCGAAGGAGAAGTTCTACAGTTGATGAATTGCCACAACGCCGATATAGAGGTTGAGCAGTATCTACAGGTGATTCGCTTCAAAACCGCCAAGCTGTTTGAAGCGGCGGCCCGGCTCGGCGCCATGCTGGGCGGCGCAAGCCCGGAAATCGAGGCGGATTTGGCGAGTTACGGCATGCATCTGGGCACGGCATTTCAACTGATAGACGATGTGCTCGATTATTCCGGCGAAGAAGCCACGACAGGCAAACATCTTGGCGACGATCTGGCCGAAGGCAAGCCGACCTTGCCCCTGATCCACGTGATGCAACACGGCAATGCCGAACAGTCCGCCTGTGTTCGACATGCCATCGAACACGGGGGACGTGATGATTTTTCGGTCGTGCTTGAGGCCATCCAAGCAACCGATGCACTCGCTGTAACGCGGCGCCAAGCCGAAGCGGAAATCAATATTGCAATCGCCGCTTTGCATGCCCTCCCGGCTTCAACTTACAGGGAATCTCTGCTACAATTAGCGCGTTTTGCAATTGCGCGGAATCATTGAAATCAGCTTCAATTGAGTGTTGCTTTCAAATCATCTGTAAGCGCATATGCAGGCCGGTTTCAGTCAGCAGGGCAGCATCTCTGTAAGTCTGCGAATCGATTCGGGGTGTAGCTCAGCCTGGTAGAGTACTGCGTTCGGGACGCAGGAGTCGGAGGTTCGAATCCTCTCACCCCGACCAAGCTTTTCAAGGATTTACCGGAGTCCTTGAGCCTTTTCTCCGCTTGGCGGCGCTGGAACGTAACCAAAACGTAACCGATCCAGCACGCCGACAGCGAAGTTCCGCTTTTCCGGTGCCAGATGCGCGTAGCGCTCGGTCATCTCGACTGTCGAGTGGCCACGAGCATCCCGCACTTCCATCAACGGAACGCCTTGCTGCACGATCCAAGAGGCGCAGGTATGCCGGAGATCATGAACCCGAAAGATCGATGTCACGTTTGTACGGTCTTGAGAATAATTTTAGGTGTAACCGGCACGTAAAGTCCTGCTGCCGGTTCGGCGGTGTTCGCTTCGCCGCGCTCCGGCGAACCGGCCGGCGACTTCCTTTCCGTTACAAGCAGCGGAGGCCGGCGCGCTGCCCATTTCCCGTTGCGTAACGCAAACCGCAAAAACTCCTACGTGACCCTGGGATACGGAGTTCCAAAGGGGCTTCTCGGCTGACCGAGATAGAAGTACATTAGTCAATCCTCCAAACTGGAATCACAGAAGAACATGAACATGTCGTTGCTGGTTCTGATCCTGGTCGCGCTGTTCGTCGTCATCGCCATCGCAAAACTCAAACGCGACAAAGTGGAGGCGTTACAGCGACCTCTCAGATTCTTTGGCAAAGTGCCGCTAACCCGCACGGAACAACTCCTCTTCCATCGACTCGCCCAAGCGCTGCCCGATTGCGTCGTTCTCGCCCAGGTGCAAATCTCACAACTCGTCGGCATCGAGAAAGGCCCCCACTGGCAAGGCTGGTTCAACAAGATCAGCCGCAAGAGTGCCGATTTCGTGGTGTGCTTGAAGGATTTCACGGTGGTCTGCGTGATCGAACTTGATGACCGAAGCCATGAGCGCGACGATAGAAAACGGAGCGACGACGACAAGGACACCGCACTTACCGGCGCAGGCATCAAACTCCTTCGATGGAAGGCAGTCGATATGCCGGACGTCGACACTATTAGAAAAACGTTTCTCGAATAGCATAACTTTGTACGTCCGTCTCATGACGACCCATTTTTGCATAATCATAGCGTCACTACCCCTGAAAGATTGCCTGAGCCGGCCCCGATGTTTTTGGACACGAATTTAGGGGTAAATCGTGTCTGGAAAAGAAGTGCTGAAATGTCGAAAGAAGTAGATGCAGGAGTCGGAGGTTCGAATCCTCTCACCCCGACCAAGCTTTTCAAGGACTTCCCGTAGTCCTTCGGCATGATCCGCCGAGTAGCCCGGTTCAAAGCTCTTTTGAACGAGGCGGTTGCCCTCCCCGCCGTGGTAAAATTCCTCTTTTGCCGTTACGGGCTTCAACGCATGATTTCAGGCCTTCTCAAGAAAATTTTCGGCAGCCGCAACGATCGGCTGATCCGCCAGTACGCCATATCCGTCAAGAAGATCAACGCATTCGAGCCGGCCATGCAGGCTCTCGACGATGAGCAATTGCGCGGCAAGACCGCTGAATTGAAATTGCGCGTCGCCAATGGCGAGACGCTCGATGCGCTGCTGCCAGAAGCCTTCGCGGTGGTTCGGGAAGCCGGTAGGCGCGCACTCAACATGCGTCATTTCGATGCACAGATGATAGGCGGGATGGTGCTGCATGCCGGCAAGATCGCCGAGATGCGTACCGGCGAAGGCAAGACGCTGGCCGCCACGCTGCCTGCCTACCTGAATGCGTTGACCGGCAAGGGTGTGCACGTGATTACCGTCAACGACTACCTAGCCAGCCGCGATGCGGAATGGATGGGGCGGGTTTACCGCTTCCTGGGTCTCAGCGTCGGCGTGAATCTGTCGCAAATGGCGCATGATGAAAAACAGCTTGCCTATGCGGCGGACATCACCTACGGCACCAACAACGAGTTCGGCTTCGATTATCTGCGCGATAACATGGTGTATACGGCGGGGGAACGGGTCCAGCGTGGACTCAACTACGCCATCGTCGACGAAGTCGATTCGATCCTCATCGACGAGGCGCGCACGCCGCTGATCATCTCCGGGCAGGCCGAGGATCACACCGACCTTTACATGAAGATGAACGCCGTAGCGCCACTGTTGACGCGCGGCGAAGCCGCCAGCAAGGAGGGCGACGTCGATACGGGCGACTACACGGTCGATCTCAAGTCACATCAGGTCTTGCTGACCGAAGCCGGCCACGAGCATGCCGAGGAAATTCTCGCCCGCCAGGGGCTGCTGCCTGAAGGCGGCAGCCTTTACGAGCCGGCCAACATACTGCTAATGCATCACCTGTACGCTGCGTTGCGCGCTCACAACCTGTTCTTGCGCGACCAGCAGTACGTGGTGCAAAACGGCGAAGTGGTTATCGTTGACGAATTTACCGGCCGCCTGATGTCCGGGCGGCGCTGGTCGGATGGTCTGCACCAGGCAGTGGAAGCCAAGGAAGGTGTGGCGATCCAGAACGAAAACCAGACGCTGGCATCGATCACTTTCCAGAATTATTTTCGCATGTACGGCAAGCTGGCCGGCATGACCGGCACGGCCGACACCGAAGCCTACGAGTTTCACCAGATCTACGGCCTCGAAACAGTGGTCATCCCGACGCATCGGCCGATGATACGCGACGACCGGATGGATCAGATCTACCGCACCGGGGCGGAGAAATACACGGCGATCATTGCCGACATCAAGGATTGCCAGCAGCGCGGTCAGCCGGTGCTGGTGGGTACAACCTCGATCGAGAATTCCGAGCTGCTTTCCGAAATGCTGAAGAAGGAGAAGATGCTGCATCAGGTGCTGAATGCCAAGCAGCATGCCAAGGAGGCGGAGATCGTCGTCCAGGCGGGACGCCCCGGGGTGATCACGATCGCCACCAACATGGCCGGTCGTGGAACGGACATCGTGCTGGGGGGCAATCCCGAGCGGCAGATCGATGTCTTCAAGGACGATCCGAACCTCAGCGCCGAGGACAGAGAGCTGCGCATCGCAGAAGTTCGCAGCGACTGGACCAAGCTCCATGAACAGGTGGTCGCCGCCGGCGGATTGCATATCATCGGTTCCGAACGCCATGAATCGCGCCGCATCGACAACCAGTTGCGAGGACGCGCCGGTCGTCAGGGCGATCCCGGGTCTTCGCGTTTCTATCTGGCGCTCGACGACCAATTGCTGAAGATTTTTGCCGGCGAGCGACTTAATTCCATCATGGTGCGCCTCAAGATGCCCGAGGGCGAAGCGATCGAGCATCCGCTGGTGACGCGCTCGCTCGAATCGGCGCAGCGCAAGGTGGAACAGCGCAACTTCGACATCCGCAAGCAACTGCTCGAGTATGACGACGTGGCCAACGATCAGCGCAAGGTGATCTATCAGCAGAGAAACGAACTGCTGGAAACCGACGATATATCCGAGACCATCACCGCGATGCGCCAAGGGGTGCTGCACGACACTTTCCGTATCTACGTGCCCGCCGAAAGCGTCGAGGAACAGTGGGAAATTCCCGCATTGGAAAATTCCTTGTCGAACGACTGGCAGATGAAGCTGCCGGTGGGGATATGGCTCAAGGCCGAACCCGAACTCAACGATAACGACTTGCTCAGGCGGATTCTGGACGCCGCCGACGATGCTTATGCCGCCAAGATCGCCAGTGTCGATGCCGATGCCTGGCACGGCTTCGAGCGCAATGCCATGCTGCAAAGTCTTGACACCCACTGGCGCGAGCATCTCGCCGCTCTCGACCATTTGCGCCAGGGCATCCACCTGCGCGGCTATGCGCAAAAGAATCCCAAGCAGGAATACAAGCGCGAAGCCTTCGAGCTGTTTGAAGGCTTGTTGCAATCGGTGCGCATGGAAGTCACCAAGCTGCTGCTCACCGTCGAAATCCGTACCGAGGAACAGATTGAACAGGCAGAGGCGCCGCCGCAACTGGAGAACGTACAGTATCACCACGCCGACTATGACGAGGTGCTCGGAACGCCGGAAGAAAAGCCCGCCCAGCCGGTTGTGCGGCACACCGAGAAAATCGGCCGCAACGACCCCTGTCCCTGCGGATCCGGGAAGAAGTACAAGCATTGTCATGGGAAGCTGAGCTAAGTTACCCTGGGCCAGGGCCGGATCAGCATGCACAACCTCCTCGCGGCCGATGTGTTGTCTACGGCCCGTGCCATGAATGCCTCCGGCATCAACCGCGGCACCTCAGGCAATGTCAGCGCGCGAACCCTTGACGGCCCTGGGCATTTTCTGATCACCCCCACCGGCATGGATTACGCCGAGATGGGTGTCGATGACATCGTCTTGATGGGAATGGACGGCGGTTACCCAGGCCCCCGCAAACCTTCCTCCGAGTGGCGTTTCCACCGCGACATCTATGCCGCGAAGACAACCGTCGGTGCGGTCGTTCACACTCACTCGCCGTTTGCCACGGCGCTGGCCTGCATGGGCTGCGACATCCCACCCTTTCACTACATGATCGCCCGCTTTGGCGGATCGGATGTGCGCTGTGCGACCTACGCCACTTTCGGCAGTCAGGAATTGTCGGACGCGGCGCTGCTTGCCTTGCAAGACCGCCGCGGTTGCCTGCTGGCGCACCACGGCATGATCGTCTGCGGGGCAGACCTTAAGCAGGCGTTGGCTCTGGCGGTGGAACTGGAGACCCTTTGTGAGCAGTACTGGCGGGTATTGCAGATCGGTTCGGCCCGACTATTGCCCGATGATGAGATGAAGCGGGTGCTGAAAAAGTTTTCGGAGTATGGCCAGCAATAAAAACGGCCACCCAAAGGTGGCCGCTTAGAGCTTCTATTCGACAGGAGTCGATCAGAAGAAGTGGCTTACACCGAACTGGATGCCGGAAGGATCGAAACCAGCAGCAGGCGTAGCGGAGATCGGCTGTGCGCCGCCACCGGTCTGACCCAGGAAGCTGCGTGTGGCCTTCGCGTCGTTGCTCATATTTGCGTAGGTGCCATACAGCGAGGTACGCTTGGACAGGGGATGCACGTAACCGACAGCAAACAGACCGGACTTGCCGGCGGCGTTGGCGGCGGTATTGTCCTTCAGGCTGGTATAGGAAGCCTTGAAGCTGTCGGCACCGACCGGAATCACGGCGGAAAGCAGCCAGCCCTTGACGTCCAGAGTGCCCGGATCGTTCTTGGCGGTCTCGTAACCGGCAACGATCTTCACGACCTTGAAGTCGTAAGCGCCGCCGAACACATTGGCTTTGGTGGCGACCGTGGTCGTGCCGACGGCAGCAGCGTTATTGACTTTGCCGTAGCCATACATCAACAGCAAGGGGCCGTTGGCGTACTTCGCGTTCAAACCCACTTGACGGCCGGCATCCTTATTAGTAGCCGTACCAAGGGATTCACCGCTCGCACCGCCGTTGGCGCTGGTCTGGCCAGTGCCGGCGTCGCCGAAGCCATACAACAGGGCGGCGGTGAAGCCGCTCATGTTGGTGGAATCCCATTTTACCGAGTTGCTGGCGCGGGTCATGCCGGTGTTCGTCAAGGTGTAGTTGGAACCGATACCGGCGACGTTGAATATGTCGGCAGGGGCTTGGACGTTAAAAATCGGAGTGTACTGACGGCCGATGTTGATGGTGCCGAAGCCGCCTTCCAGACCGACGCGAGCTTCGCGTTGGAACAGTTGGGAGGCGCCGGTGTTGGTGGCGGCAGCGACGTTCGCGCCGTTGTCCAGGTTGCCGGTGTCGCTGTTCATGCCGATTTCCAAACGGAAGTTGGCTTTGAGCCCGCTGCCCAGATCTTCCGAACCCTGGAAGCCGATACGCTCGGTGAACTGGCCGGAACCCTGAATACGGCTGGTCGAGCCATTGCCGAAGTTGGCAGACTGGAAGGACTCGTCAATGATGCCGTAAACTTGAACGTTGCTTTGAGCGAAGGCTGGCGCAACGACACAGCCGGCGATTGCCAGAGCGATTAGTTTCTTTTGCATGGTTATGAATCTCCTAGTGGTTGAAGAGGGCAAACTCCAATGACTCCACGTGGTTGGCCACTGTAGCTGCACTTTCTGCCTCCCGAATTGAGAGAAGCTGGGCAACATTTTGCCCGCTCAACTCAGGCCGGAGCAAGGGAAAAGCTGCTTATTGTAGGGGTTGAGGGCAATATTGTGGTATTTGTGCAACAAACTCTCAGCACCCTAGACCCAAAGGCGGGCACTAGCCGAAGAGATGCGCCAGCGCGGTTCCCGGCGATGCGGCGCGCATGAAGGCTTCCCCGACCAGAAATGCCTGGACGCCTTGGGCGCGCATCAGGGCGACATCGCCGGGCGTCAGAATGCCGGATTCGGTGACAACGATTTTGTCCGATGCCGCCGATCTTAATCCGTCAAGCTGGTCGAGCGTAGTCGCGAGACTGACTTCGAAAGTTCTCAGGTTGCGGTTGTTGATGCCTATCAGCGGCGTTCGCAGTTGCCGGGCGAGATCGGTTTCAGCGGCATCGTGGGCCTCGACCAGCACCGCCATGCCCAGCGCCTCGGCAATCGCTTCCATGTCCAGCATGCGGGCCAGATCTAAGGCGGCGACGATCAACAGGATGGCATCCGCTCCCATCGCGCGGGATTCATAGACCTGATAAGGATCGATGAGGAAATCCTTGCGCAGCGCCGGCAAATCACAGGCATCTCGGGCCTGTTGCAGGTATTCAGGCGCTCCCTGGAAGAACTGCCGGTCGGTCAGCACCGAGAGACAGGCGGCGCCTTGCTGGGCGTAATCGGCAGCAATCGCAGCGGGTTGGAAGTCTTCGCGCAGCACGCCTTTCGATGGACTGGCCTGCTTGATTTCAGCGATGACCGCGGGTTTCCCGGCGGCGATCTTGCGCCGTATCGCACCGACGAAGTCGCGTGCCGGCAGATCTCTGGCCGCTGCTTCCGCCTCGTCGCGAATCTGCGTCAGAGGCTTGAGAATCAGGGCGGCGGCAACTTCCTCGCGCTTGACCGCGAGTATCTTTCGGAGGATATCCGACATCGCCGTTATCAGCCGTAGCGCCGGGTAAAGGATATGAACTCATCCAGCTTGGCGCGCGCCGCGCCGCTGGCGATGGCCTCGCGCGCCAGGGTGATGCCGGCGGGTATCGATTCGGAGAGATTGGCCGCATAAAGGGCGCTACCGGCATTGAGGACGACGATCTCGCGGGGTGCGCCTTCGGCATAGTCCAGCGCGGAGAGCAACATTTCTTTCGATTCGAGCGCATTGGCTACGCGCAGGCTGCGGTTGGACAGCATTTGCAGGCCGAAGTCTTCCGGATGAATTTCGTATTCGGTAATTTTGCCGTCCTTCAGCTCGCCGACCATGGTCGCCGCGCCCAGGGATATTTCATCCATGCCATCCTTGCCATAGACCACCAGCACATGGTTCGCGCCGAGTTGTTCCATCACGCGCACCTGGATCCCGACCAGGTCGGGATGGAACACCCCCATGAGCGTGTTGGGCGCACCGGCCGGATTGGTGAGGGGGCCGAGGATGTTGAAAATAGTGCGGACGCCCATTTCGCGGCGCACCGGCGCGACATTTTTCATCGCCGTGTGGTGATTGGGCGCGAACATGAAGCCAATGCCGGTGGCGGAGATGCATTCGCTGACTTGTTGCGGCGTGAGCTGGATGTTGGCGCCGAGCGCTTCCAGCACGTCGGCGCTGCCTGAACTCGACGAAACGCCGCGGCCGCCGTGCTTGGCGACCTTGGCACCGGCAGCGGCGGCAACGAACATCGCGGCGGTGGAAATATTGAAGGTCAGCGCGCCGTCGCCGCCGGTGCCGACGATGTCGACGAAGTGCCGGTTGTCGGCAACTTCCACCTTGGTGGACAATTCGCGCATGACTTGGGCGGCAGCGGTGATTTCGCCTATGGTTTCCTTCTTGACGCGCAGGCCGGTGAGGATGGCAGCGACCATCAATGGCGAGATGTCCCCCCGCATGATCTGCCGCATCAAGTGCAGCATCTCGTCGTGGAAGATTTCGCGATGCTCGATGGTGCGTTGTAGGGCTTGCTGAGGTGTGATCATGGTTTAGGCCTTCAGGAAATTCCTGAGCAGGTCATGACCCCGCTCGGTGAGTATGGATTCGGGATGAAACTGCACGCCTTCGACAGCGCACGTCTTGTGGCGCACACCCATGATCTCGCCGTCATCGGTCCACGCGGTGACCTCCAGGCAGGCCGGTAGGGTCTCGCGTTGGATCGCCAGCGAGTGGTAGCGCGTCACCAGGAGCGGGTTGGGCAGACCCTGGAATACCCCGGTCCCGTGATGATGCACCAGGGACGTCTTGCCGTGCATCAACTGCTTGGCGTGCACGATTTGGCCATCGAAGGCCGCGCCTATGCTCTGGTGGCCAAGGCACACGCCGAGGACGGGAATCTTGCCGGCGAATTCCTTGATGGGATGCCGGCGGGCTTAAGCGCCATCGCTTCCTCGACCGTGATCTGGTCGTTGCGATGCACGATGCACTTGGCGCCGACATCGCCCAGGAAGTGGACGAGGTTGTAGGTGAAGCTGTCGTAGTTGTCGATCATCAATAACATGACGGCCTCCTAGTTGAAACGCGTGTCGAGGCCGGACTCGGCCATCTCGGCGGCGCGCAACAGCGCTTTCGCCTTGTTTTGCGTTTCTATCCATTCCGCATCCGGATCGGAGTCCGCGACGATGCCGGCACCCGCCTGGACGTGGATCATGCCGTCCTTGATAACGGCGGTGCGGATGGCGATGGCCAAGTCCATGTCGCGGTTGAAGCCGAGATAGCCGACGGCGCCGGCATAAATGCCGCGTCGCGAGGGTTCCAGCTCGTCGATGATTTCCATTGCCCGGACCTTGGGCGCGCCCGAGACCGTGCCGGCCGGGAATGTTGCCCTGAGGACATCCAGAGCCCCTTCGGCGTCGCGCAACTCCCCTTCGACGTTGGAGACGATGTGCATGACATGCGAGTAACGTTCGATGAGGAACTGTTCTGTGACCTTGACCGAACCAATCTTGGCGACGCGGCCGACGTCGTTGCGGCCGAGATCAAGCAGCATCAGGTGTTCGGCGCGCTCCTTCTGGTCGGCGAGCAGTTCCTGCGCCAACGCGTCGTCTTCCTCGGGCGTGGCGCCGCGCTTGCGGGTGCCGGCAATCGGCCGTAGCGTCACCAGTTTCTTCCCCTCCCGGTCTTCGAGGCGCACCAGGATTTCCGGTGACGCGCCGACGACATGGAAATCCTCGAAGTTGAAATAGAACATGTAGGGCGATGGGTTGAGCGTGCGCAAAGCCCGGTACAGCGACAAGGGTGTCGCGGCAAATGGCTTGCTCATGCGCTGCGACAACACCACCTGCATGATGTCGCCGTCGACGATGTATTGCTTGGCGCGGCGCACCGCCGCCTTGAAAGCCTCTTCGCCGAACTCCGACGCGGCCGGCGCCGAGGGCGCGACGGTTTCCTCGGGGATTCGCACCGGCGCGCGAAGCATCACCAGCAACTCCTTCAGGCGTGCCTGAGCTTGCTTCCAGGCGCCGGGGAAGCCGGGCTCCGCGTAGACCACCAGCGTCAGTTTGCCGGAGAGGTTGTCGACGATGGCAATCTCTTCGGAAAGCATCAGCAGAATGTCGGGTACGCCAAGAATACCCGGCTTCTTGCCATGCGCTGGATTTCGTGCCAGCTTGGTCTCGACATAGCGCACCGTGTCGTAGCCGAAGGCGCCTACCAGTCCGCCGCAGAATCGCGGCAAACCTTTCAGGTCCGGCACCTTGAAACGGGCCATGAACTCGGAGATGAAGGACATCGGGTTGGTATGCTCGCGTCGTTCGGCGATGCGGTTGCCGGCCAGCAGCAGCACCGTCGAACCGGTCACGGCGATGCGCGTGTGGGCCGCCAGCCCGATGACGGAATAGCGGCCGAAGCGCTCGCCGCCCTGCACCGATTCCAGCAGGTAGGAATAAGGCGCATTGGCCAGCTTGAGATAGATGGACAGCGGTGTATCGAGATCGGCGAAGGTTTCGAGCGTCACCGGGATGCGGTTATAGCCCTCGCCGGCGAGTCTGTCGAATTCGGATTCGTTCATCCCAGTGGGAATTCCTACGGTCATGGTGGCTCCACAATTGCAAATCGGACAAGTAGGCGCATCAAGCCGATGCGCCGGAAAACAATTGGATGGCTAGAGCATCCGGCGCCAGCGGCGCCAAGGCCAGGCCTCCGCCCCGGAGCAGGGCGAAGCTGTAACCAGCTTGAGTTTCCTTGTCAGTTGCAGGTCTGCGTGAAGCATCGAGATGATTTTTCCATCGAAATCTAAACGGCAACGACGCGAGCAGCGGCATCGTCGATCGACGCCACTATAGCATCGCAATCGAGATTGCGCACGTCCCGGCCTTCGTTGTAGCCGTATGGCACGAAGAATACCGGACAGCCGGCGGCCCGGGCCGCCTGGATA
>JAPLQT010000045.1:26552-53861 GCA_026399515.1 Pseudomonadota bacterium | reverse complement strand
TGTTCAACTCCCGACCAGGGAAGACGATACTGGCACCAAATGTATCCGAGCCACGCCATCGCTTTATCTTGCAATGGAACCCTCGTGGATCGATTACCTCCAGAATTCGTTTTGGTCCGCCAATCTCGCCAGGGAAAGCGACGTCGGTAGCGATACCGAGTGCTTGCAACTCGTCCTTAGTGCCATAAATAAGGTCGCCCCAATCCAGCATCTCATACAAAAAGGGACGTGGTTCACGCATTGTAGAATTGCATTCAGCCATGATGTGAAGCTCCATTTCACGTTTTTGTCAGGTGGGGGTGTGTTACTGGCACTTTGCCCGCCGCTTTGCCTCGACGCAATCCGTAATTTCTCCCAGCAGCTTTGCCTTTTCTTCCAGTTGGTACAACAAATTCGTAGCGCAAGCTAGATCGTCGTCGACTTCACCGTGTTCCGATGTTCTTATCAGCGCGCCACATGCAAGCGCCATAGAACGTAGACCAACGAATCCCCGCTGCGCCTCGTCGATCATCTCTTTCATCGCGTCGTGCAGCGCCTTGCCGTCCTCTGTGTTGCTGGTATGCTCTGTTTCAGCCATGTTTGCATCTCCTATGGGTGCTTCGTGGTTAGGGCCTGGTCGGCGCTCTGATCGCCTTCCTGGCCCGCTTTGCCTGAGTCCGTCAAGCGCGGTAGATCATGCCGCGTTGCCGTGTAGTGGTATCACGTCAGCGCCGGCCTTCAACTTGTCCAGATAGTCTGCCCATTGCTGCATCATCTTCCGCCTTTCAGGCAGGTGCGCTGTGCGGTTATAGGCTCGCCCGTTCGGGTCTTTCACGGCATGGGCGAGCTGGTGTTCGATCAGATCGGGGCGCACTCCCAGCACTTCATCAAGAATCGTCCGGGCCATTGCCCGGAAGCCGTGTCCGCTCATTTCATCTTTGCCGATACCCATGCGCCGCATCGCCGCGAGAATGGCGTTATCGCTCATAGGCCGGCCATTAGTCCGCGCCCCCGGAAAGACATAACGCCCGGTGCCAGTCAGCGCGTGAAGTCCTCTCAGGATTGTTACTGCTTGGGTTGCCAGGGGAACAATATGCGGCGTGTCCGTCTTGGTTACGGTGTAACGCCACTCTGCCGCATCAAGATCAATATCCGCCCATTCCGCCTTGCGCAGTTCGCCAGGACGGACGAACACCATAGGCGCAAGGCGAAGCGCACATGCCACGGGCAAGGTGCCTTGGTAGCCATCCAATGTTTGCAGCAGTTCCGCCGCCTGCTTCGGCTCAGTTACTGCCGCAAAGTGTTCGGCTTTCAGTGGCGGAAGTGCCCCCCGTAGATCGCCGGATGGATCGCGCACAGTTCGACCGGTGGCCACCGCGTAGCGGAGCACCTGCCCGCAATTGCCGAGCGCTCGATGTGCGGTTTCGAGTGCTCCCCGACTTTCAATCCGCCGCGCCACAGCCAGCAGCTCGGGCGCGGTCACGTCGGCAATTGGGCGGCTGCCGATCCAAGGGAATATATCGCGCTCGAATCGGCTCATGATTCTGGTGGCATGTCTTTCCACCCATTGCGCTTTGAACTTGGCAAACCATTCACGAGCCACAACCTCAAAGCTGTTCGCTGCCCGTTCTACCTTCGTCGCCTTGGTAGCCTTGCGGTTTTCGGCTGGGTCAATTCCATCAGCCAACATCTTGCGGGCAGCGTCACGGCGCGCCCTGGCGTCCTTCAAACCGACATCGGGATAAATGCCAAGGGATAGCAGCTTCGCTTTGCCGTCAAATCGGTAGCGCAACCGCCACCATTTTCCGCCGGTTGGTTGAATCAGGATTGACAAACCCCTTCCATCGGCCAATGAATAAGGCTTCTCTTCAGGCTTGGCGTTGCGGATGGTCGTATCGGTGAGCGGCATGTGTATAACTCCCTTCAACAGCTTCCGAGTTATACGCAATGTTATACACACTCAAACCCGGATGACATTGGACGGTGTTATACGCTAATAGACGATAAAGTCAATAAATAGCGCACTGATGCCCGGCTGCAAGGATGTTACTGGACATCCTTGGATGCCCTTATGGTCCCCCCGGCGGGAATCGAACCCACATCCTACGCTTAGGAGGCATATGCACTATCCATTGTGCTACGGGGAGCGGGGCTCACCTTGCGGCGCGTATTTTAGCCCGAATGCGTCTTGAGTGCCCGTCTTTGGGGCCTGGCCGGAGGCGTATAATTCCACCACGTCTGCGAGCTTTTTTTCCCATGCCGAGCGGCATCGCAGCGAGCCGGCTCGACGCACCATCGCTATCCCGCGATGTTCGCACAGACACTGAAGAAGTCGAGTTTCTGCCTGTGATACCTGCTTCTATAAAGGACCCATCATGAAGATCATCCGTGCACTAATGTTGTTTGCAGCGATGTTAAGCCCGCTGTTGGTCAAGGCCGCCCCATTGCCGTCTGTCGGGAGTGCGGCGCCGGAGTTTTCATTGCCGGACCAGAACGGCAAGACTTGGCGTCTTGCGGATTTGCGAGGCCGCTGGGTGGTCTTGTATTTCTACCCTAAGGATGACACGCCGGGCTGCACTGAGGAGGCTTGCCAGTTTCGCGACGACCTGGCCGCATTGCAGGCGCTCGATGCCCAGATCATAGGCGTGAGTGTCGACGACAGTGCTTCGCATGCGGCTTTCGCGAAAAAGCACAGCTTGCAGTTTCCTCTCCTGGCCGACTCGGATGGCCGGGTGGCGGACGCCTATGGCGCTCTTACCGACTGGAAATTGCTCAAGCTGGCCAAGCGTTACACCTTCCTGATCGATGCGCAGGGTCGCGTCGCCAAGGCCTATCTGAAGGTCGACACCTCGCGCCATTCGGCCGAGATCATCGCCGACCTGAAGCGTCTGACAGGAAAATGAGCGGAACATGACATGCCTTTGCTGACGCTGGACAATGCCTGCCTGGCTTTCGGCCATGTGGCGCTGCTCGATCATGCCGCCTTGCAGATCGATGCAGGCGAACGCATCGCCCTGATCGGCCGCAACGGCACCGGCAAGTCTTCCTTGTTGCGGGCGCTGGCCGATCTTGCCAACCTGGACGATGGCACGCTGTGGCGCCAGCCGGGGGCGAGGCTGGCGTATGTGGCGCAGGAGCCGAATTTCGCGTCGGAACGCAGCATCTATGAAACCATAGCCGCGGCCCTCGGCGAGGCGAGCCGGCTGTTGCTGGCTTATCATGCGGCGGCCCATGAGGTGGCGCTGGACCCGTCATCGGCAAACCTTGAAGCGCTACAGGACTTGCAGGGACAACTCGATCACGCCGATGGCTGGCGCCTGCATACGCGCGTCGAACAGGCCATCAGCCGGCTGGCGCTGGACGGCGATGCGCTGATCGGCACGCTGTCCGGCGGCGGCATCAAGCGCGTGGCACTGGCCCAGGCCTTGGCCGCCGAGCCCGATCTGCTGCTGCTCGATGAGCCGACCAATCATCTCGACCTCGACGGCATCCTCTGGCTGGAGCAATTGATCCGCGATTTTCGCGGCGGCGTGTTGCTCGTCACCCATGACCGCAGTTTTCTCGATTCCGTCGCAACGCGCATCGTCGAACTCGATCGCGGCCGCCTGACCAGCTATCCCGGCTCCTTCGCCGCCTATCAGGATCGCAAGGCGTCCGATCTGGCGGCGGAAGAACAACAGAGCGCCAAGTTCGACAAGTTTCTGGCGCAAGAGGAGGTCTGGATCCGCAAAGGTGTGGAGGCACGCCGCACCCGCAACGAAGGCCGGGTGCTGCGCCTGGAAGCCTTGCGGCGAGAGCGGGCGGCCCGGCGGGACCGCTTGGGCAGCGTCGAGCTGCGCGTGGCGCGTGGCGAGCAATCGGGCAAGCTGGTCGCCGAACTCGAAGCGGTCTCCAAGCGTTTCGGGGAGCGCCGGGTGGTGCGCGATTTCACCAGCCGCATCCTGCGCGGCGACAAGATCGGCCTGATTGGCCCGAATGGCGCGGGCAAGACCACTCTCTTGAAACTCATTCTCGGCGAGCTGGAGCCGGACACCGGCAGCGTTCGTCGCGGCACCAAGCTGGAAGTGGCATATTTCGACCAGTTCCGCGCAGCGCTTGACGAGAATGCGGCGCTGGTCGATGTCATCAGTCCCGGCTCCGATTATGTCGAGATCGCCGGACAGCGCCAGCATGTCATCAGCTATCTCGAGGATTTCCTGTTCGCGCCGGAACGCGCGCGTTCGCCGGTGAAGTCGCTTTCCGGCGGCGAGCGCAACCGATTGCTGCTGGCGCGCCTGTTCGCACGTCCGGCCAACGTGCTGGTGCTCGACGAGCCGACCAATGATCTGGATATCGAGACCCTGGAACTTCTCGAATCCCTGCTGCAGGAGTATAAGGGCACGCTGTTCCTGGTCAGCCATGACCGGCGTTTCCTGGATAACGTGGTGACGCAGAGCATCGTCGCGGAAGGCGAAGGTTTGTGGCGCGAATACGCCGGTGGGTATGAGGACTGGTTGGCGGCCAAGGCCCGCGCGCCGCGCGCCGCAGCCACCACGGCGCAAACGGCGAGTTCGTCCCCGCAAGCCATCGGACGCCGGGAAGAGCGGAACAAGCTCAGCTATCGCGAAACCCAGGAACTGACGACGCTCCCGGATCGAATCGTCGCCCTGGAAGCGCAACAAGCCCAGGTGATCGCCAGTCTTGCCGATGCCGCACTCTACCGCGATGCACCCGAAGAAGCCAGACGGCTACAGGCGCGCGTCGACGAACTCAACCGGGAATTGGAGCAGTTGCTACAGCGTTGGGAAGAACTCGAAAAACGTGCCGCCTGATCGAGGGAGGTGCTTGTCGCCGGGAGGCGTATCATCGGCGCATGGACGGAAAACGGATATGAGAAACGCCGGGTGGTGGGTTGCGTTGGCGCTGGCGCTGCTGATTCTTGCCACGATCTTTGTGGCTTACCAGCAGCCGGGATTGCTGCTGGAATTCTTCAACCTGCGCTATTGCGGCTGAGCAGGGTCCGGGCTGGTCTTAGGCTTGTTTTCATCTTCGAGACCCAGCTTGCGCATCAGCGTTTCATGGTTGATGTGCAGCAGTTCTTCGATGGCCTTGAAATCATCGGGCAAAGCCGGATCGTCCCAGCCGTTGGCTGAGTGACGGGCCAGATCGACGGCCAGCGATACATTCCTGACACGAGGATTATCAGTGCTCACTTTATCCACCGTTAACTTCTCGTCATCCGGTGGCATAGCGGTGATCAAGGTCGCCAGGAGTTTTGGCAAGTGCCAGGCGCTGACCAGTCCGAGTGTCAGCTCATGCAGGGGGATACCGTAAACCTCCTGTTGCGCCGTGACGGTGCGCAACTGTCGGTCCCGCAACTGCATCTCGTGTACTCTTGATGGCATGCTCGGGGCGAAACACCACATGAGGATTTCCGGGATGTCGTGCAACAGGGTGGCGACGGTGATTTCGTCGATGTCCAGGTCATGGCGCATCATCGCCCATTCGCGCGCCCAGTGAGCGGCCTTGCGCGCCCGGTTGATGGTCTTGAGCAGGCCGAGCTTGGCCTTGGGGTAAGCCTGGAGTTGATCCTCGACCGACGGCTGGTCCTTGAAGTTGGCGAAGAACGGGTCGATCCCTATCATCATGATCGCCCGACCGATGGTGGTGATATCGGTGCGCTGGGTCTTGGGTCTATGCTTTTCAAGATAGGCCAGCACCTTGAGCGTCATCAGCGGATCCTTGAGGACCGCCGAGGATATCACCCGCCCGCTGATGGATTCGGCGTTCTCATGCAGCTTTTCAAGTTCATTCTGCGTATGGCGCAGGATCGGCAAATCCGCCTGGGTGTAAAACTCCACCCAGGATTCGGTGTCGGGAAAGGGCTGCTCTATCATTCGATCAGGATCGGGACGGAAAATCTCAGATGAGAGTCATTCTACATTATCGGCATTTGTCGAGAGCAAAGAGAGATCTTATGCCATCCGATTTTCCCTTCAGCCTGATGAGTGCCGTAATTCAGGAACCGGTCAAGCTCAGGATCAGGGGCGCCGTGACGCAGCTCAAGGCAGTCGACAACAGCATGCTGGTTGCCACGGGCGCTTCCATGGTATTGAACTGGCGTGACATCAGATAGACGTTAACGCCCACCGACAGCGATGAGAGGAGCACGATGACCTGTGTTTCCAGGATAGGCAGCGCCAGGACCGATGCCAGCACCCAAACCGCGAAGGGCAACAGCACCAGCTTGAGCAGGCAAATCGCCAGGCTTTGCGTCCAGCCTTCGCGGATGCCGTAATCCGCCAGTCCCATGCCGACCACGACCAGCGACAAGGGCGCGGCAATCTGGCCGAGCATGGACAGCGGCGCCTGGATCAATACCGGCAGCGGCCAGCCGAGCATGCCGAACAGCGCTCCCGACAGGATGGATGCGACGATGGGATTGGTCAGGACGCTCCTGGCCGTCTTGGCGAAACCGGTCACGGAAAACGATCCATGCCTTGCCCATTCCACCGAGATCGTGACCAGGGTCCACAGGGTCAGCGCATTGAACACCAGGATCAGCGCCACGGAGGGAAGCGCAGTATCGCCGAGCATCGATTTGGCGAGTGGAACGCCGAGCAGCACGTTGTTGGAAAACACTCCGCCCAGGGCAAACACCGACTGCGACACGCCATCGAGGCGAAACAGGCTTAGCCCGACGACGCGGCCCAGGATAAAGACGATCAGGCAACCGCCGAAATAGGCGATCAGGAGGCGCGCATCGACCGGCGGCAACTTGGAGAAGTCGCTCATCATGGTGAACAGGAAAGCCGGCAGGGCGATGTTGAACACGAAGCGCGACAACAAATTGGAAATCGACCTCGGCCATTTTCGCCAGCAGGCGACGGCATAGCCGATCAGCACCAGGATATACAGAGGTGCAGCAAGAGAAAGGTTATGCAGGAAGGCGGACATCAGAAATCGGCTTGGTTACGGTTTGTATCATCCATGCATCTGAAATAAAAAAACGCCCCACCGGGTGGGGCGTTGCGTTTGGGATTGGCGCAAGACTCAGACCGTCACCGTATCCGCCACATCCCTGAAGTCCGCGATCTTGTCGAAATTCATGTAGCGGTAGATGTCGGCGGCATTCTTGGCGAGGACGCCGATGTTGGCAAGGTACTCGGCCATGGTCGGGATCCTGCCGAGCAGGGCGCAGACCGAGGCGAGTTCGGCGGAACCGAGATAGACGTTGGTGTCGATGCCGAGGCGATTGGGGAAGTTACGCGTCGAGGTGGACATCGCCGTCGAGCCCTTGCGGATCGACGCCTGGTTGCCCATGCACAGCGAGCAGCCGGGCATTTCCAGGCGCGCCCCGGTGCGTCCGAGCACGCCGTAGTGGCCTTCCTCGATGAGTATCTGCTGGTCCATCTTGGTCGGCGGCGCGACCCACAGGCGCACCGGCAGGTCGGTCTTGCCTTCGAGCAGCTTGCTGGCGGCGCGGAAGTGGCCGATGTTGGTCATGCAACTGCCGATGAAGACTTCGTCGATCTTGCTGCCCGCGACTTCGGCGAGCGTCTTGACGTCGTCAGGATCGTTGGGGCAGGCCACCACCGGTTCCTTGATGTCGGCCAGGTCGATCTCGATGACAGCGGCGTATTCGGCGTCGGCGTCGGGGGCCAGCAGTTCCGGCTTGGCGATCCAGGCCTGCATCGCCTTGATGCGCCGCTCCAGGGTGCGCTGATCCTGGTAGCCGCTGGCGATCATGTACTTCATCAAGGTGATGTTGGAGGTCATGTACTCGATGATCGGTTCCTTGTCCAGGCGCACCGTGCAGCCGGCGGCGGAGCGTTCGGCGGACGCGTCGGACAGCTCGAACGCCTGTTCCACCTTGAGCTTGGGCAGACCCTCGATCTCCAGGATGCGGCCGGAGAAGACGTTCTTCTTGCCTTTCTTCTCGACGGTCAGCAGGCCCTGGCGGATGGCGTAGAGCGGGATGGCATTGACCAGGTCGCGCAAGGTGATGCCGGGCTGCATCTGGCCCTTGAAGCGCACCAGCACGGACTCAGGCATGTCCAGCGGCATCACCCCGGTGGCGGCGGCGAAGGCCACCAGGCCGGAGCCGGCGGGAAACGATATGCCGATCGGGAATCGGGTATGGGAATCGCCGCCGGTTCCTATGGTGTCGGGCAACAGCAGGCGGTTCAACCAGCTATGGATGATGCCGTCGCCCGGATGCAGC
This sequence comes from Pseudomonadota bacterium, assembly GCA_026399515.1. GTDB lineage: Bacteria > Pseudomonadota > Gammaproteobacteria > Burkholderiales > Rhodocyclaceae > JACRAR01. Next base: position 45,679 of record JAPLQT010000045.1, on the reverse strand, counting down.
GAGACGCCGCCGCGGGTGGAGATGAAGGCCGGCAGCTCATGGTGCATCTTGACGTCGACCGGCTTGGGGTAGGCGGCGGTGTGGCAGAAGGACTGCATCACCATGTCGGCGGAGAAGCCGAGGCAGGCAAGATCCTTGAGCTCGTCGCGGGTCATCGGCCCGGTGGTGTCCTGCGAGCCGACGGTGGTCATCTTCGGTTCGCAGTAGGTGTCGGGGCGCACGCCCTTGCCCGCCGGCAGGCCGCAGGCGCGGCCGACCATTTTCTGCGCCAGGGTGTAGCCCTTGCCGGTGTCGGCTGGGTTGTGCGGCAGGCGGAACACCGTGGATACCGGTAGCCCTAGCGCCTCGCGCGCCTTGGCGGTCAGGCCGCGCCCGATGATCAACGGAATGCGGCCGCCGGCACGGACTTCATCGAATATGACGTCGGACTTGAGCTTGAACTCGGCAATGACGGTGCCGTTCTTCAGCGCCTTGCCTTCGTAGGGGCGCAGTTCGATTACGTCGCCCATGTCCATCTTGTTGACGTCGAGCTCGATCGGCAGGGCGCCGGCGTCTTCCATGGTGTTGAAGAAGATCGGGGCGATCTTGGCGCCGAGGCATACGCCGCCGAAGCGCTTGTTCGGCACGAAGGGAATGTCGTCGCCGGTAAACCACAGCACGGAATTGGTGGCGGACTTGCGCGAGGAACCGGTGCCCACCACGTCGCCCACATACGCCACCTGATGGCCCTTGGCCTTGAGTGCATTGATCTGTTTGATCGAACCGACCTTGCCCGGGTCGTCGGCGACGATGCCGGGACGCGGATTTTTCAGCATGGCGAGTGCGTGCAAGGGGATGTCCGGGCGGCTCCAGGCGTCGGGAGCCGGGGAAAGATCGTCGGTATTGGTTTCGCCGGTGACCTTGAAGACGGTGACCGTCAGCGATTTCGGCACTTCCGGACGGGAAGTGAACCATTCGGCATCGGCCCAGGATTGCAGCACTCTCTTGGCATTGGCGTTGCCGGCCTCGGCCTTTTCCTTGACGTCGTGAAAAGAGTCGAACATCAACAGGGTCTTCGACAGGGCGGTGGCGGCAATCGGACCCACCAGCGGGTCGGACATCAGGTCGACCAGCGGCTGGATGTTGTATCCGCCGAGCATGGTGCCGAGCAGTTCGGTGGCCTTCTCGCGCGAGATCAGGGGGCATTTTTCGTTGCCCAGCGAGACGGCGGCGAGATAGGAAGCCTTGACCTTGGCGGCGTCATCCACCCCGGCGGGTATGCGGTAAGTGATCATGTCGACCAGGAAGGCTTCCTCTCCCTTGGGAGGGTTTTTCAGGAGATCGATGAGTTCCCCGGTCTGCTTGGCACTCAGCGGCAGAGGGGGAATACCCAGGGCGGCGCGTTCGGCGACATGTTGGCGATAGGCTACTAGCACGGCGACATCCTTTCAAAAAAGGCAGGTGTAGGGTGATACGAGTGAGACGGATTAATCGAAAAAACGTTCCTGTGCGGCTTCCGGCAGGGTCATGCCATAGCCGTGGGCGCGGCGCAGCAAATCCCAGTAATAACGAAACGATGCGCGGTCATGGAGCTGGCCCGCATGCTGGATCGGCCCCCAGTCGGCATCTTGAGCGGCGACGATGATTTCCGCCGCTACACTGACTTCGGTGAAATCTGGGCACATCGCCTCAACGATGGGCAGTATCTGGTTCGGGTGGATGCTCCACATGCGCAGGAAACCGAATTCCTGGCGGGCGCGCCGGGCATCCGTGCGGACCAGGTCGGCATCGCGCAATTCGACGCTGACGTTGTGCGTTGGGATGATGCCATTGCCCAGCGCCGCGACGACGATTTCACACTTGGCGCGAACGAGCAGCGGATGCTCGAACTGGCCGGGGCTGCGCATGGCGCTGGCCGGCAGTGCGCCATGTTGGGCGCTGACGTAATCCATCAGGCCGAAATCCAGCGATTCGACGCCGGGCAGGGCGGCGATCTGCCAGGCTTCCCGCAACGCGGAAGGTGTCTCGATCAGGACATGCACGGGAATTGTTCCGGGGATGTCATGGGCGATCCGGATGTCGTGCAGCGCTGAAATTTGGGTGAGGACGTCATCGACTCCGCGTACCTTGGGCAGCACGATATAGGCCAGACGTTTGCCGGCGATCCCGACGATAGTCTCAAGATCCCGGCGCCAGTGCGGGTGGGTGATGTCATGGACGCGGGCGCCGACGCGGCCGTGGCGGTTGTCATCGCCCATGATGCACGTTGCTATCATTTCGGCGTGCCGGCCTTCCTGGCCGGCGGGGGCGCCGTCTTCGCAATCGCAGGTGATGTCGAATATCGGCCCGAGTTCCCCTTGCATGGCCAAGGCCTTGACTATCAGCTTTTCGCTGCCGGCAAAATGCTCGCACGCCGAAAGCGCCGGTAAGGGTTTCGGGTTGTTGAGCCCTTGATAGAGTACCGACGCAGGATGAGGACGCGCGCTCATTTCCGGTTGGCGAGTCCCATCCCGTGTGGTACCCAGCTAATACCGGTCAGCCGAGCAGATGCTTGATGGCGTCGCGCTCTTCATTCAATTCCTTGAGCGTGAAGTCCATGCGCTCGCGGCTGTAGGCATCGATTTCCAATCCCTTGATCATTTCGTATTTGCCGTTGGCGCACAGGCAGGGAAAACCGTAAATCATGCCTTCTGGAATGCCGTAGGAACCGTCGGAGCAGATGCCCATGGTTACCCACTGGCCATTGCCGCCCAGTGTCCAGTTGCGGATATGGTCGATAGCGGCATTGGCGGCGGAAGCGGCGGAAGACAGCCCTCGCGCTTCGATGATGGCCGCGCCGCGTTTGCCCACCGTGGGGATGAAGGTGTCACGGTACCAGGCCTGGTCGTTGACCACGCCGACGGCGTTTTTCCCGGCGATGGTGGCGAAGCGTATGTCCGGATACATGGTCGGGGAATGGTTGCCCCAGACGACCATTTTCTCGATGTCGGTGACCAGTTTGCCGGTACGCGTGGCGAGCTGCGAGATGGCGCGGTTGTGGTCGAGGCGCATCATCGAGGTGAAGTTGGCGCGCGGCAGATCGGGCGCCGAATTCATGGCGATCAGCGCATTGGTGTTGGCCGGATTGCCGACCACCAGCACCTTGATGTCGCGGGCGGCCACCTCGTTCATGGCGCGTCCCTGCACGGTAAAGATGGCGCCGTTGGCTTCGAGCAAATCCTTGCGTTCCATGCCCTTGCTGCGCGGACGGGCGCCCACCAGCAGGGCGACCTGTGCGTCCTTGAAGGCGACTTTCGGATCGTCGGTCTGGACGACTCCGGCCAGCAGCGGAAAGGCGCAATCCTCCAGTTCCATGACCACGCCTTTCAGGGCGGCCAGCGAGGGAGTGATTTCCAGCAGTTGCAGGATGACCGGTTGATCCTTGCCCAGCATTTCGCCGCTGGCGATTCGGAATAACAGGCTGTAGCCGATTTGGCCGGCAGCGCCGGTGACGGTGACGCGAACGGGGGTTTTGGTCATTTGGGAAACTCCTTAGTCAGAAGAAAAAGTCTTATGCAGTGGTTTGCCGTAATCCATCATTCCGCGGCTTGCCGTTCAGTTCTGGTGGCCAGGTCAGCCCTGGAAATAACGCGTGATGTTAAATCCGTTTTTTGCACCGTGTCAATAGCTAACTTATATCATATATAAGACATAAGATATGGTGTGGACGGCGATGATATTTTGTGGTGCAATTCGCTTTATGTTGCAAGAATCCCATTCGTCGCCGACCTTCAGCCCGCTTTACCGTCAGATCAAGAGCCTTATTCTACAAGGCTTGGAGTCGGGCGAGTGGCGCCCCGGGGAGGCCATACCCAGCGAGACCGAACTGGCAGTGCGCTTCGGCGTAAGCCAGGGCACAGTGCGCAAGGCTATCGACGAGATGGCGGCAGAAAACCTGTTGATACGGCGGCAGGGCAAGGGAACTTATGTTGCGTCGCACAACGATGCCGATCAGCGTGCAAAATTCCGTTTTTTGCGCCTGATTCCCGAGAGCGGCACGCTGGATTCTCCGCAGAGCCAGCCGCTGGAATTCTGGCGCGCCAAGGCCGGGCAGGAAGCCTCGCGCATCCTGGGCATCAAGCTCGGTGCGCCGATTACCATCATCCGCCGGCTGCTGAAGTTCGCCGCCAAGCCGGTGGTGATCGACGAAATCTATTTGCCGGGCGAGGTGTTTGTCGGCCTCAGCCTGGAAATGTTGCAGGAACATCGAGGTTCATTCTACGGCCTGCTGGAAAGTCAGTTCGGTGTCCGCATGATACGTGCGGAAGAACACTTGCGGGCCGTTGCCGCCGATCGCGCCAATGCCGCCCTGCTCGCGGTAGCGGAAGGCACGCCGCTGCTTTCGGTCGAGCGCGTCAGCTATACCTATGGTGATCGGCCGGTGGAATGGCGCCGTGGCCTGTACCTGACCGCCGAGCATTACTATCTGAACGAATTGGGTTGAGCGAAGTTGGGCGCCATACCGGCCGGATGATGGATTCGGCCAGTTTGGGAAATTATTGGGCACACTTTTGTGTAATTTTTGGCCTGACGGCACGAATTGGAGGCGTGAAACCATATGTCTGAGATCACCAAGCAGCGGCCGAAATATCTGAATCTTGTTGAAATTCGATTGCCGTTGGCGGGCTTCGCGTCCATCTTGCATCGTGTCAGCGGGGCAGGGCTGTTCCTGCTGCTGCCCTTGTTAATCTATCTGCTACAGCTTTCCCTGGGCTCATCCCAGGATTTCCAGAATTTCAAGGCGGTGGTCGACCACCCTTTGGTGAAGTTGATCCTGATCGGATTGCTGTGGGCCTTCCTGCATCATTTCTGCATGGGCGTTCGAATTCTTTTGCTGGACATGCATATCGGTATCGAACTCGAATCATCACGAACCAGCGCCAAGGCGGTGCTGGGCATCAGCCTGTTGCTGACGGCGATTCTGGGAGCGGAACTATGGTGAGCCGCATCGTCGTCGGAGCCCGCTACGGCCTGCGCGACTGGTTGGCCCAGCGCGTCACCGCCGTGGTGATGGCCGTTTATACGCTGATCCTGGCAGGCGCGCTGTTATCCGGTCCGAGCTTGTCGCAGGATGCCTGGCGGTCGCTGATGTCTGGCGGATTCATGCGCTTCGCTTCCTTCCTGTTCATCGGATGTCTGTGCTACCACGCCTGGGTCGGCGTGCGCGATATCTGGATGGACTACATCAAACCCACCGGCATCCGCCTGACGCTGCATGTTCTGACGCTGTTGATGCTGGTCGGCTGTGCCGGTTGGGCAATACAGATACTCTGGAGACTCTAATGAACAACCTACCTCCCAGCCTCCTTCCCGCGGAAGGAGGTGACAATTGTTCGCTGCGCTCCAAATTCATGGACGGGTTTGCCTTGGGGCTGCCCGGCGGCAAACCATGACAATTCCCATCCGTAAATTTGACGCAATCATCGTCGGTGCCGGCGGCGCTGGATTGCGTGCCGCCATCCAACTCTCCGAAGCCGGCCTGAAGACCGCCGTGCTGACCAAGGTGTTCCCGACCCGTTCGCACACTGTGGCGGCGCAGGGTGGCGTCGCAGCGTCGCTGGGTAATTCGGAGGAGGATCACTGGCACTGGCACATGTATGACACGGTCAAGGGATCGGACTGGTTGGGCGACCAGGATGCGATCGAATTCATGTGTCGCGAGGCCAACGAGGTGGTGGTCGAACTCGAACATTACGGCATGCCTTTCGACCGCCTCGACAACGGCCGCATCTATCAGCGCCCGTTCGGCGGCCATATGTCGAACTTCGGCGAGAAGCCGGTACGCCGCTCCTGCGCCGCCGCCGACCGCACCGGTCACGCCATGCTGCACGCCATGTATCAGCGCAATATCAAGGTCAATACCCAGTTCTTCGTCGAATGGATGGCGCTGGACCTGATCCGCGATGCCGAAGGCGAGGTCCTGGGTGTGACAGCCATGGACATGGAAACCGGCGAAGTCGCCATGTTCCACGCCAAGGCGACCATCTTCGCCACCGGCGGCGCGGGTCGCATTTACTACTCCTCGACCAATGCCTTCATCAACACCGGCGACGGGCTCGGCATGGCGGCGCGCGCCGGCATTCCGCTCGAAGACATGGAGTTCTGGCAGTTTCACCCGACCGGCGTCGCCGGGGCCGGGGTGCTGATCACCGAGGGCGTGCGCGGCGAAGGCGGCATACTGCGCAACAGCAGCGGCGAACGCTTCATGGAACGCTATGCCCCGAATGCCAAGGATCTGGCCTCACGCGATGTGGTGTCCCGCGCCATGGTGACCGAAATCAACGAGGGCCGCGGTTGCGGTCCGGAGCGTGACTTCGTCCTGCTCGACATCACCCACCTCGACCCCAAGACCATCATGCAGCGCCTGCCGGGCATCCGCGAAATCGCCATCCAGTTCGCCGGTGTCGATTGCATCAAGGATCCGATACCGGTCGTGCCGACCTGTCACTATCAGATGGGAGGAATCCCGACCAATTATCTTGGCCAGGTGGTGATGCCGACAAGTTCCGGCTCCCAGACCAACGCCCCGGTTCCCGGCTTCTATGCCGCCGGCGAATGCGCCTGTGCCTCGGTGCATGGGGCCAACCGCCTGGGTACCAACTCGCTGCTGGACCTGCTGGTGTTCGGCAAGTCGGCCGGCGCGTCGGCGGTCGAATACCTGAAGCAGGCGCCCCGCGCCCACAAGCCCCTGCCGCAGGAAGCCATCGACAGGAGCTTGGCGCGTCTCGATCGTCTCAACACCCAGAAGGACGGCGCCAGCGTGCATGAAAGCCGCCTGGCGATGCAGCGCGCCATGCAGAACCATTGCGGCGTGTTCCGTTTCAGCGACAAGCTCAAACAAGGGGTCGAAAGAATCGTCGATATCGAGCGGCAGATCGCCGCTACCGAGATCCAGGACAAGTCGCAGGTCTTCAACACGGCGCGGCTCGAAGCGCTGGAACTCGACAACATGATCGAGGTGGCCAAGGCCACCATGGTTTCAGCCGAGGCGCGCAAGGAGTCGCGAGGCGCCCATGTCCGCGACGATGCCATCGACAGCGCCGAACGGCCCAACGGGCGCGACGACAAGAATTGGCTCAAGCACAGCCTCTGGTTCAAGGACGGCAATGGCAATCGCCTCGAATACAAGCCGGTGGTCATGAGTCCGCTGACGGTCGAGACCATCGAACTCAAGACACGTGCTTACTGACCAGCGACCAGCGAGAGAATAATGACGAATACAGCACAGAAGCGCATGGTTCAATTCAGGATCTACCGCTACGATCCCGACCAGGATGCCAAACCCTATATGCAGGACATCTCGGTCGAACTCGAGAGTACCGAACGCAAGCTGCTCGACGCCATCGTCAAGCTGAAGGTCCAGGACGACTCGATTTCCTTCCGGCGTTCCTGCCGCGAAGGCGTCTGCGGCTCGGATGCCATGAACATCAACGGCAAGAACGGGCTGGCCTGCCTGACCGAAATCGATACGCTGAAGCAGCCGATAGTGCTGCGGCCGCTGCCCGGACTGCCAGTGATCCGCGATCTGATCGTGGATATGACCCAGTTCTTCAAGCAATACCATTCGATCAAGCCTTATCTCATCAACCACGACCATCCTCCGGAGCGCGAGCGCCTGCAATCTCCCGAGGAGCGTGAAGAGTTGAATGGCCTGTACGAGTGCATCCTGTGCGCCTGCTGCTCGACCGCCTGCCCGTCCTTCTGGTGGAACCCCGACAAATTCGTCGGCCCGGCCGGCCTGCTCGCCGCCTACCGCTTCATCGCCGACACGCGCGACCAGGCCACCAACGAACGCCTCGATAACCTTGAGGATCCCTACCGCCTGTTCCGTTGCCATACCATCATGAATTGCGTCGACGCCTGTCCTAAAGGCCTCAATCCGACCAAGGCTATCGGCAAGATCAAGGAAATCATGGTGAGGAGGATGGTGTGATGATCGCAGGGAGCGAGCAGACGACAGCGCGTCCGGACGCTTCGGCGGGGCAGCGCCCGGTGCCGCCGGGTCCGCACTTGGGTCGCCTGCGCTGGCATTCGCGGCGCGCGCTGCTGGAACTGGATCTGCTGTTCGAGCGTTTCTGGCGGCGTAACGAACAGGGTCTTGATATAGAACAGGCAATCCTGCTGGAAGAACTGCTAGAGTTGGAGGACCACGAATTATGGGACATGTTGTGCGGCCGTCTGGAAATCGGCGATTCGCGCTGGCGTGGCCTCATGCAACAGTTGCTTGAAGTTTGATTCAGGGCACCAGGTTTTACCAAACTTTGTTCCAACTTTGACACAGGGGTATTACCATGACTAAAGAAAGCACCGCCACACTTACTTACGACGGCAAGACCGTCGATTTTCCTGTTCTAACCGGCAGCATCGGTCCCGATGTCATTGACATACGTTCGTTGTATGCCAAGACCGGCGCGTTTACCTTCGACCCGGGCTTCATGTCGACGGGCAGTTGTAAGTCGACGATCACCTATATCGACGGCGATAAAGGGGAACTGCTGTATCGCGGTTACCCGATCGAACAACTCGCCGTGAATTGCGACTTCCTTGAGGTTTGCCAGCTATTGCTTACGGGCGAGCTACCAAACACCAAGGAGAAGGCCCAGTTCAGCAACACCATCAAGAACCACACCATGGTGCACGAGCAACTGACGCGTTTCTATCAAGGGTTCCGCCGTGATGCGCACCCGATGGCGGTGATGGTCGGCGTGGTCGGTGCGCTATCGGCTTTCTACCATGACGCCATGGTGATCAGCGACCAGCGCAGCCGGGACATCTCGGCTTACCGCCTGATCGCCAAGATGCCCACCATCGTCGCCATGGCTTACAAGTACGGCATGGGCCAGCCCTTCATGTATCCGCGCAACGATCTGGATTTCTCCAGCAATTTCATGCATATGATGTTCGCAACTCCTTGCGAACCCTACAAGCCCAATCCGGTGCTGACGCGAGCCCTGGATCGCATCCTGATCCTGCATGCCGATCACGAGCAGAATGCCTCGACTTCGACGGTCCGGCTCGCGGGTTCCTCCGGCGCCAATCCGTTTGCCTGCATCTCGGCCGGCATCGCCTGTCTATGGGGTGCGGCGCACGGCGGCGCGAACGAAGCCTGCCTGAAGATGCTGGAAGAAATCGGCGACGTATCCCGCGTCGGCGAATACATCAAGCGTTCCAAGGACAAGAACGACAGTTTCAAGCTGATGGGCTTTGGTCACCGCGTGTATAAGAACTTCGATCCGCGCGCCAAGCTGATGCGCGAAACCTGCCATGAAGTATTGAACGAACTCGGCCTGCATGACGATCGGCTGTTCAAGTTGGCGGTCGAACTGGAGAAGATCGCCCTGGAGGACGATTACTTTGTCGAGAAGAAGCTCTATCCGAATGTCGATTTCTACTCGGGCATCGTCCAACGCGCTCTCGGTATCCCGACCCAGATGTTTACCGGGATATTTGCCATGGCGCGCACCGTCGGCTGGATTTCTCAGTGGAACGAAATGATCTCCGATCCCGATCAGAAGATCGGTCGTCCCCGCCAGTTGTACATCGGCGCCAAACGCCGCGACGTAGTGCCGCTCGGCAAGAGGTAATCGTTCGAGGGAAAGGGGCGCAAATCCCCTTTCCCTTTTAAATTCCTCTATGCTCAAGCAGAGGTGACGCCCATGATGAAGCAAATGCTGGCTAATTCGTATCTCTTCGGCGCCAATGCGCCCTTCATCGAAGATCTCTACGAGACCTACCTGAATAATCCGGGTACGGTGACGTCTGCCTGGCGAGATTATTTCGACAAGTTGCAGAATCTTCCTGGCGCCGGGAGCGATGCCGGGCCTGATGTCGCGCATGCGCCGGTCGTTGCATCGTTCGCCCAGCGGGCAAAATTGGGCACTCTGCGCCAGGCGGCAACGCCTGCCACCGATCCCAGGCAGGTAAAGATCTTGCAGATGATCAATGCCTACCGTTTCCTGGGTAATCGTTGGGCACAACTCGATCCGCTCAAGCGCACCGAACGTCCGGCAATTGCCGAACTCGATCCAGCCTATTACGGCTTCACGGAAGCGGATCTCGGTGTCATCTTCAACACCGGATCGTTTCCTATCGGTCCCGAACAGGCCAGCCTGCGCGAAATCCTCGAAGCGCTGCGCCAGACTTACTGCGGATCCATCGGCGCCGAATACATTTACATGAGCGACATCTCCCACAAGCGCTGGATCCAGTCCAGGCTGGAGCCGATACGCGCGACCCTGAAATGCACGGCGGAGCGGAAGAAGCGCCTGCTCGAACGTCTCACCGCCGCCGAGACGCTGGAACGCTATCTGCACACCAAATACGTCGGCCAGAAACGATTCTCGCTCGAAGGCGGCGAGTCCGCCATCGTGGCGATGGATGAACTGGTGCGATCCGCCGGCGACTACGGCATTCAGGAAGTGGTCATCGGCATGGCTCACCGCGGCCGCCTCAATCTGTTGGTCAACATCCTGGGCAAGTCCCCGCAGGAACTGTTTTCCGAATTCGAAGGCCAGCATGCCGACGAACTCTCGGCCGGCGATGTCAAATACCACAATGGCTTTTCTTCCAACATCGCGACACCCGGCGGGGCGGTTCACCTCACCCTGGCATTCAATCCCTCGCATCTGGAAATCGTCAATCCCGTGGTCGAGGGCTCGGTGTATGCCCGCCAGCGTCGGCGCGGCGACAAGACCGGTGGCCAGGTGCTGGCGGTGCTGGTTCACGGCGATGCGGCAGTGGCCGGGCAGGGCGTCAATCAAGAGATGCTCAATTTCTCCCAGACGCGCGGCTTCGGCACGGGCGGCACAGTGCATCTCGTCATCAACAACCAGATCGGGTTTACCACCTCCGATCCCCGCGACTACCGATCCTCGCTGTATTGCACCGATATTTTCAAGATGGTCGAAGCGCCGATATTTCACGTCAATGGTGACGACCCGGAAGCGGTTGCACTGGTGACACAACTGGCGATGGATTTCCGCCAGGAATTCAAGAAGGACGTCGTCATCGACCTGATCTGCTTCCGCAAGCTTGGCCACAACGAGCAGGACGAGCCGATGGTGACCCAGCCCTTGATGTACAAGAAGGTGGCGACGCATCCTGGCACGCGCCAACTCTACGCTGACCGTCTGGTCGGGCAGGGGGTGCTGAAGGCCGATGAGCCGGACCAGATGATCAAGGACTACCGTGCGGCGCTGGATGAAGGCCGCCTGGTCGAGAACCCGGTGCTGTCGAATCATCAACGAAAATTTGCCGTGGACTGGACGCCGTTCCTGCGGCAGAAATACACCGATGAGTGCAACACCAAGGTGCCGCTCAACGACATCAAACGCTTGATACAACGGGTGACCGAGATCCCGGAGAACTTCACCCTGCATTCGCGCGTGCAGAAAATCAACAACGACCGCAAAGCCATGGGTGAAGGCAAGCTGGGTCTCGACTGGGGTATGGGCGAAACCCTGGCCTATGCTTCCCTGCTGGTCGAAGGCTATGGCGTACGCGTTTCCGGTGAGGACAGCGGACGCGGCACCTTCTTCCATCGGCATGCCGTGTTGCACGATCAGAATCGCGAAAAGTGGGATGCCGGCAATTATCTTCCGCTACAACACATCCAGGAAAAGCAGGCGCCTATCATCGTCATCGATTCGGTGCTCTCCGAAGAAGCGGTGCTGGGTTTCGAGTATGGTTATGCCACCGCCGAGCCGAACGAGTTGGTGGTATGGGAGGCCCAGTTCGGCGATTTTGCCAATGGCGCCCAGGTCGTCATCGATCAATTCATCAGCTCCGGCGAGGCCAAATGGGGACGCCTCTGCGGCCTGGTGCTGCTGCTGCCGCACGGTTATGAAGGCCAGGGTCCAGAGCATTCTTCGGCGCGCCTGGAGCGCTACATGCAGCTCTGCGCCGAAAACAACATGCAGGTCTGCGTGCCGTCCACCCCGGCGCAGATTTTCCACCTGCTGCGCAGGCAGATGCTGCGCGCGGTGAGAAAGCCGCTCATCGTGATGACGCCAAAGTCCTTGCTGCGTCACAAGGATGCGGTGTCCAGCCTCGATGACCTGGCCAGGGGAAGCTTCCAGACCATCATCGGCGAGGTCGGCAATGTCGAGGAAATCGAGCCCAAGAAAGTCAAGCGCGTGGTGTTCTGCGCCGGCAAGGTGTATTACGACCTCCTGGCCGCGCGCCGCGAAAAGAAACAGGGCGATATTGCCTTGCTGCGCCTGGAACAGCCCTATCCATTTCCCGACAAGGCTTTCGCCGCCGAAATGAAGAAATATCCGAACGCCAAGGAGATCCTGTGGTGCCAGGAAGAACCGCAGAACCAGGGCGCATGGTTCGCCACCCGCCATCACCTGGTGGCCGGATTGCGTGACAATCAGGTCCTGCATGTGGTGGCGCGTCCCGCCTCGGCATCGCCGGCGGTCGGATACTATTCCAAGCATAATGCACAGCAGAAAAACGTCGTCGAAATGAGCCTGGGCCCCAGTTCCAAGCTCAAGGCATCGGCGGAATAACCCGGGAGTCCCCATGCTAATCGATGTCAAAGTTCCGCAACTGTCCGAATCGGTCGCCGAAGCGACGCTGGTGAGTTGGCACAAGAGCGAAGGCGAGGCCGTCGCGCGCGACGAGAATCTGATCGATATCGAAACCGACAAGGTGGTGCTCGAATTGCCCGCGCCGGGTGCCGGCGTCATCACCAAGATCATCAAGGGCAATGGCGCGACGGTGGTGAGCGGTGAAATCATTGCCAGAATCGATACCGAAGCCAAGGCCAGTGCAGCCCCGCCTGAAGTCGCCAAAGGCGCTACCAGTGCCGCCAGCGCAGCCGCCGCAACTTCCCCCACCGCACCGCAAAGCATGCCGTCAGCGCGCAAGATCATGGCGGAAAAGGGCATCGATCCTGCTTCCGTCAAAGGCTCGGGCCGCGATGGCCGCATCACCAAGGCCGATGCGCTGGGAGGCGGCGCTAGCGCACCAGCAGCAGTTGCGCCGATCGCCGCCGCACCGGCGGCCATTGCCTCGAAGCCGGCCCTGGCCCAGCCGGCGGCGGTCAACATTGCCGCCGTTCTTGGCGATCGCCCCGAGCAACGCGTGCCGATGTCACGGCTACGCGCGCGCATCGCGGAACGGCTGGTGCAATCGCAGTCCACCGCGGCCATCCTGACGACCTTCAACGAGGTCAACATGGCGCCGATCATGGCGCTGCGCAAGCAATATGCCGACAAGTTCGAGAAGGAGCACGGCGTTCGCCTCGGCTTCATGTCGTTCTTCGTCAAGGCAGCGGTCGCCGCATTGAAAAAATATCCCTTGATCAATGCTTCGATCGACGGCAACGACATCGTGTATCACGGCTACTTCGACATCGGCATCGCCGTGGGCAGCCCGCGCGGCCTGGTCGTCCCTATCCTGCGCGATGCCGACCAGATGTCCCTGGCGGACGTGGAAAACTCTTTCCCTCACGACGCTCTTCCGATCTAAGCTGACCATCGAGGAACTCACCGGCGGCACGTTTTCCATTTCCAACGGCGGCGTATTCGGCTCCATGCTGTCGACACCCATCATCAATCCGCCCCAGTCGGCGATCCTCGGCGTGCATGCCACCAAGGACCGCGCCGTGGTGGAGAACGGCCAGGTGGTGGTGCGGCCGATCAATTACCTCGCCATGTCTTACGACCATCGCATCATCGACGGCCGCGAAGCGGTGCTGGGCCTGGTGACGATCAAGGACATGCTGGAAGATCCGACACGCTTGCTGCTCGACGTATAAGGGGACCACGATGACCAAACAATATGACGTGCTGGTCATAGGCGGCGGCCCGGCCGGTTATGTGGCCGCCATTCGCGCGGCGCAACTGGGCCTGAGCGCCGCCTGCGTGGAGTCCGAGGCGTATGCCGATCCGAAGGGTGAGGTGCGCCTTGGCGGCACTTGCCTCAATGTCGGCTGCATCCCTTCCAAGGCCTTGCTGCAATCGTCCGAATACTTCGATCAGGCCAATCACGCTTTCGTCATGCACGGCATAAGCTGCGACAGCGTCAAGATCGACGTGGCGACCATGATGCGGCGCAAGGACAACATCGTCAGCCAATTAACCGGCGGCATCAGAGGGCTGTTCAAGAAGAACAAGGTGACCCTGCTGGTCGGCCACGGCAAGTTCGTTGTCCCCCCCGCAAGGGTTGCCACCGGTGCCGAGACCGGAGATGAAGACGACATCTGGCGGATCGAGGTCACCGGCGCCAAGGGCAGCGAGGTCGTCCAGGCCAGGCACGTGATCGTCGCAACCGGCTCCAAGCCGCGCCATTTGCCAGGAATTCCGGTCGACAACAAGTTGGTCTGCGACAACGTCGGGGCGCTCTCTTTGGATGGCGTGCCTAAGCGCCTGGGCGTGATCGGCGCCGGTGTCATCGGCCTGGAGCTGGGCAGCGTATGGAAACGCCTCGGCGCCGAAGTCACCATCCTCGAAGCGTTGCCGGATTTCCTCGCCGTGGCCGACCAGGCGGTCGCCATGGAAGCCTGGAAAGTGTTTACCCGCAAGCAGGGCCTCAACATCCAGCTCGGTGTCAGGATAGGCAAGGTCACAGTCAGCAAGAAATCCGTCAGCGTCGGCTATGAAGTCGGCGACGAAAGTTTCACATTGGAATGCGACAAACTGATCGTCTCGGTAGGCCGATTGCCGAATACCGATGGATTGGGCTGTCAAACGGTCGGTCTCAAGCTCGATGAACGGGGCCGGATAGCGGTCGATGAGCACTGCCGTACCAACCTGGAAAATGTCTGGGCCGTGGGCGATGTTGTGCCGGGCCCGATGCTGGCGCACAAGGGCATGGAAGAGGGCATCATGGTCGCCGAGTTGATTGCCGGCCAGGCCGGGCATATCGATTACAACACCGTGCCCTGGGTCATCTACACCCATCCCGAGATCGCCTGGGTCGGCAAGACCGAGCAGCAGTTGAAAGCCGAGGGTGTCGATTATCGCGTCGGCCAGATCCCTTTCCTGGCCAACGGCCGCGCGCTCGGGCAAGGGGATACCACCGGTTTCGTCAAGATGCTGGCCGATGCCAAGACCGATCGTATTCTCGGCGTGCATGTGATCGGCAACAACGCATCCGAACTGATCGCCGAGGCAGTGGTGGCGATGGAATTCGGCGCCGCGTCCGAAGACCTCGCCCGCATCTGTCATGCCCATCCGACGCTGTCCGAGGCGATGCACGAAGCGGCACTGGCGGTCGAAAAACGCGCCTTGCATTTCTGAGCAAGCTTATGCGGGGGCTTTAACGGGTGAGCATGCTCCCGGCTTTCCTGGCGGAATGCGATGCCCGCGGCTTCACGCCCGATGCGGCGCAGATCGCCGCGGCCGAACGCCTGCAATGCCTGCACGACGAACTCGTCGCTTTCAAGCACAAGCGCCGCACCCGTTTGCGGAAATTGCTGGTCAATCCATCCCTGCCGCGCGGCGTGTATTTTTGGGGCGGTGTCGGCCGCGGCAAGAGCCTGCTGATGGATCGTTTCTTCGCCGAGCTGCCCTACAAACGCAAGCGCCGCGTGCATTTCCATGCCTTCATGCAGGATGTGCATCGCCAGTTGAAGCTGTTCAAGAGTCAGGCCGATCCGCTGGCACGGGTGGCCGAACATATAGCAGGGCAGACGCGCGTCCTGTGCTTCGACGAATTCCACGTTTCCGACATCGCCGACGCGATGATACTCGGCCGCTTGTATTCAGCCCTGGTCGAGCGCGGCGTAGTGTTCTGCATGACTTCGAATTACCCGCCGGACGGCCTGTATCCGCACGGCCTGCAAAGGCAGAATTTCCTGCCGACTATCTCGCTGCTCAAGCAGCAACTGGACGTGGTCGAGATCGACGGCGGCATCGATTATCGCCTGCTGACCCTGGCACGGACGGAATGCTACCTTTCCTCCGCCGATCCTGCCGCCGCGTCGCGAAAATTTGAGGCATCCTTCCAGCAGATCGCCGGTGGTGTGGGCCATGCGCGGCCGATCGAGATCCATCAGCGGGCGCTTTCCGTGGTCCGCCGCGCGCCGGGGATCATCTGGTTCGACTTTGCCGCACTCTGCGGCGGACCGCGTTCGCAGAACGACTACCTGGATCTGGCGCGCCGCTTCCAGACCCTGCTGTTGTCGGATGTGCCGCGCATGGGGCGCCACATGGCCGCCGAGGCGCGCCGCTTCACCTGGCTGATCGATGTGCTCTACGATCACCGGGTCAAGCTGTTGTTGAGCGCGGCATGCCCGGCGGAAGATTTGTATCGCGAAGGAACTCAAGCCGACGAATTCAGGCGTACCGTCAGCCGCCTGATCGAGATGCGCTCGCAGGAATATCTGGCCGAGGCGCACCGCCTGGATTGAGTCGGAATCGGGCGGGGCAGCGGAAGTCCGTGGGATCGTCGGGCACGCCAGGACCGTGGAAACCCTTCCTCTCGATATTCTGGCTTTTTTTCGAAAGCCTCGGTTAGAATCCAACCGTCTCTTCCTGGATTAAATCAGTGCTGCAAGTCGGCCAAACCGCTCCTTCGTTCACATTGTCCGATGCGGACATGGAAAGTTTCGATCTGTCGTCGCTACGCGGTCGACAGCATGCGGTGCTGTTTTTCTATCCGAGGGACGACACCCCGTTCTGCACCCTTGAAGCCATCGACTTCAGCGACCACGAGGAAGAGTTCACTCGTCACGACTGCGTCATTCTCGGCGTCAGTCGGGACGATTGCCTGCGCCATGCCGAGTTTCGCGACAAGCACGGGCTTTCGGTGCGGCTGCTGGCCGACGACGAGGGCGAGGTGAGTCGCAAGTACGGCGTGTGTCAGATGCGGGAAAAGGATGGCGCCCGCAAGCTGTGCGTGATCAGTTCCACTTTCATCATCGATAGCCATGGCGTGGTTCGCCATGCGCTTTACGACATCAACCCGCGCGGACATGTAAGCCAGGTCCTGCAACTCGTCAAACAACTGGAGAAGCCATGCAAATTGCGAAAAATTCCGTCGTAACCCTAGCCTATCAAGTCCATGACAGCGACGGCAACCTGATAGACGAGGGCAGCCAACCCCTCGTGTATATCCATGGAGGTTACGACGGAATTTTTCCGCGCATCGAGGAAGAGTTGCACGGCAAGGACGTCGGCGCGACCCTGAAGGTCAAGCTGGAACCGGAAGAAGCCTTCGGCGAATACGACGCGGAGTTGGTCAACGTCGAGGCGCGCAACCTGTTCCCCGAGCAGATCGAGGTCGGCATGCAGTTCGAGCGCGGCAGCGAGGACGACGACGAGGATATGTTATTTACCATCACCGACATCGAAGGCGACAAGGTTGTCGTCGATGGCAACCATCCGCTCGCCGGCATGTCCCTGGTGTTTTCCTGTACCGTCACCGAGGTCCGTCTGGCCAACACCGAAGAGCTTGCCCACGGTCACGCCCACGGACCGGGCGGCCATCACCATCACTAGTAGTTAATCGGCCAGGCGTTTCAGCTGATAGAGTTTTTCCAGCGCCTCGCGCGGCGATAACGCGTCCGGATCGAGATCGCGCAGCGCGTCCAGCGCGGGGTGCGGTTCGGCTTCGGGCGCAACCGGCGCCTCGGTGAATAAATCGGATTGCAGTCCATCCCCACCCTGCGTGGCTTCACGGTTTTCCAGCGCCGACAGCCGGCGCTTGGCGTCGCGTATCACGCTGCCCGGTATGCCGGCCAGCGCGGCGACCTGAATGCCGTAACTCTGACTTGCCGGGCCTTCCTCGACCGCGTGCAGGAAGACGATGCGGTGGGCGTGTTCAACTGCATCGAGATGCACGTTGGCGCATTCCGGATAATCATGGGCCAGCCGCGTCAGTTCGAAATAGTGGGTCGCGAATAGTGTGAACGCGCGGTTTTTCTCGATCAGGTGGCGGGCGATGGCGAAGGCCAGAGCCATGCCGTCGAAGGTCGAAGTGCCGCGGCCGATCTCGTCCATCAGCACCAGTGAGCGTTCGGTGGCGCCGTGCAGGATCGCCGCCGCCTCGGTCATCTCCACCATGAACGTCGAACGCCCCGAGGCGAGATCGTCGGATGCCCCGATACGGGTGTAGATCGCGTCCAGTGGTCCAAGGCGCGCGGACCTGGCCGGCACGAAGGAGCCGCAATGGGCGAGCAGCGCGACGAGCGCCGTCTGTCGCATATAGGTCGATTTCCCGCCCATGTTCGGGCCGGTGACCAGCAACAGGCGTCGCGTGGCGGACAGACGCGCGTCATTGGCGATGAAGGGTCCCCGCTGGGCGGAGACCTGCACCTCCACCACCGGGTGG
This sequence comes from Pseudomonadota bacterium, assembly GCA_026399515.1. GTDB lineage: Bacteria > Pseudomonadota > Gammaproteobacteria > Burkholderiales > Rhodocyclaceae > JACRAR01. Next base: position 27,379 of record JAPLQT010000045.1, on the reverse strand, counting down.
CGTCCGCCCTCGATGTCCATGCCCGGCGATTCCTGGAATTGCGGCCGGCAATAGTCGAGGCGCAGTGCCGCATCGGCGAAGGCGCACAGTCCATCGGCCAGCGCCACGGCGCGGGCGATGCGTTGCAGCTCGGCGATATACGCGGCGAGTTGCAAGAGCAAGGTTTCGAAAAGCTGCTTCTCCAGGGCCAGCGCACGTTCGTTGGCGGAGAGCGCCTTGTCCTCGAAGCTTTTGAGTTCCGGCGTGATGTAACGCTCGGCGTTCTTCAGCGTCTGGCGGCGGCGATAGTCGTCAGGTACCTTGGCCGTATTCGCGTGGCTGACCTCGATGTAGAAACCATGCACCTTGTTGTATTCGACCTTGAGGTTGGCGATGCCGGTGCGTGCCTTCTCGCGCACCTCGATGTCGAGCAGGATCTCGCCGCAGTTGTTTTGCAAGGCCCGCAATTCGTCGAGCGCCGCATCGTAACCGTCGGCAATGACGCCGCCTTCGCGCAGCAGCGCCGAAGGTTCGGCGCGAACGGCGCGTTGCAATAGCTGTAGTGCCTCGACCGGGGTGGCCAGGTCGGTGCGGATGCTCTCCAGCAAGCCGGCCTGGGCCGGGGCGAGCGGGACGCGCAACGCATCGAGCGCGGCCAGACTGTCGCGCAGCGCCGAGAGGTCGCGCGGCCGGGCGCTCTTCAGGGCGATCCTGGCGGTGATGCGCTCGATATCGGCGACGCCCTGCAAACCCGCGCGGAATGGCAGCCAGGGTGCAATTCCGTCGCTCTCGTCGAGTAATTCGGCAACCGCTTGATGGCGCGCCGCGGCGATGCCGCGGTCGGCCAG
>JAPLQT010000045.1:0-26525 GCA_026399515.1 Pseudomonadota bacterium | reverse complement strand
ATGGCGCAGCCAGCGGGTTCCCATGCTGGTCGCACAACTGTCGAGCAGCGAAAGCAGGGTGGGCGCGGATTCGCCGCGCAGAGTCTCGGAAATTTCCAGGTTGCGCCGGGTGGCTGCATCCAGCCGCAGATATTCGCTTTCGCTTTCCACCTTGAGGCTGGTGACATGCGCCAGCGCCTGGCGCTGCGTGGCGTGGGCATACTGGAACAGCGCACCGGCCGCGGCCAGGCCCAAGGGCAAGCCCTGGCTGCCATCGGGCAGATAGGCGGCAAGATCGCGGGTGCCGAAATGTTCCGCCAACAGGCGTTCGGCCGAGCCGCTGTCGAAATGCCAGTCGGGCAGGCGCTTGAATGCCGCGCCATGCGCTTCCGGCAGTTCGCTGCGTAATCCGTCCGGCAGCAACACCTCGGCCGGACGCAGGCGCTCGAAATGCATCGATAGCGCCTCTCCCGGGCATTCGAGTGCGCACAGATCGCCATTGGCGAGATTGAGCCAGGCCAAGCCGGCCCTTCGCCCATCCATTGTCAGGGCGAGCAGCAGGCAGTCGCGCTTGTCGTCGAGCAGCGCCGCGTCGGTCAGCGTGCCGGGCGTGACGATGCGCGTCACGGCGCGTTCCACCGGCCCTTTGCTGGTGGCGGGATCGCCGATCTGCTCGCAAATCGCCACCGATTCGCCGAGTTTCACCAGCCGCGCCAGGTATTGTTCGACGGCGTGGTAGGGCACGCCGGCCATGGGGATGGGCTGTCCCGCCGACTGGCCGCGCCGGGTCAGCGTGATGTCGAGCAGGCGCGCCGCCTTCTCCGCGTCGCCAAAAAACAGCTCGTAGAAGTCGCCCATCCGATAGAACAACAGCATATCCGGATGCTGGGCCTTGAGGGTCAGGTATTGGACCATCATCGGCGTATGAGACGGCTGATTGCTGTTGTGTACGTCGGGCATCTAAGGCTGGTCTGGAGGAGAGGTTATCGACGTCCGGAAATCTCAGTTTGAATTCCGGGCCAGCCAGGCATCAATCAAGGGCAGGCGTTCGCGTCGCACCTTGATCCAATACTCGATGTTCGCCACCGCGGCTTTTGCGTCGCGCCTTGCGGTCGGCAACAGGTAGGCCGCAGCATAGGCATTCAGCTTGACGATCATCGCCGGATCGAATGAACCCCGCGCCAGCGAAGGGAAAAACCGGCTGCGCGAACTGGCATCCAGTTGGGTATTCACCCGCGCAATATTCGCCAGCGCATAATCGACAGCCAGGTCCGGATGCAACAATGCGACGCGCCGGATCATGGCCGCGCCGATGGTTTCGCCCGGCTCGGCGGTAAGGGCCAGGTCCAACGCGCGTTGTGCCAAGCCTGCATCTTCAGTCGCCGCGAGCAGATCATAAAGCTGATCCTTGATCATCGGCCCTTTCTCGCTTAAGGCCGCCGCATGCAGTTGATCCCAGGTCGCGGTGTCGGCATTTACGGCGACCACTCGGAGGACGGCCTTGCGCAGCGTGCCGGGCAGAGCCGAGGCGTCGGCAGACCGTGCCGTAAAACGGCGGCGGGCTTCGCCGATCACCGCGGCGTCGCCGAGCGTTCCCAGGGTTTCGACGAGTTGATCGCGCAGGATCGCGACCGTGTCGGATTCATCGGGACGCGCGATCCAACCGACTTGCGCCAACTTGGGTGCCAAACGGCCGATGGCGAATTTGCGGAATATCGCGCGATGGGCCGGATCGCCGGAATACGTGCGATCGAGCGTGGCGAACTCGGCGGCGATCTTTCCCCAGACTTGCGGATCGGCGGCCAGCGGTGTGGCCTTAATCAGGTCGAGAAAATAGGCCGGGGTTTGCAGGCCGCCCATGCCCAGCGACCAAGTGTCGGACAGGACGCCGATCTGGTCGATGGGTTTCAGTGCGGAGAAATTGCTGGTTATCTGGCCGATATGCGCCGGCCGGTACAACGTACGGTAGTAACCTGCCTGGCCGGCATTGACGATCACCAGCGCACAGCCCGGTACTTTGATGGTCGCGGCGCCATTTCTCACCAAGGTGTTATAGGAAAGTTCGCTGCCGATCTGCCGCACGATCACCGGCACACGCCAGTGCAGCGGCTTCTTCATGGGCCGGTCCTTGCTGAATTCGCCTTGCGTGAGTTTCAGGGTGGTCTCGCCGTTGGCGCAGATTGCCGACTCGACGCGGATCAGTGGCACCCCCGGCTGCCGGGTGAAGTCGTGCGCTATGGCTTTAATCGGTCTTTGCGCCGCGGCTTCGATCTGCATCCACAGATCATCCGAAACCGTATTGCCGTAGGCGTGCTTCTTCATGTAACCGTGCACGCCATTCCGCCAGGTTTCGGGACCGACATAGTTTTCCACCATGCGTATCACCGCCGCTCCCTTTTGGTAGGTGATGCCGTCAAAAGCCTGGCGGACTTGTTCGACGGTTTCGACGTGCTGCACGACGGGATGGGTGGTTTCCAATGCGTCTTGATCCATGGCGCGCTCGCGACGGGAAATTTCATCCAATGCGGTATTCCATTCCGGATGGAGTTTTTCCGTAGTGCGTCCGGCCATCCACGAAGCGAATCCTTCATTGAGCCACAGATCGTCCCACCAGCGCATGGTGACCAGATTGCCGAACCACTGGTGGGCGATTTCGTGTGCCGCGATCTGGAACGAACGCTGCCTGTCGGATTGAGAAGAGATCGCCGGATCGAGCAGGATCGAATGTTCGAAGCTGAAAATCGCCCCCCAGTTTTCCATCGCGCTGAAGGACTGGCTGCGCCCCGGCGCGGCGACGTTGTCGAGCTTGGGCAAGGGATATTTCATGCCGAAGAAATCGTTATATTCCTTCAGCACCGCCTTCGAGGATTCCAAGGCAAACGCCGCCTGGCCGGTTGAACCCTTCTTGGTGACGATGCCCAGTTCCACTCCGTCATGCGCTACGGCGATGCGTTCGAATTCGCCGAGGCCGAAGAACAACAGATAGGTGGACATCTTCGGAGTCGGCGCGAAACGAACCAGCGAACGTCCGTCGGGCAAATTGGTCTGGCTCGCCATTGGCATATTGCTGACAGCCATTTGGCCGCCGGGTACGGCGACTTCCAACGTGAAAGTGGCTTTGAAAGCCGGTTCGTCCCATGCCGGGATCATGCGCCGCGCATCGGAGTCCTCGAATTTCGTATACAGCGCGCGCTTCTGTCCATCCGCCATCGGATAGTCGATCGCGAACAGACCAGCGGCCTGGGTGGCTATCTTGCCGGTGTAGTCGAGCACCAGCCGATAGCGGCCTTTGCCGAGTTCATGGTCGAAGGCGAAGGTGGCGGTCTGGCGGCTCGTGTCGACCTCGATTCGGGAGGCATTCCAGGTCCGTTGCCCGGCTGCGTCAGTCAGGCTCACGCTGCTGAAAACCATATCTACGGCATTCAGTGTGATGTCATTGGTCTGCTCCACGACTTCGACCGTTATGCCCACTTTGCCGCTAAATTTCATCGCATCGGTGTCGGGCGTGATCGATACATCGTAGTGGGATGGGCGTACGGAACGCGGCAGTTGAGTGGTGGCGGGTACTTCAGCTGCCTTGGCCGGCGAGCCGGCGTATGCTGGAACATGGTATATCCATGCAAACAGCGTGGCGGCGGTGAGGAATATCAGGGGATGGCGCACCGATGACCTCACGGAAGAGGGTGGGAAGGCCGGCCAATCTAAAGAGAATCATCTGCGCTGTCAATGCGATACCAGCAACGCGGAATTCCAGTTGACAAAACGAACGATCGTGCTATAGTTTATTCATGGGAAAAGGCCAACAGACACGTCAAGCGATCCTCGGACAGGCACTGGTGCTCAGTAGCGAGTGCGGCTTGTCCGGTCTCAGCATTGGCCTATTGGCGGAGAAGAGCGGCATGTCGAAAAGCGGTCTCTTCTCTCATTTCGGCTCCAAGGAAGAGTTGCAGCTTGCGGTGATACGCGAGGCACAGGATCGTTTCGCCGAGGTGGTGGTGCGTCCTGCCTTGAAAGAAAGGCGCGGCTTGGCGCGTTTGCGCGCAATGGTGCGCAACGGGATAGTCTGGACGCAGAAGATCAACCTGCCGGGAGGTTGCCCGTTGATGTCTGCGGCGTTGGAGTTCGACGACCAGCCGGGTGCGGTGAGGGATGCCGTGGAGTCGTCGCAGCGCGACTGGCGGCGGACCCTGGTCAATGCCGTGCGTATAGCCATGGATGTGGGCGAACTGGCGGCCGACACAGATCCTGAACAGGTCGCCTTTGAAATCGTCGGTATCTCCCTGGCGACACAACAAGGGCAGCGTCTGTTGCGCGATGCCGACGCCGAGCAGCGTGCCATGCGTGCTTTTGAACGCTTGGTGCGCGATTACTTAGCCGTTCCGTCCTAGCAGGAGGAAACAACATGGAACTACGCTTGCATGTCCCAACATCCCTTCCAAAAATAAGCACGATCGTTCGTGCCTATAACTCGATGCTCGGTTTGGCTCTGCACCGACTGGCATTTCGCCTGTTGGCCATCCTGGCGCCTCAGTGGGCAGTCACAAGGGCGCGGCGAATGTTCCTGACGCCGCCACGTTATGCATTCTCCGAAGCCGAACTCTCGGCGTTGGAGGAAGCGACGCTGGTGACCGTACCCTTGCTGACCGGCAAGCTTGTCGCCTGGCGATGGGTGCCGCGCAACGCACCGTTGGTGGTGCTGGTGCACGGCTGGGGTGGGCGCGGGGCGCAACTGCGGGGCTTCGTCGATCCCTTGTTGGCACGCGGCTTTGCGGTGATGACTTATGACGCGCCGGGACACGGCATGACCGGTGGCCATGTGTCCTCGGTTGTGCATTTGACGCAAGCGCTCGAATCCGTACTGGCAGAGACCGGTCCGGTGGCAGCGGTGATCGGGCATTCCCTGGGCGGCGCGGCGGCGGCCCGGGTGCTGACGCGTGGCACCCATGCGCAAGCGGCGGTGTTGATCGCGCCGCCAGCCAGCCTGACTTGGCATTCGCGCAATTTCGCCAAATTGCTGGGCATATCCGAGCCGCTACGCTATCAAATGCAGCGTCAAATCGAGCGACATTTCGGCATCGAGTGGAAGGAATTCGAGGCCGACAGCGCGCTGCCGCGGTGCCCTTGCCCCTTGCTGGTGGTGCACGACGAGGATGACCGGGAGAACGCCTTTCAAGACGCTCAGAGATACGCGCGGCATTGGCCGGGAGCGCGACTGATGCGCACCGAAGGTCTGGGACATCGCCGTATCCTGCACGACAAGGTGACGATTGCCCGCATCGCCGACTTTGTCTCGCACAACACGCAGCCATGAGCGGCCACGGTCAAGCATTCCGCGGCGCCGCCGCTGCCCGGATACGCCTTGCCGTTCCCCGGGACCGGCCGTTGGTGGCGCGATTCCTGAGCGGACTGGGCACGGAAAGCCGGTATCAGCGGCATTTCGAACATGGCACGGCGCCGGATGAAGCTCTCCTGCGACGACTTGATGCCGGCGACTTCCGGGAAGGCCTGCAACTGGTTGCGGTCTCCGGCCAGGGTGGCCGCGAAGTGGTCGTCGCGCACGCCGAGTGCGTGCGCGTGGACTCCGCTGCGGAGATCGCCCTCGTCGTTGCGGATGAGCGGCAGGGGCAGGGACTCGGTGCCCGCCTGATGGAACAACTCGAGGTATGGGCGCAGGGCTGGGATTTGGCGCGGATATATGGCGAGGTCATGGCGACCAATCAGGCCATGCTGGCGCTGGCGCGCCGTTGCGGGTTCAAAATCAGGCATGGACCCGATGCGAGAGTGCTGGTCATCGACAAGGACTTGGGAGTCCAGTCTTGCGCGCCAGAAGCGATGCATCAGGAACGCGCATACACCGGAAGCGCTGTTCCTGCATGACAGTTTCTTCCGTCGAGTCCGTCGAAGCTAAGCGGGGAGCTTCTTCCCCGGCAATTGACTGCCCTTGCGTGCCCGGTGCAGCAAGTACTTTTCCATGTCGGCAGGCGACAGGTTGAGTTGCGAGAGCTTGCCGCGCTCCCGAATCGGCAGCGACAGTTTTCGCCCGTCGCAATAGCCTAGTGCGGCGAGCGTGCATCGCTCGTCCAGGGCCATGACGATCACGCCGCGGCCCTTGGCCAGTGCCTTCATCTCGCCGGCGTCGAACACCAACAGGCGGCCGTTGCTGGACGCGGCGAAAATATGCGAGCCGCTCACTGCGATCGGCGCCAGCACGGTTTCGCCCGGTTCCAGGGTCATGAAAGCCTTGCCGGCCTTGTTGCGTCCCACCAGGTCGGTAATGGCCGCGACGAAGCCGTAACCGGCGGAATTGGCGAACAGATATTGTGTCTCAGGGGCGGCGGAGAGCGCTTGAACCACCTTGCCGCCGTCCTGCAATTCGATCAGGGTCGTCAGCGGCACGCCATCGCCTTTGCCGCCCGGGATGGCTGCCACCGGCACGGTATAGGCTCTGCCGTTGCTGTCCAGGACCAGCAAGGGCCAGGTGGTGCGCGTCTCGAAGATGGCGAAGCCGGCATCCCCGGTCTTGTAGGCGATGCTCTCCAACGCGATGCCATGGCCTTGCCGTGAGCGCAGCCAGCCGGCCTTGGACAGGATGACGGTGACCGGTTCGTCGGGCACGTTGATTTTCAATTCGCTGCGGCCGCTGGGCGTCGCCGCGACCGCCTCGATCAAGGTACGACGTGCGTCACCGTGTTTCTTGGCGTCCGCTTCGATTTCCTTGACGATGGCGCGGATCATGGCGGTGCGGCTGTCGAGCAGGGTTTGCAGCGCTTTGCGCTCGTTGCGCAACTCGGCAAGTTCCTTTTCGATCCGGATGCCCTCCAGCCGCGCGAGTTGCCGCAAGCGGATTTCGAGAATGTCGTCGGCCTGGATTTCGGACAGATCGAAAGCCGCCATCAGGCTGGGTTTGGGCTCGTCGGATTCGCGAATGACGCGGATCACTTCCTCGATGCGCAGGAAGGCGATCATGCGTCCGTCGCAGACATGGATGCGACGATCGACCTCGTCGAGGCGGTAGCGACTACGCCGCTCGACGGTGAGGGTGCGGAAATCCACCCACTCGCCGATGATCTGGCGCAAATCCTTCTGCTGCGGATTGCCGTCGCGGCCGATCATGGTCATGTTGATCGACGCCGAGGTTTCCAGCGAGGTGTTGGCCAGCAGCACGGCCATGAAGGCCGTTGGATCCAGGCGCGAGGACTTGGGTTCCAGCACCAGCCGCACGGCTTCCTGGTCGCTCGACTCGTCGCGCGCCAGGTCGAGCACGGCGAGGACGGCCGCCTTGAGGTTCTTCTGTTCCTGGCTGATATCCTTCTTGCCGGCGCGGGGCTGCGGGTTGGTGACGGACTCGATTTCCGCCATCACCTGCGCCACCGAAATTCCGTGCGGCAGTTCGGTGACGATGATGCGCCACTGGCCGCGGGCGAGATCCTCGCGCCGCCAGCGGGCGCGCAGGCGCAGGCTACCGCGCCCGGTCTCATAGGCGTCGCGGATGACGTTGGGCGGCGAAATGATCTGTCCGCCGCCCGGATAGTCTGGCCCTTTGATGTGCTCCAACAGGTCGCTCACGCTGGCCCCAGGATTGCGGATCAGGTGGATCGCCGCCTCGGCAACTTCCGTCAGGTTGTGCGGCGGAATCTCGGTGGCCATGCCGACGGCGATGCCGGAAGCGCCGTTGAGCAGCACGAACGGCAGGCGCGCGGGCAGAAGTACGGGTTCCTTGAAGCTGCCGTCGTAATTCGGCCGGAAGTCGACCGTGCCCCGGTCGATTTCGGAAAGCAGCAAATCGGCGATCGGGGTCAGGCGAATTTCCGTGTAGCGCATGGCGGCCGCGCCGTCGCCGTCGCGCGAGCCGAAGTTGCCTTGGCCGTCGGCCAGTGGGTAGCGCAGGCTGAAGTTCTGGGCGATGCGCACCATGGCGTCGTAGACCGAACTGTCGCCGTGAGGGTGGAGCTTGCCCAGCACGTCGCCCACCACCCGCGCGGACTTGACGTGCTTGGCGCCGGCGCGCAATCCCATTTCATGCATGGCGTAGAGGATGCGGCGTTGCACCGGTTTCTGTCCGTCCTCGACCTGGGGCAGGGCGCGGCTCTTGACGACCGACATGGCATAGGCGAGATACGCCCGCTCGGCGAACAAGTCCAGCGGCAGCGCGTCGTCCGGCAGCGCCGCCGGTGTGATGGGGGGAGCAGGAGGCAAAATCGGCGGAAGCTGCAGCGGCGGTTCCGCCTCGGCAAACAAGTCCGGGGTCTCGTTCATAGATCGGCCTCCACGTTACTGCCTTTCTGTTCCATCCATATGCGCCGTCCGCCGGACTCGCCCTTGGCCATCAGCAGGGTAAACATTTCCCGGGTTTCCTGTTCCGCGCCGGGACGCATGGCGACGCGCAGCATCCGGCGCGTCGCCGGGTCCATGGAAGTTTCGCGCAACTGCTGCGGATTCATTTCCCCCAGACCCTTGAAGCGGCCGATCTCGATATGGTCGGGGCGCACTTTCTCCTTGGCGAGACGCTCGCGGATGGCTTCCAGTTCGCCCTCGTCAAGCGCATACAGGCGCCGCGCCGGTTTGCCCTTGCCCTGTGCCGAGACGTCGATGCGGTACAGCGGCGGCTGGGCAATCCAGATATGCCCCTGGGCGATCAGCTTCGGGAAATGCCGGTAGAACAGCGTCAACAGCAAGGTCTGGATGTGGCTGCCGTCGACATCGGCATCCGCCATGATGATGGTCTTGCCGTAGCGCAGGTTGTTGAGGACCGAATCGGGTGCATCGGGCGCATGCGGCTCGACGCCGAGCGCCACCGCGATATCGTGGATTTCGCGATTGGCATACAACTGGCCGGCGTCGATCTCATACGCGTTCTGCACCTTGCCGCGCAGGGGCAGGATCGCCTGGGTCTCGCGGTCGCGCCCCTGTTTGGCGGAGCCGCCGGCGCTGTCGCCTTCCACCAGGAAGACCTCGTTGACGGCGATGTCCTCTGACTCGCAGTCGGAAAGCTTGCCCGGCAGCACCGCCACGCCGGAGGACTTGCGCTTCTCGACTTTCTGCGCCGATTTCTGGCGCGACAAGGCTTGGCGGATGGCCAGTTCGGCGATCAGCTTGCCGTGTTCCACGTGGCTGTTGAGCCAGCTTTCCAGCAGGTCGCGGACGATGCCGGCGACTAGCTTCACCGCTTCCCGGCTGTTCAGTTTTTCCTTGATCTGTCCCTGAAACTGAGGGTCCAGCAAACGCACCGAGAGGATATAGGCCATCTTGCCGCAGACATCCTCCTGCTGCATCTTCACTCCGCGAGGCAGCAGCGCATGGTGCTCGACGAAGGATTTGACTGCCTCGAACACGCCGGCGCGCAGGCCGGAGTCGTGGGTGCCGCCGAGCGGCGTCGGAATCAGATTGACGTAGGACTCGCAGGCGACCGAATCGGCATACCAGCCCAGCGCCCAGGCCGCGCCTTCACCGATGGCGTAATCGCCGTCCTCGGCCGCGTATCTTTCCCCGGCAAACACCGGCGCGACCGGCTCGCTGTCGCCGGCCAAGTCGGCCAGGTAGCCACGTATGCCATCCGGGTAGGTCCAGGATTGGCTGGTGATGCTCCCGTCGGCCTGTTCGATGGCCAGGCTCACCGACACGCCGGGAAGCAACACCGCCTTGGAACGCATCACCCGTTCGAGTGAAGCCAGATTGAATTTCGGTGAGTCGAAGTACTTTGCATCCGGCCAGATCCTGACGCGTGTTCCCGTCTGTATAGGCACTGTTGCCAGCGCGCTTGTCGAACTTTCCTCCCGCATGCAGGCGGTTGAACGCCAGAACCACCACAGGAATCTGTTCTTCGGCGTGCAGTCCGATCGGAATGCCGCGGCCGTCATCGGTGATGGAGGCCGAGCCATCCTGATGCAGCAGCACATGAATGTTCCTGGCATAGCCGGCGAGCGCTTCGTCCGCCGAATTGTCGATCACTTCCTGGAGGATGTGGGTCGGCGACGAAGTATCGGTGTACATGCCGGGACGCTCGCGCACCGGTTCGAGCCCTTTGAGAACTCTGAATGAGGATTCGTCGTAAAGTTGTTTTGCCATTACCGATTACCTAACTCGTACAATGCACGGATGAAACCTCTGGATGTCGCCCCTTATGCGTCGCTGACGCCCGATTGCGTTCTGAATGCGATGGATAGCCTGGGTGGGGAATATCGCGCCGACGGCCGCCTGCTGGCCTTGAACAGTTACGAGAATCGCGTCTATCAGATCGGCATGGAAGAAGGGCCGACGCTGGTGGCGAAATTTTATCGACCGGGCCGGTGGTCGGACGCCGCCATCCTCGAAGAGCACGCATTCGTGCAGGAACTGGCGGCGCAGGAGCTGCCGGTGGTGGCGCCGTTGGTGATCTCCGGCAGGACTCTGCACAGCTTCGCCGGTTATCGCTTTGCCGTGTTTCCGAAGCGCGGCGGCCGTGCTCCGGAACTTGCGGACAGCGCCACGCTGGAATGGATGGGGCGTTTCATTGGGCGCATCCACGCGATCGGGGCGCAGCAGGCGTTCCGCCAGCGTCCCGCGCTGGACGTCGTCAGTTTCGGCGAAGAACCGCGCGATTATCTGCTGGAGCATGGTTTCATTCCCGACGATCTGCTGGATGCCTGGGAGAGCGTCATGTCCATGGCGCTGGACGGGGTCGGTCGATGTTTCGAGCGCGCCGGCATGGTGGATCGCTTGCGTCTGCACGGCGATTGTCATGCCGGCAACGTGCTGTGGACCGACAGCGGAGCCGAGCGTGGCCCGCACTTCGTCGATTTCGACGACAGCCGCATGGGACCGGCCATACAGGACCTGTGGATGCTGCTTTCGGGGGATCGCGAGGACATGACGCGGCAGCTGGCCGACGTGCTCAGGGGCTACCGGCGCTTTTACGATTTCGAGCCGCGCGAACTGCACCTGGTCGAGGCGTTGCGCACCCTGCGCCTGATTCACTATGCCGCATGGCTGGCACGGCGCTGGGACGATCCGGCGTTTCCGCATGCTTTCCCCTGGTTCAATACCCAACGCTACTGGCAGGATCGCATACTCGAACTGCGTGAGCAGATCGCGCTGATGGACGAAGAACCGATGCAGTTCATGCCTTGAGCTTTTCGGTCAGGTGGGGCCCCATGATATGCAGCAACTGGGAAAATACCTTGGGGTTGCCACCGACGAAGTTACCGCTGGCGAGATAGTTCGGTTCGCCGGTCAGATCGCCAACCAGGCCGCCGGCCTCGGTGATCAGCAGCGCCCCGGCCGCCATGTCCCACGGGCTCAAGCCGAACTCCCAGAAACCGTCGAGCCGGCCCGCGGCGACCCAGGCCAGGTCCAGCGTCGCCGCGCCCGGGCGGCGCAGGCCGGCGGTCTTCTGGGCCAGCTCGCGGAATATGGCGAGATAGGCATCGATGTGATCGAAGCTGCGGTACGGAAAGCCCGTGCCGATCAACGCCTCGTCGAGTTTGCTGCGCTTCGATACACGCAGGCGCTTCTCGTTGAGATAGGCGCCCGATCCCTTGCTGGCGGTGAATAATTCGTTGCGAGTGGTGTCGTACACCACAGCGTGAGTCAGGACGCGCTTGTGGGCCAGGGCGATCGACACCGCGTACTGGGGCAGGCCATGGATGAAATTGGTGGTGCCGTCGAGCGGGTCGATGATCCACTGGAACTCCGACTCCGCCTGCCCGGAGCTGCCGGACTCTTCTGCTAGAATCGCATGGGTCGGATAGGTCTCTTGCAGCATTTCGATAATGGCGCTTTCGGCGAGTTTATCCACTTCGGTGACGTAATCGCTTTGCTGCTTGGTGCTGACCTTGAGTTGGCTGATGTCCAGACTGGCGCGGTTGATGACCTGGCCGGCACGGCGCGCGGCCTTGACGGCGGTGGTAAGCATGGGATGCATGGGGCGGTTCCGGTAGTGATCTGCCGTGGGCCGACGCGGTTCGATCAATCGGTTGATCGGATCGGCCCTCATCGGCAAAACGGAATTCTAATATGAACAGCGCTTTGCCGCTTGAACCGCTAGCACGTATTCGCATCGTTCTCTCCCGTCCCAGCCACCCAGGCAACATCGGCGCGGCGGCGCGGGCAATGAAAACCATGGGGCTGACGCGCCTCACCTTGGTGGCCCCCAAACTTTTCCCCCACCCAGATGCAGAGGCGCGCGCTTCAGGCGCGGTCGACGTGCTGGCGCAGGCCGTCGTCTGCGCCACACTGGCCGAGGCGCTAACTGGCACGGTCCTGGTGGCGGGCATGAGCGCCCGTCGCCGCGACCTGGCGGCGCCTTTTCGCTGGGCGCGTGAAGGCGCCGCCGAACTGCTGGCGGCGGTGCAGCCAAGGTCGCAGCAAGGAGCACGGATGAATGAAGTGGCCTTGGTCTTCGGGACCGAAGCCGCGGGCCTTTCCAACGACGACCTGGCTTTGTGCCACTTCCCCGTGATGATTCCGGCCAATCCCGAATATTCCTCGCTCAACCTCGGTTCGGCGGTACAGTTGATGTGTTATGAATTGCGTCTGGCGGCCGCCTCGCCGGGTTTGCCTCCCAGCAGCGACGCCGACTTGGCCACGACCGAAGAAATCGAGGGTTTCCATGAGCACCTGGAGCGGGTTGCGGTCGCCAGCGGTTTTCTCGATCCGACCCAGCCCAAGCGCCTGATGCATCGCCTGCGTCGACTTTTCGGCAGGGTGCGCCTGGAGCACGACGAGGTCAGTATCCTGCGCGGACTGCTGACGACGGTCGAAAAGCCGAAATATCGCAAGAAAAGTTGACCAAAACCACTGTGAATTTTATATTTCAGAAAATCCTTATGAAGCCCGCCCATGTTTAGTCGTCTGCGTGAAGACATCGCCTGCGTTTTTGACCGCGATCCCGCCGCCCGATCGGCCTGGGAGGTCATGACCTGCTATCCGGGTCTGCATGCCTTGCAAGTGCATCGCTTGTCTCACTGGCTTTGGGGGCAGGACCTGCATTGGTTGGCGCGCTGGCTGTCGCATTGCGGCCGCTGGCTGACCGGCGTCGAGATCCATCCCGGCGCCACCATCGGCCGCCGTGTATTCATCGATCACGGCATGGGTGTGGTGATCGGCGAGACGGCGGAAATCAAGGACGATTGCACCTTGTACCATGGGGTTACGCTGGGCGGCACGTCATGGAACAAGGGGAAGCGCCACCCGACCCTGGAACGCGGCGTGGTGATCGGCGCCGGCGCCAAGGTGCTAGGCCCGCTGACTGTAGGGGAGGGCGCCCGGGTGGGCTCCAATGCCGTGGTGGTGCGGGATGTCCCGCCGGGCGCCACGGCGGTTGGCATCCCGGCCCGCATCATCGAAACCGAACGTGACCAGGCGCGCGAGGAGAAAGCAGAGAAGATGGGTTTCTCGGCGTATGCGGTGTCACGTAACGAGGACGATCCGTTGGCCAAGGCCATACACGGCCTGCTCGATCATGCCGTCGACACCGACAGGCGCATCGAGCACTTGCTGCGAAGGTTGGAACAATCGGGAGTCGGGTTCGATGAAAATGACGATGGAATTGCGATTGCCGATAAATTCGACCCGAATTACTTGAGTAAAATAGTTGACTAAAATCATCGGGAATTGTATATTCCCCTTAGTCGGATATTGGATTCGACGACAACCCGGACGAAACGAGGCTAACCATGAAATTGACGACTAAAGGCCGTTTTGCAGTAACCGCAATGATCGATCTGGCGCTGCGCCAGGATGGCGGACCGGTGGCGCTGGCCAGTATCAGCGAACGCCAGAAGATTTCCCTGTCCTATCTGGAGCAATTGTTCGGCAAGCTGCGCCGGCATGCGCTGGTGACCAGCGTGCGCGGACCGGGAGGCGGGTATTGCCTGGCCAAGCCGCTCGCCGATGTTTCCGTGGCCGACATCATCCGGGCCGTGGATGAACCGCTAGACGCCACCAAGTGCGGCGGCATGGCGAATTGTCACGATGATGAGCCGTGCATGACGCATTTGCTATGGACCAGTCTCACCACTCGCATGCTGGATTATCTGAGTTCCGTGAACCTGGCTGAACTGGTCGATCAGCAGCGCGACAGGCCCGATGTCAAGGCGCTGCAAGCAAGCCGCATGATCCAGACGCCGACACGCCGCCCGCGCCGTACCATTTCCCTGGTAACGGCCTGACGCCACATGATTCTTTGAGCCGGACTCGCACTCCAGTGTTCGCGCCTGTCTATTTCGATTACAACGCCACCACGCCTGTCGATGCGCGAGTACTGGAGGCCATGCTCCCCCACTTGCGCGGGGAGTCCGGCTTCGGCAACGCCTCCAGCCGGCATGACCACGGCCGCGAGGCGCGCAAGGCGATCGATGAGGCGCGTCAGCAGGTCGCCGCCGCGGTGGGCGCGCATCCGACCGAGGTGGTGTTTACCAGCGGCGGCAGCGAGTCGAATAACCTGTTCCTCAAAGGTGCGGCGGCCTGCATCAAGCCGGGGCCGATAGCGCCGGTCATCGCCATATCCGCCATCGAGCATCCCTGTGTTCGCGAGACGGCACGGGATCTGGTGCGGGCCATGGCGCATCAGGGCTGGAAGCTTCGCGAGATCGCGGTCGACGACCAGGGGCGCATCGACGCCGGCGACTATGCCGAGGCGCTGGCCTTGTGGCCGCGCCTGCTGTCGGTGATGCTGGCGAATAACGAGACCGGCACGATCCAGGACATACCGGCGCTGGCGCGGCAGGCTCGCGCCATAGGCGGTTGGTTTCATACCGACGCGGTCCAGGCGCTGGGAAAACTGGACGTGAATTTCCGCGAACTGAACGCCGCGGGCGTTCATGCCATGACCGTCTCGGCCCACAAGATTCATGGACCCAAAGGTGCCGGCGCGCTGGTGCTGGACAAACGCATCGAATTGCGCCCGTTGATTTCCGGTGGGGGCCAGGAACGCGGATTGCGCTCGGGCACCGAGAATGTCGCCGCCATCGTCGGCTTCGGCCGGGCTTGCGAACTGATCGCAGAGCGGCTGAAACAGGATGTCTCGCGGTTCGCCGACATGCGTAGCGAACTCGAACGCGGTCTTATGCAGTTAGGCGCAACGGTTTTCTCGCAAGCCGCCCAACGACTCCCGAATACCGTGTATTTCGCGCTGCCCGGGATCGACGGCGAAACGTTGGTGGGCAAGCTTGATCGTGCCGGCTACGCGGTGGCTAGCGGCGCGGCGTGTTCCAGCGCCAATCCCGAGCCGTCGCATGTATTGCAGGCGATGGGCGTGGCCCCGGAGATCGCCCGCGAGGCGGTCCGCATCAGCCTGGGCAGTGATAATAATGTTGCACAGATCGCGGACTTTCTCGCGGTGCTCAGCGACACCGTTTTCAAGCTGCGGCGCCTGAGCGCGCTGGCCGGCTAAATTGGAGCACAATAAGACAATGAAATTTCCCATATACCTCGATTATTCCGCGACGACACCGGTCGATCAGAGAGTCGCGGACAAGATGATTCCCTATCTCACCGAAAAATTCGGCAACCCGGCCAGCCGCTCCCACGCCTATGGCTGGGAAGCCGAAGCGGCGGTGGAGTTGGCGCGCGAACAGGTCGCCACGCTGGTGAATGCCGACCCGAAAGAGATCATCTGGACCTCCGGCGCCACCGAGTCGAACAACCTCGCCATCAAGGGCGCGGCCAACTTCTACTCGGGCAAGGGCAAGCATCTGATCAGCGTGTCGACCGAACACAAGGCGGTGATCGATCCCATGCGCGAACTCGAGCGCCACGGCTTCCAGGTGACCTATCTGGAGCCGCAGGAGAACGGCCTGATCACGCTCGAACAGTTGAAGGCAGCCCTCCGTCCGGACACCATCCTGGTCTCGGTGATGGCGGTGAATAACGAAATCGGCGTGATCCAGCCGATCGCCGAAATCGGCGAGATCTGCCGCGAACGAGGGATTGTGTTCCATGTCGACGCGGCGCAAGCCACCGGCAAAATGCCTATCGATCTGGCCGCGCTCAAGGTCGACCTGATGTCCTTCAGCGCCCACAAGACCTACGGACCGAAAGGCATCGGCGCCTTGTACGTGCGGCGCAAGCCGCGCATCCGCCTCGAAGCCCAGATGCACGGCGGCGGCCACGAAAGGGGATTGCGCTCGGGCACGCTCGCCACCCACCAGATCGTCGGCATGGGGGAAGCTTTCCGGCTGGCCCGCGAAGAAATGGCGGAGGAAAATTCCCGCGTTCGCAAATTGCGCGACCGCTTGTTGAAAGGCCTCACCGATATCCCGGAGACCTATGTGAATGGCGACCTGGAGCAGCGGGTACCGCACAACCTCAACATCAGCTTCAACTTCGTCGAGGGCGAATCGCTGATCATGGCGATCAAGGACATCGCCGTTTCCTCCGGTTCGGCCTGCACCTCGGCCAGCCTTGAACCCTCCTACGTCTTGCGTGCGCTGGGGCGTTCAGACGAACTGGCGCACAGTTCTATCCGCTTCACCCTCGGCCGCTTCACCACCGAGGAGGAAGTCGATTACACAATCAAGCTGCTGCATGCGAAAATAGCCAAATTGCGCGAGTTGTCGCCCCTGTGGGAAATGTTCCAGGACGGCGTCGACCTGAATTCGGTTCAGTGGGCGGCGCATTGAGACAGTTCCTGTCTCAATGCGCCGCCCCAAGGGGCAAAAGGACTGCCCACCCCCCGGCCCCCGCCCCTGGGGCGGGGGTGACTAATTGTGCCGGCACTGCCGGTACGGAGAAATGAGATGGCTTATAGCGAAAAAGTACTCGACCATTACGAAAATCCCCGCAACGTAGGCGCATTCGGCAAGGACGACGACGATGTCGGCACCGGCATGGTCGGCGCGCCGGCCTGCGGCGACGTCATGAAGCTGCAAATCAAGGTCAGCAAGGACGGCGTCATCGAGGACGCGAAGTTCAAGACCTACGGCTGCGGTTCGGCCATCGCTTCATCGTCCCTGGTCACCGAATGGGTCAAGGGCAAGACCCTGGACCAGGCGCTGGACATCAAGAACACCCAAATCGCCGAGGAACTGGCCCTGCCGCCGGTGAAAATCCACTGCTCGATACTGGCCGAGGATGCGATCAAGGCGGCGGTGGCGGACTACAAGCATAAACACGGAGCATAAAGATGGCCTCAATCACTTTGACTGAAAAAGCGGCAAAACATGTTGCCGGATTTCTTGCCAAGCGCGGCAAAGGCGTCGGCCTGCGCTTCGGCGTGCGTACCTCGGGCTGTTCCGGGATGGCCTACAAACTCGAATTCGTCGATGCCGCCAATCCGGAGGATCTGGTATTCGAAAGCCACGGCGTCAAGGTGCTGGTCGATCCCAAGAGCCTGCCCTACATCGATGGCACCGAGCTCGACTTCGCCCGCGAAGGCCTCAATGAAGGCTTCAAGTTCAACAACCCGAACATCAAGGACCAGTGCGGCTGCGGCGAGAGCTTCAACGTCTGAGCTAACCCTGACTGACTAGCCGGCCCGGCGTAGTGCGGGCCGGCGAGCTTGCACCGATAACTATCATGGATTTCACCCAGGACCACTTTGCCCTGTTCGGCTTGCCGCGTCGATATTCGATCGACCTGCCCGAACTGGAGAAGCTTTACCGCGAAATTCAGACGCGCGTACACCCCGACAAGCATGTCAATCTCAGCGATGCGGAACGGCGCCTGGCGATGCAGTGGTCCACCCAGGTCAACGAAGCCTACCAGACCTTGCGCCAGCCATTGCGTCGCGCCCAATACCTGTTGCATCTTGCCGGCATCGACGTCGGACTGGAACGCAACACGGCGATGCCGCCCGAATTCCTGATGCAGCAGATGGAGTGGCGCGAGGCGCTAGAGGAAGTGAAGCATGCGGCCGATTACCCGGCGCTCGAAGAATTGCACACGCGCATGAAACAGGAGATGGCCGATCAGTATCGGCGGCTGGAGAACCAGCTCGAGGTCACGCCTAATCATCTAGCTGCCGCCGGAACGGTGCGTCAGATGATGTTCCAGGAAAAGTTGCTGCTGGAAATCGATGATGCGCTGGCGGCGGTGGAGAGCTAATGGCGTTACTGCAAATTTCAGAACCCGGCGAATCGACGGCGCCCCATCAGCATCGCCTGGCCGTCGGCATCGATCTGGGTACCACCAATTCGCTGGTGGCCACGGTGCGCAGCGGCATGGCGGTGGTGCTCAGCGATGAACTCGGCCGTCCGCTGCTGCCGTCGGTGGTGCGCTACGGGGCGCAGGGCGTGCAGGCCATCGGCTACGAAGCCCAGGCGCAGCAGTCCCACGACCCGAAAAACACCATCGTCTCGGTCAAGCGCTTCATGGGGCGCGGCATCAAGGACATCGCCCACATCGAGTCCATGCCTTATGACTTTCAAGATGCCGAAGGCATGGTCAGGTTGCGCACCCTGGCAGGCATCAAGACACCGGTGGAAATCTCCGGCGAAATCCTCAAAACGCTGCGCCTGCGCGCCGAAGCTGCGCTCGGCGGCGAACTCTCCGGCGTCGTCATCACCGTGCCCGCCTATTTCGACGACGCCCAGCGCCAGGCCACCAAGCACGCCGCGCGGTTCGCCGGCCTCAACCTCTTGCGCCTCCTCAACGAGCCCACCGCGGCCGCCATCGCCTACGGTCTCGACAATGCCAGCGAAGGCATCTATGCCGTGTACGACCTGGGCGGCGGAACTTTCGACATCTCGATACTCAAGCTATCCAAAGGCGTATTCGAAGTCCTGGCGACCGGCGGGGATTCAGCGCTCGGCGGCGACGACTTCGATCAGCGCGTCTTCTGCTGGATCATCGAAGAGGCAAAGCTTGCGCCGCTGTCGCATTCGGATGCACGCCTGCTGCTGATGCGCGCGCGCGAAGCCAAGGAATACCTGACTTACCACGGCGAGGCGCCGATCACCGTCAAGCTGGGAAGCGGCGAGTACGTCGATGTGAAGCTGACGACCGAAGTTTTTGGGGATATCACCCGCAACCTGGTGCACAAGACGCTGGCCCCGACCCGCAAGGCCTTGCGCGACGCCGGACTTTCCGCCGAAGAGATCAAGGGCGTGGTGATGGTGGGCGGCTCCACCCGCATGCCGCAGATCCAGCATGCCGTCGGCGAATTCTTCGGCCAGGATCCGCTGAACAATCTGGACCCGGACAAGGTGGTGGCGCTGGGCGCGGCGACGCAGGCCAATCTGCTGGCGGGCAATCGCAGCGCCGGCGAAGACTGGCTGCTGCTCGACGTGATCCCGCTGTCGCTGGGGCTAGAGATGATGGGCGGCCTCTCCGAAAAGATCATCCCGCGCAATTCCACCATTCCCATCGCCCGCGCCCAGGAGTTCACCACTTTCAAGGACGGCCAGACGGCGATGACCATCCATGTCGTGCAAGGCGAGCGCGAACTGGTTTCCGATTGCCGTTCGCTGGCGCGTTTCGAACTGCGCGGCATCCCGCCCATGGCGGCGGGGGCGGGGCGCATCCGCGTCACTTTCCAGGTGGACGCCGACGGCTTGCTGTCGGTGACGGCGCGTGAGCAGACTACTGGTCGCCAGGCGCATATCGAAGTGAAGCCCTCTTACGGCCTCTCCGACGACGAGATCGCCGGGATGCTCAAGGACAGTATCAATCACGCCTCGGACGACGCTTTTCGGCGCGCCCTGCGCGAGGCGCAGGTGGAAGCGCAGCGCCTGCTGGAAGCGACGCAAACGGCGCTTTCCGAGGACGCGCAATTGCTCTCGATGCTGGAGCGTGCCCACATCGAAAACTGCGTCGCCAAGCTCCAGGCGGTGCTGCTCGGCGACGACCGGCGCGCCATCGACGCAGCCATGTCGGTCCTGGCCCAGGCGACCAATGAATTCGCGGCGCGGCGCATGAACCAGAGCGTGCAGCGCGCATTGTCCGGCAAGAAGATTGCCGAGATCACATGACCAGGATCACCGTCCTGCCCCATCCCGAGCTTTGCCCGGAGGGAGCACAGATCGAGGCGCAGCCGGGCAAAACGCTGTGCGACACGCTGCTCGAAAGCGGCATCGAGATCGAACATGCCTGCGAAAGATCCTGTGCCTGCACCACCTGCCATGTGGTGATCCGCGAGGGCTTCAACGCGCTGGCCCCGGCTGAAGAATCCGAGGACGACCTGCTGGACCGGGCCTGGGGCCTGGAACCCACATCGCGGCTGGCCTGCCAGACAGTGGTGAACGAAACCCCGTTGGTGATCGAGATTCCCAAATATACGATCAACATGGCGAAAGAGGGACACCAAAAATGACCGAAAAGGAACGGGAATGAAGTGGACCGATACGCTGGATATCGCCATCGAACTGGCCGAGCGTCATCCCGAGGCCGATCCGACCCGCATCAATTTTGTCGACCTGATGCGCTGGGTGATGGAACTGCCGGGCTTCGAGGAAGATGAAAGCCATTGCGGCGAAAAGAAACTCGAAGCCATCCAGATGGCATGGATGGAAGAGGTCGAATAGGCTTCCGTGGTGTTCATCGACACCCACTGCCATCTCGACGCCGCCGAATTCGACCCAGACCGTGACGCGGTGGCGGCCCGCGCGCAGCAAGCGGGCGTTGCCACCATCGTCGTTCCTGCCGTCGAATGCGCCAACTTCGCCGCCGTTGCCGCCGTATGCCGAGATTACCCGGGTTGCGTCGCCGCCTACGGCATACACCCGATGTATGTCGAACATGCCCGCGAAGAAGACCTTGCGGTATTGCGCGAGATGTTAAGCGCGCATCCGGAATCCGTGGTGGCGATCGGGGAAATCGGCCTCGACTTCTTCGTCCCACAGCGCGATGAGGAAAGACAAAGATTCTTTTTCGTGGAGCAACTGAAGATCGCCGGGGAGTTGGGACTGCCGGTGCTACTGCATGTGCGTCGTGCCGTAGACGCGATACTCAAGGAACTGCGCCGCTTTCCCGTCCGCGGCGGGATCGCCCATGCCTTCAACGGTAGCCGCCAGCAGGCGGACGAATTCATCAAGCTGGGCTTCAAGCTCGGCTTCGGTGGCGCCATGACCTTCCCACGCGCCACCCGCTTACGGGAATTGGCGACTACCTTGCCGTTGGAGTCCATCGTCCTCGAAACCGATGCGCCTGACATTCCGTCCGAATGGCTGGGGCGACACCGCAATCAACCGAGCGAATTGCCGCGAATTGCCGCCGAACTTGCTCGCCTGCGACGACTACCGGTTGCCGAGGTGGCCCGGGCGACCGCCGGAAATGCAATTACGGTTTTGCCGGGTCTGCCCCAACTGCTGGTCAACGCGCCGGCGGCTCGGTCAACTACGGATGTTAGTGACGTAAGTCACTAAACTGATCATATAGTTATTGACGAAACTTTATGTAATTGATCAAATATAGTTGTAGTTGTATGGATTTGTACCGAAAGGCAAACCCGACGAAAGTCGGTGACGCAAAGCCAAGGAGCTAAAGGCCAACGCCTATGCCAGCCGGGTTGCCCTTGTGGTGTTTGCAACAAGGTTCTGCGCCGCCGCTCTCGTCATTCAGGTGAAGATGAGCATGAGCGCTATTGAAGATCATCGCATGTCGCCGGCCCGACGGATGGGCGTCGTGGTAGCGGTCGTCATCGCCCTGCTTGCGGGAATTGCCTGCGTTGCGCCGACCGGATTCTGGGTCATGTCGGGTGATGAACAAGCTGCTGACCAAGCGCGGCCAGCGACCCAGTACACCCGGCTGGAGTTTGCACTGGCCATCGCCCGTGCAATTCGCGGCAGGTGATGTACGGCAGTGTCTCAGTCTTCCTGCAAGCGCCTCAATCGAGCACGTGCGACACCAGTCCGTCGGCCAGTTTCGGTTCGAACCAGGTGGACTTCGGCGGCATCACTTCGCCGGCGTCGGCGACTGCCATGAGGTCTTCCATGCGCGTCGGATGGAGAGAGAAAGCGGCGGCCATTTCGCCGCTGTTAACGCGCTTCTCCAGTTCCCCCAAACCGCGGATGCCGCCGACGAAGTCGATGCGTTTGTCGCGGCGCAGATCCTCGATGCCGAGCACGGGGGCGAGGAGGAATTCGCTGAGCAGGCTGACGTCGAGCCGCGCCACGGGATCCATGGGGGGAATCAAGTTCGGAAGTATGTTGAGCTTCAGCCAGCGACCTGGCAGGTAAAGGCCGAATTCTCCCGGCCGGGCGGGCTTCACCTGGGATGCGCTGGGCGACACGGAAAAGCTTTTGCCGACCTGTGTCAGAAACGCTTCCTCGTTCATGCCATTGAGATCTTTCACGACCCGGTTGTAATCGAGGATGCGCATCTGATGGTGCGGGAAAATCACCGAAAGGAAATAACCGGATGCGCCCGCGCCATGCCGTGTCGTTGCGACACGGGCGGCGGCGGCCGAGCGGTGATGACCGTCGGCGATGTAGAGCGCCGGCAGGGCATTGACCTCAGCAGAGATTTTCTCGATGAGTGCGGCATCGCGCACCACCCACAAGGTGTGGCGGATGCCGTCTGAGGCCATCACGTCGGCATCCGGCACGCCCATGGCGACCTGCGCCAGCAGCGCGTCGGCGGACGGACAAGATGGGTAGGCCAGCAGCACGGGACCGGTCTGGGCATTCAAGGCCTCGATCTGCCGGACGCGGTCATCCTCCTTGTCCGGGCGGGTGAATTCGTGCTTGCGGATGCGATTGGTCTCGTAATCGGCGACCGATGCCGCAGCCACCAGGCCAGTCTGGACATGCTCGCCGCCATCGGTGGGCATGCTCAGGCGATAGGCGTAATAACAGGGCGCCGCGTCGCGTTGCAGGATGCCGGCGGCCAGCATTTTTTCGAGGTTTTCCGCCGCCTTGGCATATACCTCGGGCGCATAGGGATCGGTGCCCGCCGGCAGGTCGATCTCCGGCTTGGAGATATGCAGGAAGCTCCAGGGTTTGCCCGCGGCGCGGACGCGTGCTTCGTCGCTGGTCAGGACGTCGTAGGGAGGCGCGGCGACGGCTTGCGCCTGGCCGGCGGCCGGGCGCAGGCCGGTAAATGGTTTAATGAGCGGCATAATAAATTCCAAGAGTTCTAAGATTGGTTGCGATTCGGCAAAACGGGACGCAATGCAGTGCGTGCGTCGCGCAGCATTTTTTCGGTGGTTGCCCAGTCGACGCAGGCGTCGGTGACCGAGCAGCCATACTTCAATTGCGACAGGTCGGCGGGAATCGGCTGATTGCCGGCTTCGATAAAGCTCTCGATCATGGTGCCGATGATGGAGCGATTGCCCTGGACGATCTGATGAATGCAATCGGCCATCACCAGCGGCTGCATCTCGGGCTTCTTGTAGCTGTTGGAGTGGGAGCAGTCGACCACCAGGTTTCTCGGTAGCTTGGCCTTGTCCAGCGCCTGCTCGGCCAGCGAGATGCTCACCGAATCGTAGTTGGGGCGTCCGCCGCCGCCGCGCAAGACCACATGGCCGTAGGCATTGCCGCGGGTGCGGACGATGGCGGCGTTGCCCTGGGCATTGATGCCGAGGAAGCTGTGCGGGCTGGCGGCGGAAATGATGGCGTTGATCGCCACGTCCAGGTCGCCGTCGGTGGCGTTCTTGAAGCCGACCGGGGTCGACAGGCCCGAGGACATTTCGCGATGGGTCTGCGATTCGCTGGTGCGTGCGCCGATGGCGGTCCAGGCGATCAGATCACCGAGGTACTGCGGCGCGATCGGATCGAGCGCCTCGGTGGCGGTCGGCAGGCCGATTTCATTGACGGCCAGGAGGAATTCGCGCGCCTTGTGCATGCCTTCCTCGATGTGGAAGGAATCGTCCATGCGCGGGTCATTGATGAACCCCTTCCAGCCGGTCGAGGTACGTGGCTTTTCGAAATACACGCGCATCACCAGCACCAGGGTATCCGCAACTTCAGGGTATCCGCCACTTCATCCGCCAGGGTTTTCAGGCGCCGCGCGTAGTCGATGCCGGCGACCGGGTCGTGTATCGAACAGGGGCCGACCACCACGAACAGGCGCGGATCCTTGCGGTCGAGGATGCGTTGCAGGGTGACGCGGCCCTCAGCGACGGTCGCGGCTGCTTTGTCCGAGAGCGGCAACCGGGTGTGGATCTGTTCCGGGGAAGGGATCAGATCGAAGGCTTCGATATTGAGATTTTCGAGTTGGGCGTGGGTCATGGTTTCAGTTTCTTCAGCAGTTCCCGCACGGCCAGCGTGCGTTCCGACAAGGTGGCGCTATCGCGTTTCCAGATGAGTTTTTCCGGGCCGGCGAATTTCAGGTTGCGATCCTTTTGTATCAGTTCGATGATGCGGACCGGATCGACGGGTGGGTTGGGCATGAACTGCAATTGTATCGCGTGCGGCGCCGCATCGATCTTGATAATGCCCAGAGGTCGCGCGGCGATGCGCAGGCGATGGGTTTCCAGCAGCGACTGCGCCTGCGCCGGGAGCTGGCCGAAACGGTCGATGAGTTCTTCCTGCAGCTCTTGCAACTCATCCGCCGCCTCGGCGTTGGCCAGGCGCTTGTAGAGCGTCAGGCGCTCATGCACGTCGGGGGCGTATGCATCCGGCAGCAGCGCCGGGATGTGCAGGTCGATGGCCGAGACGATGCCGAGCGGCTGGATCAGGTCGGGCTCCTGCCCATCCTGCAGCGATTTGACGGCGGCATTGAGCATGCTGGTGTAGAGCGCGAAGCCGATCGCGTGGATTTCCCCGCTCTGGTTTTCACCTAGCACTTCTCCGGCGCCGCGGATTTCCAGGTCGTGCATGGCGAGGAAGAAGCCGGAGCCGAGTTCTTCCATGGGCGTCCTCGTGGGTCAGCAGGTAGGCATAGGCTTGGTGGTGCGAGCGGCCGACGCGGCCGCGCAACTGATGCAGTTGCGCCAGGCCGAACTTGTCGGCGCGGTTGATGACGATGGTATTGGCGTGGGGATTGTCGATGCCGGTCTCGATGATGGTCGAGCACAGCAGCAGGTTGTGTTTCTGCTGGGTGAATTCGCGCATTACCCGTTCCAGTTCGCGTTCCGCCAACTGGCCATGGCCGACCACGATGCGCGCCTCCGGCAGGAGTTTCTCCAGCCGCTCGCGCATATTGGCGATGGTGGCGACCTCGTTGTGCAGGAAATACACCTGGCCGCCGCGCTTGAACTCGCGCAGCACCGCTTCGCGCACCAGCCCGGGCGACCAGCGCGAGACGAAAGTCTTGATCGCCAGCCGCCGCGATGGCGCCGTGGCGATCACCGAGAAATCGCGCAGGCCTTCGAGCGACAGGCCGAGCGTGCGCGGAATCGGCGTGGCGGTCAGGGTCAGCACGTCGACTTCGGCGCGGAGGGTCTTGAGGATCTCCTTCTGGCGCACGCCGAAGCGGTGTTCCTCGTCGATGATCACCAGGCCCAGGCGCGAGAACTGCACATCCTTCTGCAACAGGCGGTGGGTGCCGATGAGGATGTCGATCTTGCCGGCGGCGAGATCGACGATGGCCTGCTGCTGTTCTTTCTCGCTGCGGAAACGCGAAATCTCCGCCACCTTCACCGGCCAGTCGGCGAAGCGGTCGGCGAAGGTGTGGTAATGCTGTTCGGCCAGCAGCGTGGTGGGACACAGCACGGCGACCTGCTTGCCGCCATGCACCGCGACGAAGGCGGCGCGCAGCGCCACTTCGGTCTTGCCGAATCCGACATCGCCGCAGACCAGGCGATCCATCGGCTTACCGGAACGCATGTCGCGCACCACGGCCTCGATGGCGGCCAACTGGTCGGGCGTCTCCTCGAAGCCGAAGCCGTCGGCGAAAGCCTCCAGGTCGTGCTGGCGGAAATCGAAGGCATGGCCCTCACGCAGGGCGCGCTGGGCATACAGGTGCAGGAGTTCGGCGGCGGTGTCGCGCACCTGCTGGGCGGCCTTCTTCTTCGCCTTCTCCCACTGGCCGCTGCCGAGTCGGTGCAGTTCCACCGCCTCCGGGTCGGCCCCGCTGTAGCGGCTGATCAGATGGAGTTGCGCCACCGGCACATACAGCGTGTCGCCGCCGGCATATTCGAGATGGAGGAACTCGCTCTTGAGGTTGTCGCCTTCGCCCATGTCGAGCAGGGCGAGGCCGAGGTAGCGGCCGATGCCGTGCAGTTCATGCACCACCGGGTCGCCGATCTTCAGTTCGGAAAGATCGCGCAGCCAGCCTTCCAGGTTGCTGCGGCGCGCCTCCGAGCGCTTGCCGCGCGGCCGGGCGGTGGCGGCATAGAGCTCGTTTTCGGTCACCAGCGCCAGGCCGGCCTGGGGCAGGATGAAGCCGCCGGAGAGCGGCGCGACGCCGAGCATGAAGCGCTCGCCGCTCTCCGCAAAACCGGCGAAATCGGCGCAGGGCAGGGGTTTCAGGGCATATTCGGCGAGGTATTCGAGGATGGTCTCGCGGCGGCCGGCGGATTCGGCGAGCAACAGGGTGCGGCCCGAAAAATTGTCGAGGTGATGGCGCAAGGCAGCCAGAGGATCGTCGGCGCGCCGTTCGACGGCGACGTTCGGGGCGGGCAGGGCTGCGATTTCAGCCTCACTCGCGGTTTTCGCCGTATCCGGCAACACCAGGCGCGGGAAGGCCGCCGCGGCGATGAAGAATTGCTCTTCGCTGAGAAACAGTTCCTGCGGGGGCAGCAGGGGGCG
>JAPLQT010000136.1 GCA_026399515.1 Pseudomonadota bacterium | reverse complement strand
TGTGGGGCTTATTGGTGTTTGCCCCCGTCTTCTCGAAATACGCGCAACCATTCATGGCGAACACGCTGGGAAAACTGCCCATCGTCGGCGAGCTGTTCTCCGGAGCGGCCCTGGGTATCGGCATACTCAGTGCCGGCATCGTGCTTTCCATCATGACGATACCGTTTATCGCGTCGGTGATGCGCGACGTCTTCGATGTGACACCGGCCATGCTCAAGGAATCCGCTTACGGTGTCGGCGCCACCACCTGGGAAGTGGTCTGGAACGTCGTGCTACCCTACACCAAGGTGGGCGTCATCGGCGGCATCATGCTCGGACTCGGCCGCGCGCTGGGCGAAACCATGGCGGTCACCTTCCTGATCGGCAACATGAACTTCTTCGCCGGGTTTTCGCTGTTTCTGCCCGGCAACAGCATCGCTTCGGCGTTGGCGAACGAGTTTGCCGAGGCCGAATCGCCGATCTATACCGCCTCGCTGATCGAACTCGGGCTGATCCTGTTCTTCATCACCTTTATCGTCCTGTCCCTGTCCAAGCTGCTCCTGCTGCGGCTTTCGCGGCAGGAAGGCAGCAAGACCTAACTCACATCGCCGTCGGACCACCCCCATGCCATGAAATCGTTCAAAACCCCAATTGACGCCCCGAAGGAAGTGGCCTTGGGCCATGCCCCCACCCCCCACCCCCGCCCGGGCGGGGGCTACAAATTGCTCGCTGTGCTCGTGGGAAACGGGGCGCTGCGCAACTGTATTTCACGTTAAGACACTTGAGATCGAAAAGCCGCTGATGGATCTCCTGAAAAAGCGCAAGCTGCTTAACCGCATCGCCCTGTCGTTGGCGTTGCTGGCCATGTCGTTCGGCTTGTTCTGGCTGTTCTGGATTCTATGGACCACCATCGACCTGGGCTTTGCCAGCTTGTCGTTGAAGTTGTTTACGCAAATGACGCCCGCACCGGGTTCGGAAGGCGGATTATTGAATGCAATCGTCGGCAGCCTGCTGCTGGTCTCCCTGGGCACCTTGCTGGGCACGCCTATCGGGATATTCGCCGGAGTGTATCTGGCGGAATATGGACAGCACACCTGGCTCGGGCATATCACGCTGTTCATCAACGACATCATGCTATCGGCGCCATCCATCATCATCGGACTGTTCGTCTATGCCATTTACGTATCCCAGGTCGGGCATTTCTCGGGATATTCGGGTGTCGTGGCGATTGCCATGCTGGTGATTCCCGTCGTGGTCAGCGCGACGACCAATATGTTGAAGCTGGTACCCGACAGTCTGCGCGAAGCGGTGTTCGCCCTGGGCGCGCCGAAGTGGGTGGTGATCAGCAAGGTGACCTTGCGCGCCTCCCTGGCCGGCGTCCTGACCGGCGTGTTGCTGGCGGTTGCCCGCGTCACCGGTGAGACCGCGCCGCTGTTATTCACGGCCTTATCCAATCAATTCTGGACGCTGGACATGAATCAACCGATCGCCAACCTGCCGGTGACCATCTTCAAGTTTGCCATGAGTCCCTACAAGGACTGGCAGGAGTTGGCCTGGGCCGGCGTGTTCCTGATCACTCTCGGCGTGTTGAGTTTAAACATCGTGGCGCGCGTCCTCTTCCGCCAGAAACACAGGAGCTAGAATGCAGCAAGCCGAAACCCCTACGCCCGGCACCGAAGCCGGCGCTCAGAGCAGCGCCGAATTGAGGACGCAAATCACCTTCAAGGATTTCAATTTCTATTACGGCAAGTACCACGCCCTGAAGAACATCAATCTGGATATCTATCACTCCCAGGTAACGGCCTTCATCGGACCCTCGGGTTGCGGCAAGTCCACGCTGTTGCGGACCATGAACCGGATGTACGACCTCTATCCCGAGCAGCGCGCCGAAGGCAGCCTGCTGCTGGATGGCCAGGATATCCTCGACAAGAGTATCGACATCAACCAGTTGCGCGCCCGGGTCGGCATGGTGTTCCAGAAGCCGACGCCGTTTCCCATGGCCATCTATGACAATATCGCCTTCGGTGTCAATCTGCAGGAGCGACTGTCGCGCTCCGAAATGGATGATCGCGTCGAATGGGCGCTCCGCAAGGCCGCGCTATGGGACGAAGTCAAGGGCATCCTCAAGCAGAGCGGCATGAGCTTGTCCGGTGGCCAGCAACAGCGCCTGTGCATCGCCCGCGGCATCGCGGTCAAGCCGGAAGTGTTGTTGCTCGATGAACCGACTTCCGCGCTCGATCCGATCTCGACCATGCGCATCGAGGAACTGATCAGCGAGCTGAAGCAGGATTTCACCATCGTCATCGTTACACACAACATGCAGCAGGCCGCCCGCATCTCCGATTACACCGCCTACATGTACCTCGGCGAGATGATCGAATACGGCGTCACCGACCAGGTCTTCATCAAACCCCAAAAGAAAGCGACGGAAGACTACATCACCGGCAGGTTCGGATGAACCTGCCAGTGATGCAGCGGCGCAGGCTCACTTGCCGGAACGGCAAGTTAAGTGAGCTCAGCGAACGGCCGAAGCCACTACATCAATGGGTTCGGATGAACTACATGCGTTCGTTCGCTTGAGATTGCCGTGAACCCATTCCAGCTTGAAGTGCTATTGGTGGCGGTGGGTGCGCTCATCGCGGGAATGGCGCTGTGGCTGCGGTACGACTCGGTCCTGGCCCTGGCGGTGGTCTTGGGCATGCTGTTCCTGTTCGGCCTGCACCATTTACATCAATTCACGCGCCTGATGCGCTGGCTGGAGCAGCCGCCCGAAACGCCATTGCCGACGGGAGGCGGCGCCTGGGAAGTGGTTTTCGCGGCACTGCATCGCCGGGCGCGCCTGGCGGCGGAAGAACGGAATCAACTCAGTACGGCTCTGGAGCGCTTCCTCCTCGCCGGCCAGGCGTTGCCAGACGGCGTGGTGATACTCGACGGACATCATGCGATCGAATGGCTCAACGCGACGGCCGAAACTCATCTGGGCCTGAGCCGGGAGCAGGACACCGGATCTCGGATCACCAACTTGTTGCGCGAGCCCGACTTTATCGTTTATATCGAGGCGGGTCAGTATGCGGAACCGCTGCTGCTGCATCCGGTGCGTAATCCGGGATGCTCCCTGTCGCTAAAGGTGGTGCCTTATGGAGATGCGCGCAGCCTGTTGCTTTCTCGCGATATCACCCAACTGGAAAAGCTGGAAACCATGCGCCGGGACTTCGTGGCGAATGTCTCCCATGAACTGAAGACCCCGCTGACGGTGGTGAATGGATTTGTCGAAACCCTGCTCGACGGCTTGCCGGAATTATCCGGGGAAGAAGCCAAGCACTATCTGACCCTGGTCCATGAACAGGCGCAGCGCATGCAGCGGCTGATCGAGGACCTGTTGACGCTGTCGGCACTGGAGACCGGGCGCCCCGCGCCTTCGGAGGAATGCGTCGCGCTGGATGAGCTGCTGGCGGAAGTCGCCGATGAAGCGCGGGCACTATCCGGGGGACGCCACAAGATCGACCTTGTCGGCGTTGCCGGCGATAAGCTGCTCGGCAGCCGCAATGAACTACGCAGCGCGCTGGGTAACCTGGTGAGCAATGCAGTGCGCTATACCCCCGAGGCTGGCGCGATTCGAATCGCCTGGGAGAGAGCCGCCGATGGCAGCGGTGCCTTCAGCGTCAGCGACAACGGCCTCGGCATCGAAAGCCAGCATCTGCCCCGGCTGACGGAACGTTTCTATCGCGTGGACCGTGGCCGATCAAGAGAGTCCGGCGGCACCGGTCTGGGCCTGGCTATCGTCAAGCATGCATTGACGCGGCATCAGGCGGTGCTCGAAATCAGCAGCGAACTCGGCCGCGGCAGCACCTTCACGGCGCGTTTTCCGCCGCAGCGGGTGAAGCAATAGCTTTCGTCCCGGTCAGTGAACAATAACCGGTAGGTTGCAGCGCTTCGAATGAAAGTAATGGGTGGCGATCAGGTTGATCGTCGCCAGTTTGTCGCATTCGATATCGACGCCCTGCGGGTCTATCATCAAAGTGTTGTCATCTTCGATGGTGATCGAGAAATCCATCTCGGCCGCATTGGAGAAGGGAATCACGGTTTCCAGGGCCACCAGGCAACTCACGTAAGCCAGGGAGCTGTCGTCCTGGATGTCGAAGCCGAACACCGTTTCCTGGGCCATGGACAAGGACAGTTCGAATGTCTTCACGATGCATCCCTCCCGACGATGAGAACGAAGTCCAGCCATCGGACCTTGCATTGCCCTATAAGAATAGCCACATTTTAGTCATTTCCGTCGACTGAAATGGCTGGCAATTCTCCCTCTCTTTTCCCGGCGCTAGGGATTGGCGACGGCCCGCAGGATGGTCTGGGTTTCGTCATGACGCACGCGGTTGGAGAACCACCAGATCCCGGCTTTCTTGATCGTCCAGTCGGCTTCGCTGCCGCTCAGCAAGAGCGCGGCGAGCCGGCCGAGTGCCGGCGTGTGGCCGATCAACATGACCGCGCCGGGTTCGTCGGGCCAGTTGGCCGCCGCAAGGAGATCCGCCGCGCCGGCGCCGGGCCCGATCTTGCGATCCACCTTGTACGGCCGGCCGAGGGCTTCGGCGGTCTGGATGGTGCGTTTGGTCGGGCTGACGATGACCGACAGTTTTGGCAGGCGCTGTGTCAGCACCCAGCTCGCAATCTGCCTGGCCTGCTTCTTTCCCTTCGCCGTCAGAATCCTGTCGGCATCCGCCACGCCGGAGCAGGCCGCTTCCGCCTCGGCGTGGCGCCAAAGTATCAAGTCCATCTCGCCATCTCCCGATAAACCCGGGAATTTACGCCGCGAATGCTACGCCTGTGTTAACGCCTGGCCTGCGCGGAATCGGCGGGAACGCCGAGCGTTGGTCGAACTGACCGACCCAGTTCGGTCACAATCGGTCATTCGCGTTGGCGTCTTGATTTATTCAAATAGCTTTTCCACTCTGAGCAGGGTGAGCAATCCCATCACAGCGAAGATGGCCGCGGCAACGCTATGAACCAACTTCATCGGGATTTTCGCTGCGAACTTGTTGCCAATGAATACCGCAGGAATATCTGCTAACAACATTCCCAAGGTCGTGCCTGCGATAACCATCACTGGCGTCCCATAGTGGGCTGCTAACGCAACCGTTGCGAGTTGAGTTTTATCGCCCATCTCAGCAAGAAAAAACGTAACTAGGGTAGCGCCGAAAACACCGAGGTTTTTTGCAACCTGCGTTTCTTCCTCCTCTATCTTGTCGGGAATCATCGTCCAAATTGCCATACCGATGAATGACAATCCCAACAGCCACCGCATGACTTCAGGACTGGCGATACTTGTAATCCAAGCACCGAGCGCACCAGCAAGTCCATGATTGACCAATGTGGCGAATAAGATACCTGCAACGATAGGGAGTGGCTTCTTGAAACGCGCTGCGAGGATAAAGGCGAGTAGCTGTGTCTTGTCGCCAATTTCGGCAAGGGCAACTACGCCAGTTGATATGAGCAAGGCTTCCATAGTGAGTTCCAAGGCCGGATACGAACAATGACTACACATCTCCCCGGCCAATCCGAAGGCTGTGTAGTCAAAGGTCTTGCCAAGTTAGGAACCGCGTGCACCATGGCCGAGCGACCAAGTATGTTGATGCAAGCCCTTCTGCGGTAGCAAAAGGCGACTACTCCCCGATGACTGAGAACATTTTACCAGTTCTAGCCGTATGAATGACCTCTACTGAGAATTCGTGCTGTCTGCTTAGGGCACTTATGCTGACCTCTCGATTATGTGGATTAGGGATACGAAACGAGCGCCAACCGCTGCTGATGAGCGGCGGGCGTGCATTTCGCTGTCCGCATAATCACAGCGCGTTCAGGAAGTCGATCAGGGAGTCTGGTGCC
>JAPLQT010000044.1 GCA_026399515.1 Pseudomonadota bacterium | reverse complement strand
CAAGGTTGGGAGCAAGGCCGCAAACAGCCCAGCGGTGCCGCTCGCACGCTATTGGCCATCGCGAGCACTAATCCCAAGGCGGTGTTGGCCGTTGCGGGCAAGTAATTCGAACCTCGAACCCGAACAGGAGCCATGTTCGATTTGATTTGCCGAGCCCGTGAGCCTCTCCCCGTCCGCTACGGCGGTCTGATTCGAGAAAGGAATTCCGATGTCAAACAACATGATTCTCTTGCCCGCGCTCGCTCAAGTCCTGCTCACCATGGTCCTGTACGGCGCCCTGGCGGTTGCGAAGGCCAAGGCAACCAAGAGCGGACTGGTCGACGCTGATCGCCGGGCGCTCCACGACGATGCATGGCCCGTGAGCGTCACGAAGATCAACAACAATATCCGGAACCAGTTCGAGCTTCCGGTTCTCTTTTATGTGCTGACGATCGTCTTGTGGCAGCTCAAGGAAACAGGCATGTTCGCGCAATCGCTGGCATGGCTGTTCGTCGCCAGCCGCTGTGTCCATGCCTCCATTCACACGGGTTCGAACTACGTTCCTGCCAGGCGCAAGGTCTTCATGTTCGGCTGCGCGGTGGTGCTCGTCATGGCCGGAGTCGCGGCTTGGGCTGTGCTCGCTTCGTGAACAGCGACCAGAAAACTCGCCAACCTCCAGGGACACAGGAATGACGCCCCGAAGGAAGTCCCCTTGGGGGAAGCCCCGAAGGAAATCCCCCCGGAGGACGACCTGCCGCGTATTGCTTGTTTCAGCCCTCGCCGCCATCAGCCTGTCCGCGACGGCACAGACCAACGCACCCTCCGGCGAGATCACGGGAAGCGCCTGGGCCCACACGGCGGACTCGCTGTTGGCGACGGTCCGGGACGCGGTCGTGGTGCTGCCGGCCAAGGCCACCGGCGCCAAGGTCTTCGTGGGAAAATTCAAGGACATCCCGCGACTGAGCGGCGAACGGGTGCCGGTGGTGCTGTTCCTGCATGGCTCGTCCGGCCTGGGGCTGAAAGCCATAGGGGAATGGCAACGCTGGCTGGCCGTTACAAGTCGCCGATCGACAAGGAGTCCTACGAGCGCATCCACGCGTTGCGCGCTTCGGAAATCGCGCCGGCCCTGAACGCGCTTCGGTCGCAGGCATGGGTCGATCAGAGACTGGTTGTTCTTGCGGGCACCAGCGAGGGAGCGGTGCCGGTCGCCCGCTACACCGGCAGCGACTTCGCCGCAAGAATGATTTATTCGTGGTCTTGCGAGCCGAACTACTTCGTCAAGGAGCCGCAAAACGCTTTCGAGTCGGCCAAGCCTGTGTTGAATGTCATCAGCGCCACCGATCCGTTTTTCTCCAGGTCCAATCCCTGGTTGGGCAACCCCGAAGTGCAAGGCCATTGTGCGGTCGCGCTAAAAGGCAACCCGAAGGCGGCGGTGGTCCTGGTGCCGGACGCGCCGCATACCCTGCTCAACCTGCCGGCGGCGCGCCTCGCCACCGCCGGTTTCCTGGCCCAGCTCCTGGACGAGCGGGGAACGCGCTAAGCGCGGCCACACCGTCCGGCGTCGCAGGTTCCGGCGCAGACTACCCAGGAACGAACTGCTCAACGTCGATGTGACGGGCCTGATGCGGGAAAGACAACCCACCCCTCGCCCACTGGAGACAGCGGAAGGCGGATCCGGCCCATACCGGAGTTGCTATAGCAACCCGGCAAATTCCACGGTGAATATCGAACCCGACCCAAACGCCGGCGTGAGAACCTTCACAGTAGCCTTATGCAGGTTGGCGATTTCCTTGACGATCGACAGGCCCAGTCCGCAGCCTCCTTCCAAGCTTGTTTCGGGACGGAAAAAACGTTCGAAAATCCTGTGTTGCACCTCGGCGGAAATGCCTATCCCGTTGTCTTCGACTTCGAGAACCACGCGGATTGCCTCGCGCCGAACGCGAACAGTAATGCGCCCGCCGGAAGGGGTGTATAGGATTGCGTTATGGACAAGATTGCTCAACAGTTCATGCAGCAACATCGGAGAACCGATGATCTCGGCATGTTCGAGTTCGAACCCGAGGTCGATTTCCTTTTCGATCGCCGACGCAATCCAGATTTCCCCAACTTCCTCGGCAATGACGTGCAAATCAAGCTTTCGGAATTCCTCCATGGACGCGTTCGTCTGCTCCGAACGCGCCAGGGAAAGGATTTGATTGGAAACGTGTGCGGTTCGCTTTACGGCGGCCAAAATCAGCTTCAGATTTTCAGTCAGCTTCTCTCCGTCGGTCTGTCGAAGGGCCAATTCCACGTGTGCCTGAAGCGCCGCAATCGGCGTACGGATTTGATGTGCGGCATTCGAGATGAATGCGCGTTGAGACTGCTGCGAAGCATCGAGCCGCTCCAGGAGTTGGTTGATCTCACGGACCAAGGGTTGCACCTCGTCGGGGGCATGGGTTTCCTCGACCTTGCTTAGGTCGAGTGGCGAGCGAAAAGACAATTCCCGGGTCAGAATCGCCAGAGGTGCCAATCCGTGACGAACGGCAAACAACAATAAAACCCAGGTAAGGAGCAGTATCGACAATTCCGGCACCAATATGCCCAGCCATATTTCCCTGATGAGGGAGTCACGTTTAACCAAGGTTTCCGCGACGACAATCCGAAGCTCGGCGCCGACTCTATGCGTCACCAGGCCGACGGCGCGCAGATTTTCTCCCCGGTAGGACGTCTCATAGAAAACACCTTCCATGGAAGGCATTTCCGCTCCCAATGGAAGTTCCTCGTACCCACCGATGAATCGCCCGTCCGGCGCCGATACACGATAGTAGAAATGGTCGTACTGGTCATTGAGCAGGATCTTCTGCATTGCGGGTGACAGATCCAGCCTCAGCACTCCTCCATCGGACTGCACCTGATCGGAGATATCCGCTGCCGTATCCAGCAGTACGCGGTCGTATGCATGGCTTGCCGTATGCAACGCGATGGAATATGCCGTGGCGGCTCCCGCCAGCAGCAATAACAGCGAAGCAGGCAGCAGCCAGGCAAGGAGTTTCCACTTGAGACTAGTCATCCCGAACGTCCGGCTTTCCCGGTTTTTCGAGCATGTAGCCAAGCCCTCGTACGGTACGAATATTGACGCCCCCCGTTTCAAGCTTGGCACGCAAGCGGGATATGGCTTTCTCGATGGCGTTCAGCGTGACGCCTTCTTCCCAGCCGAACAAGGATTGCAACATTTGATCCTTGCTGACAATCCGTCCCACACGGCTCACCAGAATATTCAAAACTTGCCACTCGCGCGACGAAAAGTCCTGGGGTTCGCCATTCATATACACGCGTCTTCCGACCGTATCGAGCTGCAACGCCCCTAGTTCGATGGTCGGCCCGGTATCCGCTCTACCGCGCCTGAGCAAGACACGAATACGGGCTTCGAGCTCGGCCAACTCCACGGGTTTGACCAGGTAGTCGTCTGCTCCGAGATCCAGGGTACGAACCCGTTCGTCTATCGTCTCGCGGGCGCTCAGTACCAATACCGGCGTTGGCGTTTTTCGGTTACGTAGACGACATAGAACCTCCGCGCCATCGAGGCCGGGCAATCCCAGATCAAGCAGAACCAGATCATAGTCCTCACTACTAAGCCAGCGATCGGCTTGATCGCCGCGTGAAGCCCAATCGACCGCATAACCGGATTGCCGAAGCGCGGCGGCGAGCCCGCTCGCCAGCAGGTTGTCATCTTCAACGAGAAGTAGGCGCATGTTTGGTCAGACTGCGGTCAGGATAAATGACTACGGTACACGATTCGTCGCCAAGTTTATCCCAGCCGGAAAAGCCGAGTTCAAAAAGCCTGGGAACAATCAAGTCGCCAACAAATCTTTGCCTAGCCATTCTATGCGGTTGCCACTCCTTTGTTTGTCGCTGATCTCTTTTTCAGGATTTGCCGAACCCATCAATCTTTCACTTAAGCAGGCCGAAGATCGACTGGTACTTCACAATCGAGAAATTCTTGCCGCCCGGCGTGCTGTCGAAGGGGCAACGACAGGGGTGACGATCGCCGGTCAGGCGCCCAATCCCGGTATTTCCTATTCGACTGCCAGCATCAGCCCGGGCAGTGGCATCGGCACAGGCGCGCTGCGCGACAAGCGCATGGACCAGATCATCGCGCTGTCCCAATTGATAGAACGCGGCGACAAGCAAGAGCTGCGCACCGCGGTCGCCGAGGCAGCAGTTCGAGCCGCGCACGCCGATCTTGCCGATATTCGCCGCCAGCAACGGCTGGCCGTGCATTTTGCTTACTACGATCTGAAGGCGGCGATCGAGCGGGAAAAACTCACCGGCGAAACAGCTTCTCTTTATCGCAAATCGCTCGATGTCCTGGAGCTCAGACAAAAAGCCGGAGATGTCGCCGCCGTTGACGTCAGCCGGTTAAGAATAGAGATGTTGCGGGCACAGAATGAGGCTCGCGGAGCCCTCGCCGAAGTTGCACGTACCCGTCGAGCCCTGGCGTACCTGATCGGGTTCGAAACGCATGCGGAAGATTTGATCGCCGATGATCTTTGGCCGCAACTATCCGACCCCACACTTGAAAGTGGTTCGCTGGGGCATCGCGCTGACATGCGCGCCGCGGCTGCACGAGTCGACACCGCCGGACATGCTCGCGATTTGGCCAGGAGTCTGGCCGTTCGAGATGTCACAGTCGGAGCCCAGATCGAGCGGAACATGGCCGGTGCGGCTCCGGCTGGCGGCGTTACATATGGTGTCAGTTTAAGTTTCCCGATTTTCGCGCGATACGGGTTTGGGGGAGAAATCGCGCGTTCCGAGAATGATTACGCTGCCGCGCTGGAAGCACGAGCGAAGATCCTGGCCCAGGCGGAACTCGAAACGGAACGCGCACGAACGGACTATCTGGCGGCTCGCGACAGGTTGCGTCGCATCGAATCCGAGCTTCTGCCGTCAACGCGCCAGGTGGCCGATGCCGCCGAATTTGCCTACGTCAAAGGCGGAATGGGTTTGATCGACTTGCTCGATGCACGCCGAACACTGCGTGCCGTCGAGCTCGACGCCGTCGCGGCCAGAGCCGAACATGCCAAGGCTGGTGCCGCCTGGCTTGCGGCCACCGAATGGGAAACAACACCTCAACCATGACCTATAAAGCCATCTCATTGCTCTTGCTGCTCCTTCTCGCCGCCTGTAGTGCCAACGAGGACGCGCCTGCAACGACGCCGGCACCCAGAATCGACGGCGAACGCATCATATTTGCACCCGACAGCTATCAGGCGAAAGCCTTTGTCGCCATACAGGTAGAGCAGTTCAACAAGGAATCTCTGCGCTTGAACGGCCGCCTGGTTTGGGATGAAGGCCGGACGGTGCGAATGTTCGCGCCTATGGCCGGACGCGTCGTCAAGCTCCTCGCTGAAGCCGGCCAAACGGTGAAGGCGGGAGAGACCCTGGCCCTGGTTTCTTCGCCTGAGTTCGGACAAGCGCAGGCTGAGGAACGGCGCGCGGAAGCCGATTTCGCGGTCACCGAGAAAGGGCTCGGCCGCGCTCGCGAGCTATACCAGCATGGCGTCATCGCGGCCAAGGATTTTCAGCAAGCCGAGGCCGACTATGCGCGTGCCTCAGCCGAACACGATAGAACCTTGGCGCGGGCAAAGCAGTTTGGCGCTCCCGGGAGTGTCAATCAACAAATGCCGCTTAAGGCACCCATCGGCGGCGTCGTGGTTGAGCGTAACGTAAATCCGGGTCAGGAAGTGCGGCCGGATCAGGCACAGCCCGGTAGCCCCGCGTTGTATGTCATTTCTGATCCATCCCGGCTATGGGTGCAGCTTGAACTACCCGAGGCCGCGCTTGCGCAGGTCCGAACAGGCATGCCCTTCATGTTTAAGGGTGCGGGCATCGGCGGTGAACCGGTCGGTGGTCGAATCGAGTGGATCGCCGACAGTCTCGATCCTGCGACCCGCACAACACGCGCACGTGGCTCGGTCACAAACCCAAGCCGTCGCCTGAAAGCCGAAATGTTCGTGACTGCGGAACTGGAAATCGACTTGAGTGAACATCTTCGCGTACCGGCGACGGCCGTGATCCTGCTGGGAGACGCACAATATGTGTTCGTCGAAGAAGGGCGAGGACACTATATTCGACGCAAGATAGTCGCTATCGAATCGGGTCTTGGCAGGATGAACGTGCGCGAAGGGCTGGCCGCAGGAGAGCGTATTGTGACGGATGGCGTGCTGCTGCTTCACCAAACGCTGGTTTCAGAAACAAAATGATCAAACGTCTGGTGGAATTTGCACTAAGGCAACCGCTTTTTGTAGTGCTGGGAACCCTGCTTTTCATCGGCGGCGGCATGATCGCTTTCAAGAATTTGCCGGTTGAAGCCTTTCCGGATGTTTCGGACACCCAGGTGACTGTCATAACGCTTTTCCCCGGTCGGGCCGCGGAAGAAGTCGAAAAGCAGGTCACGATTCCGCTGGAGGTCGCACTGGCCGGCATACCCAATGCCGTACGCGTCTTCTCCCATACTCAATTTGGCCTGTCCTATCTTGTCATCACCTTCAATGACAAGGCCAACGACTATTTTTCCCGCACCCAAGTCGCTGAACGGCTTTCCACTGCCGACTTGCCTGATGGCGTGAAGCCGCAGATAGCCGCGTTGACGTCGGCGATTTCGGAAGTCTATCGTTACCGACTACGCGCCGACCATCTCGATACCACCGAGATACGCACGCTACAGACCTGGATTATGGAGCGGCAGTTGCAGACCGTGCCGGGTGTTGCCGATGTCGTCAGCTTCGGTGGTGCCGTCAAGACCTTCGAAGTGCAACCCAACTTCGCGCTTATGCGGGACTTCAAGGTTACCCTGGCGCAGCTCACCCAGGCACTCGGCAAGTCCAACGCAAACGCCGGCGGGGGCTATGTCGAGCACGGGCGCCAGCAATACCTGATCCGCGGTCTTGGCCTTTTGCGCGATGCCACGGATATCGGCAACGTGGTGGTCGCCGAGAAGAACGGCGTGCCGGTAAAAGTCTCCGATGTGGCCAGGGTGGCGATCGGTGCGGTTCCCCGGCAGGGTGTGGCCGGCCAGGATGACGCCGACGATATTGTTTACGGCATCGTCCTGATCAGAAAGGGCGAGAATGCCTCGGAGGTATTGCGCGCCATCAAGAAGCGAATCGCGGACATCAACGCCTCGCAACTGCCTCCCGGCGTATCGATCGAACCCTTTTATGACCGGTCCTGGCTGATCGACAAGACCTTGCGCACCGTGTTTACCAATCTGTTCGAAGGTGCGCTACTGGTCTGCGTGGTGCTTTTCCTGTTCCTCGGCAACTTCCGCGCCGCCGCCATCGTCGCCCTGGTGATTCCCTTGGCTTTGCTGGGTACCTTCCTCGGGCTCACCGTTGTCGGCATTCCGGCCAATCTGCTGTCCCTGGGGGCGATGGATTTCGGCATCATCGTCGATGGGGCCGTGATCGTGGTCGAGCATGTCTTCCACCGATTGTCGAATTACACCGGCCCGGACGACGGCCGGATTCGTGAAATTCTCGATGCAACCTTGGAAGTGGGGCGACCGACCGTGTTCTCGATGATCATCATCATCGCTGCCCACATTCCCATTTTCACGCTGCAACGTCATGAGGGCCGCATTTTTGCTCCCATGGCCTGGTCGGTGACATCGGCCCTGGTGGCTTCCCTGATCGTCTCACTGACTCTCGTCCCGCTGCTTTGTTATCGCTTGCTCAGAAAGAATCTGCCCCACGGCGACAACCGGATGGTCGCGCGGCTCAAGTCGTGGTACCGGCCTCTGCTTGAGAAGGCCCTGGCAAGCAAGAGGGCTGTGGTCGGTCTGGCAGTCGGCATACTGGCAGCCAGCCTGATTTGTGCGCCGATGCTGGGCAGCGAGTTTCTACCGGAGTTGAACGAGGGCTCCATCTGGCTCAATGTCTCTTTCCAGTCTTCGACCTCGATTACCGAAGCGCAGTTGATGGCACGGCGCATCCGCGATGCGGTGCGAAGCGTACCGGAGGTACACACCGTGATTTCCAAGCTCGGCCGCCCCGAGGACGGTACCGATCCCAAGATTGCCAGCCAATTCGAAGCCTTGATCGATCTCAAACCCGAGGAAGCATGGCCTTCCGGGGTCAGCAAACGTGACGTGCTGAATCGCCTGGACGAGGCGGTCGGGCGCATCCCCGGCATCGATACGAGCTTCTCGCAACCTATCCGCGACAATATCCTCGAATCGATTTCACAGGTGGATGGACAAATCGTCATCAAGGTGGCGGGGGACGATCTGGACAAGCTCGATGAAATCGGTAAGGCCATCCTGGTTGCAACGCGTCCGGTGCGCGGAGTATCACGCGCCTTCATCGACCGGGAAGGCCAGTTACCGCAGTACCGGATCGAGATCGACCGCGCCCGTGCTGCGCGCTTCGGCCTCAATGTCGGGGATATCGAAGGAGTGATCGAGACGGCACTGGCGGGGCGCGACACGACTTTCTTATGGGAGGGTGAACGCCGCTTCGCCGTGACCGTTCGATTGGCAGAGGCCGATCGCGAGTTGGCCCGTCTCAAGGACATTCCTGTCGCGACGAATGGCGGCGCTTTCGTTCCCCTTGCCGAACTTGCCAACTTCCGCATGACCGGTGGCGCAATGGACATCGCTCGGGAAAACGCTCAACGAGTCTTGTCGATCGGCATTTTCATCAAGGACCGGGATATGGGCAGCGTGGTCGCCGACATGCAAACGGCGGTTACCGAGAAGGTCAAGATGCCCACGGGTTATCGTGTCACTTGGGCGGGTGAATTCGAAAATCAGGAGCGGGCGCTGGGTCGACTCGCCTGGGTTGTGCCCTTGTCGATTCTGCTGATCTTCCTGCTATTGGTGGATGCATTTTCCTCCCTGAAAAGTGCCACTCTGATCGTCATCAACATTCCCTTCGCCTTGATCGGCGGAATATTCGCGCTACTGGCCACCGGCATACCGCTCTCGGTGTCGGCCTCCATAGGCTTTATCGCGCTCTTTGGGCAGGCGGTACTGAACGGCGTGGTGATGGTGACTCACTTCAACCAGCTCCGAAGCAGCGGGATTCCGATCAAGGAGGTCGTCATGGAAGGTTCCCTGGGACGCCTGCGCACGGTGTTGATGACGGCGCTACTGGCGATGCTTGGATTGCTGCCGATGGCGCTGTCCCATGCCATCGGCTCGGAAACCCAAAAGCCGCTCGCAGTCGTCGTTATCGGTGGACTGATTTCCGCGACTCTACTCACGATGTTTGTATTGCCTACCATTTATTACTGGGTAAACCTGGCAAAGCCATACGGAGACAAAAACGGAGACTGAGAGTACCCGTACCGGCAAACTTTCGCGGGTGCCCGGTCAGATTACGGTCAGGGTTAATCCTTACGATACAAACCGTCTGATCGAAATGAAGTTCTGAAATCCGGATTAATCCCTGTCTGAAAGGCTACTGCGATGAAGAAAGAAGTCCTGCTTGCATTTCTCCTATTCGTTACCGGCACCGCGTTCGCTTACGATGTAACTACACCATCGACGATCAGCAATATCAGGTGGGCTGTTGCCGGCACTACTGGAACCGAAGCCAACAACAATACATGCACCGGGTTAAACCTCGATGTCACCGGAGACTGGGTGAAGGGCTCGAAGTTCACGATATACGGTGGTCTGTTCTGCAATGTCACCGGAAGTAATGCGACCACCTACGGAGTGACCGGCACCGGATTCGTGCAGGCGAACGGAGGCGTTGCCATGTTTCTGTCTATCGGCACCCAGTTCTATTGGACCTGCTCGACCAACCCATCCTTCGGTGCAACTTGCACAGTCGCAAATGCTGCGACACTAAGCCAGATTGGCACACCGACGATCGCCTTAATTCCGTGACCGTGTGGCAACCGGGTAATCGTCGGTCGCCGGCAACCGACACGGCCCATGGCCTATCCCCTGGCGAGGCTTCATCGACCAGGGCTAACCCGGCCGGGCACGCCCGAGCTTCACCACCCCGTTGGCCAGGGCCGTACCGCACAGCACCAGCGCGCCGCCGGCCAGGGTGTTCCAGCCGACGGTCTCGTCGAGCAGCAGCACGCCCCACAGTACGCCGAACACCGGGATCAGGAAAGTCACGGACAGGGCCTGCACCGGGCCGATATCCTGGATCAGCCGGAAAAATATCAGGTAGGCGACGCCGGTGCAGATCACGGCCAGAGCGGCCACCGCGGCCCAGTCGAGCGGGCGAGGCTCGCCCTGCATGGGCAGGAATAGCGCGACCGGCAGCACCAGCAACGCGGCCGCCCACATGCTGCCTTGGGCGTTGTCGAGCGGCGTCAGCGTCGAGGGCGACTTCTTGGCCATGAGGCTGGCGATGCCGTAGCACAAAGGAGCGGCCAGCCCGGCGATGACCGCGCTCCACCACGCCTCGCCGCGCACCGCGGCACCGCCGCCGACCAGGGTGGCGACGCCGGCCACGCCGCAGGCCAGGCCCAGCGCGACGGAACGGCTGACCGGCTGGCGCAGCCAAAGCGCGCCGAGCAAGGCGCCGAAGATCGGTGCGGCGGAATTCAGGATGGACATCAGCGAGGCGCTCAAGGTCTGCGCGGCATAGGCGAAGAACAGGAAAGGCAGCGCCGAATTGAACAGGCCGATCTTCACGAAGTGCCGCCAGTGGGCCAGCAGTTTCGGCCGGCGGCCCAGCCAGCGGCACACCAGCCAGAGAAACAGTGCCCCCAGCCCGGCCCGCAATTCGGCCAGGATGCCCGGACCGAACACCGGCGCGGCAATCCGTATAAACAGGAAAGAGCCGCCCCAGATGGCGGCCAGGGCGAAGAGCCTGACCATGCTTGCGGTATTCATGCGCTTGCCTTGATTGATGGACGAAAGGCGATCAGATTACCTTGGCGGCGGCCAGTTCATCCATGCCGGCTGCATCGAGGCCGAGCAGGCCGCCCAGCACTTCCCGCGTGTGCTCGCCCAGCAGCGGCGGCGGAAGGCGGTATGCGACCGGCGTCGCGGACAGGCGGATCGGGCTGGCTACGTGCGGCACGCTGCCGGCCAGGGGATGCGTCATCTCTAGCTTGAGGCCGCGGGCGCGGACCTGGGGATCGTCGAACACCTGCGCCAGGTTATTGATCGGCCCGCAGGGCACGCCCTCCCCTTCCAGCAAGGCGATCCAGGCGGCGGTGGTCTTCATCACCGTCGCCTGGCGTATCAGCGGAATCAGCACGTCGCGATGCTTGACCCGTGCGGCGTTGCTTGCGAAGCGCGTGTCGGTCGCCCACTCGGCATGGCCGGCGACCGCGCAGAATTTGGCGAACTGGCTGTCGTTGCCGATCGCCAGGATCATGTCGCCGTCGGCGGTGGGGAAATCCTGGTAGGGCACGATGTTGGGGTGGGCATTGCCCATGCGCTTCGGGGCGATG
Source organism: Pseudomonadota bacterium (assembly GCA_026399515.1). Classification (GTDB taxonomy): domain Bacteria; phylum Pseudomonadota; class Gammaproteobacteria; order Burkholderiales; family Rhodocyclaceae; genus JACRAR01. The sequence goes on along the minus strand of JAPLQT010000044.1, from coordinate 56 downwards.
CCGGTGGTCAGGTAATTCATCGCCTGGTTGCCCAGGCAGGCCACCTGCACGTCGAG
>JAPLQT010000069.1 GCA_026399515.1 Pseudomonadota bacterium | reverse complement strand
GGTAAGGGACAGCCCTGAGGGGAAGACGCTCCAATCCTGCCAGCAGGGCTTCGGTCTCCTTCCTGCCGTGGGTCTCCACCACGCCGATGACGACGTCGGTGCCTTGCTCAGTCAGCTGGCGCGCGGCCGACAGCATGGCGTAGGTCTTGCCGACGCCGGCCGAGGCGCCGAAGAATATTTTCAGCTTGCCACGCGCGGCACGCAGCTCCTCTTCCTTGATCCTGTCGAGGAGTTGGTCGGGGTCGGGGCGTCCGTCGGTCATTTTCCTGGTGTGTCGTCTAGCGCCAAGTTTAGCAGCAACACGTTAACCCGAGCCTCGCCGAACATACCCCATTGACGTTCTTGCGTGTGCGCGTTGATCAAGGCCGCTACTCGCTCCGATGGCAGCTTGCGTGCGTTGGCGACGCGTGCAACCTGGTAGGTGGCCGCGGCCGGGCTGATATGCGGGTCGAGGCCGCTGCCGGACGCCATGACCAGATCGGCCGGAATCGGCAGCTGGTTGTCCGGGTCGGCTGCTTTGAGGACATCGATGCGGCCCTTGACGGCATCCACCAGCGCCGGGTTTAACGGTCCCTGATTGGATCCACCCGAGGCGGTACCGCTGTATGGCTGCGGCGAGGTGGCCGAGGGCCGGCCCCAGAAATATTTCGGATCGGCGAAGTTCTGGCCGATAAGCGTCGAGCCGACTGACTTGCCATCCTTAGTTATCAGGCTGCCGGCCGCGGCCGCAGGAAAGACTGCCTGCGCGATGCCCGTAACCATGAATGGTTCCTTTCTCAGGCGAGGCCAACGGCGGCGATCAGCATGTCGATCAGCTTGATGCCGATGAAGGGAGCAACAAGGCCGCCCAGACCATAGACGGTGAGGTTACGGCGCAGCAGCACGGCGGCACCCAGGGCTTGGTATTTCACGCCCTTCAGCGCCAGTGGAATCAGGAACATGATGATCAAGGCATTGAAGATCACCGCCGAAAGGATCGCTGAGTTCGGGCTGGCGAGTCCCATGACGTTGAGCGCCGCGAGCTGCGGGTAAGTAATGACGAAGGCCGCCGGGATGATGGCGAAATACTTGGCGACATCGTTGGCGATGCTGAAGGTGGTCAGCGAGCCGCGTGTCATCAGCATCTGTTTGCCGGTCTCGACGACTTCGATCAGCTTGGTCGGATTGGAGTCGAGGTCGACCATGTTGCCGGCTTCCTTGGCCGCCTGGGTGCCGGTGTTCATGGCGACAGCGACATCCGCTTGCGCCAGCGCCGGAGCATCGTTGGTGCCGTCGCCGGTCATGGCGACCAAGCGGCCTTCGGCCTGGTGCTGGCGGATCAGCGCCAGCTTGGCTTCCGGCGTAGCCTCGGCGAGAAAGTCGTCGACGCCGGCTTCAGCGGCAATGGCCGCGGCAGTGAGGCGGTTGTCGCCGGTGATCATGATGGTACGGATGCCCATGCGGCGCAGCTCGGCAAAGCGCTCCTTGATGCCGCCCTTGACGATGTCCTTCAATTCAATGGCGCCCAGCACCCTGGCACCGTCAGCCACGACCAGGGGGGTGCCGCCGCGGCGGGCGACGTCCTCGACGGTCACCAGCACCGACGGCGGGAAGTGGCCACCGAGATCGTCCACATGCTTGCGGATGGCGTCGGTGGCGCCCTTGCGGATCTGCCGCGCGCCGAGATCGACGCCGCTCATGCGGGTGTGTGCCGAGAAATGCACGAAGCTGGCGCCGAGGGCTTGAATGTCGCGCTCGCGGAGATTGTATTTCTGCTTGGCCAGCACCACGATGCTGCGGCCTTCCGGGGTCTCGTCGGCGAGCGAAGCCAGTTGGGCGGCGTCGGCCAGTTCCGCCTCACGCACGCCCTCGGCGGGAAGGAAGGCGGAAGCCTGGCGATTGCCCAGGGTGATGGTGCCGGTCTTGTCGAGCAACAACACGTCCACGTCGCCCGCAGCCTCGACGGCACGGCCGGAGGTGGCAATCACGTTGGCCTGCATCATGCGGCTCATGCCGGCGACTCCGATGGCCGAGAGCAGACCGGCGATCGTGGTCGGGATCAGGCAGACCAGCAAGGCGATCAGTACCGTAATCGAGATCGGCGTGCCAGCCTTTGCTACATCGACGCTGAACATCGAGTAAGGCAGCAGGGTCACGGTGACGGCAAGAAAGACGATGGTCAGCGCGACCAACAGGATGGTCAGCGCGATCTCGTTGGGTGTCTTCTGGCGTTTCGCGCTCTCGACCATGGCGATCATGCGGTCGACGAAAGTCTCGCCGGGGTTCGCAGTCACCCGCACTACGATCCAGTCGGACAGCACGCGGGTGCCGCCGGTGACGGCCGAGAAATCGCCGCCGGCTTCGCGGATGACCGGGGCGGATTCGCCGGTGATGGCGGACTCGTCCACCGAGGCCACGCCTTCCACGACTTCGCCGTCGGCGGGGATGGTCTCGCCGGTGTGCACTACAAACATGTCGCCCTTGCGCAACTCGGTGGCCGGCACGGTATACCACTGTGCACCTCCGTGGGGCTCCTTGAGCTTCTTGGCCCAGGTCTCCTTCTTCAGGCCGCGCAGGGATGCCGCCTGCGCCTTGCTGCGGCCTTCGGCGAGCGCCTCGGCGAAGTTGGCGAACAACACCGTGAACCATAGCCAGAGGGCAACGGCGAGGATGAATCCGGTCGACGCTTCGCCTTGACCGGCCAGCGCCTGCACCCACAGAGCGGTAGTCAGGATGCTGCCGATATAGACGACGAACATCACCGGATTACGCCACTGTATGGCGGGATTGAGCTTTCGGAATGAATCGACGATGGCCGGTTTCACCAGCACCGGGTCGAACATCGCAAGTGTCTTGTGTGTCATAGATTTCTCCTTTGGCTCAGTTGGCGGGCGAGAGCATCAGATGCTCGACCACCGGCCCGAGCGCGAGCGCGGGAACATAGTTCAGGGCGCCGACCAGCACCACGGTGCCGATCAGCAGCACGACGAACAGGGGGCCATGCGTCGGCATGGTGCCGGCGCTGGGAGTAATGCGCTTCTTGGCGGCCAACCCGCCGGCCAGGGCCAGCACCGGCACGATCACGCCGAAGCGGCCGAACCACATAGCCACCGCCAGCAGGCCGTTGTAGAAAGGCGTATTGACTGAGAGGCCAGCGAAGGCGCTGCCGTTGTTGTTGGCGGCAGACGTGAAGGCGTACAGAATTTCCGAGAAGCCGTGCGCGCCCGGGTTAGCGATGCCGGCGATGCCGTCGGCGGCCATCACCGCGATTGCTGTGCCGGCCAGCACCAGGAGCGGCGTGACCAGGATGGCGATGGACACCATCTTGATTTCGAAGGCCTCTATCTTCTTGCCGAGGTATTCCGGCGTGCGGCCTATCATCAGGCCGGCGATGAACACCGCCATGACGGCGAATACGAGCATGCCGTAAAGGCCGCTGCCGACGCCGCCGAACACCACTTCGCCGAGCATCATGTTCCACAGCGGCACGAAGCCGCCCATGGGCATGAAGGAGTCGTGCATGGCGTTGACAGCGCCGCAGGAAGCCAGCGTGGTGATGGTCGCGAACAGGCCCGAGTCGTCGATGCCGAAGCGTGCCTCCTTGCCTTCCATGTTGCCGCCGGACATGTCGACGCCGAGCTTGCCCAGCAGCGGATTGCCTTGGCTCTCGTAATGCATGGCGACAAAGGCCATGACCACGAACATCAGCGTCATGGCGATCAGCACTGCCCAGCCTTGGCGGCTGTCGCCGACCATGCGGCCGAAGGTGAGGCACAGCGCCGCCGGGATCAGGAAGATGGACAACATCTGGATGAAGTTGGTCAGCGGCGTGGGATTCTCATAGGGATGCGCCGAGTTCGCGTTGAAAAAACCGCCGCCGTTGGTGCCGAGCATCTTGATGGCCTCCTGCGAGGCAACCGGGCCCATAGCCAAGGTCTGGGTCGGCGTCGTGGCAGGCTCGGTAACAGGATTGCCTTTCTCGTCCTTGAGCGGCTGGCCGGCTGCGTCGAGCTTGGGATTGTCGTATTTGGTGACCTCCAGCGTCGTCACGTCCTTGTAGGCGTCGAAGTTCTGGATCGCGCCCTGGCTGACGAGGAACACTGCGTAAATCAGCGATATCGGCAGCAGGACGTACAGCGTGATACGGGTCAGATCGACCCAGGCATTGCCGACGGTCTTCGCGGTGTGGCGGGCGAAGCCGCGGATCAGGGCGATGACGACGACGATGCCGGTGGCCGCGGAGAAGAAGTTCTGCACCGTCAGGCCCAGCATCTGGGTGAGATAACTCATCGTCGACTCGCCGGAATAGCCTTGCCAGTTGGTGTTGGTGGCGAAGCTGATGCCGGTATTGAAGGATGAATCCGGGCTTACGTTGGCGAAGTTCTGTGGATTGAGCGGTAGCCAGAGTTGCAGCCGTTGCAGGGCATACACAGCCAGCGCGCCGAGGACGTTGAACAGCAAGATCGCCAGGGCGTATTGCAGCCAGCCCATTTCCTCTTCGCGGCGTGTACCGCAGAGTCGATACAGCACCGACTCGATGCCGCCGCCGAGGCGCAGAGCCAGGGTGGCGCGGCCTTCCATCACATCGGCGATGTAGCCGCCGAGCGGCTTGGCCGCGAGCAGCAAGATCACCAGATAAAGGCCGAGTAGAAGCCAGGCATGGTTGGTCATGAAAAGTCCTCCGGGTTGAGCAGGGCCGCGATCAGGTAGACGAGCAGCGCGATCGCGACAACGGCGCTGATGATATGCAGCCAGCTCATTTGGCGCCTCCGAGCTTGGCGCAGCCGATGGCCATGGCGGCCATCAGGCTGAAGAACAGGACGATGCCTGCAAGATAGATGAGATCCATGGTTTGCCTCCGTAATGAGTTCCGACACCCTTCATACTAGGCAGGCCGGTCTAAAGATGCTGGAAATACTTCGGTGAGCGATATAAAAATCGCGATAATATGGGCGTGCGAAATAGCCTTGAATGAACGCTTTTTATGCTCTTTTCATCGAGGGCTCGACGTAATTGGGGAAGCAATCGAGCCTTGAAGTCTTCCCAAAAAAAGACTATTCTTTCCGAAAGATAGCAGCTCGGACACGACACAAATCATGGCTATCGGCTCATCCACTTCGAATATTCAATCCGCCACGCAGGGCGCCTGGCAGCAGCTTAGGCTGCAACAAGCCAAGCGTGATGCCGATCGGGCGGATCAGACTGCCCAGGCCTTGCAAGCCCAGGCTGAGGACGCGCAGCGGGTGGCGAATCGCGCCGAAGCGGAGGCGAAATCCCTGGGAGTGCAAGCAGACCAGGCGCAGTCCGAGGCCACAAGGGCTCGGCAAGGCTTGGCGTCCTTGTCGTCCATGGGACAGATGCAGACGCTGTTGAACCACGTCACCGAGCAGGTTTTTCAAGTGCCGCAGAATACGCAACAGAGTACGCAACTGAGTGTCCCGGTAAAAAGCCAAACAGGCGCAACTCCCGTAGTCAATACGCAAGGGCAAGTCACAGGCACCGTGGTCAACACCACTGCCTGAACCATCCATCGGAGGCCATCATGTCCATCAGTTCCGTCAGTTCATCCAGCAGCACGGCTCAGCATGCGCAGTTGATTCAAGCCAGCAAGCCCGCGGAGGAGCCGGTCAAAGCGCGTCAGCCTCAAGAGCAAGCACCCGAACCCGCCAAGCCCGTGGTCAATGTCCAGGGGGAGACAACCGGGAAAGTGATCAACACCAGCGCTTGACCTGGCGGCGTTTTTTACCTCACGTTTCGCAAGCTGCGTTAGCCGGCGTTTTCGGGTCGTTCGCCGGTTGGTTCCCGAATGATCCGGTCCAATTTCCTGCATGGCGAAATCGATGACCACAAGCTCCTGGTCTCGCCCATCCTGGAAAGCCCCACGCCCTTCCTGATCAAGAAGGGGATATTGCGGCTGATCGAACCGGCCGATGCCAACCTGCGGGAATTGATCAAGCAAATTCTCGCCGGGCGGTACGCCAAACCTTTTGTCATAGACGACGCCCGCAAGCGCAGCCTGCACTTCAGCCTGGCGCATGTGCAAAGCGCCATGCGCATCGAGGATCCGTTCGCCCTCGAACTGGCCTATACCCGCAAAATGATGTCCTTCCTGCTGTTCCTGCCAGATCCGAAGCGCATCCTGATCATCGGTCTCGGCGGCGGCTCGCTCGCCAAGTACTGCCACCGCCACTTGCCGCAAACGCGTATCACCAATGTGGAGATCAACCGGGACGTGATCGCTTTCCGGGATTTGTTCGAGATTCCACCGGACGATAGACGCTTTCGCGTCGTCCATGCGGACGCCGTCGCGTATTTGTCAAACGACCCGGCGAACGGCGCGGAACCGGCCGACACGATACTGTTGGACGGCTACGACCACCATGGCATCACTCCCGGTTTTTACGACAAGGACTTCTACCTCGACTTGCGCCGGCACTTGACCGAGGAAGGCGTGCTGGTCGCCAATCTGTCCGGGGAAAGAAACGCATACCAAGGGCATCTGGTGCTGATGCGGGAGGTCTTCGAAAACCGCATCCTAGTGCTGGACGTGGCGGGCGTGAAGAACAAGGTCGCTTTCGCCTTCAACAGCGACGATTTCCATCGCCACTTCAGGATGCAGTCGAACGACAAACTGAACTAGGGCGGCAAAGATCGCTTCCGATAGGCATACCTGACCCAAATTAAAGTTGGCAGCCATAAGTTGCGCATCTCCTATAAGCGGAGTTAGCCTGCGGCATTGTCTACGCTTTTTTCTTGAAGACCACATGCGTGGCATTTGGCGAGCTCACGTGCTCGGCGCAGTGGTAGCCAAGCGATAGCATGTCAAGATCGGAAAATAGCCGCTCGCCGGAACCGAGCAGGATGGGTGAGATGGCAATGTGCATCTCGTCGATCAACCCGGCACGCAGGTATTGCCGGATAGTGGCAGCGCCTCCACCGACTCGCACATCCAGCCCATTCGCCGCATCTTTAGCGCGCTCCAGGGCGCCGACAATGCCATCTGTGACAAAGTGGAAAGTAGTGCCGCCGTCCATGGCAATCGATTCGCGCGGGTGGTGGGTCAACACAAAGACGGGTGTGTGATATGGCGGATTGTCACCCCACCAGCCTTTCCAACTCATATCCGGCCACGGCCCGCGGATCGGTCCGAACATGTTTCTTCCGAGAATCCAGGCGCCAACATTCTTGAAGCCCCGGGCAGCGAAGTCGTCATCGATCCCCGTTGTGCCACCGTCGGCGCCAAATAGGGTCCGTTGGAACGTGCGTGTCGGGACTAACCACGGGTGTAAATCTGTCCCGCCCACGCCGAGCGGATTTTCAAGATTCTGGTTCGGCCCGGCACCGAATCCGTCGATGGAAATTGTGAAGCTCTCTACACGCAACTTTGACATGGTCAACTCCTTCGGTATCTCACAGAGAAATGTTGTACTGCCACCCGTCGAAAGTGAGGGGGGCCAGCTTGCTGGCGATCTCCTCGACTGTAGTGCTAGGGGTCATGGTCGCCAACTCCTGTTCTTGTCGTTGGGTTGTATGAGATCCCATTGGTTGCCACACAGGTCTTTGAATACGGCAACGATGCCATGCCGTTGATCTTCCGGGAGGCGAATGAACTCGACTCCCTTGCCTTTGAAGTTTTCATAGTCTCGCCAGAAGTTGTCCGTGTACAGAAACAAGAAGACACGGCCACCTGTTTGATTGCCAATGGCTTTCGCTTGATCTGGCGTCGATGCTTGTGCCAGGAGAAGACTGGCCCCTTGGCCGCCGTTTGGTTTGACGACGACCCACCTCTTGTCCTGTTTCGGCACGGGAGTGTCTTCCATCAGAACAAAGCCAAGCTTTCCGACAAAGAACGATAGTGCTTGGTCGTAGTCGCGCACTACCAAGGACACTAAACCGAGCGATTGATTGAAAGGCATGGGTAGCAAAATGGACGGCCTCATACGTTTGACATAACTGGCGCTGCGTGGCTTCATCGCGCAGCTTCAGTGTTGATGGAAGGGTTGGCGCCGCGTCCGTCTCGGGCGACAATTTGAGGCGGCTGTTTTATAGTTGCCGAATCCAGTCGGTGATCATTCGCTTTATCGCTGCCTTGTGTTGACTTACCTCGATTGATGACGAAAAGGTTACGACACACCGATCCTTTGCTGGCCATTTCAACAGGCTCTGCGGATCCAAAAGCTCGAATTTCTTCGGGTGGGCATTCCTCTTAGAGCCAGAGTGAAGAACCAGTTGGAGTATTGGCTCGGGTTGGACTCGCAGGGTTGCGAAATTGTCCTCAAGATAGAAACTGGGCGCATTCCATTTCACCTGCTCCTTGATTCGAGGGTCTACCGAGAGTACAAGTTCGCGAAGCTCCTGAATGGACGCCTTATGAGGATGCTCCAGGGCTTTCATGTAGGCGTCCACTGTCGTCGCTGGTGATGTGCGTGTCGTAGATCCCCTGGGGCTCGGTTTCGTAGGCATAGCGAGCGATGTCTTCGGTTTGAATGTCTTGCTATTTTTCAAAGCGCCCGTCTTCTCATACACCTTCCACTCACCAATCTTCATTCCATTTGCGTATTCGCCTTCGTCCCAAGGTTGCCCGCTTTCGTAGAAGCGTCTCCACCAGCCAACCTGCTTCCCACAAGCGAAGGCTCCTGCCTGCAACTGGCGTCCGTTCTCACGCCACCACTCCCAATAACCATCGAGTTCTCCGTCGATGTATTTGCCGACGGCCTTTATGCCTACGTTCTTGTAATAGAAAGTCCATTTCCCGTGGCGTTTGCCGGCCTTGAGACGACCTTCTCCAGAGAGACCACCGTCAGCGAACAACTCCTTGTGCGGTCCATCCACCGGTGCTGTCTTATCTGATTTCATAGAGCCTCCGAGAGCGACTGGATTGCAGCTCAGCGTTCGACGTAAGAGGCGGCTTGCGGCTTGCCGCAAGACGTCCCCTTGACGGAGGGGTGAGGCCAATCTTCACACTCCCTAAGCAGTTCAGTCATCGATGGGCTCCAAACCCGCTATGCCGTCCTTCATTGCCTGGATTTCCTCCGGGGCGTGTCCCTGCCAATCCAGGTGTTCGCCCACGACCCGCAGCGGCTCCCGGGAACGATAGGACTTCGTGGGATTGCCTGGATACTTCTTGTCCGTCAGATTGGGGTCATCGATAAACGAACCGGTCGGTTCCACCAGGTAGATTCGGCCTGGAGCTTCGCCCTTTGCCAGCTCCGCTCCCCAAGTAGCCGCGTGCAGGGTCTCGCTGAAGTAGATCCAAGGCGACCTCCGCTCGGTGTAGTTGGAGGAATAGCCGGGTTGTATCAGGTCCCCGGGCTTCAGGTCCGCCCGGGTGCCATGGTAGAAGCGACGTGAGCGGGTGTCGAAAGCCCACAGGGGCGACGCGTATTCATGACATTTCGTCGTTCTCATCAGGCGGCCTATTCAATCCGGAGTTTGTGATTCGAACGTGAAGTCCGGCAGCGGCGTGCCGATCTCAAGCAATGTCTTGAGGCTACTGAGTATCTTGGGCCAGCCTCGGCTGCATGCCGGAAACACTTTGCTGTGCGGAGGAAAGTCATCGTGTTCCACCGTTGGACGTACGATCAGATTGCCTTCGCTCGACGAGCATGGGCGATCCACTCGTTAATGCGCTTCTCAAGCATCGTCAGCGGCATCGAGCCGTGGTTCAATACTTCGGTGTGAAAGGCCCGCAGGTCGAAGCGATCGCCCAGGCGTTGTTTCGCGCGCTCGCGCAATTCCAGGATCTTGAGTTCGCCCGTCTTGTAGGCCAACGCCTGTCCGGGCCAGACCATATATCGTTCGGTGGCGCGGCGCGCATCGTCCTCGGTGGCTCCCTGCGTGTCCATTATGTAGCGTATGGTTTGCTCACGCGACCAGCCCTTGGCATGCAGCCCGGTATCCACCACCAGGCGGACTGCGCGGACGAGTTCCGCCTGTAGCCGGCCCAGGTACGAATATGGATCATCGTACACGCCGAGTTCGCGGCCCAGGCTTTCCGCATAAAGAGCCCAGCCTTCGCCATAGGCGTCGCTCCAGAAAAAGCGGCGGAACTTCGGTATATCGAGCTCCTGCTGCAAAGCCATCTGGAAGTGGTGGCCAGGCTGGCCTTCGTGCAGGAACAATGCCGCCATCGACGGTGTCGAGTACTTGAGCGGATCGACGACGACCGCGTAAAAGACACCCGGACGGGAACCATCGATTGCCGGAAGGATGTAGTTCGACGAAGCAGTGTCGCGAAGCAGCTTGTCGACCGGCCGAATTTCCAGCGCAGCTTTCGGCGCGCGGCTGAATAATCGCGCCAGTTGCGGCTTGATGCGCTCATTGAGTGACGCAAAATGCGCCAGTACTTCTTCTTCCGTCTTGAAGGGCCGGAGCGCCTCGCGTTTGTCGAAATCTTTCAGAAATTCGAGCAGCGTGCCGGTGCCGCCGACCTGCGCCTTGACGCCCTCCATTTCACGATGAATGCGCGCCACTTCCCTTAAGCCCGTGGCGTGCGCTTGTGCCGGGGTCGAATTGGTGGTGGTGCTCTCGCGGACCTGAAAGGCGTACCACCCATCCCCGCCCGGCAGCGCGCCCAAGCCGGCGGTCGCACGGGTATGAGGCAGATATTCGTCGCGCACAAACGCATAGAGCCGCGCTTGCGACGGCAGGATGCCCCCGGCCAAGGCCTCGCGATACGCGGCGGTCAGCCGCGCCTTGTCGGGTGCGGAAAACTCCGCCGGGAGGCGCTTGATCGGGGAATAGAACGGACTGTCCTCGGGGCTTCCCTCAGCGAGCGTCTTGAGTTGCACTAGGCTGCGTTCGATGATCGCCCGCGGCTGGACGATGCCACGCTGCATGCCCTCGCGCATATTGGCAATGGCCTGCGCGTTCCACAGCGGCAAGCGTTCGATACGCTTCAGGAAATTCTCATAGTTCCGGACGGTCTTGAAAGGCTGCACGCTTTGCCCGCCGGCCCAGCCCGCCAGCTTCACCGGCACACATTCCATGTGCTGGATAGGCAGCAGATGGCGCGGATACTTGAGCGACTCCAGGCGCGTGGAGACGTCGTATTTCAACAGATCGTAGCTCAGCTGCTCGTCCGCCGACAGCGACGAGCGGCGCACCCGGCGTAACGCCTTCAATAGCGCTTCGAAAGTGGCCGCCTGCTCGGCGCGATGAGCGGGTGCTATGTCGATGGCAAGTTCCCCCTCGAAGCGCGGGTCGCCGACGTCCTCGGTGGCCGCAAGCGAATAGAGCTTGAGGCGCGACTCAAAATATTCATCGCCAAGACTGGCGAGCAAGGCGCTGTCGCCCTTGGCGAGGAGGGCGGGCGCGAAGAAAATGGCGGCGACCGCGACGGCGGCCACTATCCAGCTTCGCGCAACGATTACTTCAACTTTGCTTTGCAACATGAATCCTCCAATTGTTTGCGATCCCTCAGCGGCCATCTGGTCACCGACCCACCGCGCGCAGATAGCGGTCGAACGACTCGTCGACCGCCGCACGCGCGTTCCCCAGGATGTTAAGCCCCCAGGTAAAACCATAAACATCGTCGAAATCCAAATCTTGCAGGCGCCGGCGGATTTCCAACACACGATCCGGGTGTGCGGGAATGTAATTGGGAACGCTGTACATGAACGTGACATGTCGGCGATCCTGAACCACATGCAGCGCGTCCCCGGAGAGCAGTACGCCGCTGCCCTTCGGTCCTTTACTCCAGTGCAAGACCGTACTGCCCGGAAAATGTCCGGGGCACCAATGAAGACTGACCGACGGCGACAGTTGATGAACATCGCCGGTCCAAAATTTCAACAGGGCAGACGAACGATTCACCCACTCCTTGTCGGCGGCATGGAGCAGAATGGGAACGCCTCCCAAAGCCTCGCTCCACTCTATCATCGACGAATAGAAATGGGGGTGTGAAATGGCGATCAGGTCCACGCCGCCACGCGACTTCAGTTCCGCGACGGCGGCGGGCGTCACCAGGCTGGTGCTTTCCCACATGATGTTGCCTGCGTCGGTCGGAAGGTAAAGCGCCCGCTGGGGAATCGCAAAACCCGGCGCGATGCCGATTCCCAGCAGATCTCCGTCCATCTCGAGTCGCACCCGATGATCTCGTGCAAGGTCGGCATGGGTCGTCCATGCTTGCCCTTGCCAGCGAACATACTGGCGTTCATCGGAGCATATATTGCAAGTCTCGGGCACCGAGGATCGCTCGGAAAATTGAGTGCCGCAGGTATGGCAAATGTATGCAATCATGAAAGAGTTTCGTATCCAGGCTTCGCGGGAGGGATCAATATCCGTTCGGGGTGATTGAGTGCTTCCGGCTGTCGACGGGGCCATATCCCGGTCGCCAGCGCCGTGCCGCAGAGGATCACCGCGCAGCCGACGGCCATGTCGGCGTCGAAGGCTTCGCCCAGAAACAGCGCGCCCCAGGTCACGCCAAAGCCCGGAATCAGGTAGGAGACGGTCGTCGCACGCGTTGCGCCCACGCTTGCAATCAATTTGAAGTACAGCACATATGCCAGTGCGGTGCAGAGTATGGCCAAGGTCGCGAGCGCGCCCCACGCGCGAGGGGACGGCGAAACCGCCGGCCAGAAGGCAGCGGCGGGGAAGGCGAGGACGGCGGCGGCGACAAACTGCCCGCCGGCGGCAACCGCGATCGGAGCGACACCCGCAAGGCGCTCCCTGGTGTAGTTGGCCGAAAAACCATAGAGGGCGCTGCCCGTCACCGCGGCGATCATCGCCCATCCGGCCATCGCGCCGTCGCCGCCCGTCTTGAAGCCGGCCTGGCCCCACGCCAACCACAGCACGCCGCCGAAGCCGAGCACGAAACCGCCACCGCGCATCCGTGTAAGGCCCTGCCCGAGCCACACCCAGGCGACCAAGGTCGCGAATAACGGTGTCACCGCGTTGAGAATTGACATCAGGCCGGCCGTAATCGTTTGCGCCGCGAACGCGAAGAGCACCAGGGGAATGGCGGCACTGGTGATGCCCGATAGCGCGATCGCCCTCCAGTGCCTGAGCAGGTCTCGCCGGGCGCCGCACATCACGGCCACCGGCAGCAAAATCAGCGCGGCGCCGGCGACGCGCGCACCGGCGAGTGCGATGGCGCCGAACTCGTTGGCGGAAATTCGCACAAACATGAACGAGGCGCCCCACAATGCGGCGCAGGTGAACATCAAGCTTATGTCGGACAACTTCATGTATTCGATCCGCGCTCGTACACATTGGCGGCATGCGCAAATACCTTGAGCGTGGCGGGACGCGCGCCGATCGCCTTGAACCACCGATGCAGATTCGGAAACTCGTCGAGGTGCTGGCCATGCGCCCGATGCGGTACGATCCAGGGATAACAAGCCATGTCGGCGATGGAGTAAGCACCTGCGACAAACTCGCTGCATGCCAAACGCCGGTCGAGTACGCCATAGAGTCGGCCTGTCTCTTTGGTATAACGCGTTATCGCATAAGGCACCTGCTCAGGGGCATACACCCTGAAGTGGCCGTTTTGCCCCGCCATCGGACCGAGGCCGCTCATCTGCCAGAACAGCCATTGCAGCACCGCGGTTCGTCCGTGCAGATCGTCGGGAAGGAACCGGCCGGTTTTCTCCGCGAGGTAGAGCATCATGGCTCCGGACTCGAACATCGCCACCGGGACGCCTCCCCCGCGCGGATCATGATCCACCATGGCCGGGATACGGCCGTTTGGCGAGATCGCCAGGAAATCAGCCTGGAATTGTTCGCCCCTGCCGATGTTCACCGGGATGGTCCGGTGGGGCAATTGCATTTCTTCCAGGCAGAGCGCGAGCTTCTGCCCGTTGGGAGTGTCCCAGAAATAAAGATCGATCATTGTGGATTCTTCGACTTGAATGCAAGAAACTTCGCGTTTGCGGCGCGGCGGATGCCCGCGCGGGCGATCCCGAATCGTCCCTGGCAACGCACGGCGCGTTTCATCATTTCCCACTCCACAAAACAGACCGCGCTAGAATAGCCACCCGCTTGGTATTAGAAAAGAACCAAGATTGACAAAAACTATGGAGCCAATTTTCGATCTAGCGATTCATCTCCCGCGGAAAGGTTCGCGAGACTTGCTTCGGTCGTTGCACAGACATTTGCGTGACGCGATCATCGATGGTCGATTGCAATCCGGCGTGCGCCTTCCCCCCACGCGCGAACTGGCCGCGGCACTGGGCATTTCGCGCAATACCGCGGTGGCTGCCTACGACCTGCTCATCAGCGAAAGCTATATCGAGACTCGCCAGGGTGCCGGTAGCTACGTTGCCATTCCGCGATCCCGGACGCTTACCGCTGCGGCACGACGCAGTGAACCGGAACATCGTCCAGACGCCCGGCTCAACGCTTATTGGCGCGATCAGCGTGCGCCGGACGATGGCGCTTCAAGTGGGGGATTGCGATACGACTTCCAGTTGGGAACGCCGGACATGGCCTTGATTCCATTCTCAATCTGGCAGCGCCTGTCCGCGCGGGCGCTGCGCGCGTTGAGCAGACAGCCGCTGGTCGAACCGGAAGCGCACGGCCGACCGGAATTGCGCGCGGCGATCGCGCAGCACGTGTCGTTCACCCGTGCGGTGGCCTGCCGCGCCGGCGATGTCACGGTGACCTCAGGCGCCCAACAGGCATTCGATTTGCTGGCGCGTACCCTTGTTGCGCCGGGCGGGACCGTCGTTGCCCTCGAAGATCCGGGCTATCCCCCGATGCGCGCGGCGTTTGCCGCCGCCGGCGCCAGGCTCGCGCTGATACCCGTCGACGAGGAGGGTTTGGTCGTCAGCCGCTTGCCGAAGGAAACGCGCGTCGTGTGCGTCACGCCGTCGCACCAGTTTCCGCTCGGCATGGCGATGTCGCTTCGCCGCAGGGACGAACTGCTGGCGTTTGCCAACGCCAGGAAGGCTGTCGTGATCGAGGACGACTACGACGCGGAATTCCGGTTTGGCGGCCGCGCGCTGGATGCATTGCAGACACTCGATTCGGCGGGGTCGGTCATCTACGTCGGCACGTTTTCCAAGAGCCTCTTTCCCGCGCTCAGGCTCGGTTACATAGTCGCGCCGCCATGGGCTCACGGCGCGCTGGCGGCGGCCAGGCGGATCGCGACGGGAGACTGCGCGGTACTTGCCCAGGACACGCTCGCCGCATTTATCGCCGGGGGACATCTCGCGCGACATGTGCGCAAGGTGCGCCGCGTATATGCCGCGAGGCGGCAAGTCATGGAGGCCAAGTTCGCCGATGACCTCGGCGAATGGCTCGAACCCATCCATGGGCACGCGGGCCTGCATCTGGCCGCCTTTGTTCGAGGCCGGCTGAACGCCGATTCGATCGCGCGGCGCGCCAGGCAGGCAGGGATAGGCATTTATCCGCTCAGCCGATTCTACGCCGGCGGCGTCACGCGACAGGGATTGGTGTTCGGCTATGGCAATATTTCAGGCCACGACATCGCGGATGGCCTTGAGCAATTGGCGCGCCTCCTTCGCCGAGGCAAGTGAGGCGCGTCGCAGTCACGCCTATCATTTGAGCCTCGCCCCGGACCCTAAAGAATCTTCTCCAGTTCCTGTCGCTCCGCGGCGCGCCGCGATAGCTCGTCGGGATGCGGCGCGGCTAGCGATCGCAACCGCTCCTTGACTTCAGTTTTCTCCGGCTCCGGCAAGTCCTGGATCAAGGCAATCGCCTCCGCTCTATGATTCTCATGCTTGAGTTCCACGATCCTGGCGAGCAGGCTTTCCACCCTGGATTCGCTCAGGCCGCGTTTGACCTCGCGGTGGGGAATGTTTTGCAGGTCGTATTTGATTTCGTCCTGCCTCGTCAAAAACAGGAACTCGTGGAAGGAGTGATGCGGTCGGCTGCCGGCTTCCCCGCCAGTGCTCTCGCCGGCGCATTGCAACTCCTTCAGCCAGTATTCGGCCCAGTGATTGATCAGACCGTCGTGATGGGCAAGATATTCCTCATAGGTGGCATAACCTTGCGTACTTTCGTAAGCGATCTTCCCCTGCTTGGCGGCCAGTTGATGGCGATAACCAATGTTTGCGCCGAGTATTTGCGTTACCAGGAAGAGGATGCCGAGAACGATGTCGGCGCCTATGTTTGCAACTGAGCCCGCTTCGCCGACAGAGGACCGCTCCGGCGCGTTCGCCTCGCGGTTCGCCGGCGATTCCATGGTTGCGGATTCTGCCGTTTGGAATCTCGCCTGGTTCTTGAGGTCAACCAGAGTCGAATATCCGGCGACGGCAAGCAGCAACACCACCGCGATAAGTATCGATTGCATCCCCGTCTCGGTCCCGACCCGCCTCAGGCATTGAATATGCGGTGGATCGGCGTCGTCGCTGGCTTGCGCCTGGTGCACTTGAATTTCCGCAAGCTTTCCCTGAAATGCATGACTCCCGCCGGCCGCTTGATGGCGCTTGCATTCCCTGATCACATGGTTTCGATATGCCTGCCCCCCCGCCTGGTGCATGAAGTACAACAGCGTCAGACCCACCAGACTGGCGACGCCCAAGGCCACGTACCAAGCGGCGGTCCCGTTGGTTCGCGCCAGGTTCAGCTCCGGAAACAGCGCATATGACCAAGCCATCGATTCCAAAATAACGGCCGCGGGCAGTGACCACGTCAGCCAGGCGGGGGCGGGAGTGCGACCGGCATCGCCTGATTTTCCAAGATAGCTCAAGTAATTGTTGAAGGCGTCGCGGCTGATGGCGTTCAAGTAGCCTTTGAACATGTGGCAAAGCTGTAACTCGCCGTTGCGCCAGGTGCCATCCCATTTTCCGGCCAGCCCCCGTTGTTTCGACAATCCGGCCAAGCCGCCGATACGGGGAACCCGCAGCCAGAGCATTTGAAGACGCAGCCAGTTCATTTCCGTTTCCTCATCGAATCGCGCGAATCGTGTGGTATGCACTCTTCATCATAGATCACCAGGAGCGCCATTCAGCGGCTATCTTGGGGTCGGGACGCGTCAACGTGCTCGCTTCAGCAATTCCTCGAAGCCCGGATACTGCCCTCGGGCCAGGCCGTATTTGGAAGTAAACGCACCCCACTTCCTGCCTTCGCAAAACGCGCTCCGGAAGCCCTCGACATCGACCACCCGCCTGCCGCCGAGATGGTCCACACCCCGCTCGAACAGCGGATCGGGTATGCATCCGGCGGTCGGCCCGATGATCGAGAAATAACGCGCATCCCGGCAGGCATCGAGCACCGCGTCCAGGGTATCGTTGAGCATGACCGTACAGGTGCTGAGGACTTTTTCGCAATCCGCCAGATCGCCTGGAATCAGGGTCACCCGGAAACCCTCGTGCTGGCCCGCCAGGTCCGACCTGAGTTCCAGGACGGTCAGGCGTGCGCCGGCCTCGGCGACGCGGCCAACCAATGGCCGAAACAAGCCGATCATGCCGATATGCTCGCCGCTGCGGGGTTCGATTTGCCCCAGAGCGTCGCCGGTCGACGGGGGAAACCAGCCGGCATGGGAGAACAGGGATTGCGACAGCGCATTGATCGCTGCAAAACCGAGAGCCTTGGCCACCGGGTCATCCTTGGGATAGCCGCGCGTCAGATCCAGTGCAAGCATGCCGCGGCAGCCATCCGCCACGTCGCTGGCGCGCAGCAAACGCTCCGTGTCGTTGATCCGGATAAAGGAAAACCCCACCGACCCGTCTTCCAGTTCGAGCGCGCAGAACTCGGCATCGATCCCCTCGGCGAGTTCGCCCGACGGCAGATGCAAGGCCTTGACGCGGGGCGAGTGCAGACGCGCCGAGATTTGTTCGGCCATTTCCAGATAAATATCCGCGATCGATCTCATGACCCACGCCCTTGATGATGGATTCCCGATGATACTGCGCCATACCGGCGCCAGTCGCGCACCCAGAATATCTCGTCGGCCAGCTGCCGCATGCCTGGCGTTTCGCGGTCGCCGATCAACACCCCCCGAACGCGCAGGCCCTGAACTTCCTTGGCATCCGCCAGCGCCTTGAGGGTGGCAGGCGTCGCACCGAACTCGCCATCCGACGCAATCAGGAGATCGGCAAGCCGCCACTCTTGGTCGGTAAGCCGCGCCAGCGCTCGTTCCAGCGGACCGCAAACGTCGGTGCCGCCGAGGAAGCTCAGGTTCATGAACTCGGTCAGCCGTTCGACGCCACTTTCGTCCATGCCGAGGTCGAGTTCCACGATCTCATCCGGTCCGCCGAAGACGAACACATGACAGGAGCGCTTCTGGGCATGCGCCGCGCGCATGGCCTCCAGCACCACGGCCTTGGCCACAGCCTCCGCTCCACCCTGCATGGAGCCTGAAGTATCCACGCAAATCAACATCGGTCCCGCTTCCATCCTGGCATCGGGACGATGCTGTGGACTCGGCTGCCATACCGGCACATGTTCATGCAGCACTTCCCGCATGCGATCATCCTCCTCGTAGCTCAGCAGGATGCGCTCGGCGTGACGGGCGTGCCAGATCAGCCGCAGACGCCGGTGGGTGAGCAGCATGGTTTCGGCCGGCAGCATGCGGGCGATGCGGCCGGAGCGATGGACGCCGTGCGTCTCACCGGGCAGGTCGGGTACCCGGGTGAGCCGGTGATGAGTGCGCGGCGCCGTGGTCTGCTCCATGACCTGAAGATCCCGGGAACTGCTCCGATCCTGCTCTTCGCTGGCCCGCGCCCGGCCCAATTGGCGGATGAAACGCATCAGTTCGGGCAGGCGCTCGATCAGGCCTCTTATCCGCACCACCTCCCGCCAGTTGCTGCTGCGGAGCAAGCCTTGCAGCATGTCCCAGTTGGCATTCTTGAGGATGTCGTCCACATCGCCGAACACTGCTTCCAGTTCCTGCATCAGTCCGCAGCGCTCCAGCCATTCCGCCTCGAATGCCTGCACCGCCTTGGCCTCGGCGTCCGCCCGGCTGTCGCCGCGATCGACATGATCGACGATCAGATCCAAGTGCCACAGCATCGAACTCACCACCTGCTGGGCGAGCCCGGCCCGATCGCAACAGAATCCAGCCAGTTCCAACCGGGTCAGCGCCTCGCATAGAGACTCCCCCAGCGAGCCGAGCGGCCAATGCAGCTTGGCGGGATCGGGTACGCATCCCGCCAGCAGCGCCGCATGCAATTGATCGACGGCATCCAGCCGTCCATTCAGCGACCCTTGAGAGTTGATCATGCTACCCAGCCACAGCCCGCGCGGCAGGCGCTCAAGCGCCGCCAGTTGGCCTTCGCGCTTCTCGAACATCAGGGATGGAATCATGGATTCAACCGGCCATCTGCTCGTGTTCGACGGGTTCAGGCAAGACTCCCGGATCGCTGGGCAGACGCGGCAGCGATTCGAAATCGCCACGAGCCTTGAGCGCGCGCGCCATCAGGCCGGCCAGGCTTGCCGCGGTTGCCGCCAGATTGAGGTCCGCACGTTGCGCGAAATCGCCGTCCAGCCACAGGCTATGCTTGGCGTAGGCGGCAAGTTCCGCACGGCGGTCATTGAGTTCAGCGTCATAGCCGGAGATGCGCTGGATGAGTTCGTCGATCTGGCGCACCCTCGCGCCGATGTGGCTGCTCCCATAGCGCCGGCGCCGGGTATATTTCAGGCGTGCCACCTGAGCGGCACCCTTGGCATCGACGACATTTTCATCCACGTCGCTGCTGAACTTGAGCCGGCCCGAGGCATCGTAATCGAGGTCGTCGGCTTGCTGTTCCAGGCTCGCCTGCGCCTCGAACGCCTCCACCACCCTGGAGAGCCGCGCCGGCGACAGCGCCGCACGCACCCCCAGGCGTGCCAGCAGCCAATCATTGACGGCAAGCTGGCGTTCGCTGTCGGGCGCCGCGCACCAGGGCAGCAGCCACAGGTCCCACAGCAGCAGCCGGGGCCGCCCCTCGCAGGCGGCCGCCACCTTGAGCAGCCAGACGATCTTCACCCAGCGCCGGTCCGACACATAGGCCTGTTCTCCCGCCAGCCACAGGCGCAATTCACCCAGCAGGCCGGCCACTTCGTCGGTCAGGACCACCTGGCCGGCCGCCACGGTGATCGCCTCCCGTTCGGCTTCGCTGAGTGCCGAAACCGCCGGCGGACCGCGTTGTCCCTCCAGGGCCAGGAGTTCACGGAATCCGTCGGTGCTGACCGGGCTGACCGGCAGCCGCATCAGGAAGCGGTCGAAGAAAGCTTCCCCCACTTCGTCCTCGGGGACCTCGTTGGTCGCGCCGATAACGCTGATCAGGGGGCAGTCCTGGCGGCCCGCGCCGTTATCGAACTTGCGCTCGTTGAGCAGGGTGAGCAGGGCATTCAGGATGGCGCTGTTGGCCTTGAACACCTCGTCGATGAAGGCGATCGAGGCCTGCGGCAAATAGCCGGCCGTCTGGCGCTCGTAGCGGTCCTGTTCGAGGGCGCTGATGGACAGCGGACCGAACAACTCCTCCGGCACCGAAAAACGCGTCAGCAGCCGCTCGAAGTAGCACGCATCCTCGAAGGCCAGATGCAGGCGGCGGGCCAGTTCGCTCTTGGCGGTGCCGGGCGGGCCGATGAGCAGGGTATGTTCCCCTGCCAAGGCGACCAGCAGCGCCAGCCTGACCTCCCGCCGACGCTCCACCAGGCCATGTTCCAGCGCATCGAGAAGATCGCTCAAGCGTCGCGAAGGGATCTGGATGTTGGATTTCATCGTTGCATGATACCCAAACCTCGGCGGTTTGATCGAATGCAAGAATACTGCCGGAATTTGGGACTCCGGCTGTTTACACAATTTTTACTTGCGCAGTGCAACAATATCCCCCATTTCAGGTCCGGCCATCTATTCTCAAACCTATGGAAGCCAACCAGCGCCCGGTGGAGACACCCAGCGAGCCAAGCGGCCGCGACAGCGGCTCGGCGTCGCCGTCGCGTTACCTGGTCGCCGCCCTCGTTTGCAGCCTGGCAACCATGGTCGCGCTGCCGCTGGTGGTCTATTTCGACCTCGCCAATATCGTCATGATCTTCCTCCTGGCGGTGGTCCTGATCGCGCTGCGCCTCGGCCGCGGACCGGCGGTCATGGCGGCGTTCATGAGCGTCGCGCTGTTCGACTTCTTCTTCGTCCCGCCCAGATTTTCCTTGACCGTCAACGACGGTCAGTACTTGCTGACGTTCGCCGTGATGCTGGCGGTGGCCCTGATCATCGGGCATCTGGTTGCCGGATTGCAACAGCAGGCGAGCCATGCCCGGTCGAGCGAGGAACGCACCCAGCAGCTCTACCAACTGGCCAGGGAACTGGGCGGAGCGTTGACCCTGATCCAGGTCGATGAAATCGCCCGGAACTATCTCTGGAAGGAAATGCGCGTCCGCTCGGTGATCCTGGTTCCGGCTGAAACCGAAAACCTCCTCCCGGTGGCACACGACGGCGACGGCACTCTCGCCTTCAAGATCGAGCAGCGCCTTGCCAGGATGACCTTCGCCACGGCGGAGCCGGTGGAATTCAATGCTCTCAGTGAAGCCAGTTACGCCGCTTACTACTTCCCGCTCAAGACACCGACCCGGGTTCGCGGTGTCATCGCCCTGGCCCCGGAGAGTAGCGACGCTGCGCTGATCAAGGAAAATCACCCGCGGTTGGAAGCGTTATCGTCCTTGATCGCGATCGCCGTCGAACGTTTGCATTATGTCGACGTCGCCCATGCGGCGCAGAGCGACATGGCCTCCGAGCGCCTGCGCAATTCGGTGCTGTCGGCCTTGTCGCATGACTTGCGTACCCCGTTGACGGCGCTGGTCGGATTGGCCGATTCACTGGCGCTCGCCCGACCGGAACTTCCCCCTCAACAGAAGGAAACCGCCGAGGCCCTGCGCGAACAGG
This sequence comes from Pseudomonadota bacterium, assembly GCA_026399515.1. GTDB lineage: Bacteria > Pseudomonadota > Gammaproteobacteria > Burkholderiales > Rhodocyclaceae > JACRAR01. The sequence continues at coordinate 17,583 of JAPLQT010000069.1, read as the reverse complement.
CCTTGCGCATCAACGGCCTGGTCGAGAACCTGCTCGACATGGCGCGCCTGCAAGCGGGAACCGTCAAACTGAAAATGGAATGGCAGCCGCTAGAGGAAGTGGTCGGGGCCAGCATCAAGCTGCTCGAACGCAGCCTGCTCGACCATCCGGTCAAGGTGACCATAGCGGGCGACCTGCCGCTGCTGGCCTTCGACGCGGTGCTCATCGAACGGGTATTCTGCAACCTGATCGAGAATGCCGCGAAATACGCTCCGCCCGGCACCGTCGTCGAGATCGATGCGCGGCGCTCCGGCGACGTCGCCGAGATATCCGTCTGCGATCATGGGCCGGGAGTAAATGAAAAGAGCGCCCCGGGCTTGTTCGAGATGTTCGTGCGCGGCGAACAGGAGTCGGTTACGCCGGGCATCGGCCTGGGCCTGGCGATCTGCCGCGCCATCGTCGAGGCTCATGGCGGGGCGATCGGCGTCACCAACCGCCCGGAAGGCGGCGCCTGCTTCAGGTTCTCCCTGCCGCTGGGCGATCCGCCCAGCATCGAAGCCGAGAGCCCGGTCGCGGCGGACGCCGGGAATATCCATGGCCGATAACGCGCCCAGGGTGGTGGTCATCGAGGACGAGAAACAGATCCGCCGCTTCGTCCGCACTGCCCTGGAAGGCGAAGGCTGCCAGGTCTATGAAGCCGGAACCGCCGCCCAGGGACTCATCGAGGCCGGCACCCGCAAACCCGACCTGGTGATCCTCGATCTCGGCCTGCCGGATCGTGACGGTGTCGAAGTCGTGCGCGACTTGCGCGGCTGGATCGGCATTCCCATCATCATCCTCTCGGCGCGCACCACTGAAGATGAAAAGATCCGGGCGCTCGACGCCGGGGCCGACGACTACCTGGTCAAACCATTCGGTGTCGGCGAGTTGCTGGCCCGCGTGCGGGCTTTGCTGCGGCGAAAGCACGCGATTGCGGAAGCGTCCGACCCCACTTTCAGCTTCGGCGAGGTCCAGGCCGATCTGTCCCGGCGCAGCGTCGAGCGCAACGGTGAAACCGTGCATCTGACGCCCATCGAATATCGCTTGCTCGGCATCCTGCTCGCCAATGCCGGGAAAGTCCTCACCCATCGCCACCTGCTGCGCGAAGTGTGGGGGCCGGCATCGGTGGAGAGCAATCACTACCTGCGGATTTATGTCGGCCACCTGCGCCAGAAGCTCGAAGCCGATCCCACCCAGCCGAAACACATACTCACCGAGACCGGCGTCGGTTATCGCTTCCAATTCTGATTTCAGAGTCGCAACTATTCAACTCGACCGGTTTAAGGATTTTTTATGGAATCATCGCATCCCGACAAACGCCGCCTCGCCGCCCTGTCCCTGGCGGCACTCGGCGTGGTCTACGGCGACCCTGATCTTCTGGTCCCTCATGGTGATAATCACCGTCAAGTACGTCTCCTTCATCCTGCGCGCCGACAACAAGGGCGAGGGCGGGATCATGGCGCTGATGGCGCTGGCGCTGCGCGAGGCGCCGGAGAACTCGCACCGGCGGGGCATCATCATCCTGCTCGGACTGTTCGGCGCGGCGCTGTTCTACGGCGACGGCGCCATCACCCCGGCGATCTCGGTGCTCTCGGCCGTCGAAGGACTTGAAGTCATCACGCCGACGTTCAAGCCTTATGTCATTCCGATTACGCTGATGGTGCTGATCGGCCTGTTCCTGCTGCAACGCCGCGGGACGGGGAATGTAGGGGCTCTGTTCGGCCCGGTGATGATGGTCTGGTTCGCCGTCCTGGCGATCCTCGGCATCCTCAACATCGCCATCGAACCGCGCGTCATCACCGCCCTCAATCCCCTGCACGGCCTGAGCTTTCTGCTGGCGCATCCCACATTGGGCTTCCTCTCGCTGGGCGCCGTGGTCCTGGTGGTGACCGGCGGCGAGGCGCTGTATGCCGACATGGGCCATTTCGGTGCTCGGCCGATCCAGCTCGCCTGGATCGGTATGGTGTTTCCGGCGCTGGCGCTCAACTACTTCGGTCAGGGCGCGCTGTTGCTGCATGACCCCAAGGCGATCGAAAACCCCTTCTACCTGCTTGCGCCCGACTGGGCGCTCTACCCCCTGGTGGCCTTGTCCACGGTGGCGACGGTGATCGCCTCGCAGGCGGTGATCTCGGGCGCCTTCTCGATGACCCAGCAGGCGATGCAGCTCGGCTATTCGCCGCGCCTGGAAGTGCAGCACACTTCCGGCCAGCAGGTCGGCCAGATCTATCTGCCCGGCATCAACTGGTTGTTGCTGCTTGCCGTGATCGCCCTGGTCATCGGCTTCGGATCATCCACCAACCTGGCCGCCGCCTATGGTATCGCGGTCACCGGAACCATGCTGATCACCAATGTGCTGGCCTACTGCGTGACGCGCTGGCTGTGGAAATGGAGCCCGTGGCGGGCGTTCCTCGGCGCGCTGCCGTTCATGCTCATCGATATCGCCTTCTGCTCCGCCAATTTCGTCAAGATCGCCGACGGCGGCTGGTTTCCGCTGGTATTCGGGCTCGCGGTCTTCCTGCTGCTGACCACCTGGAAACGCGGCCGCAAGCTGCTCTATGACAGACAGGTGCAGGACGCGATCCAGCTCAAGCCTTTCATCGACAACCTGGGGAAGGATGGCATAGGCCGCGTGCCCGGCACAGCGGTATTCATGACATCGGACCCGGACGACGTGCCCAAGGCCATGCTGCACAGCCTCAAGCATTACAAGGTATTGCACGAACGCGTCGTCATCCTGACGGTGGGTGTGCTGGACATTCCGCACGTCACCGATGCGCAAAGGGTGTCGGTGGAACGGCTGCCGAACCATTTCTGGCGGGTAAGAGTGTTCTATGGCTTCATGGATCAGCCGAACCTGCCCGAAGCGCTGGAATGGTGCTCGGAACAGGGGCTCGAATTCGAGATGATGGATACTTCGTTCTTCCTCGGCAGCGAAACCCTGTTCGCCAGCCACGAAGCGGAGATGCCGTTCTGGCAGGAAAAGCTGTTCATCGCCATGTTCAGAAACGCCGGCAGCGCCGCCAACTTCTTCAAGCTGCCACCCAACCGCGTCATCGAACTGGGGGCGCAGGTGGTGTTGTAGGCGCCTGGCCTTGAAGCCAGGCACCCAGAGCAGCGGCTATTTCTTCTGCGGCGCGGTGCTTTGGGTGAACATGTAAATCACCGCATTGCGAATTTCCGCGTCGGTCAAATCGGGCAAGCCGCCGCGAGCCGGCATCGCGCCGTGACCGTGTATCGCCGAGCCGACCACAAGATCGAGCCCACGCTTGACCCTGGCGGTCCAGGCGTCGCGGTCGCCGATCTTGGGTGCGCCGTTCAGTCCCGCCTGATGGCACTCGAAGCATCTGAGCTTGACGATTTGCTCGCCGGTTCGCGCCACCGCCGGGACAGCCTTGTTGGTCGGTTCGATCCATTTCCCGCCCGACTGGTTGACCATGTAGGTGATGGCCAACTGGATCTCGTGGTCGCTCAGGTTGGCGGCGCCGCCGTGCGGCGGCATCTCGCGTATGCCCTTGAGCGCGTGCTGGGTGAGCTCGCTGAGTCCCTGCGAAGCACGCTTGGCCCAGGCGTTCTTGTCGCCGAGCTTCGGTGCGCCTTTTTCCCCGGTGGCATGGCAGTTGCCGCAGGTTTCGGCAACGACCTGTTGGCCGGTGCGGTCGGCGCCCAGCGTCGGCGATGCGCCGAATGCCAGCGGCATCAGGGCGACGAGCAATAATCCACGCTTCAAGCTGCCGCCAAGGCTCATGTTCATTTCTCCGTTGATCAAATCGATTCTCATCATCCCCTCCTTTTACCGACCAAGCTGCCTTTTCCGCATTCTAATGGAAAACGCCATCCGCTCCTCGACTCAAAGTTCAATCTGGGTTCCCAGTTCAACGACACGATTGGTCGGAATCTTGAAGTAGGCTGTGGCCGTGTCGGCATTGCGGAACATCCAGGTGAACAGCTTCTGCCGCCAGCGCTGCATGGCCGGAATATTGTGTCGAACGATGGTTTCGCGGCCCAGGAAGAAGGAAGTTTCCATCGCATCGTATTTGATGCCGTGCGCCGCGCACATCGATAGTGCCTGCGGAATATCCGGGGCGTCCTTGAAACCATAACGAGCGATCACCTGGTAAAACCCCTGCGGCAACTTATGCACCTCGATGCGCTCAGCTTCAGGCACGTGCGGCACGTCCTCGACATTCACGTTGAGCAGCACCACCCGTTCATGCAGCACCTTGTTGTGCAGCAGGTTGTGCAGCATCGCGCGCGGCACGCTGTTGGGATTGGTGGTCATGTAGATGCCGGTGCCTTCGACTCGATGCGGCCCGCCATATTCCAGGCTCTTGATGAAGGCGTCGAGCGGCATGGAATCCAGCTGGAGCTTCCTGTAGAGCAGGTCGCGGCCGCGCTTCCAGGTGGACAACAGGGTGAATACCGTCAGCCCCAACACCAGCGGGAACCAGCCGCCATCGAGGATCTTGACGCTGTTAGCGGCGAAAAACGCGAAATCCACCACGATGAAAAACGCCAGGAACACGCCCGACTGGAGGCTGTTCCACTTCCACAGGCTGCGCACCACGACGAAGGCCAGCAGGGTGTCGATCATCATGGTCAGCGTCACCGCCAGGCCATAGGCCGATGCCAGGTTCGAGGAGGTGCGGAAGCCCAGCACCAGGATGATCACCGCCAGCAGCACCAGCCAGTTGATGTTCGGGATGTAGATCTGTCCCTTTTCCCGCTCGGAGGTGAACAGCACCTGGATGCGCGGGCAGTATCCCAATTGCATGGACTGGCTGGTGAGCGAGAAGGCTCCCGATATCACGGCCTGGGACGCGATCACAGTCGCCGCCGTGGCCAATCCGACCATGGGATAGAGCAGCAGGTCCGGAACCAGCAGGAAGAACGGGTTCTTGACCGCTTCCGGATTATCCAGGATCAATGCGCCCTGGCCGAGGTAATTCAGGTACAGCATGGGAAAGACAAAACCCAGCCAGGCCCACTTGATCGGCCGCCTGCCGAAATGGCCCATGTCGGCGTAAAGCGCCTCGCCGCCGGTGATTGCCAGCACCACCGCACCCAACGCCAGGAAACCATGCATCTGGTTTTCGAGGAAAAAATGCAGGGCATACCACGGGTTGATCGCGGTGATTACGGCCGGATGCTTGAAAATATTCCAGATGCCGAGCGTGCCGAGAGTGGCGAACCAGAACAGCATCACCGGGCCGAACAGCGCGCCGACGCTGGCCGTGCCCTGGCGCTGAAACATGAACAGTCCGATGATGATGCCGATGGTGATCGGCACGACGAAAGGCTTGAACAACGGCGTCGCCACTTCCAGGCCCTCCACCGCGGAAAGTACCGACATCGCGGGAGTGATGACGGCGTCGCCGTAGAACAGCGCCGCGCCGAAAATCCCCAGCACCGAAATCCACCACAAGCCGCGCTGGGACGCGCCGGAGGTACGCAACGCCAGTGCGGTCAGCGCCATGATGCCGCCTTCACCGCGGTTGTCGGCGCGCATGATGAACATCACATACTTGAGGGTAACGGTGATCGTCAGCGCCCAGAAGATCAGCGAAAGGATTCCGAGCAGGTTTTCCGGTGTCACCGCAACAGCGTGCGGGCCGTTGAAGACTTCCTTCATGGTGTAAAGCGGACTGGTGCCGATGTCCCCGTAGACCACCCCCATCGCTGCCAGCGACATGGCGGCGAGGCTGGAATCATGCGTCGAGGAATGTTGTTGAGTTTCGTCCATGCCGCTCCAGCCTGAGGATCAAGAGTCAGCCCGTCAGGTGCGGGCCGGTTTTCAATATGCGCGATGATCTATACGGAACACTCTGGGCTCTGCATGCCTTGCCCACTTGGCGGCGATGGTGACGGTTCGGCCGTGGCTCGAATGTTGCCGTGCACCATTGCCGACGGATTATACGGCCAATCAGGCACGCTGCGACGGCGGCAAGCGCTGTCGACGAAGGGGCAAATTCGCTTGGGTGCTTCTCCGGGAGCAAAAGCACATTTATAATTATCCATCCCGATCCCGCCGCACCCATCGTTACCCGTAAACATGGAAGAAAGCAGAAGAAGCCAACGGCACGCCAAACGCCTGCGGGCCGTCATCATTCTCGATGAAAATGGCAAGCTTGCGAAAACCCATGGCAAGACTCAGGATGTCAGTACCAGCGGGGCTTCGATAATTTCAGATTACAACCTTTTATCGCCACATCCGATCACCGTCTGCCTGCTGATCAATCCTGGCGACCAGATCAATCCGCCGGTGATCTTCGAGGCAAAATCCAAAATCGTCAGCAGTGTGCTTTCGCGCCAGCAGGGCGGCTTCCGGATCGGCGTCGAATTCCTGAAGATTGCGGGCGACGGCGCACAAGTTCTGCATAAATTCCTGGCGACAAGCGTGGCCGCGGTCGCCTGAACGCACCGGGACCGCGAGTTCCGTCCTGCACGGAATTCACTCCGCGTTAGCGTGCAAACCCTGGCACATAGCTTGCGTAAGTTTTCGGTGTCACCAGCACCGAAAAGGAGTGAATGCCATGATTCCGATTGATCTGCTGCTGTTAATGGGAACAGGCGCTGTATTACCCTATGTTGCCGAGGCTGCCCTGGATTGGGTAAGAAAGCATAGATCGTCGTGAGCGCTGTTTCGGCTGCTCAAGCTTGGTGCAGACGCACCAGGTTGATGCTTGATTTGACCACGTCCAGCCGGGATCGAACCGGCCTCCCGCTTGCCGGACGTCGCTTGAGCACCCCGACTATCCGCGGCTGTCGTCGAGTATCTGATGAAAGCGCGCATGGCAGCGACCGAAGCAATCCAGCATCTCCGGGCTATTCCAGCGCAAACCCAGGGTTTCGAGGGCCAGGACATTGATCTTGGTCACCCGGTTCTTCTGCGACGGCGGGATATCCAGCGCGCGCGCCAGGCTTTCGGCCAGGCAGATCGTCGCCTGTAGCCTGCTGGTGACGGTCGCTTCATCGTGGTGGGTCAGGATGGTCGACACGAACTCCTGGGGCAGCTTCCAATGTTCCGCGATCAAGGCGCCGATGCGGCAGTGGTCCAGCCCGAATATATCGACCTCGCGTTCCAGCAGTTTCCCGTCGATGCTCGACTGCTCATAGGCATCCTTGAACGCTTGTTCATCGAGGATGTGGAAGCACAGTTGTCCTATGTCGTGCAATATGCCCGCCACATAGGCCATCTCGGTCGACACGCCGCACATGGCCGCCAGTTCCTGGGCGACGATGGCCACGGCCTGTGAGTGCTTGAACAGGAAGGCTCCGCCCTTTCCCTTTTCGAGGAACTGGTTCATCCCGGCCGCGACGACGATGCCGCGAAGGCGATTGAGTCCGATGAGGGAAGCCGCGGCAAACGGGTCGGCCAGATCCGACTGCGCGTGCAGCCGGCGAATGTGGTTGGCGTTGGCCAGGATGTTGCTCGTAATCACCGGATCGTTGCGGGCCAGCCGGACCAGGCCGTCGAGCGATGTTTCCTCGTCGTGCATGCGGTCGAGCAACTGGAGCACGATGCCCGGGAACGGCGGCAGCGCTTCGGCGAGTTTCGGCACTTCCGCCATCATGTCGCGGCCGCCTAGCATTCGAGAGGTCCGTTCTTGATGAGCGCGTCAAACAGGGGACGACAGGTTTCATCGGGTTCGGGTTCGAAGATTTCGCGCAACCTCGCCTCATACCGCAGGACGATGCCGGCATAGTCTTCCGGATTCGGCGGGTGATCATCCAGGATCGCGACGCACTCCACGCCCTTATTCACCAGTTGGGCCAGCGTGTCGGCGGTGATCACCGATCCGATCGCCAGGTGCATGGTCGCGCGGCTGCCGGCGTGTCCGACCACCGGTCTGGCGATGACCATCCCCGGCTCCAGATCCATCGTCGCCCGCCAGCTATAGCCGCGCGGAGCGGACGTAGCGACCGGCGGCGGCTCCGGTGGCTCCGGCGTCGATGGTGCGGATGTAGTTTCGCCGTCGAGTGATTCCGCTTCCGTGTCTAATTCACTCCGACGGCCATCTTGAACGGACATGCTTACCTCGATATGAAGACTACCGCCAGACGCTATCCGGCGGCGATACCAATACTCGTCAGCTTACTCCACTCCCCGCCGGCTGAGTTCCCGTCCCATTTCCTGGTCGGTCATGAGGATATGGTTGATCCACCAACCGTTCAAATACTCGACCAAATCGCGATTCACTTTCGCATCGCCTTTCAGCAGGCGATTCTTCAATGTCAAAATGATCGTCCAGTAGGAACGGTGGGCAACGATATGGTTGACCGTCTTCTCGTCGGGCGCAAGATGTTCGCGCATCAACGCTTCCTCGTTCAGAAAATGATGGGCTGCATATTCATTGAGATTTTCCAGCATTTCCATCAGCGGGCTGGCCTGAGGATCACCGATCGCCTGGTCGTGATCGAACGAATTCAACTGGTTCAACAAGGCAAGCAATCGCTTGTGCTGGTCGTCGATACTGGGGACCCCGATCGAGAACTCCTCGCGCCACAAAATCTGTTTCGAGTTCTGATCCGACATGCCGTATCCCTCCCGGGTGTTTCTTGCAACACCTTGGCGCCGAGCGCCAATCAACCAAGGCCTTTGCCGACAAACTAGATTAGTTGAGGGGCTAAGTCAAGTATTTGACTCGACTCTGGCAAACCGAATTACGCACTGCCGCTCGGTTGTCCTGAGTTGGAAATTCGATGGTAGCGGCGGACACCGTTGACTGTTTCGTTATTGCTCAGCCAAGCTAGTGGTCAGTCATGCGTAAATTGATGGGTAAATGCGTCATTCCGGCGCAAGCCGGGATCCAGAAACGTACTGGATTCCGGCTTGCGCCGGAATGACGAGGTAGTGGTTTGATCCATCATGTTCTCGATGATTATGTACTAGGCTTGAGCACACCGGATAGAGAAAGATCTCCGTCAGGCCGCGTGCTCTTCTGGCTGAATTTTCGCCAGCCGCTTCACCGTGTCCGGGTACCTGGCGACCAGATTCAACAACACCTTGGCAGGCCAGGTCGGTTTCGCTCGCCCCTGCTCCCAGTTCTCCAGGGTGCGTTTGGAAACACCGAGGGCCGCGGCAAAATTCGCTTGCGACAATTTCGAATGGGATCGTGCAAACAGCAACGCCCATCGCACACCGGTCAATACCTCATCCAGTTGCACCTTGCCGCCGGGCAATTCGATTCGTCGCCGCACGCCGCCATCGGGCAACGTCGCTATCGTGGTCTTGCGCCTCCAGCGGCCGGCTTTCAGATCGCGTACGGATTGCAGCAGTTCCGCGCCGATGTCGCGCTTTGCATCCCGCGCCAACAGGGCTTTATCAGTCATTTTGGGCATTTTCCATTTCCCCCTTGATCGCCTTGCGCACATGAACGGGGATCGAATCGGAACTCGATGAACTCGAAATTTATGGCGAAATTATACGCGGCTAACGTATGCCTTCAAGGACCAATACCAGCGGGAAGCATTCGCATGCTGAAGAGTTCGCCGGGGAATGAATAACGCCCGCAGCCCGTCACAGCCCGCACTTCACAGCGGGCTCGTGGACCTACTTCGGACTTCATTGAACTACTTGATGGTCGGAGCCGGCACCGCATGATGGCACGGTAGCCATCGCTATCATGGCGCTGCTGCTACGGTAAACATAGCGAGAGATGCTCTTCATCCATATCGAAGGTATCGGACCTTCCTGCCTCATCTCGTAACTGGCAAAGGGGGTTTTTGCCCGTAAGAAATTTACCGGAAGATATCAACCGGATAATGCTATATCGCCGTGCGTTCAAGTTTGAAGGCAGATGGATGGAGAGCTGCCCTTTCGATGTAAATGTCCGGTCGAATGTTCTTTAGAAGGGCGATAAGTTCCTCTGCATCCCTTACGGAAACCTTCGCGCCTAGGATTACTGCGCTGATTGCATCGGGTGGAAACGTATAGATGCCTGGGCCGTTGTGCAATCCATAAAGGTGTTTCCCAAGCGGGTTATTTGTCTTTGCAATTCCTTCCTTCTTTTCCTGATCCGTCATTTTTGGAAAAATTACTCGCCACTCCTTTTCGTACTTCCAAAAGTCGGCTTTAGTGAGGATTGCAATTTCGTTGACCTCTTCAGGTAAGTGACTCATCGGATCTATCGACGGGTAATCTAGTTCGTAATTGACCTTACGGGCATACTGAAAAAAATGCTGAGCCGCGTCGAACTCAATGCAGATTCCTCGATGTGAGTCGGCGTAGTGAGACCACATCAGTGGGTGCAGCGCATCTTCCGACAATGACAGTACCCCATAATCGTTCAGCAGTTCCCATAACGTCCTCTCGAATTCGGCTTTGGGATTACTCTTGAACACGCTTTCCAGTTCCCGGTTCCTAATCAACCTTTCCGCCGGTGATCCGTTCCATTTGTGCCTTCGGACGAGCCATTCGATATATCGGTGAATTCTGTTTCTAGTCCCGGCGAATCTAACTTGCGGTTTTGCTTCAAATGGATCATTAAATGCGCTAGGCGATGAGAACATCAATTCATTGTGGGTGAAGATTCGATACGTGTGCTCACGTAGCTCTGCCGCTATTGAACGGTACTTGTACAAGCGAGTAATTCCAAGATTCCCTGCTATTTGCATAACGTGTGAATTTTTGCCCGGAATCGATCCGCGTCAATTGTGCCAGCCGGTTCCGGAAACATCCAGCACGGACTCGGTAGCGGGGGCTTCTCGTGTCGACGGTATAGGCACCCGGTCTTGCGGTGAATCTGTAAGCGCGTTGGCGCGTGCCTACAGCGTCTCAAGAGTCAATATCATCGGGATACGAGTAGGTACATAGCTGGATAGGGCTTTGCATTGACCAGAACTGGCATGTGGCGTATTCTGAGAATGCATTTTGCATAGGTTACGAGCAGGGTTTGCGACCGCTTATATGTGGCAGGGTTGAGGAATCATCCCGAGCGTACTTGCGACACACACCAATCAACAGCGATTACTTTCCGGTCGCCTACGAGGGCCGAATTAGGAGTTGGAATGGCGAATACCATGCGGTCCCTGTCATATGCCTTGTTGTTAACATTTAGCGTTAGTGCTGTTGCTGGATACACAATTGGGCCTCCATCGTCGATTAGCAGCTTGGCGTGGTCATTTACGGCCCAAACTGGAAGCACGCTCCCAAGTATGCTTGTAACATCAGGCAATCTTCCCCCCATTCCTGGTGTCCCTCCCCAATCGGCCAGTTGCGTCTTTTCCGCCGACATAACCGGAGTATTTGCGCGAAACCCATCCACGAATATCAATCCCAACGTCGCGGTGTATGGGGTTACAAACTGCGGAAAGGATGGAAACTTTACTCTCAGCGGAGCTGGCTATATCGATGCAACACCACAGTTGAATTTTACAATCAGTAATCCGATGAAGGGTCTAAGCTTGTCATGCGTCGTCAATGTTATGACTACCGAAGGGCAATGCGCCGCAATGATACAGACTGGTGGAACTGGGACAGCACAACTGTACTATATCAATTTGGTACCGATCATTACCGCTAAAGATTGATTCGGGCGTTGAGGTCTAGGATGATGGCGCAGTTGAACGCGTTGAACATCAAGGCGCGGTGCGCGCGGAATGTGGTCGTTGGATCTGGTGATCACGTCCTGCACTTCATCGCGGGCTAGTTGCTCTACTTCGGACTGCTTTGGACTACTTGATGGTGCCCGGAGCCGGAATCGAACCGGCACGCCTTGCGGCAACGGTGTTTGAGACCGTCGCGTCTACCAATTCCGCCACCCGGGCAAGGGGTCCATGCAATACCGGCCACTTGGATCGGCACTTTGCGCCTCGACTCGCTTAGAATGGCGGCCGCGCATGTTGCATGGAACGCGCATTATCCGCGATTCGCCGTTCCGCTACAACTCCCAATCGCTCCACATCGCTCCGTACCGCTCCAATGCCACAAATAACCCCAACCCTGGCCGATTTCGATTACGCCTTGCCGCCCCGGCTGATCGCCCAGATGCCGCTGCCCAAGCGCAGCGCCAGCCGTCTGCTGGAGGTTTCGGGGGAAACTCTCGAAGACCGCTGCATCGCCGATCTCGCGGCCTTGTTGCGCCCCGGCGACCTGCTGGTGATGAACGACACGCGGGTATTGCATGCCCGGTTATTCGGCACAAAATCCAGCGGGGGCAAGGTCGAGGTGCTGGTGGAACGGCTGCTGGACGAACACGAGCTGCTGGCGCAAATCCGTGCCAGCAAGCCGCCCAGGCCCGGCATGATGCTGCAACTGGAAGAGGCTTTCGCGGCCGAGGTCGTGGCGCGTGAAGGCGAGTTCTACCGGCTGCGTTTCCCTGAGCCCGCCATTTGCCTGCTGGAGCGTCATGGACGCCTGCCATTGCCTCCCTATATCGAACGCGGCGCCGAGGCGACCGACGAGGCGCGCTACCAGACGATATTCGCCCGCGAACACGGCTCGGTGGCCGCGCCGACCGCCGGCCTGCATTTCGACGCCGAACTCATCGCCGCTCTCCAGGCCAAAGGCTGCCGCATCGCCTACGTCACCCTACATGTCGGCGCCGGGACCTTCCAGCCGGTGCGCAGCGAAAATCTTGCCGAGCACCGCATGCACCGCGAACGCTACTTCCTGCCGGAGTCTACGGTTGCGGCCATTCAGGAAACACGCCAGCGGGGAGGACGGATCGTCGCCGTCGGGACGACCACGCTGCGCACTCTGGAATCCGCAGCGTTGGCCACGCTCGATGGCGAACTGCGCGCCGGTGCCGGCGAGACCGAGCTGTTCATCCTGCCCGGCTTTCGTTTCCGCGTCGTCGAAGTGCTGCTGACCAATTTCCATTTACCCAAGTCCACGCTGCTGATGCTGGTGTCGGCTTTTGCAGGCCAGGACAGAATCCGCCGCGCCTATGCGCATGCCATAATGCGGGAATATCGTTTCTTCAGCTACGGCGACGCCATGTTGCTCACCCGAACCCATGACCGAAGGGAATGGTCCGGACCATGAACTTTGAATTGCTCGCCACTGACAACGCGGCCCGCCGCGGCCGGTTGACGCTCGCCCACGGGACTGTGGATACTCCCGCCTTCATGCCGGTCGGCACCTACGGCGCGGTCAAGGCGATGGCGCCGCACGAAATCCGCGAGACCGGCGCGCAAATCCTGCTCGGCAACACGTTTCATCTCTGGCTGCGGCCGGGTCTCGAAGTGATCGCCGCGCACGGCGGCCTGCACCGCCTGATGGGCTGGGACGGGCCGATACTGACCGACTCGGGCGGCTTCCAGGTGTTCTCGCTGGGCGCGCTACGCAAGATTTCCGAGGAAGGCGTGAAGTTCCAGTCGCCCGTCAATGGCGACAAGTTGTTCCTGTCGCCGGAGGACTCGATGCGGATACAGCACGTGTTGAACTCCGACATCGTCATGATCTTCGACGAATGCACGCCCTACCCGGCCGATCTCCACCAGGCCGGCGAATCGATGCGGCTGTCGCTGCGCTGGGCCAGGCGATCGCATGACGAACATGCGCGTTTGAACAACGCCAACGCCCTGTTCGGCATCGTTCAGGGCGGCATGTACGAGGGCCTGCGCGACGAGTCGCTGGCAGGCTTGAGCGATATCGGTTTCGATGGTTACGCCATCGGCGGCCTGTCGGTCGGCGAACCGAAGGAGGACATGGCGCGCATCCTGGCTCACACCGCGCCGTGCCTGCCGCGGGACAAGCCGCGCTACCTGATGGGAGTGGGCACCCCCGAAGACTTGGTGTTCGCCGTTGGCCAAGGCATCGACATGTTCGATTGCGTCCTGCCGACACGCAATGCCCGCAACGGCTGGTTATTCACCCGCCACGGCGACATCAAGATCAAGAATGCCCAATACAAGTCGGACACCCGCCCGCTCGACGAAACCTGCGCCTGCCTGACCTGCCGTCATTTCACCCGCGCCTATCTGCACCACCTGCATCGCATCGGCGAAATCCTCGGCGCACGCCTGAACACCCTGCACAACCTCCACTACTACCAGACCTTGATGCGCGAACTGCGCGAGGCCATCGCTTCCCAATCCCTCTCCGAATACATCGCCCGGTTCCGCGGGGAACGGGCCGGCGACTGATATAATGGTCCGCTTGACTTGACCTTATTGGGAGCCCAACGTGCTGATTTCGAATGCTTACGCCCAAGCCGCCGGCGGTGCCGCCGCAGACCCGCTGGGTGGCCTGACTGGCTTGCTGCCTATCATCCTGATGTTTGTGGTGCTGTGGTTCCTGATGATCCGGCCGCAAATGAAGAAAGCCAAGGAACAGAAAGCCATGGTCGAGGCGCTCGCCAAAGGCGACGAAGTGCTGACCCAGGGCGGCATGGCCGGGCGGATCACCAAGGTCGGCGAGAATTTCCTGACCATAGAAGTGAGCACCATCAAGGACAGCCCGGTGGAAATCATCGTGCAGAAGCAGGCGGTCGGCACCATCCTGCCCAAGGGCACGTTGAAGACTCTTTGAGATGAACCGCTATCCCCTCTGGAAAAACATCCTGGTCGTCGTCGCGCTGGCGCTGGGCCTGTTCTACACCCTGCCGAATTTCTTCGGCGAAGCACCGGCGGTACAGATCTCCAGCGTCAAGGCGACCATCAAGGTCGACAGGCTCTTGCAGGGACGAGTCGAAGACACGCTGAAGGCCGCAGGCATCGTCCATGACGGGATATTTTCCGACCCCAACAGCATCCGCGTGCGCCTCAGCGATGGCGACAGCCAGTTGAAGGCCAAGGACGCCATCGAGAAGGCGCTCAATCCCGACGCCACCGAAGCGTCGTACAGCGTGGCCCTGAACCTGCTCTCCAGCTCGCCTCAGTGGTTGACCAGCATGCACGCGCTGCCGATGTACCTCGGCCTCGACCTGCGCGGCGGGGTGCACTTCCTGTTGCAGGTGGATATGAAAGGCGCGCTGACCAAGCGGCTCGACTCGACCGGCGCCGACCTGCGCAGCTTGCTGCGCGACAAGAGCCTGCGCCATGCCGGCATCGGCCGCGAAGGTATGAACCTGGTCATCAAGTTCCGCGAAGCCGATACCCGCGACAAGGCACGCAGCGTCATCGCCGACGCCCAGCCCGACCTGCAACTGGTCGACGCACAAGACCCCGGTACGCCGGACGCGCCTTTCAAGCTGGTCGGCACGCTCAAGTTGCAGGCGGAAAAACGCATCCAGGAATACGCCCTGAAGCAGAACATCACCACCCTGCACAACCGCATCAACGAACTCGGCGTGGCCGAGCCGGTGATCCAGCAACAGGGCGCGGACCGCATCGTGGTGCAACTGCCCGGCGTTCAGGATACCGCCAAGGCCAAGGACATCCTGGGCCGCACGGCGACGCTGGAAGTGCGCATGGTGGACGACGAGAACAGCGCCAATCCGGCCGTGATGGACCAGGCCTCCAAGGGACAGCCGCCGCTCGGCACCGAGTATTACACCGAGCGCGGCGGACGTCCGCTGCTGCTGCGGAAACAGGTCGTCCTGACCGGCGAACGCCTCACCGACGCGCAGCCCGGCTTCGACAACCAGACCCACGAACCGGCGGTGCATCTGACGCTCGACTCCGCCGGCGCCCGCATCTTCAAGGAACTCACGCGCGACAACGTCGGCAAGCGCATGGCCATCGTGCTGATCGAAAAAGGCAAGGGCGAAGTCGTCACCGCGCCGGTGATCCGCAGCGAGATCGGCGGCGGACGCGTGCAGATATCCGGGCGCATGACCACGGTCGAAGCCAATGACGTGGCCCTGCTGCTGCGCGCCGGTTCGCTGGCCGCGCCGATGGACATCATCGAGGAGCGCACCATCGGTCCCTCGCTGGGCGCCGACAACATCCAGAAGGGCTTCCACTCGACGGTGGGCGGCTTCATCGCCATCGCCGCCTTCATGAGCCTCTACTACCTGCTGTTCGGTTTCGTCTCGGTGCTGGCGCTGGCCTCCAACGTCATGCTGCTGTTCGCCCTGCTCTCCATGCTGCAGGCGACCCTGACCCTGCCGGGCATCGCCGCCATCGCCCTGACGCTGGGCATGGCGATCGACTCCAACGTGCTGATCAACGAGCGCATCCGCGAGGAACTGCGTAACGGCGAGTCGCCGCAGGCGGCCATCCGCGCCGGTTACGAGCGCGCCTGGGCCACCATCCTGGATTCCAACGTCACCACCCTGATCGCCGGCGTCGCCTTGTTGATCTTCGGCTCCGGCCCGATACGCGGTTTCGCCGTGGTGCATGTGCTGGGCATCCTGACCTCGATCTTCAGTTCGGTGGTGGTGTCGCGGGCGCTCATCAACGTGATCTACGGTTCGCGCCGCAAGGTCGACAAGCTGTCGATCGGCCAGGTGTGGATACCCGGCGTCGCCACCAAATAATGGCTACCGCGCATGGTCGTCCGACCACCTCCGTACCATGAAATTGTTCAAAGGCAGGAGATTTACGCTCCCACCCCCGACCCCCGCCCGGGCGGGGGTTACGGATCGCTCGCTGCGCTCGTGGGTTACGGGGCGCTTCGTAACTGTGTTCCATTACGCTAACTAGGAAGCACCCCATGGAATTCTTCCGCATCAAGAAAGACATCCCCTTCATGCGCCATGCGCTGGTGTTCAACATCATTTCGTTGATCACCTTCATCCTGGCCGTGGTGTTCCTGGTTACCAAGGGCCTGCATCTGTCCATCGAGTTCACCGGCGGCACACTGCTGGAAGTCGCCTACACCGAGGCGCCTGACGTGGAGAAAATCCGCAACCGGATGATCCAGGACGGCTTCGCCGACCCGCAGGTGCAGAATTTCGGCAGCTCGCGCGACCTGCTGATCCGCGTGCCGCTGGCCAAGGACAGCGACACCGCCAAAGTCAGCGATCAGGTGATGGCTTCGCTTAGAGCCGTTGACAGCGCGAATGAGCCGCACCTCAAGCGCAACGAATTCGTCGGCCCGCAGGTCGGCAAGGAACTCGCCTCGGACGGCGCCATGGCGCTGTTGCTGGTGGTCATCGGCATCGTCATCTACCTGGCGATCCGCTTCGAATGGCGCTTCGCCGTCTCCGCCATCATCGCCAACCTGCACGACGTGGTGATCATCCTCGGCTTCTTCGCCTTCTTCCAATGGGAGTTCTCGCTGCCGGTGCTGGCGGCGGTGCTGGCGGTGCTCGGCTATTCGGTGAACGAGTCGGTGGTGGTGTTCGACCGGGTCCGCGAAACCTTCAAGAAGAAGCGCGGCCTGACCACGCCGCAGGTACTCAATCACGCCATCACCAGCACCATCTCGCGCACCATCATCACCCACGGTTGCACCCAGCTGATGGTCACCTCGATGCTGATCTTCGGCGGCGCGGCGCTGCATTATTTCGCACTGGCGCTGACCATCGGCATCTGCTTCGGCATCTACTCCTCGGTGCTGGTCGCCAGCCCGCTGGTGATGTGGCTCGGCGTCTCGCGCGAGCATTTCATCAAGCCGAAGAAGGAAAAAGAGGAAGCTGTCGTTTAGAGCCCATGACGGTCCGCATCAAGCTCTGGGATCTGCCGACGCGGGTGTTTCACTGGTTGCTGCTGGCACTCGTCACCGCCTCCTTCATC
>JAPLQT010000033.1 GCA_026399515.1 Pseudomonadota bacterium | reverse complement strand
CGGGTGCTGCTGGTGTCTGTTGCCGCGCTTGCTCCGGCGTATGCCCAGGACGTGGCGCCTGGCCTCGGCGACGGGTCGGCCCGCCCGCCCGGGGGGCGCATCGAACGCGTCGAAGTGAGTGCGCGCCCACAAAGCGACACCGATCTGCGCCGCAGGGCGATGGTCGCCAAGCAGGTCTACGGCCGCGAAGAGATGGACAAGTACGGTGACACCAGTGTCGCCGACGTGCTCAAGCGCCTGCCCGGCGTCAGCATGCAGGGCAGCTCGCCGCGCATGCGCGGCCTGGGCGCCGGTTACACGCTGATCCTGATCAACGGCGATCCCGCGCCGCCCGGCTTCGCCCTCGACCAGCTCAGCCCGTCGCAGGTCGAGCGCATCGAGGTCACCAAGGGTCCGACGGCCGACCAGAGCGCCCAGGCGGTGGCCGGCGCGATCAACATCATCCTGAAGGAGCCACCGAGAGTCTCGCAACGCGATCTGCGCGTGGGCATCGGTTATGCCGCCGAGCGGCCGACGGCCAATGGCAACTTCACGCTGGGCGAGCGCATCGGCGCCTTCTCGATGTCCTTGCCGGTGTCGGTCTTCGAGTGGCGCAACCAGAACCGTTTTTTCAACGATCGCAGCATGCCGGGGACAGACAACCTGGTGTCGAGGGCGATCCAGAACGGCATACAGCCGTATTGGGGTCATGGTCTCAACCTTGCCCCGCGGGTGAACTGGAAGATCAGCGATGAGCAGGCGCTGTCGGTACAGAGTTTTATTCAGAAGGGTTACTGGAACAATAAGACGCTCTATACCAACCAGGTGTTGAGCGGCATCCCCAGCCTCGACGACGACGCCGAAACCCACGGCACCTGGCAGACTCTGCGCGGCAACCTGCAATACACCAACCGCCTCAGCGATACCCGGCGCATCGAGCTCAAAGCCGGTATCCAGGACTCCCGAGGCACTTTCGACAACCAGACGTTTCGGGGCAGCCATCCACAACGCAGTTCGCTGGGAGACATCCAGGATAACGGCCTGACCCAGGCCGGCAAGCTGGTGCAACTGCTGGGCGAGGACCAGACCCTGACGCTGGGCTGGGACCTGGAATGGCGTCGTCGCGATGAGAAGCGCGAGGTCAGCGAACTGGGCGTTCCGCAACTGCCGGACTACGAGGGCCAGCCCTTCGCCGCGCGCATTGCCCGGCGCGCACTATTTGTGCAGGACGAATGGGAATTGTCGCCGCAATGGTCGACTTACCTGGGCCTGCGCAACGAGCAGATCACCACCGACAGCACTGGCACCGCGACGGCAGTGAGGAACGTCAGCAGCGTGCTCACCCCGCTGTGGCACGTGAACTACAAGCTCGATCCCAACGGGCGCGACCTGCTGCGCGCCAGCCTGACCCGCAGCTACAAGGCGCCCGAGCTGAGCGCGCTGCTGGCGCGTCCGTCGGTCAGCGCCTTGTTCACCAACACCGGCGGCCCCAACGCCGAACTTTCGCCCGACCGGATCGGCAATCCGCTCCTCAAGCCTGAGCTGGCCACCGGCCTGGACGTGGCGTTCGAGAAATATCTTGCGGGCGGCGGCCTGCTCAGCGTGGGCGTGTTCCAGCGCCGCGTGAATGGCCTCATGCGCAGTGTCACCACCCTGGAATCGGTCGAATGGGCCAGCGTGCCGCGTTGGGTATCGAAGCCCGTGAACTTTTCCAAGGCGCGGACCACGGGTCTGGAACTCGAGGCCAAGGGGCGCGCCGGGGAACTGCTGCCCGCGTTGTTCGACCCGAAACTGGCGCTCAACCTGCGCATGGCGCTGAACTTCTACCGCTCGCAGGTCGATGCCGTACCCGCGCCGAACAACCGTCTCGACGGCCAGCAGCCCTGGTCGGGCACTTTCGGTTTCGATTACCGCCTGGCCGACTTGCCGTTGACCACCGGCGTCAGCCTTGCCTTCACCCCGGGCTACGCGACGCAGCAGACCCTGTCCCAGGCGCTGGAAGTCTCGCGCACCCGTGCGCTGGATCTGTTCGCTCAATGGACATTCAGCCGCAGCCTTTCGCTGCGCCTCTCGGCCAATAATTTGGCGCCGTTCGATACCTGGTCGCGCACGGTCCTGGACAGCGGCTATGGCAGCGTGTCCGGGCGCAGCACGCGCACCCAGTTCGGCGCGGCGCTTGAGATCAAGCTGTGAAGAGACCGGAGACCGACATGGACGGCGCGAATCAGCGCGCCGCGTAACGGCTGTAGAACCATCTCTTCACGAACTCCACCGCGGTGAGGTAGCTCAGCAACATCCCCAGCAGGATCACGAAGAACATTGCCGGAGGCGGGACAAAGCCCAGATGCGCCGCCAGTGGCGTGAACGGCAGTGCCGCGGCGACCGCCACGACGCTCAGCGAGGTGACCGTCAGCGCCGTGCTGGGCCGACTCTTGAAGGGATGGCCGCGGGTGCGGATGATGAAGATCACCAGCACCTGCGTGGCGATGGATTCGATGAACCAGCCGGTGTGGAACAGCGCCTCGCCTGCTTCGAACACTTTCAGCATGATGACGAAGGTGAGGATGTCGAAGATCGAGCTGATCGGCCCGATCACCCACATGAACTGACGGATGAAGCCGGTGTCCCAATGCTTGGGATGGGCGAGATATTCATGGTCCACCCGGTCCAGCGGTATCGTCAGCTCCGAAACGTCGTAGAGCAGGTTGTTGAGCAGGATCTGCACCGGCAGCATCGGCAGGAAAGCGAGGAACAGCGTCGCGCCGGCCATGCTGAACATATTGCCGAAATTTGAGCTGGTGCCCATCATGATGTATTTCATGATATTGGCGAAGGTGCGGCGTCCCTCGATGACGCCGGCGTGCAACACGCTCAAATCCTGTCGCAACAGGATCATGTCCGCCGCCGCCTTGGCCACGTCCACCGCGCCTTGCACCGAGATGCCGACATCGGCCGAATGCAGCGAAGGCGCGTCGTTGATGCCGGCGCCGAGATAGCCGACGGTGTGTCCCTGGTTCCTCATCGACAGAATCACGCGGTTCTTCTGGCTGGGATTGAGCCGGCACAGCAGGTTGGCCTCCTTGACCCGAACCGCCAGGGCGGCGTCGTCCAGCGCCTGGATCTCGCCGCCCGTCAATACGCCGGTAACTTTCATGCCGAGCCGGTCGCACAAATGGCGGGTGACCAGCTCGCCGTCGCCGGTGAGTATCTTGACCCTGACCTCACTGGCCTCCAGCGCCTTGAGGGCGTGCGCGGCACTCTCCTTGGGTGGGTCGAGAAAGGCCGCGAAGCCGGCGAAGACGAGCTCGGTCTCGTCATCGACCACCGCATGCGGATGGTCCCCGGCGACCGTCCGCCAGGCGATCCCCAGCACCCGGAAGCCTTCGCGCCCGAGGCTGTCCTGCAAGGCTTGAAGCGAAGCTCGCACGCTGTCGTCCAGGGGCAGCGCAACCTCGCTCTGGCCCAACGCATATTGGGTCGACAGCCTGAGGATGTCCTCGGGGGAGCCCTTGACGACCAGCAAGCGTTTCTCTCCCTGGTCGACCAGCACGGAAACCCGACGCCGCTCGAAGTCGAAAGGCACTTCATCGATCTTGCGCCAGCCGCCGACATCGATCTCCTTGTGTTCGAGGATCGCATCGTCGAGCGGGCTTTTCAGGCCGGTCTCGAAATAGCTGTTGGGGTAGGCCAGCTCCAGCACCCGCACGCTGTCCTGTCCCTGCGCATCCAGATGGCGTTCAAGGCGGATGCGCGCCTCCGTGAGGGTGCCGGTCTTGTCGGTGCACAACACATCCATGCTGCCGAGGTTATGGATGGCCACCAGGCGCTTGACGATCACCTGCTTCTTCGCCATGCGCAGCGCGCCGTGCGACAGCGTCACGGTGATCACCATGGGCAGCAGCTCGGGCGTCAGGCCGACGGCCAGGGCGATGGCGAACAGGAAGGACTCCAGCAGCGGCCGATGAAAGAAGGCGTTGACCAGGAAGACGAACAGCACCAGCAGTATCGTCAGGCGCATGATCAGCATGCCGAAGCTCTGGGCGCCGATTTCGAACGCCGTGGGCGGCGCCTTGGCCACCAGGGAGTCGGCGATCTTGCCCACCGCCGTGTCGGGACCGGTTCGGCAGACCATCGCAGTCGCCATCCCGCTGATCACAGAGGTTCCCATGAACACCGCGTTCGCGGCGGCGCTGAGATCGTCGACCGGCGCCGCCAGTTCGCTCGCATGCTTTTCGACCGGATAGGATTCGCCCGTCAGCAGCGCCTGGTTGACGAAGAAGTCCCTGGCCTCGAGCAGTCGGCAGTCGGCCGGCATCAGGTCTCCCGCCGCCAACAGCACCACATCGCCGGGCACCAGCTTCTCCATCGGGAGATCGAGGCGCAGCGTGTCGCGCAGTACCGTGGCACGAATCGCGACGGTTTGTTTCAAGCGCTCGACGGCCCGCCCGGCCCGGTATTCCTGGACGAAATCGAGGGTCACGCTGATCAGCACGATGGCCCAGATGATCACGAATCCGGTGAACTCGCCGGTCAGCGCCGAGACTGCGCTGGCCGCCAGCAGGATCAGGACCAGCGGATTCTTGAAGTGCTCCAGGTATTGCAGGATCAGAAGCCGCTCGGCTTGAACCCTCAAGGTGTTCGGGCCGAATGCCAGGAGCCGCTTGCGCGCTTCATTCTGGCTCAGGCCTTGCGGTCCCGTCCCCAGTTGCGCCTGGAGTTCCGCGCAACTGTGATTCCAGAACTGGGGGTCGGCAGGTTTCATGGCGCTAGGTGGACACTGCTATTACCGCTGCTGAAGCGAATATACGCCCTTTCTGCGGGGCCATCCGGTCGAATCGCCGGCGGGTTCGGTCCGTGCACCGACGGCTTCGGAACCCGCCCCACAAGTTCCAAAGTATACTGAGGCACCTGTTTCAAAACCCCTGGAGGAACCATGACCAAGCCTATAACCGGCGGTTGCCTGTGCGGAAAGATTCGCTACGCCATCGACCAACCCGTTGAGAAAATCATTGCCTGTCACTGCACCCATTGCCAGAAAATCTCCGGCTCGGGCGCCAGCTTCAACACCCCTGTTCCGTCCAGCGCGTTCAAGATCACCGCCGGTACTCCCAAGTTCTTTGCCGATACGCCCGACAGCGGCAACATCATGCACCGCTATTTCTGCGGCGACTGCGGCTCGTCGATTTACAGTCAAAGAACCAAGACGCCGGAAATGGTCGTCCTCAAGGTGGGCACGCTGGATGATTCCAATGGCATGAAGCTGGTCATGAACATCTGGACCAAGAGCGCCAGGCCATGGATGCATATCGATCCGGCGCTCCAGGGCTATCCGGAGAATCGCCCCGTATAGTCATGGCCACAGTCATGGCTTTGCCAGATGTTTCGCCTGGCGCGGCTGGAGTGCGGCGTTGGTTGGTTCAGTCCGCTTGACCTGCATCCTGGATGCCTGGCCGGCATAGTCGCTGGCCAGCAGCGCTTCCGCGACCTCCCTGGAGTAGCCGCGGGTTTGCAACCATTGCACCAGCAGCTTGGCGAGGCGATCCAGGGAAATCCCGGAGGTGGCATCGGCGGTCGAAAACAGCCAATCCGAACAGGCCATGAAGTTGTCGAAAGGCGCATCGCCCAGCAGCACCGGCAGAGTGTGAGCGAAGCGTCCGGAATTGGCGACCAGTTCCCAGTAGCGCGCAAAACGCTTCAGGCGTTGCATGCTCTGGAAATCGATGCGATCGGTGGCCAGCACCGAATAAGGTGGGTGCGCATCGAACACCAAGCCGTAGGTGTCGGTGTGCCGGATGATGGGCGTGCCGCGCAGCCGTTTCAGGATGCCGAGCTGGATTTCGTGTGGACCCAGCGCATACAGGCGGTCGAAGCCACGGGCAAAACTTTCGGCATCTTCCCCCGGCAATCCGGCGATCAGATCCACATGCAGATGCACGCTAGTTTGGTCGCGCAGCCAACGGATATTTTCGGCCGCCTGGTCGTTGTCCTGCTTGCGGCTCACCAGGGCTTGGACTTCAGGATTCCAGCTCTGGATGCCGATTTCGAATTGCAGTGCCCCCGGTGGAAATTTGACGATGCTTGCCTTCAAGGCTTCCGGCAGGTGGTCGGGCACTACTTCGAAATGCGCAAACACCGGGTCGTCCGGGTTCGATTCGATTTTCTTCAGGAAGAATTCCAGAATCCGCAGGCCAGCCTGAATGTTCAGGTTGAAAGTGCGATCGACGAACTTGAATCGCCGCGCCCCCCTGGCATGGAGCTTCTCCATTTCGCCCAGAAAAATATCCAGGTCAAACGGCCAGGCGGTCTTGTCCAGCGCCGACAGGCAAAATTCGCACTTGAACGGACAGCCGCGCGAGGCTTCGACATATAGGGTGCGCTGGGCGATGTCCTGGTCCGTATAGAACGCATAAGGCAGCGCCAAGTTGTCCAGCGGCGCTTGCACGCCCGTCTGAATTTTCGGTAAGCGCATGGCTTGCGGATCGTCGCCCAGAATCTGCCGGCATAACAGCGGCAGGGTGGCCTCTCCCCAGCCGGTGATCACATAATCCGCCTGGCTGACGATGGCTTGTTCCGCCGTCTCAAACGATACCTCGGGGCCGCCCAGAATGATCTTGATATCGGGTGCCAGCCGCTTGAGCATGGCGACGACCTGGGTCGTCTCCGCGACGTTCCAGATATACACCCCGAAGCAGATGATGCGGGGACGGGGCAGAGTATCTAGCAACTTCTCGACGATTTCGCTGGTCTTGAGACCGATCACGAATTCCAGGATGCGCGTCTGTTCACGCAACTCGCCGAGGTTAGCAAGCAGGTAGCGCAGTCCCAGAGAAGCATGGGTGTAGCGTGCGTTGAGGGTGGACAGGATGATGGACATGAGACGGGACGATGCGGCGGAGGCTCATTTTACGGCCTACTTGGACGGCCTGCGTTAGCCTATTGAGCGATTCTCGGTGTATGCTAATGACCTATGTTTGGATGTCCTGCTTTTCGCGATTTTTTAATACTGGATAAAGTAGGCAAGCACACAGCGCAAAGCCATCAACACAGCGGCTTTTAGTGCAATTTGCAACTCCGAGTTAAGGAGCAGGCGCCGGAGTAATGCAGCAAAACTGCTCCCGATAACAAAGTTGGGCTTTCTGACGAGGAACTATGAACAACGAGCAAACAGAAACTTTGTCGCTGAAGGCTGCCTACTCTTTCGGAGTAAGTCACGGGTTGGAGTCGGACGTTAACGAGATACGCAACATGGTGATCGAATGGGATTCTTCCTACACGTCATCCTTGCGACGCGGCTACATTGTCTCGCTTTTCGAAAATCGCGGGATCTTTGAAGACTTCAAAGCAGCACACTGGGCCTTTGGAAACACTCCGACAGGAGAGACGCGGCGTAGACGTTACCTGCGGATCAAGACGCAATACGAGGAGTTTCTGGCCGGGCGCGCGCCAGAACCAGATGAGCAAGGCGATGCCGAAGTAGGCGCCGATCCACAAGAAGCTTTGGAGTTTGCACTTGAGGCGCACCTCCGCGACTTCCTTGCGCGAAATCTCGATCGAATTGAAGCGGGTCTACGTCTGTACACTTCAGACGGTCGTACTGGTATCGAATTTTCTGTTGATGGCGGCCGCATCGACCTGTTCGCGATTGATCGTACCGAGAAGTTCGTCGTTATCGAACTCAAGTTGTCGCAGGGGCGCAATAAGACGCTCGGCCAGCTCCTCTACTACATGGGCTGGGTTGATCGGCATCTCGGCAACGGACCTTGCCGCGGGATCATTATTGCGAGCGAAATCACGGAGGAGCTTTCCGTGGCGGTTGCCCGTGTTCCTGGTGTTCAGCTAGCGCGATATCGAATGAGCTTTGCTATCGAGCCTGTCGGTGCAGCCCAACCCATCAATCCACCGGACGCTGCGCGGTAAAGCCGCGCAGCGCCGGTGATTTCAAACGTTGGGCGTCGGAAGATGCAGTCAGAAGTAGCCTTAGCGCTCGCGCCAGTATCCTGGCTTGCGGCGCTGGTGCGCGACAGCGAGCACCGTCACGGTATTGCCTCGAATCTCGTAAAAGACCGTGTAGGGAAAGTGACGGAGAATATGTCGCCTGATTGCATCATTGTCTTCGGGCCACATCAGCGCATCGTTAGCAAGCCGATCAATTGCCTCAAGTGCCTCGGTTCGAAAAGCGTCGGCAGCGATAGGGCTACGCTCGAAGTACCAGAGGAAGGCCTCTCTGATTTCCGACTCTGCCTCGGGCAGAATCTCGACTCCAAAGCGGGTCACAGAGCGCTAAGTCTTGCTCTAGCATCTGCCCATGAAACGGCCTTGACTGTCCCCGCCCGTACGGCAGCTTGCCGCGCCTTGATCTCCTGCCGCCAAGCTTCCGTAATTGAAGAATCGTCACTGCCTTCGAGGCTATCGAGTAGTGCTACGGTCAAAGCCGAACGCTCGTCGGCGGGCAATCCGAGAGCTTCGTCCAGAATGTGGTCTACGTGGGCGTTCATACGGCGAAGTCTAGCACTCAAATTGGGGCCGGTCACCGTCTGCTTGGACGCGACGCCAATTCGGCAGTCAACCCGACGCCGAATAGGCAGGGTTCGTTCTTCATTTCCGACCTTTTGGGGCGCCGGTTACTTCGATGGTGAACGGAAGCATTCACTATCATGCTACTTCCGCGGAGGGGCCGATCTCAGACATCCGCTACTTCGGCACAACACCAGGCTCAATTCGTGTGTGCCGCAAGGATGGATATCAATTGCAGATCATGAATCGCGGGACTCGTCGCGATTCACTTCAGGATCGAGAACAGATTGTTGTAGTCGTCGGTCCAGCCGCGAAAGCCTGGAGTGACGCTCATGCGCTGGCCACCCTGCTTGACCAGACGGTCCGCCAGTTCCCTGTTTCCGGTGATGACGATCCAGTCGGTGCGGTACAGCCAGGGTTGATCGGCGCCCGGTTCGTTTTCTATCAGGATCGCCTCGCGCCCGATGGATAGCGCAAGATCGGCCACGACCGGTTGCAGGTTCAGGTAGCGGTTGCTGATGTGATAGGCGATCACTCCTTCGGGCGCAACATGGCGGGCGAAGGCGACAATCGCCTGATGCGTGATCAGGTGCACGGGGATGGAATCGCTGGAGAAGGCGTCCACCGCCAACACGTCGAAGCGCTGGGCCGGTTCGCGCTCCAGCGCCAGGCGGGCATCGCCCTGGGAAACCTCGATCCTGGCGCGGCTGCCGGACAGAAAAGTGAAATGCTGTAGCGCGAAATCGATGACCTCGGGATTGAGTTCATAGACGGGATAGACGTCACCTTCCCGTCCATAGGCCGAGAGGGTGCCGACGCCCAGGCCGATCAGGCCGACGCGTTGGGATTTCTGGGCTTGCGCCGCGAGCATGCCGCCTTCCCTGAGCCCGAGTATCGCCTGCCCGATGCCGGACTTTTCGCCGTAATAGGTGGTGAGCGTACGGCGCAGTTGCGGCGCGCGAAACTGGTTGCCATGGGTGATGACGCCATGGCTGAGGCGCCACTTGGCGTCGGGGTCGGAATCCGGCGCGGTGGCCTGGACGCGTAGCGTGCCGTAGAAATTCCGCGTGAGCACGATGGTGTCTTCCTGTATCCGCTCCTGGTAGCTGAAGGCCAGCCACACGCTACCGGCGGCCAGTCCCAGCAAGGCATAACGCATGATGCGCTGCGGCCAGGCGAAGATGCAGATGAGGACGCTCAGCACCACCAGGACGGCGGGGAATTCCCAATACCAGTTCAGCGCCAGGGGCGCGACGATGCCGACGACGATGCCGCCCACCGCGCCGCCCATGGACAGCATCAGATAGAAACGCGTCAGGTGCTGCGGAGCAGGGCGGCGGGCGGCCAGTTCGCCGTGGCAGAACATGCACAGGACGAATAGTCCGATGGCATACAAGGGCACCGCGTATTCGAGATGCAGCAGGCCTACCTCGGGCAGCCAGTCGTCGCCGGGCCGGAAGCTCAGCCCCGCCAGCATCAGAGTCGCCAGCACCGCCGCGAGCGGATGGAACAGCCGCGAGCGATACCAGCGGCTGCCGTCGAAACAGAAAATGAAGGTGAGCAGATAAATCGACAGGGGCAAGACCCAGAGGAAGGGAATCGAGGCAACGTTCTGTGTGATGTGAGTGGTCGTGGCCAACAGCAGCATCGAGCCGGCGGCGGCCAGCATCAGCCACAGCAGTTGCTGGCCTGTAGTGGGCGGGGCTTCGTCCGTGGTGTCTTCTGTCACGTGCGTAGTGTCGATGTCTGCCGTCATAAGCGCGGATTCCGCATCGCGCGCCCGCACCGACAGCCAACCGGTCGCCAGCGCCATCACGGCGAACAGCGTATAGCCGGAACTCCAGCCGACGGAGTAACAGATCAAGGCCGCCATCGACGCCGCATTCGACAAGGCATACAAGCGATACACCGAGCCGCCGGGGAAACGCCGGGTGAACCAGGCCTGAATCAAGGGGCCGGTCGTCGACAGCATCAGGTAGGGCAGGCCGATGGTCAGGGTGAGCAGCAACAGGATGCGGCCGGCGGGGTTGTCGGCGTTCTCCGGTTTGAAGCTGCCCGACGGAATGATCGGCAGGCAGGCCAGGCTCGCCAGCAGCAAGCCGCCGTGGATCAGCACCTGGTTGCGCGCGGTGACTTTGCGGATCAGCAGGTCCGAGTAGGCGTAACCCGCCAGCAGGGTCACCTGGAAGAACACCATGCAAGTCGTCCACACCGCGGCCGATCCGCCGAACCAGGGCAGGATCTGCCGGGCGATGATGGGCTGAACCAGGAACAGCAGGAACGCCGACAAGGTGATGGTGGCTGCGTAAAGCGTCATGAGATTTCCTCGCCGCCTGGCGGCAGCATTGTCATACCGTGGTGCGCTGTAATTTCAGGTCGTGCAGGCAGTAACCGAGCCACTGTGCGGAGAGCTTCTCCTGCAGCGAATTCTGCTTCAGGCGTTCATTGAGCAGATGGAAGTCGACGCTGTCGAGCGGCTGGTCCTGGTTGAAGCATGAGAATACGTGAGTCACCTCGCCGGTCTTCGGGTCGCGGTGGAGTTGTAGGCACTGGGCGCAGATCTCCTTCATCATGCACTGCATCGGCGAGTTGATGGAGCCGATGGCGAAGTGGTGCGGCTTGAGATATGCCTTGAGCACATCGTGACGCGCCTTGCCGACACCCGCCATCATCCGGTCCGAACCGATGGCGATAATGCGGTCGGCATCCTCGGTGCGGATCGGCTGCTGGCCCAGGCGTCCCGACGCATAGGCTTCCATGGCCTGGACGATATTGCCGACGAAGCTCCGGTCCTGCGGCCGACTCGGCTTGAAACCGGGTTCCTCGTCGCAGCACCAGATCACGATGTCGGCCGCAGCCTCGATGTCCCGCACTTTGTAACGGTCGATGACTTTCTTGTAGCCGGCGAAATACAGTACTTTGGAATTCTTGGCGCGGAAGGCCTGGCCGATCGAAAACAGCACCGCGTTACCCAGTCCGCCGCCGCAGAGAATGACGGTCTCGTCGGCCTCGATGTGGGTGGCCATGCCGGTCGGACCCATCAGGATCACCGGCTCGCCCGGCTGCAGCGCGGCGCAGAGGTTGGCGGAGCCGCCCATCTCGAGCACGATGGTGGACACCAGTCCCTGTTCCCGGTCGACCCAGGCCCCCGTCAGTGCGATACCTTCCATCTGCATGCGGGTGCCGGCGGCCACCGCGGACAGCGTTTCGAAATTCTGTAGGCGATAGAACTGCCCTGGCTGGAAATTGCGCGCGGCCAGGGGCGCCTTGATGACGACCTCGACGATGGTGGGCGTCAGCCGCTCGACCTTGTGCACCGTGGCGAGCAGATCCTGCGCCAGTTGGGCGAAGAAGGCCGCGTTGTTCTCCATGGGTTGCGGCGCCTGCCGGGCCAGCACCCGGGAAACCATCGGATAACCCTGCTTGGCCGAGGCCATGGCCTTGACCACGTTGCCGGAGTAGGACGGATGCAGGTCGCCGAAGAAGCTGATGTAGCGACCGTCGTCGAAGCGCGACAATAGGACTTCGGGATGGTCCGGCTTGCAGTTGCCGCGGTCTGGTTTGACCGGGGCGCCCGACTCGTCGCAGGCCCGGAAGAACTTGCCGTCGAGCTTGAAATGCAGCGCGTCCTCGCGTGCCAGCACGGTATTGGGCTGGGTGCCGGCGGCGACGAAGATGGTATGCGCCGGCAGCCAGTGCTCGCCGCCGCCTTCCCAACGGCCGTCGTCACCGAGTTGCTGTCTGGCCAGGCGCATGCCTAGCGCCGCGCCATGGTTGTCCACATCGATGGCGAGCGGCGACAGGCATTCGGTGAAGGTGATGCCTTCCTCCAGCGCCTTCTCGATCTCCTCGTGGTTCAGCGTATACGACGGGCTGTCTATCATCCGGCGCCGATAGGCGATGGTGGCGCCGCCCCAGGTCCGCAGCAGTTCGATGACATGGGCGGGGCGCTGTTCGCGTTGCGCCGCGGCGCGCTCGTCGCGGATGGCGCGGGCATGAGCGAGGAACTCCTCGGCGATCTCCCGATCCAGGTCGTCCCAACGTTCGCGGATCGCATCCTCGCCGATGGAGGCCGCCAGCGCTTCGTAACGCTGGAGGAATTTTTCCACCTGGACGGGGTAGTAGGCCAGCGACTCGGTCGCCGTATCGATGGCGGTCAATCCGCCGCCGATCACCACCACCGGCAGGCGCAATTGCATATTGGCCAGCGAGTCCTGCTTGGCGGCGCCGGTGAGCTGCAGCGCCATGAGGAAGTCGGAAGCGGTGCGCACGCCGCGCGCCAAGCCGTTGGGAATATCCAGCACGGTCGGCTTGCCGGCACCCAGGCACAGCGCGATGTGGTCGAAACCGCGCGCCAGGGCGTCGTCGACCGTCAGCGTGCCGCCGAAACGCACGCCGCCGAACAGCGCGAACTCGGCGCGGCGCACCAGCAGCAGGCGCAGGATCTTGAGGAAGTTCTTGTCCCAGCGCACCGTGATGCCGTACTCGGCGACGCCGCCGAAACCGGCCATGACGCGGTTATCTAGCGGTTCGTAAAGCGTCTTGACGTCGCGGATCGCCTCGAAGGCTGCCCGGCTGCCGTCGATACGCACGCCGCCGATGGTCTCGGGCAGCGGCTCGATCTTCAGGCCGTCGATGCCGACGACGCTGTGCCCGTCGTTGATCAGGTGGTGGGCGAGAGTGAAGCCAGCCGGCCCCATGCCGGCCACCAGCACCTTCTTGCCGCTCGGCGGCAGAGGCAGCGGGCGGCGGACATTGAGCGGGTTCCAGCGCGTCAGCAGGCTGTAAATCTCGAACCCCCAGGGCAGTTCCAGCACGTCCTTGAGAGTGCGCGTTTCCACTTCCGGAATATTCACCGGCTCCTGGCGTTGGTAGATGCAGGACTTCATGCAGTCGTTGCAGATGCGGTGGCCGGTGCCGGCGGCCATGGGGTTGTCGACCGTGATCACCGCCAGCGCGGAGATCGAATGGCCGAGATTCTTCAGGGTGTGGAATTCGGAAATCTTCTCTTCCAGCGGGCAGCCGGCCAGCGGCACGCCGAACGGGCTCTTCTTGTAAGTGATCTTCTCGGGGGCGTCGGGCGTAGGCTTCTCGCGCAGTCCGCGGGAGCAGGAATCCTTCTTCTGGGTGTGGCAGAGGATGCAATAGTTGGACTGGTCCAGCGCACCAGTGAGATCGGTGCCCGCATCGGTCAGGGCAAAGCCCTTGCGGCGGCGGATGTGCTCGGGCTGAATGCGGAAGCTGGTCACGCCTTCCGTCTCGTTCATCTGGGCCACTGGCACCAGATTGCCAGGATCGACGCCGGTGGGGGTCTTGAAGAGCACGCCATGACGATGCCGTTCTCTGCCCTGCGGCGTGTGCACCGCCCACGCCGCGTATTGCCGGGCGATCTCCAGGATCTCGGCGTTGGCCTCCTTGTCCGCCTGCCATTCGACGATCTTGCGGGCAAAGCCCAGCTCGGTGAATTTCCCGCCCAAGCGATCGAGCAGGCTTGCATACAGCGCCGGTCCGTCGATTTGTGCGGCCTGCTCGGGCCGGATCATCTTCGCCGCCTGGCGCTGAACGAACAGGCGCTTGACCTCATACAGCGGCGTGAGATCGGCATGCTGTTGCGATAGGGCGGCTGCCTCGATGCCGATGCCGAACAGGTCCGTAACGAAGGCATCGAGTCTCGGCCCCAGTGCGATCATCAACGCCGATTCGTCGGCGGCGGGGCACGCTTCGGGTGCGGCACGCGCCGCCACCAGCCTAGCGTGCAGAGCGCCGTCCTCCTCGCTGAGGCGCTTGAGGAATATGTCGTCCAGTCTTGCCAGTCCTTGGCGCTGGTAGAGATCGGCGATGCTCAGTTCATGCGACAGCTTCAACATTCACAGCTTCCTTTTTTGGGACATCCGGTATTCAATGCACAATTGGTGGATATCAAACATTCTAGATCAGAGAGAGCCCGCTATGGTACTGAGTTAGTCGGGCCGACTCAACAATTAGCGTGAAATACGACGAAAGAGCGCTTGGTGATATCGAGCGTAACGAACACATTTTGCCCCCGCCCCGAAGCGGGGCAGGGGGTGGGGGCCATGGGAATGCCCCCAACTTTCATGGTTGAGGGCGTCCCGCCAGGGGACTTCCTTCGGGGCGTACCCCGCGCATCATGAAAGTTAGGTTGGGCAAAGCCTCGGGGATAAACGCGTCAGAATGCAAATGACATTATCGCGGACCGCGAAGGCCTGCAACTTGTCTGCGAAGCGCGACCTTGTCGACCTTGCCGATGGGCAGCATCGGCAATTCGTCGACCATGATGAAGCGTTTTGGAATCTTGTAGTTGGCAAGATGATCACGGCAATGGCTGTCCAGCATCGTCGGAGCGGGTACCGGCTGATTTGGCACCACAAAGGCTATCCCGATCTCTCCGTAAAGAGGATCGCTGGTCTCGACCACCGCAACTGAGGCAACCCCAGGATGTGCTTCAAGCACCAGTTCGATTTCTCGCGGATAAACATTGTAGCCGCCAGACTTGAACATCTCCTTGCTGCGACCGACGATGCGCCAGGCGCCATTCTCACCCTGGATTGCCAGGTCTCCGGTGCGAAACCAGCCATCCGTCGTGAATGCGTCCACTGCCTGCCCGGTGGCGCGGTAGCCATCAAACATCCACGGGTCGCGGATCTGGACTTCACCCGCCGCGCCGCGAGCAGCCGGCAGCAGCGTATCCACATCGACCAGGCGAAGCTCCCGGCCTGGTTCCGGCCAGCCGACATTGTCGTCAAGAGTATCTGCATCTTTCGTGAGAGGGGACAGGGTGATCGCCCCGACGCTTTCGGTCATGCTGTAGTCAACCGCCAGGAAATCCGATACGTTCGCCAGCCGCTCGATCAGCGAATGGGAAGCGCGCCCGCCGCTCCAGATGGCAGCCTGCAGGTGCGACCAGTCGATGTCCATGGATGACGCGGCGTCCAGGCACATCTGGAACATCGTCGGCACCTGATACCAGAAGCTGACGCGCTCACGCTGAAGGCACTCCAACGTCGCAGCCGGGGTGAAGCGCTCCAGGCAAACCTGGCAGCCGCCGGCGACCAGCGTGGAGCAAGCGATATCGCCGACGCTGCCGACATGGTTGATGGGAAGGTTGTTGATGGAACGAAACGGGGTCACCTTCCACACCTCGGCACGTATCGCCGCGGCACGTACCAGCGCGCGATGCGACAGGCGTGCCGCCTTCGGCCGGCCCGTCGTTCCGGAAGTGTAGACAAACAGCGCAACCTCATTGTGCAGAGCGCCTTGAACCAAATCGGTCCCGCCCCTGCCGCCGAATTTCTCGATGCCGCGGGCATCATCCCGGTCGTCGAGAAGAACCAGCATCCCCTCCCGCAGCGCCAGGCTATCCCTGATCGCCTGGAGATCGCCTAGGTAGTCCCGTTCCGCGATCCGGCTGCGGGCCAAGGTGAGCACTGGCTGCGCGTCTTGGATGACATGCTCCAGCTCGGCGCGCGTGTACTTCGGGTTGAGGCCAAGCCAGGTTGCCCCAAGCGTGTTCGCGGCCAGGAATGAGACGAAGGCGTCGATCGACGGCGGTGCAAGAACCGCCACGCATGCGCCGTCTTTGACGCCATAGGCCCGCATCGCGCGCGCCGCGCCGAGTACCGCAACTCGCAGTTGCGCATAGCTCAGGCGGCCATGAGAATCGACGATCGCCTCGGCGTCCGGTGTGAGCGCAGCCCAGTGTTCCAGATAGTCCTCGATGCGGGACAAGAGGGGGGGCGGGCTGGCGATCTTATCGATCAGCGGGTTGGCTGATTGCTGGTTCATGCAGGGTGGCGAACTACCGGAACTCAAATGATGGTCAGCAGCCGGCGCGGGGTTGCACGCAGCATGGTGTCGATCTCCCGCTCATCGAAGCCCCGACGCTTCATCATGGGCACGACATTGCGGAAGATGTGTCCGTAGCCGTGGCCGCCGTTGCAGGACAGGCGTGTTTGAAAACATATGTCCTGGGAGATGGCGATCTGGGGCAAGTGGCCCCGCTCGACAAGTCTTCGCAAGGTGCGCAGCCGTTGCGCATCGTTCGGCATGTCGACACTTTCGTTCAGCTTGTAATAGGACGTTTCCATCCCGAACAAGTCCAGTTCGATGACCACGCCGGTGTCCGCAAGCCGAAACAGCCGGTCCTCGTCGAAGATCGTCCTGTCGATGTGACTGATCACCGATCGCGACATGTCGGCTCCGCACGCCCGCAGAAAGTCGGCGATTTCCTGCGGCTGGTCCGGATGCCGGCCGGGGTGGACGGACAACGCTGCGCCGCTCTCCTGTTGCGCCATCACGGCCGCCGTCATCACGCGCTTTTCCAGGTCGGTCCACGGCACCTGGCAGCCGATCTCGCCGATCACCCCGGCACGCACCTCTGTATTCCAGGCACCCACCTGGATCTGCTCGACCATTTCCGCTGCGAAGTCCTCGACCGTCCGATCATGGTTCGCGGGATCCTGATACTCGTCCACATAATATCCGCAGCCCATGACGATATGCGTCCCCGAAGCCTGTGAAACGCGGCGAAGGCCGAGCGGATCGGGGTGCAATCCGCCACAGGACAAATCCACCAAAGCATCGCCGCCATCATGCCGCATCATCAGCAATTCGGCGATCGCGACATCCTCTTTGTCGAGAACGTAGTTTCCGGGTGCGGTCACCTCGCCATAGTCGATGGCGAAACGGTTGGCGAGGGTGATGTGTTCTCCGACCTGCTCGATCTCGCGCCAGGCAGGCGGCCGGATATCGACCAGGACATGTTCGTGCAGCAAGGTCAGGCCGATCCGTTCGGGCTCGACCAGGCCACAGACTGTCTGCACCTTCCCCTGTAACTTGCTGCGCGTCAACCGCTCCCGATTCATCTCATCTTCCCTGTGGAATTTCGGCTCATTTCATTGGCGCCGCAGGCAGCGGTGCAAACTCTATCGGCACCCAGCTATAGGCGCCATGCCCCTCTGCCCGGACATGGCCGATGCCGGGAAAGGGCAGGTGCATGCCTGCCACCAGGGACCGGCTGGCCGCCATGGCTTTCATGATGCTGCGCCGCATAGCCACGGCTTGTTTCTGATCGACGTCGTACTCGATGGACACGTCCGGCCGGGCAAACTGCACGGCGTGGGCATGGACCAGATCGCCCCAGATCAGCAGCTTCTGCCCCGCGGACTCGATGGCGTAAGCGGTATGGCCCGGCGTATGGCCGTTGGCCGCGACGGACCGAACGCCCGGCACCAGCATGCTGCCGGCCGCGAAGGTCTGCCACTGGCCGCTGGCCAGGTAGGGTGCGGCGAGGTCGCGCACTCTCTTGAAATAGGGCTGGTGTTTAGCCGGCGCTGCATCGGCAATTTGTTGCGACAGCCAGAAGTCGCTTTCCGCCTGCGCGACCAGAATCCTGGCCTTCGGGAAGACCGGCTGGCCGTTGGCGTCGTTCAGCCCGCCCATATGATCGGCGTGCAGATGGGTAATGACGATGGTATCCACCTGGGAGGGAGCGTAGCCGGCCGCATGCATGTTCTGTAGCACGAAGCCTAGGGAAGGGCCGAACAGCTTGGCCGCGCCGGCATCGACCAGCACCAGATGACCGCCGGTATTGACCAGGAAGGCATTGACCGCCGTCTGCATCTTCGGATTGCCGACGAACATGCGCGACAACAGACGTTGCAGATCGGCGGCGCTGGCATTCTTCAGGACGCTTGCGTCCAGGTCGAGGGCGCCATCGTAGAGCGCGGTCACTTCGAACTCGCCAAGCTGCATGCGGTAGTAGCCGGGCACTTGGCTCGGCACCATGGGCGCATCGGCATGGGCCGGCAACGCCAGGCCGAAGAGCGCGGCGCCGGCGACAGTCAATAGGTGGCGAAGGAAAGTTGGCATGGGTATAGCTCCGATTAACTCAATGACGTCGTGATATGGGCTTCGGCATCCATCTGGACGCGGAATTCCCGCCGCGCCAGATCGGCTCTCAAGACCGTGCAGGCGGGACGACAGTGCTCGAACACTTCGAGCTGCGCCCGCGCGACGGCTTCCAGATCCTCATAGTCGCGCAGGTAGATGCGCATGCGCACGACGTCCGATACTTCCGCTCCGGCCTCGCCCAGCGCCGCGACTATCAACGCGAGCACCTGCCTGGCTTGCAGATAGGCATCCTCTCCCCCCACCAACTGCCCTTGCGGGTCAACCGGCAGGGTACCCGAGACAAACACCTGGCCGCCGACGGCGACGGCGCGCGAATATGCCAGCAGGGATGCCCATGGGGTGTTTGCCGAAACGTTGATTCGCCGTGTCACGCCGCCCATTCTCAAGTGGATTCAGCGGCGACTCAGTGCGCCCGGCTAGCCCTGGGCGCCACCGTCTTGGCAGAATTTGCACCGAGGAGGTTCATGACGGCAGCGACCTGCGCCTCGATCACGTCGAGTGCCTTGCGACCTTTCCTTGGCCGATACCAGACGCTTGAGTACTGGATGATGGCCAGAACATTGAAGGCGGCGATCTTCACGTCCGCCGCAGCGAAGTCACCGGTCTTGATTCCTTCCTCGATCAGGTTTCGATAGATTTGAATCAGCGACCGTTGTTTGCGCCGGAGCAATTCTTGCTGGTCTTCCGCCACCATCTGGGTCAAGTATTGGGGCCCGTACAAATGGGCGTTGATCAGCGGCGCCGTCGACCCGTATTTGAGCTCGATCGCCACCTGGGTGCGAACCACGTTGGCCAACCGCTCCTTGGCCGGGAAAGATCCGCTCGTGGCGCTGGTGGCATCCGCCAGAAGCTGATCGAGTATCTGGTCAAGACAGGCAAACAACAACTGGTCCTTGGTCGCAAAATAGTGATACAAGGCCGGCCCGGTCATCTGGAGCTGTTCCGCAACATCCGTGATCGTGGTGTTGTCGAATCCCTGCGTCGAGAAGGCCTTGAGCGCGACTTCGATAATCCGGAGCCTCAGTGCGGCGCGCTTGGCGGTAATTCGTTCACTGGCCATATGAATTCGTTCCAACTTCGTCCATGAGTTCGTTGTCAGTATGCCGCATATCGGCGATGCGACACACCGGAAATTCGATGCTGGAGTCATCAACGGGGATCAATGCTCGCATGCTTGGATGAAGGAAGCAAGGACGTCGCAAGCGGAGACGATCTGGGATTTTTGACGTTGGTCACGCAGAGCCAATCCGCGATCAGCGCGGGCTTGTCTTCATTCTCTATCTCCACGGTCACGCCATAATTCGCCCGGAATTGCGTGGGGGAACGCAGCGTCAACTCCCTAAGAACGAAACGGCCGCGGATTCGGCTGCCGACCGGTACCGGCGACAACAGGCGCAGCCTGTCGAAGCCGTAGTTCAGCGTCGATACTTCGTCTTTGGGGCGCGCCACGATCTCGTTGAGCATGGTGGTCAGCAGCGAAACCGTCAGGAATCCGAATGCGATCGTCGTGCCAAACGGACTGTGCCGCTCGGCCCATGCGGGATCGATATGCGCCGGATCCGGATCCTTGGTGTTGATGCCAAAGCCGGTGATGAGATCCTGCGTGATGGGAATCCAGGTGGACACACCGAATTCCTGTCCAATCAGGGAAGAAGCGTTTTCATCTTCAAAGAGGCTAATCATTCAATTCTCCGGCATTCGAACGGGATCGATCGACCCCAATCGTTTCGACGCAACTCATTGCGCTGGCGCCGACAACATGTCCTTCGCGCTCTCCGTCATCTGGGCGCGCAACTTGTCGAATCTGCCGCTGACCAGTGCGTGGACGTTCGGCGGCGCCGTCCGCGGCGTGCCTGCGTTGAATGGCGGGCGCGGCGCATATTCGGCCGCCAATTGCATGGCCTGCGCATAAGTGGCATCGCGCAGGCGGGCGACGACTTCGAGCCCGAGATCGATGCCCGCCGACACTCCCGCGCCGGTGACTGTGTTGCCGTCCCACACCACGCGCTCGTCCACGGGTATTGCGCCGAAGTTCGCCAGCAGTTCCCGCGTCACCCAGTGGCTGGTTGCCCGCTTGCCGCGCAGCAGGCCGGCTTGCGCCAGGACCATGGATCCGGTGCACACCGAACTGACCCATTTCGCCCGGCGGCCCTGATCGGCCACCCACTCGACCAGCGTCCGGTCGCGCATCGCGGCGAAGGTGCCGCGCGAGCCGCCGGGGACGAACAGTATGTCCAGCTCGCGGGGGCATTCGGCCAGGGTCATGGACGGCACGAAGACCAGCCCGGTGTCGCTCTTGACCGGTTCGCGGCTGGCGGCCACCAGGTGCACCTTGGCCCCCATCAGGCCGGCCAGCATGTATTGGGGGCCCACCATGTCCAGCGCCGTGAAGTCGGGGTAGATCAGCATGGCGATCTGCTCTTTGCCCTGCCAGTGGGCCGGCAGGCCCGCGCCTGGCGCCGGTGCGGCCGGAGGAGGGGCGGCGGGCACCGGCGGGGCGGGGTTCTGGGCTTGGGCGTGAGCCTGCGGCGAAGCCGTTGCCCATTGGGCCGCCAGCACGGTGGCCCCCAGGCGCGGCACTTGACGCAAAAATTCGCGCCGGTCTTGCGGATCTTGGTTCATCGTGGTCTCTTCACGTGTGGAGAATGAGGCGTGGACCCGGTCTGGAAAGACCCGGGCCCCTCCTGTCATCTCAATAGAAGCGATAGGACACTTCGGCGCGCACGCTGCGCGGCTCGCCATAAAAGCGGCCGAAGTTGTTCAGCCCGTCGTTGGTATACGTCACGGCATAGGTCTTGTCCGTGGCGTTGCGCACGATCAGGCCATACTGCCAGGCACCGTTGGCGCTGGTGTAGTTCGCGTGCAGATTGGCCAGCGTATAACCCGGCAGCGAGGCGATGGCACGGTCGACCGGCGTGCCGAAGCTTTGCATCAGGTCGCTGCGGCCGTTCACGTCGGCGCCCAGGCGCAAGGATCCGTTAGCCAGTGAAAAGTCGTACTCGGCGCCCAGGGTCCAACTGCGGCTCGGCGCGAAAGGCCGCTTCTGTCCCTGATAGCTGCCGATGGTGCCGCCCAGGGTGGCGTACTTCTTGTCGTCCAGGAAGCGCGCATTCAGGAAATTGACGGTGGCGGAGAGGCGCAGCTTCTGGACCGGACGCCACCAGCCCTCGAGATCCACGCCGTCGTGCGCAGCCCGCCCGACGTTGTCGAGACGCACGATGGTGGTATTCAGCAGGGTGCTGAAGACATTCGTGAAGTTCTGCGCGTCCTTGTAGTCATAGTGGTACAGCGCCACGGCGCCGCCCAGCTTGCGGTTGGCCGCGTCGGTCTTGGCGCCCAGCTCATAGGCCGTGACGGTCTCCTCCTTGTAGGGCAGGATTGAGCTCAGGCCGCTCAAGGGGAAGCCGCCGAAGAAGCCGCCGGCCTTGAAGCCGTGGGAGAGGGTGGCGTAGGTCATCAAGCCCGGCAGCGGCTTCCAATCGACCGAGAGCTTGCCGGACCAAGGCGCCTGGATCTTGTAGTCGGCCGCCAGCTGGTAGTTGGCGTTGGGCGCAACGGCCGCCGCCACCGTGCCTGTGGCCATCGGGAAGCCAAAGCCGCCGTCGCGGTAGGTCTTGCGCTCATCGGTCCAGCGCAGGGCAGCGCCGAGGTTGACCTTGTCCGTCAGAGCGTAGTCCGCCTGCCCGAACACCGACGCCGAGTCGGTGACTTGCTTGTAGGCCACGCGCGCCGCCAGTTCAGATGCCGACTTTACGCCGTAGGCGGCAAAACCGGCCACGAAGGAGGGAGCGTCGCGGAAGTAGAAGACCCGGTCCTCGGTCAATTCGTCGCGCATCACCGAAGCGCCCGCTATCCATTGCAGCGGGCCTGGTCGCGTCGATTGCAGACGGAACTCCTGCGATCCGATCTTGAACTTGGTCATCAACACCGAGCGGGAGAATTCACCGGCCACCCCATCGTTCTCGGAGCTCCGGCCATAGTCGAAGCCGCGTGCGTGCGTGACGGAAATCAGCTTCATCCCACCCAGGTCGAATTCGCCGTTCACCGTCAGGGCCTTGCTGCTGATGTCGAAGGCGCCAAAGGGATCGGTCAAGGCGGTACGGCCGGGGTCCTGCGTGCCGGGATTGTTGGTTCCCGGCTGGTTCTTGAGGACCGTGTTGACATAGCCGCCCCAGGTCAGGCAGGTATTGTTGTCCTGGTAACCGCTCAATACCGCGCTGCAAAGCCCGCTCGGCAGCTTTCTGTAGCCGGTGGCGTTGATCGGCAACACCTGGGACTTGTCTTGAGCCAGTTCGCCGATGAAGGTGAAGCGGGCGCCAGGCGTAATCTGCCAGAGCAGGCTGCCGCGCGCGGCCTGCTTGTCCTGTTTGCCCCAGTCGGTGTCCGAGGGTAGCAGGTGCATGCGGCTCTCTCCGCCCCCGGTGAAGTCGACAGCCAGCCGCCCGGCCAGCTTGCCGGGAACCATGGTGCCGGCGAGAACCCCGCTGGCATGGGTGGTATTCCAGGTGCCCACGGATCCCTTGGCTTCGCCGTTGAATTCGCCGAACTCGGCAAGATTGCTGACAACGCGGACCGCGCCGGCGCTGGTGTTGCGGCCGTAAAGGCCGCTCTGCGGCCCCTTCAGCACTTCGACGCGCGACACGTCGAAGAGGCTGACCTGGCCCAGGGCGCTGCTCACCTGGTACACGTCGTCCTGAAACACCGCGGCGGAAGGGTTGTTGTTGGGGCTGAAATCGGCGAGGCCGACGCCGCGGATCATCCAGGTCGGCTGCCCCTGGTTCAGGCGGAAGATCTGCACGCCGGCCATCTGCTCGGCCACTTCGTGCAGCTCGGTCACGCCGCGTTCAGCGAGTGCGTCGCCGCTGATGCTCGACAGCGAGATGGGCACGTCGCTGATTTTCTGGCTGCGGCGCTGCGCCGTGACCGTGATGGTTTGAATGCTGTCGCCGCTATCGGAACGAGCCGCCGCCTGCTCTGGTGTCTGGGCATAGGCGCCGCATGTCACGGCGGCCGCCGACAGGCCTGTGAGTGCTAAGCGAAGTCCGATAGGGGTGAAACCGTGACTTGACTTCATAAGTACGAACCTCCTCTGGATAGAATTCGTCGAGTGTGCAGGCTTGCACAGATTTTAACCGCCTACAGAAATTCTACTGGTTGATAAAAGTTTGTCAACCGGTTAAATTTATGCCCGATGCCATCCCACGGTTGCTGGCGTCGGACGGTCATATAAATCACATCAGGAGGTAGGCGAATGAAACCAAACCCGCTGGCGGCCGATCTTGGCGGCGACGTCGAAGTACGCTACACGCCGTTCGGCGTCGCGCATATCCGCGCCAGGGACTATCACGGCGCCGGCTATGGTTATGGCTGGGCTCTGGCACGCGACAATCTGTGCGCGGTGGTCGAGCGCATGGTGACGATCGCCGGCGAGCGCTCCCGGACCATGCCCGCCGACGGCACCTACTACGATGTCTTTGCCGGCAGCGATATCAGCAATGTCGATAGCGACGCGGTATACCGCTATCTGTTGCCGGCGTCGGTCGCGCAGCGCACCAAGGCTGGCGCTTCGGCGGAAGTCCGCGCGCTGGTGAGCGGTTATGTGCGCGGCTTCAATCATCACGTGAATAGCCAGCCCCTGCCGGGCGAAGCGTGTCGCCAGAGCGCCTGGTTCCGTGAAATCTCGGAGGAAGACGTATGGCGCCGGATCGCCCATTTCCCGATCCTGGAAACCTCGTCGCTATGGCTGCGCGAGATTCTCGCCGCCCAACCGCCAGTAGACACCCTGGGCGCCGGGGCAGCGACGGCTCCGGACGACACCGCCGCGCGCCTGGCCGAATTTCAAACCTTCCGCGGCGGCTCGAACTCGGCGGCATTCGGCCGCGATATGGTCGAAGGCGGCGTCGGCGGCATCAGTTTTTCCAATCCCCACTATTTCTGGCATGGCACCGAGCGCCTGCATGCCTTTCACATGATCGTCGATGGCGAGCTCAATGTCTTCGGTTCGACAGCCTATGGCCTGCCGTTCCCGCTGATGGGCTTCAACGAGCACGCGGGTTGGAGCATCACGCATGCCAACGACAAACGTTCCACGCTATATGAATTGACACTGGACCCGGCCGACCCCATGCGTTATCTGATAGGCGATCGCAGCGAAGCCATGCGCCAGGTGGCAGTCGACGTCGAAACGCTGGCCGGCCCGGTTCGCCGCGTTTTCTGGGAAACCCGTTATGGACCGATCGTCATCGGTCAACACCTGCCCTGGGATAAGCAGCATGCCTATGCCTTCGCCGACCCGAATCTCGGCAACAACCGCTTCGCCGATCAGTTTCTGGATATCGCGCGGGCAAGGAGCGTGCGCGAGATACGCGACTCCCAGTTCAAGCACCAAGGTTCGCCGTGGTCCCACGTCACGGCGGCCGACACCGAAGGGGAGGTTTACTTTTCGAACCTTTCGGTGGTGGCCAACGTCACCGATGCCCAGTTGGACCGCTGCCTGGTCACCAGCCCGGCGCGGGCTTATCTGGAGCTGACCGACGCCACCGTGCTCAACGGATCGGACCCCGCCTCCGCCTGGACTCGCGACGAACGCGAGGTTCAGCCCGGCATCATTCCACCGGCGGACAAGCCGTGGATGATACGCACTGACATGACGTTCAACTCCAATGACAGCCACTGGCTCACTTCGGTTTCGCCGGACAGCCGCCTGGAAGGCTACGCCCGGGTCATCGGCGCCGAACGCGCGCCGCGCGGCGAGCGTACCCGCGTCGCGGCGCTATACATGCAACAGATTAAGGTGGGAAGCGCCTTGACCGGCTCGCCCGGCGCGACGCCGGCCAAATGGGAGCGGCTGTTCTTCAGCTCGCGCAACCTGACCGCCGAATTGATCCTCGACGACTTGCTGGCCGATTGCCGGGCCAACCCGAAAATCCAGATGACCAGGATAGCCGGAGAAGGCGGTGTTCATCGCCCCGCGGCACACCACGCCCCGCCCGCCGTCGGCATGCCGGAGGTAATGGATCTGACGCCGGCATGCGCGGCACTGGCGGCATGGGATCGGACCGATACGCTGGTGGCGCGCGGCTCCGCCTTGTTCGCCGAGTTCATCGCCGAGCTTGAGGTTGTCCCGACGGTGGACCTGGTGCTGCTGCCGCGCTACTGGCGCGTGCCATTTTCGGCCGACGATCCGATCGGCACGCCGCGCGGCTTCCTGCCGACCGAAGAAACCCGGCAAGCCCTGGCACGCGCGCTGTGGCGCTTCCAGTCGGCCAATGTGCCCATCGATGCGCCGTTGGGCGAGGTGCGGAGCGTGACCCGCGCCGGACGCCGGCTACCGATCTCGGGATCGTATTTTGGTTACCATTTGACGCGTCCGTCTGAATTCACGCCGGGCAAGGGCGTGACGGAGTTGCGCAACGGCGACGGCTACATGCATATCGTCTGGTTGCAGCCGGGACGGGTACGTGGCCGCTTCCTGGTGACGTTCTCGCAATCCACCAATCCGCAGTCGCCTCACTATGCGGATATGACGGAAGTGTACTCGCGCGAATCGCTGGCCGATATCGCGTTTTACGATTCGGACATCGCCGCGGCGCAAGTCGGCGAGACGGTGAGGCTCGATAGCAAGGGGGAATGACCGTCTCGTATCGCGAGTGCGCTTGCATGGCTCGAACCAGCCAGGGTGCCGATCCATGAGCACGTCATGCTAAAGACTTGGGCACCCTTTGACCTAGGGATTGCCCTATAGGGATTTTCTTGGAAGAACTAAGGATTTCCTTAATATGCCTTCCTTCTTTCGGTACCTACTTTTCGGTATTGTTTTTCGGCTAGGCATCCGTCATTCTCCTGGCATCCGAAGCTTCAGGCTCTACTCGTCAATTCGTTCTCATACCGATCGTTTGAGACCTTGGCGGAACGCGAGGAAGCACTTCGGGTGTGGACATCGATTTCGTGGCGTCGCCAAATCAATCGCGTCACCCGGGAACGATCTCGCAGGCAAGTCGATCTTGATACCATTACGTTGATGCGCGGATGAGCTTGGAGAACACTACTGAAGACCTCGGTTGCCCCCCGATTCCGGAAGAGCTTTCATGGCTGCTGGGAAGCCTGAGCAGCCTGTATCGTCGGCCCTTCGACGGCGCCTTGGTAGAAAGTCAGTTCCCGCCGCCCCACACCCGCGCTACATTCCACGAAGCCGCCCGCGCGCTCGGCTTCAAGACCGGGAACCACCCGTTGCCGCGTGAATCCTGGAGCGGATTACCGCTGCCCTGCATCGCCTTCCTCAAAACCGATACGCC
Organism: Pseudomonadota bacterium; assembly: GCA_026399515.1. GTDB lineage: Bacteria > Pseudomonadota > Gammaproteobacteria > Burkholderiales > Rhodocyclaceae > JACRAR01. The sequence goes on along the minus strand of JAPLQT010000033.1, from coordinate 5,601 downwards.
AACAACCGCATCGGACGCAACAGCCAGCCCAGCCGATCATCCGCAACCTGTGCTGACCATCAAGAGCGACGGCCACAAGGTGCTGTTCTTCTGCGCCGGCTCGCAGACGGCAGAAACCGCTACCGCCGAGGAAGCCGCCGCGCGTTTCGAGGACAACCTCATATTCGGATGCTTGAAGCACAAGCTATACACGGAGAGAAGGATGAACAAGGAAAGTGATGTCGATCGCAATCTGCAACTGAGGAATCCATCCGCGGTGGCGTACTGCACCCAGCAAATGGGGATGCTCTGGACCATTCTCGCCGCCTTGATTTGCTATGCCGGCGTCTTCGCTACGGCATTCCCCGCCATTGCGGCGGATGTCATTACCACCGTCGCCGGAGGCGGCGTGGGGCCCGCGGATGGAGTGTCGGCCACGTCCTTTGCTCTCTCGGTAAAGAGCGTTGCCGTCGATACGAACGGCAACCTGTACATCGCCGATTTCAACAGCAACCGCATCCGCAAGGTGACTGCGGCAGGGGTGGTCACCACGGTCGCCGGCAACGGGTCCGTCGGTTACAGTGGCGACGGCGGCACGGCCACTTCGGCGCAGTTGCATGGTCCCCATGGCGTCGTGATCGACTTCTACGGCAACCTGTACTTCACAGATTCCAACAACCACTGCGTTCGCAAAATATCGACCAGCGGCGTCATCACAACGGTGGTCGGTACTGGAACGTCTGGCTATCGCGGTGATTCCGGTCCGGGGACATCTGCACAATTGGCTTCTCCGACCGGCTTGGCCATCGATTCTTGGAGCGGCAACCTCTATATCGCGGACACTCTGAATCATCGCGTGCGTAAACTCACGGTGGCAGGCACGATCAGCACGGTCGCCGGCACAGGGGTGGCCGGCTACAACGGAGCCTACTTAGGGGCAACCTATGCGCAATTATCGTCACCCACGGGCGTTGCGGTCGGCGTCGGGGGCGACGTGTACATCGCCGATTTTGGCAACTCTCGGGTCCGCAAGATCGAGGCAAAGGGCGGTTGGATTTCAACGGTCGCCGGCTATGGCAGCACAGGAGGATATACCACCGATAATGTGCCGGCGACATCTGCACAACTGAATGCGCCGGCGGCGGTGGCGGTGGACACCGCCGACACGGTCTATATCGTTGAATTTGGAAAACACCGGGTCCGCAAGGTAGTCGGCGCGACCATTTTCGCGGTGGCCGGAACCGGCACAGCGGGCTTTGCCGGCGACAACGCGCTGGCGACCTCCGCCCTGATGTATAACCCCTCCGGGATGGTCGTCGGCGCTGACGGTCTTGTGTATGTTGCCGATAGCGGCAATAACCGTATACGCAAAATATCGGCCGACGGCATTATTACCTCGGTGGCGGGTAACGGCTCGGCGGGGCGATACAGTGGCGACGGCGGACCGGCGGTGTCGGCGCAGCTTGATACGCCCAACGCGGCAGTAGTCGATGCCGACGGCAATTTGTATGTGGCGGATACGGGAAATCATCGCATCCGCAAGGTGACAACGACCGGCATCATTAGCACGATAGCCGGTACCGGAGTTGCCACTTACGCTGCTTACGGCAGCTCAGCCAACCAGGCGTTCTTGAATCAACCGTATAGCGTGGCGGTCGATACCGCCGGCAACCTGTATATCGCCGACACCTATAACAACCTCATTCGCAAGGTGACAACCAATGGTTTGATCACGACGATTGCCGGCACAGGGACTGGCGGCTATGGCGGCGATAACGGGAGCGGCTTGCAGGCGCAGTTGTCGTATCCGATGGGAATTTCCATCGATACGTCCGGCAAATTGTATTTTGCCGACGGTCCGAGAATTCGCAAGCTCGCCAGCAATGGAATTATTTCCACTGTTGCGGGGAGCAGCACACTTGGCTATGGCGGAGACAACGGCGCGGCGACCTTTGCAAAGTTGAATGTTCCCATGGGTACGGCGGTCGACACCTACGGCAACCTGTATATCGCCGATACATTCAATAACCGCGTCCGCAAGGTAACGGCAAGCGGGGTCATCACCACAATTGCCGGGACCGGTGCCGCAGGTTACAGCGGCGACGGAGGCCCGGCGACCTCGGCAAAGCTGAACCTTCCTTCAGGTGTTGCTGCCGATTCGAACGGCAATCTTTACATTGCCGATCTACGCAACAATCGCCTGCGAAAGCTTGCGACGAATGGCATCATCACGACCGTGGCTGGCGATGGGACGGCAGGCTACGCCGGCGACAATGGGCCGCCCGGCTCAGCACAATTGAACGCTCCGTCCGGAGTCTCATTCGATACCAGCGGAAACCTTTACATAGTCGATGCCGGCAACAACCGCATTCGCAAGATCGCCGCTCAGACCGTCAATCCCGCCGACTGCCTGTTTTCCTGGGTAGAACGCATCCATCCAACGCTATTTGTTCCCGCGGGCACGGCATCGCAGACTGTCAGCCCCTACTATTTCCGTTACTACGCTACCACCAACTCCTACCTAGGCACCTCGTCGGCGAACGGCCATCTCTATTACGTCGACTCGACGGGTAGCCCACTGGACGTGGGCGCTCAATCAGACTGGTTTGTCGCTGCGGGCTGTCCGTAGAGGAGCTTCCACTAGTGAGGCTCACGGCTTTCTCGTTCCAGAAGCACGGCATGATCGATGGCCAGGTCGAACACGTGAGCGCGGATGCGACAGACGGCAACGCCGCCAACGGCGTGCCGGCCAACAGCCAACCTGCCAAGACCCAGCCGCTGCTCTATAAGACGCTGGTGACATTGAAGGCGATGCGCCTGGAGATGGACGCCGAGCGCTTCGTGCTCGGCGCCGGAATGCAGGCGAACGCCGAGATCCTGCTGGGCACTAGATCCGTATTCGAATAACTGCTCTCGCCGGTGCGCAAGGCCTGGCATGAGGCCGGACGGGAACGCTAGGCGACGACGCTCGCGCGAGGTCTATCGCTGACTCGATCCGGATGTGAAACGACAATCCTAACCTGGACCCGCCAGCAGCGAGGCGTTGCCGCCGGCCGCCGCCGTGTTGACGGTGAAACAGCGCTCGGTGACGAAACGCAACAGATAGTGCGGGCCGCCGGCCTTGGGCCCGGTGCCAGAGCCGCCTTCGCCGCCGAAGGGTTGTACGCCGACGACGGCGCCTATCATGTTGCGATTGACATACACGTTGCCCACCCGCACCCGGCGCCGGATGTCCTCGGCGCGGGCGTCGATGCGCGTCTGGATGCCCAGGGTGAGGCCGAAGCCGCTGGCGTTGATTTCGTCGACCACCCGGTCCAGGCTGTTGGCCGCGAAGCGCACGACATGCAGCACCGGGCCGAACACCTCCTCCGGCAGCAGTTTCATGGAGGGAATCTCGTAGGCGCGGGGGGCGAAGAACCAGCCTTGTTCGGCCAGGCCGGGCGGGAGTACCGTCTCGAACAGGCCCCGCGCCTCGACCGCCATACGCCGGCAGTGTGATTCCAGCCTGGCTCGGGCCGCCTTGTCGATCACCGGCCCGACATCGGTATCGACTTGCGCCGGGTCGCCGACGGTGAGCACTTCCGCCGCGCCGGCGATCATTTCGATGACGCGGTCGGCAATCTCCTCTTGCAGATAGAGCACGCGCAAGGCGCTGCAGCGCTGGCCGGCGGAACGGAAGCTGCTGGCCACCACGGCATCCACCACCTGCTCCGGCAGGGCCGTGGAGTCCACGATCAGGGCGTTCTGGCCACCGGTCTCGGCGATCAGGGTGGCGATGGGCGCATCGCGGGCAGCCAGCGTCCGGTTGATGCGCCGGGCCGTGGCGGTCGAACCGGTAAAGGCGACGCCGGTCGTCAGCGGATGGCCGACCAGGGCCGCGCCCAGTTCACCGCCGCGACCGAGCAGCAGTTGCAGCGCCTCCGGCGGAATTCCACTGGCATGAAGCAGGCGGCAGGCGCGATGGGCGATCAAGGGCGTCTGTTCGGCGGGCTTGGCCACCACGGCGTTGCCGGCGGCCAGGGCCGCGGCCACCTGGCCGAGGAAGATCGCCAGGGGAAAGTTCCAGGGGCTGATGCAGACGAAGACGCCGCGCCCGTGCAGGCTCAGGGCATTGGCTTCGCCCGTCGGTCCCGGCAGGGCCGTGGGCGCCGCCAGGAGCCGGCGTGCCTCGGCGGCATAGTAGCGGCAGAAGTCCACGGCTTCGCGCACTTCGGCGATGGCGTCGGGCAGCGTCTTGCCCGCCTCGCGCACGCAAAGATCGATGAAGGCCGAAGCATCGGTTTCCAGAGCGTCGGCCATCCGTTCCAGGCAGTCGGCCCGCGTCTCCACAGGGGTCATGGACCATTGCTCGAAGCCGGCCCGCGCCACTCTCATGACCTCATCGGCGACCGTGGCCGGGGCAAATACGGCGCTGCCCACCAACTCCGCCAAACGGGCGGGATTGCGCACTGCGACGGGTTCGCCGCTGGCCGCGGCCGCAACGGGTGTGACGGAGGCAACGGTCAGCGGCGTTCGGGTTCCCGCCAGCGCCTGCTCAAGACCAAGCAGTTCGCGGCGTTCGGCAGGGTCTATGCCTGCGGCATTGCGACGATGGGGGGCAAACAAGTTCATGGGTGGTGGAATCCTCTGGTTGGGGGCGCAATCGGCCGCGCCGGCCAGTTGCGCCGGATCGGCCACCAACTCCTCGACAGGCGTGGCCGCGTCGGCCACCTGATTGACGAAGGAGGAGTTGGCGCCGTTCTCCAGCAGCCGGCGCACCAGGTAGGCCAGCAGGTCGCGGTGGCGGCCCACCGGCGCGTAGATGCGGCAATGCAGCTGTCGCTTCGGCCTGTCGCCGGCCACGGCGAACAGATGACGGTACAGGCTTTCGCCCATGCCGTGGAGGCGCTGGAACTCGAACTCCGTGCCGGCCGGCGCCAGTTCCAGGATGGAGGCGACGGTGAGGGCATTGTGGGTTGCGAACTGGGGATAGATGGCGTCGGGCGCCGCGAGCAGCTTGCCGGCGCAATGCAGATAGAAGAGATCGGTGTGGCTCCTGCGGGTGAACACTGGATAGCCGCAAACACCCAGCTCCTGGGCGCGCTTGATCTCGCCGTCCCAGTATGCGCCCTTGACCAGACGGATCATCAGCCGGCGGCCGTGGCGGCGGCCCTTGTTTACCAGTTCGTCCACCACCGCGTCGGCGCGGCGGTTGTAGGCCTGCACGGCGCAGCCGAGGCCGTTCCAACCGGAAAGTTCAGGGTCCGCGGAGAGGATTTCGATCAGGTCCAGGGATAACTCCAGCCGCTCGGATTCCTCGGCGTCGATGGTCAAGCCGATGTCATGATCGCGGGCCAGGGCCGCCAGACGACGCAGCCGCGGCAGCAACTCCACCAGCACCCGCTGGCGCTGGGCTTCCTCGTAGCGCGGATGCAGGGCCGAGAGCTTGATGGAAATGCCCGGCGCGGCGATCGGGCCGCGCCCCGCCGCTATCCCGCCGATGGCGGTCAGGGCATCCAGGTAGACGGCATAGTAGCGCTCGGCGTCGGCGGCCGAGCGGGCGCCCTCGCCCAGCATGTCGAATGAATGGCGATAACGCCCATCCGGTTCGGCCGCCGCCCGCGCCAAGGCGTCGGCGATGGT
>JAPLQT010000010.1 GCA_026399515.1 Pseudomonadota bacterium | reverse complement strand
TGGACAGCTTCTTTGCCAACATCGCCGCCTGTTTTCCGCTTGAACTCGGCCTACCGCTCGGTGCGAAGGTCATGGCCGAAGATGAAGCAGCTCAAGCACGCAATGACGCGCTCGACGCACTTTTGTAACGCATCCATTCCTCCCGCGATGAGAAGGCGGGCCGGGCGCTGCTCGAATCCGCCGCGCCGCTGGCAGGATCCGCGCCAGCCGCGACGGTGGAAATGGTAACGCGCGACAAGGTCTTTAACGGGGGGTTGCGTTGATCACCGAGACCATCGCCTACCTGGAGACCAACAAGGCCGCCCTCGGCCTGGCGCTGGTCGGCGGCGCCGCCGAATTCCAGAAGGCAGCCGAGACCAACCCGCCAGCCACACCGGCCGCGTATGTGATCGAGTTATCCGAAGACGCCGGCCCGAACCTGGTGCCGCCAGACGTGCATCAGCGCGTCAAGGCCAACATCGGCATTGTGCATGTGATTCGCAACGTCGCCGACGCCAAGGGTGATGCCGCACGGAAAGACATGGAGGCACTGCGCGGCGGGACCAAGGGCAAGCTGCTCGGGTGGTCTCCCGCCACCGGCTATGCCGCCTACGAGCGTGCGCGCAGCAACCTGTTGGTGTTCCGTGATGCGCATATGTGGTGGCAAGACGGCTATTCAACCGAATTTTTTGACAGGAGCGTTCTATGAGCGACGAATTCATCAACTGCCCGCACTGGGGCAAGGGCGGGCGTTACATCGTCGATGCAGATGGTAAGCGCCAGCCGGTAGTCGAGGTGCCGGAGACTGTCTCCAGCGCTCCCTTGGCGCCGGTGGCTGGCGAGTCAGCGCCGCCGGCCGCCTCCGTGATCACCGACCCCGCTGCCAAAGACGACAGCGGCCTAGCCACCACCAAGAAGGGAACCCGCAATGGCTAACATCCTCGCCACCCCGCGCTTCTGGCGCAAGAAAGCCGTCGTCCTCAAGGCAGGGGGAACTTACGGCATCGACGCCGTCCCGACCGGCGCCGCCAATTGGTTCGAGGCGCGAAACGTCAGCCTCACCAGTTTCGAGGCTGAGACTGTCGATCGCAACCTCGTCGAAAACTGGATGGGCAATACCGGCAAGCTCATCGTCAGCAAGTGGTCGAAACTGTCGTTCGAGATCGCCCTGGCCGGCTCCGGCGTGGCCGGTACCGCGCCCAAGTGGGCACCGATGATGCTCGCTTGCGGCTACGCAGAAACCATCGTCGCCGCCACCTCGGCGGCCTATAACCTGGTCTCGTCCGCCTTTGGCTTCGCGGACGCCTACCTGGAGATCGATGGCACGCTCTATAAGTTCATCGGCTGTCGCGGCAACGTCAAGATAAAGATCACCGCCAAGGGCATCCCGGTGCTGATGGTGGAATTGACGTCGCTCTACACCGCGCCGAGCGCGGCGGCCATCGCCGGCATCGTCAAGACCGGCTGGACTTATGAAAGCGCGGTCAATTCGGTCAACACCGGCAAGGTCACTCTCAACGCCGTGGATCTGGCGTTTTCCACGCTGGAAGTCGATAGCGGCAATCAGATCGCCCGTGTCGATCTGCCCGGCCCACAACTGGAAGTCGTCCAGAACGATCGGAAGTCGACCGCCAGCTTGACTGTATTGGCGCCCGCGCTGGCGACCTTCGATCCTTATGCGCTGGCCGTCGCCGGCACCGTGGTGAACCTCACCAACACCCACGGCGTGGGCGCCGGCAATCAGCTCCAGACAGACCTCAAGGTGCGCGTGATGAACGTCAAGGAAGACCAGATCGACGGCATGCTGGCCTACCAGCTCACCCTGGAGCCGACGCCGGTGTCGGGTAACGACGAAATCGCCCTGACCAACAAGTAACCCTCACCATCCCATCCCCGCCTCGCCTCGATGGGAAGGTGGGGCGGGGATGGGGCATAAAGGAAGCCACCATGTCATTCACCGTTCGCAAAACCCAGCACCGCAAATGGCCGGTCATCGTCAAAAAGCAGGATTCTGACGACGCCGGCGAGATCGTCGATGTCGAATCGAAGTTCATCGCCCATTGGGCGCCCTTCACCGAGGCGGATATCGAAGCCGCGATCGACGCAGCGGAAAAGAAATATCCGCTGGCGAAAGGTGTGGCGGAGATCCCCTTGTCGATCACCCTTGCCAGGAACGCGCACATCTACAGCAAGATCATCGTCGGCTGGGGTAAGGAAGTGCTCGGCGAGGATAAGCAGCCGATCCCGTTCTCCCCCCAGGAACTCGCCGCGATTGTGACCGGCGCCGACGGCTACCAGGTGTCCCAGGGCCTCAACCGGGCGCGCTTCGAGATGCTCTACGGAGCGGCCCGAGAAAAAAACTCACCCGCCTCGCCCGCGCCTGGGGAGAACTCCACGACGGACGGGGCGACGACGAACTTGCCAGCGACCTCGTCCTCCTCGGCGTAAGCGACGCGCCGACGAGTAAATCGCCCACCACCCTCGATGTCTGGCCGGAGAACGTCGCCACATGGGACACCTTCCTCGCCCTGGAGACCAACTGGCGAATGATCGCCGGCGGCATGGGTCCGCCGCGTCACCAGGGCATCGAGTACGCCTCTATCGAGGAGGCGCTGCGCATGGTGGGCGTGAAGAAGAAGCAACGGCGCCGGGTACGCGCGGATCTGCTCGTCATGCAGCGCGCCGCGCTGGACGCAATCAACGGCATTCCAGAGGGCGAGGGAAAGGGTGAGCGGCAATAACGTCGAGTTCGGCATTACCTTCACCGGCGACGGCAAAGTCGCCAGTGCGGAGATCGATCGCGTTACGCAAAGTGCCGACCGGCTGACCCAGGCGACGGCGCGGCAGAATACCGTCGCCAGTGAATCGAAGAATGCCTGGCTGACCCAGACGGCCGCCATCAAGACATCCGGCGACGAGATGGTCTCGGCCTCCGAGGGCGTCCAGAAACTCCTGGCCAAGTATGACCCGCTGGGCGCCAAGCTGCGCTCGCTCGAAGCCGACTTCTCCGCGCTCAACAAGGCGGCGGCCAGCGGTCAGCTTCCGGCGTCCCAGGATGCCGCGGTCGATAAGACCTACAAGGCGCTCAACGAAGAGATCGCCAAGACCAAGACGCTGATGGGCCAGGCCGGCGTGGCCGGCTACGAAGCGTTTGCCAAGGTCGAGGAAGGCGCCAACAAGGGCGCCTTCGCCACCGCCGGCGCCAAGCGAGAATTGATGGTGCTGGCTCATGAAGCGATGAGCGGCAACTTCAGCCGCATGCCTGGCAGCTTCATGGTGCTTGCCGAACGCATGAGCATAACGACGGCGCTGTTTAGTCCGCTCACCATTGGTGCCGCCGCTTTCGGCGTTGCGACTGTCGGCGTCGCGGTCGCGGCCCATCAGGGCCACGAAGAAATGGTCGCAATGAATAACGCCCTGGCGGTCACCGGCAATTATGCCGGGCTGACGCGCGGAACGATGCGCGAGCTGGCGGATTCGATGACGCAGACAGGGACGATGACAATTGGCACCGCCAAGGACATTGTTACCGCCCTGGTCGCTTCCGGGCGTATCGGTGCCGAGTCCATTGCTGGAGTAGCGAAGCTTGCGGGAAATTTCGCGGCAGCGACTGGACAAGATGTTGCCAAGATCACGCCAGAGTTGATCAAACTGTTTGCCGATCCCGCGAAGGGGGTAGAAGAGCTCGACAAGCGGATGCATTTTCTAAATGTGACCGATAGGGAATATATCGCTCACTTGGAACGGATCGGCGAAGTCGGCGAGGCGCAACGCGTTTCGTTGGAAAAAACCACGGCGGCCATTCCAAAACAGACAGAGAATATCGGATACCTTGGCCACCAGTGGGATCTGCTTAAGCAAAGCATTTCCGCCACCGGCGACGCGCTGGCGGCATGGGGCCGGACGACTACGGTAAATGAGCAACTTGCCAACGCGAAGTCGCTCATTGAACGGGAAGGCGGTAGCGTGTCGGACGCCATGCGTGGCGTGGTACCCGCAACCGGTAGTAAGGATCTGAAGGAAGCCTATGCGCTTGTGGCGGCATTGCAGCAACAAGCCGACGCGGAACGCGCGAAAGGCGTGGAAGCTGGGAAGGTCGCTGCCACAAGAGAGAAGGAAGCCCTCGCGCAAAAGGAAGCCGACAAGTCTGCAACCCATCAGATCACGATACTGCGTGACTCACTAACATTGTTGGCATCGGCGCCCGACTCGGCTGAAAAGACCCGCCGCGAGTTTGAGCTACGCAAGCAAATCCTCGACGTTCAACGCAGCATCGGCGCCGAAGGCCGCCAGCTTTCTCAAGAGGAAATCTCCTACCAGGAAAAGCTGCGCGAGGTCGCGGTGAAAGTCGGTACCGACGAAATCGAGGCCCAATACAAGCTCGGCCAGGTCGACGTCGTTCGGCGCGACGCCATGCTTCTGTTCTACGCACTCAAGTCGAACAAGTCCAAGCAAACGGCGGAAGAGGAACTGCTACTCGTTGGAAACCTGACGGCGGCGGAGAAGAAGCAACACCAAGACAAGCTGAAGATCCTCCAGGTCGAGGCCGATGCCATCATCGCCGCCGGCGCCAACAAAGCCCTGATCGATGAAAAGAAGTTCTACGACGACATCCGCAAGTCCGTCGACGCCCTGGGCAGCTCGGAGATCGCGGCGCTCGACAAGACCATCGCCGCCCAGCGCCTGCATAACGCCGAGATCGGCAAGACCCCCGAGCAGATCGCGCGGGTCAAGAAGGCCGCCGAGGATTTCGGCACGGCGCAACTCGACGCCGAAGCCAAAGCGCTGCGCGCCGCCGCCGAGACGGTCGTTATGGATCAGCAGTACAAAGATATCTACATCGCCCGCGCCAATGCCCTGGACATCGAGATCGCGAAGCGTCGGGAGTTGGCCACCGCTATGGGTGATGGCGCCTTCCTGGAAGCCAACGCCGCCGCCGTCCGCAAGGTCAATGAAGACGCCAAGGCATTCACCAAGGATGTCGATCGCGCGCTCACCGACGGCATCATGCGTGGCGGTAAGAACGGCGGCAAATATCTGGAAGATTACTTCCGCACGTTGGTATTTCGCCCAGGAGTGCAGTTCCTCATGTCTCCCGTGGCCGGGGCGATATCATCAGCTTTCTACGGCGCCGGCGCGAACGGTATGTCGCTCGCCAATGCCGGCGCCGGCGCCGGGTTGTATGGCTCGTTTGCCACGTCGGCGTTCGGTCAAAGCCTCGGGCTTTCCGCCGGCGCCTCCGGCGCTGCCGCCGGCGCATCGGTTGCCGAGGCCACCTACGCCCAGGCGCTGCTTACTGGCGCCACAACCGTCGAGGCGAGCGCAGCAGCCACGGCAGCGACCACGTCCGCTATGACGACGCTGGGCGCGGCGTTGCCCTATATTGGCGCCGCCCTCGTCATCGCCAACGCCGTCGGCCTATTCGGTAAAGGCGGCGGCCCGCAGCAAGGCCAACTTGGCACGGTCAATGCCAACGGTTACACCGCCACCCAGAACTACACCGGCGGCGACACGCTCGGCAATCAAGCCCTGGCGCAATCCGCCTATAACCAGGTCGCCGCGCTCTATGTTGCCGCCGGGAAACAGGTTGCCGGGCTATCGATCAACCAAGGCGGCAAGCTCGACCCCGAAGGCACAGCCGCCGCGCTCGGCTATCGCCAGATATCGGTCGGAGGAAATGTAATCTCCGGACAGGCCGGCTGGGACAATCCCGCTTTCACCGGCGCGCATGACGACGCCAAGGGGCTGGCCACCTATCTCGGCAAGTTGACCAGCGACGAGATCGAGCAGGTCGCAGCCGCGATCAATGACCCGAAGCTGACAGACGCCATCACCAAGCTCAAGGCCAACTTTGGCGATTTGACGGTGGCCATGCCGAACTACCTGACCGCCCAGGCCGCGCAAAAGGTGCTGCTCGATCCGCTCCTGACCGGCACCGAGAAGTTGAACGCTGCCCAGCACGACCTGGCCGAAGCCGGCCTGCCAAATACGAGAGAGGGGCTGAAGGATCTTATCAAGAGCCTCGACCTGACCACCCAGGCCGGCTGGCTGCCGCTCGCGTTCCTCGCGGTGATGTATCAAGAGCCTCGACCTGACCACCCAGGCCGGCCAGGATACCCAGCGGACCATCGTCAGTCTGGCGGGCGCATTCCAGATCGTGGATGCGTCCGCCACGTCGCTGCTCGACGCTCGGGGCAAAGTAACGTCGGCGCTGCGCGATATCAGCGCCCAGGTCACCAGCTTCGGCCAGAAAGTGGTGGACACGGCGAAGGGTGTGGGTGCGGCCAAGGACGACATCAGCAAGGCGTATTGGGCGGCGGTTGACACCGAGAATCAGCTAATGCTGCGCGCGGCGGAGAACTTGGCCAAGTTCACGACCAGCATTGACGACTTCCTGGTCACGCTCACGCCGGCGCAATCGCTGGAGACGCTCAAGGCGCAGCTATCGATGACGGCGGTCCTGGCTAAGGCTGGGGACGTGGATTCTCAGAACAAGCTTGTCAACCTCGGCAAGTCGGTCATGAAAGCCAGCGAAGCCGAGAGCCCGGACAAGCTGTCGAACGATCGCACGGCAGCGTTTGTGCGAAACACCCTCACCGATGTGCGCGACACCCTGGCGCCGGCGCAAACCGCCGCCTCGATGGCCGCCGGGGATCTTGCGAAGCAACTGGCCGCCGCAAAATTGGCCGTCGTGGATTTGGGTCTCATCGCCACGGCGACGGGGGTGGCGACGCAGAAGTCCTCGATCATCCAGTTGAGCGGCACCGATCTGCTGACCGCCTACAACAAGGCGATCGAAGATAGCAACGCCGCGCAGGCCGATTACACCCGCGCCGTCGCACTGACCAGCGGGCTGCAACTGAGGTCTGCCGACTCGCTCCAATCGTTAATCGACTCCATTTATGGACTGGGCGATGCTGAAGACGCATTGGTCAAAGCGGGCGGAAAAGTGGGTGATTCGTTTGGGATTACCAAGGACGAAGCCGACAAGCTCGCGACGAAACTAGGCTTATCAGGCGGCGCGGCGGATTCGTTCGTCAAGGCATTGACCGATCCGCTGCCGGGTCTAACTGATTCATTCGGAAAATTCAAAATCTACGTCGACGGCCTGATTGGGAACGTCGGTGTCACCGCCCCTGGCGGTGGGCCGGGGCAGACTGTAACGCCAGCCTCGTTACAAGATACATGGGTTGGCGACAAATGGCGTTCGCCGGGCGGCGTGACGTTGGATAGAGCTACGGGAACCTTCGCGTCGACCGCTACCCAGTCCAGCGGAACATTCGCCAGCCTCCAATCGGCATGGGCCGATATCCAGAAAGCTGTCGGCAGCGGCCAAATGACGGAACTCCAGGCCGGCACGAACATCATCGCCGCCGTCAAGGCGGCCGGCGGCGATGCAAAGACGCTCGATGCGGCCATGATAGCGGCCGGGGTGAGTGGCTGGACTGTCGGGACGGCCAATGCCTGGGCCAAGGCCCATGACCTACCCGCTTTCGCCGGCGGCACCGACTACTTTGGCGGCGGCTGGCGTGTGGTCGGCGAGCGTGGCCCGGAACTTGAGGCGACCGGATCATCACGCATCTTCAACGCGCAGCAGACGCGGGATATCTTCTCCGGGAACTCTCAGGCGATGAATAGCGGCGAGCTGCAACGCATCGCTGCGGCCATCGAGCGGCTCGAAGACAGGCAATCGAGACAAGCGACGGCCTTTGTAACGAGGCTCAACGATCTGTACAAGTTGCACAAGGATTGGAACAGCGAGGGCATGCCCCCCGCCCGGGTCGAGACTGTCTGATGGCCTCTAACGTCATCGTCGTCGACCCGATCGCGATCACCGAGGCGATGATCGTGTCCACCGACGTGGTTGAGACCGATTACACGGCCTGGAACGGCGCCACCAACTATACGGCAGGCACCCGGTGCATCCGGACGACCACTCACAAGATCTATGAGAATGCCATCGCTGGCATAGACGCCACGTTGCCGGAAGACGCGGTGAAGCTGACGCCGGCCCGTTGGCTGGAAGTGAGTGCGACCAATCGCCACAAGTGCTTCGACACCTCCAACGCCAGCCAGACGGTCAAGGCTGGCGGCTTCAGCTATCGCCTGCACCCAGGCCAGGTGATCAATTCCGTCAACGTCCTCAATGCCGACGTCGACACCGTGCGCGTTCGCATGGTCGACCCGACCTACGGCACCGTGTATGACTATAGCGCCACCCTCACCAGGGAGCTGCTCAAGCCGTCCTGGAGCGCCTGGCATTTCAGCCGGCGGCCGCGAGCCTCGTCGGTAACTCTGCATGACTTGCCCAATTTCTACGACGCCGACATCCTCATCGACGTCACGGTCGCCTCTGGCGATGCGTCGGTCGGCGTCATCCTGATCGGCTACCCCTACATCGTCGGCGAGGGTATGCAACGAGGCGCGCGCGTCGGCATCGACGACTACAGCAAGAAGACTACTGATGCGTGGGGTACCGCCAATTTCGTCGAGGGCGCCTGGGCGAAGAAGATGTCGTTCATAACCAAGGTTCCGAACACGGAGATCGACAGCACCGAACTCCTGCTGGCCAGTCTGCGCGCCAAGCCGTCATTGGTGATCGCGGCTGATGCGTATGCGTGCACCAAGATATTTGGGTGGATCGGCACGTTCGAGATCCTGATCGCCTACTCGATGTACTCCGAATGCTCCCTTGATGTGAAAGGCTTGACTTGACATGATCCTAACGCCCCCGCCCACCGCGCCGCTGCCCACGGATACCACTACCGTCTTCGATACGCGCTCTTTCGCGCTCGCCGCCTGGTATGCCACCCACGTTTCCGAATTGACCACCCTGCTGGCCGGCATGTCGGCCGTCGCCGCCGGCGGTGCGTTCTCGATTGCGTACACGTTTAGCACCGCGACGGCGGATGTGGATCCAACCGCCGGGCACCTAGCGCTCGACAACGCAACACAAAGCGCGGCGGCGACCATTCGCGCCGATCCGCTCGACCAGAACGGCAGCAACTGGACCGACGCTATCAACTTCTTTGCCAACTCGACCGGCACCGTCAAGGGCTTGATCCGGCTGATGAAGCAAACTGACGCCACCAAGTGGGTAGTTTTCGCGGTTACTGGAGTGGCCAGCCCGACCGGGTATAAGAACATCGCCGTTACGCCGGTCACCGCCAGCACGACGAACCCATTTGTCAACGGTGATCCGATTCTCCTCGACTTCACGCCCGTCGGTCCCAAGGGCGACCCCGGTAAAAACGCCGGCCTCGCCTACGTCTATTCCAGCACTACAACGGCCACCGATCCGACCGCTGGCAAGCTGCAATTCGACAACGCCACGCTTGCATTAGCCATCGAGCTATACATCTCGGAAACCGACGCGGACACCAACGCGATCGCGGCGGAGATCGCCACATGGGACGACTCGACAGCGACGATCAAGGCGACCATTAAGGTCTACAAGAATACAGACCCGACCAAGTTCGCCAGCTTCCATGTGACCGGGACCAATACCGACAATGGCGCATGGGATACGGTCAATCTAACGTATGTCGACGGTCCAGGTGGGTTCACGAACGGCGACGCGGTGAC
>JAPLQT010000119.1 GCA_026399515.1 Pseudomonadota bacterium | reverse complement strand
CAGCGCGGTGCCATGGTCTTGCCCTGCGTCGCCGAACTGGCGCCGCCGCTGGTCGCCCGCGCCCTGGTGGACATCCTGCTGCGACTACATCCGGATTGCGGCCTGACACCGATGCCGCCGGCCCAGACGGCACCGGCAGGCGCGTCTCCGATGCGCCTGCCCGGTTTCTGCTCCGGCTGCCCGCACAACCGCTCGACCAAGGTGCCGGAAGGTTCGCGTGCCCTGGCGGGCATCGGCTGTCATACCATTGCCATGCTGCAAAACCCCATGCAGACCACCACCGTCTCGCACATGGGCGGCGAAGGCGCGATGTGGCTGGGGCAGCAGCCATTCACAAACGAGCGGCACGTCTTCGCCAACATGGGTGACGGCACTTATTTTCATTCGGGCTTCCTGGCCATCCGCCAGGCCATCGCCGCGAAGGTGCCGATCACCTACAAGATCCTCTTCAACGGTTTCGTCTCGATGACCGGCGGCCAGCCGGTGGACGGCGAACTGACGGTCTCGCGCATTGCCCTCGAACTAAACGCCGAAGGCGTCAACGAAATGGCCGTCGTCACCGACGACACGGATAAGTACCGGGCGATGAATCTGCAACTCGCCCTGCCCCACGGCGTTGCGGTCTACCATCGCAGCGAAATGGAGGCGGTGCAAAAGCGTTTCCGCGAATATCCCGGCGTCTCGGTGATCATCTACGACCAGCCCTGCGCCACCGAGCGGCGCCGCCTGAGGAAGCGCGGCAAGTGGACCGATCCCGACAAGCGCGTGTTCATCAATGCAGCGGTCTGCGAAGGCTGCGGCGACTGCGGCAAGGTCTCCAACTGCATGGCGATCGAACCCCTGGAAACCGAGTTCGGCAGGAAGCGCAAGATCAACCAGTCCTCATGCAACAAGGATTTCACCTGCATCGAAGGCTTCTGCCCGAGTTTCGTCACGGTGCATGGCGGCAAGCCCAGGAAACCTGCCGCGCCCCAGGCTAGTATCGAGGAGTTTCCGGCCATACCCGAACCGACCATCACCCGGCCGGCAGGCCAGTACAGCATCCTGGTCACGGGCATCGGCGGCACCGGGGTCGTCACCATCGGCCAGGTGCTCGGCATGGCGGCGCACATCGACGGCCTGCGCTGCTCGGTGCTGGACGTCACCGGCCTGGCGCAGAAATATGGCGCGGTGCTCTCCCATGTGCGTTTCGCCGCCGACCAGAATGCCTTGCACGCGACTCGCATCGCCACCGGCGAGGCCGACGCGGTGGTGGGCTGCGACATGATCGTCACAGCCGGCGACGAAACCCTGTCGAAGCTCAAGAGCGGACGCAGCCGCGTGGCGGTATCGACCGACATCGTCCCGACGGCAGATTTCGCCCGCAATCCGGACTGGCGCATGGACACCGACGCCTTGCTCGGGCGGCTCAAACAGGCCTGCGGCGACGGCCTGGTCGCCGTCGAGGGGATACGCATCGCCACCGCTCTGCTCGGCGACGCCATCGCCGCCAACATGTTCATGCTCGGCGTCGCCTGGCAGAAGGGCATGATTCCGTTGTCATTGACGTCGATCGACCGCGCCATCGAACTCAATGGCGTGCAGGTCGACTTCAACCGGCGCTGCTTCCTCTGGGGCCGCCGCGCCGCCCATGATCCCGCCGCCGTGGAGAAACGCATCGCCGGCAGCAGCGCCAACGTGGTGCAGTTCGTGCCGCGCGAGACTCTCGCCGAGCTGCTGTCGCGCCGTAGCGCCGAACTCGTCGAGTATCAGGATGCCGCCTATGCGCAGCGTTACCGTAGCCTGGTGGACCGGGTCGCGCAAGCGGAAGCGGCACTCGGATCAGGCGATGCGCTGACGCGCAGCGTCGCCAAGTACTACTTCAAGCTGCTGGCGAACAAGGACGAGTTCGAGGTGGCGCGGCTGTTCTCCAAACCCGAATTCCAGGCGGAGCTGGAGCGCAACTTCGAAGGGAATTACGTGCTCCACTTCCATCTCGGCGCCTGGCCATTCGCCAAAATCGATCCGGCCTCCGGTCTGCCGCTCAAGCAGGAATTGGGGCCGTGGGTGCTGAAGGCCTTCCGCTTCCTCGCCAGCCACAAGCACTGGCGCGGCACCTGGCGCGACCTCTTCCGCAACTCGGCGGAGCGCAAGCTGGCGCAACAGTTGTTGAGCGACTATGAGGCCGACATCGACGGCCTGCTCGCCGGACTCTCGCCACGCACGCGCGAAGTCGCCTTGAAGATCGCCGGCTTGCCGGAAAACATACGCGGTTACGGTCATGTGCGTGTCGCGCATGCCGCCGCGGTGGCCAAGGAGCGCCAGGAATTGCGGCAGGCGCTGGAGGCCGCACGCACGGCCCAGGCAGCGTGAAGTGCGGGCCAGCGTCATGAATCACGCTTTCATCGAAGCCTTGCGCAGCATCGTCGGTGCGGAAGGCCTGCTCCAGGACAGCGACGTGCAGACCCGCTCGGCCGGGATGCTGCGCCCGGACAACTTGCAGGCGCGGCTGCTGGTGCGTCCGAAGACCACGTCACAGGTGGCGGCCATCCTGAAGCTGTGCAACGACTCCCGCCAGCGCGTGGTCACCCACGGCGGCCTCACCGGCCTGGTGCATGGCGCCGACGCCGGGCCGGAGGATTTGATCCTCTCGCTGGAACGCATGAACGCCATCGAGGAGATCGACCCCTTGCAGCGGGTCGCCGTAGTTCAGGCCGGCGTCACGCTGCAAGCACTACAAGAGGCGGTGGAACAGCAGGAGCTGGCCTTCCCGCTCGACCTCGGCGC
Source organism: Pseudomonadota bacterium (assembly GCA_026399515.1). Taxonomy (GTDB): domain Bacteria; phylum Pseudomonadota; class Gammaproteobacteria; order Burkholderiales; family Rhodocyclaceae; genus JACRAR01. The sequence continues at coordinate 111,332 of JAPLQT010000119.1, read as the reverse complement.
GCGCGGCTCGGCCACGCTGGGCGGCAATGCCGCCACCAACGCCGGCGGCAACCGGGTGATCCGCTACGGCATGATGCGCGACATGGTGCTGGGCGTCGAAGCGGTGCTGGCCGACGGCAGCGTGGTGTCCTCGCTCAACCGCATGATCAAGAACAACGCCGGCTACGATCTCAAACAGTTGTTCATCGGCTCGGAGGGCACGCTCGGCGTCATCACGCGGCTGGTGTTGCGCCTGCGCGAACGACCACGCAGCCAGAACGTGGCCTTCGTCGCCATCGACGGCTTCGACCGACTGACAGCTTTCCTCAAGCACATGGACAGCACGCTGGGTGGCAGCCTCTCGGCTTTCGAGGCGATGTGGCGCGAGTTCTACGAACTGGTGACGACCGCCCCAGCCAAGTCCTCCCCGCCCTTGCCGCAAGGCCACGCTTTTTACGTGCTGGTCGAATCCCTCGGCGCCGATCAGGAGCACGATGCCGCGCGCCTCGAAGCGGCGCTGGAAACGGCTCTGCAATCGTGCCTGATCGCCGATGCGGTCGTCGCCCGCTCCGAGCGCGAGCGCGCCGCGATCTGGGCGCTGCGCGACGATGTGAAGCCACCATCGACACGCACAGCGAAGTGGACGCCATCGTCTACACGCCCCTGGCAAAAATCGGCGGTTCCGTTTCCGCCGAGCATGGCGTCGGGCTGGAGAAGAAACCATATCTGCACCTGTGCCGCAATGAGGCCGAGATCGCGTTGATGCGCACGCTGAAGCGCAGCATGGACCCGAACAATATTCTTAACCCGGGGAAGATTATCTAGCAACTCCGGTATTCGAATCTCTCGACCCGGCCACTCAATACGAAGGACCAGGCATGAGCACTCCAGTGCCCCAAGACCGCCCACCCCATCCGACTTTCGGAGAGGCCTTCCTGTATTGGCTGAAGCTCGGCTTCATCAGCTTTGGCGGCCCGGCCGGACAAATTGCCGTGATGCACCAGGAACTGGTGGAAAAGCGCCGCTGGATAGGCGAACGCCGCTTCCTCCATGCGCTCAACTACTGCATGGTGCTGCCCGGCCCGGAGGCCCAGCAATTGGCCATTTATATCGGCTGGCTGCTGCATCGAACCTGGGGCGGCATCGTTGCGGGTACCTTGTTCGTATTGCCCTCGCTGTTCATTTTGGCTGCGCTTACCTACATCTATCTCGCATTCGGTGAGCAAGTTCTGGTCAAAGGACTGTTCAACGGAATCAAACCGGCGGTTGTCGCCATCGTGGTTTTTGCGGCATGGCGGATCGGCTCGCGGGCACTCAAGAACAAGCTGCTATGGGCCATGGCGGCAGCCTCCTTCTTCGCCATCTTCGTCCTTCGACTTCCCTTCCCCTACATCGTCCTCGGCGCCGGAATCCTGGGCTTCATCGGCGGCAGGATCGCCCCGGACAAGTTCAAGGTCGGCGGCGGTCATGGCGCCAGCAACAAGACCTATGGAGCAGCGTTGATCGACGACGACACCCCGGCGCCGGAACACACCCGATTCAGCCTCAGCCATCTACTGGTGTTGCTGGCCGCATTTGCCGTCCTATGGGGTGCGGGCATGCTGATGCTCGGCGATCCCGTATTGAAAGACATGGGAGAATTTTTTACCAAGGCCGCCCTGGTCACCTTTGGCGGTGCTTATGCGGTGCTGCCCTATGTCTATCAGGGCGGGGTGGAACACTACCACTGGCTGACCGGCACCCAGATGATCGATGGCCTGGCCTTGGGCGAAACCACGCCCGGACCGCTGATCATGGTGGTAGCTTTCGTCGGTTTTGTCGGCGCCTGGAGCAAGGAAATTTTCGGGCCGGATGCCTTGCTGCTGGCGGGATTTGTCGGTGCCAGCGTGGCCACCTTCTTCACTTTCCTGCCATCCTTCCTGTTCATCCTGGCCGGCGCTCCGCTGGTGGAAGCGACCCACGGCGACCTGAAGTTCACCGCGCCGCTGACCGGCATTACCGCCGCCGTGGTGGGCGTGATACTCAACCTCGCCCTGTTCTTCGGCTGGCATGTGTTGTGGCCTCGGGCATCGGAAGCCGCGCCCTTCTCAGGCGGCTTCGCTTGGTTCTACGCCCTGATCTCGTTGGCGGCGTTCCTGGCGCTGTGGAAATACAAGCAGGATGTCATGCGAGTCATCGCCGCCTGTGCCGTCGTCGGACTCTGCTACACCTACCTGAGCTGAGGGACAGGCCGGACTTACAGACGGGCGGCCGCCCGGCGAAACTCCATCCTCACCATCATGCGCGTAGTCAGGTTGCAACTGAACATCAGCGCGAACCACTGTTCCGCCGGCTGCACGAACATGGCCGTACCGCTGATGCCGGACCACAGCAGTTCGCCAGCGGTACAGGGCATCGCCGCCGGACCCCAATCAAGACGCACCGCCAACCCGAGGCCAAAACCAAACCCTGAGCCGCAATAGGCTGAGGGACCATCGACGCCGGCTGGCAGTTGGTTGCGGCACATCTCGGAAAACAAACCTGCCGATACCAAGCGTTGCTTGCCGACACGCCCCCCGTTCGCCAGCATGCGCGCGAAAGCCGCATAGTCGACGATGGTACTGACCAGTCCGCCGCCGCCGCTGTCCATCCAGGCTTTGCCCGGCATGCGTATTCCGTACCTGGGAACGGCCGCATGCCATGCCTGATCATGAGCATGGGCACTTGCCAGCAGCGCATGCTTGGACGACGGAACTTCAAAGCCGGTGTCGTGCATGCCCAACGGCTCGAATACCCGGGTCCGCAACAAATCCCGCAGCGGCACGCCAACGACTTTTTCGACGATGCAGCCCAGCACGTCGGTGGAATAGCCATAACGAAATGTCGTTCCAGGCTGGGCTGCCAGAGGTATCCCGGCAAGACTGGCGACAAAGGACTCCGTTGTGATGCCCGGCATGTGGGCCAATGGCGACTTCAACAGCGCGTCACGCAGATCAGGATCCTGGACCTCCCAGGCATAGGCCAGCCCCGAGGTGTGGCGCATCAGGTCGCGCACCGTCGGCGCACGCTCCGGACGCGCTCCGGATTTCATCCGCGGATTGCTAAACGACGGCAGGAATTCGCCTATCGCTACGTCCAAGTCCAGGCGACCATCGTCGACCAGCGTCAGCGCCGCGACGGTCACCACCGGTTTGGTGAGTGACGCGACCCGAAACAGCATCCCCTCATGCATCGATATGTCGCTGTCCGGTCCAATGACGCCCGCGGCCTGCCTTGAAACCAGCTTGCCGCCGCGCTCCACATGCACCAAGGCACCCGGGAAATGTCCGGCGGCGATTTGGTAGGCGAGCATTTGGTCGATGGAGTTCATCCGGGTTTCATTTTATACCCAGGCAAGCAGTCTGCGACATGCTATAGGTATACTCCGGTCTATTGGATTGCCCTTTGGTGCACCCGACAAGGAGTCCTCTATGCCGATCGAACTGACCACGGAAATCCTGCTGGAAGGGCTCGCCTTCCCCGAGTCGCCACGCTGGCACGATGACAGGCTGTGGTTCTCGGACATGCATGCGCGCCAAGTGATGAGCGTCGGCGCGGACGGCGTCGCCGCGGTCGAGTTCGCCGTCGATCAGCAACCCTCCGGACTGGGTTGGTTGCCTGATGGGCGGATGCTGGTGGTGTCGATGCATGACCGCCGCCTGCTGCGTCGCGACCCGCGTGAGTTGAGCGTGGTCGCCGAACTCGGGGACATGGCACCCTTCCATTGCAACGACATGGTGGTGGACCAGTTGGGCCGTGCCTATATCGGCAACTTCGGCTTCGATTTTCTCGCCGGGGTGCCAGTGCAAACTACGGTGCTGATACTTGTCACGCCGGACGGACACAAGCGCATCGTGGCGGAAGACATGCTGTTCCCCAACGGCTCGGTGATTACTCCGGATGGGCGCACGCTCATCATCGCCGAATCATACGCCCGGCGCCTCACTGCCTTTACCATCTCTCCCGATGGCTCCCTGACCGAACGCCGGGTGTGGGCGCAACTCCATGGCGCCAGCGCCGACGGGATCTGCCTTGATGCCGAGGGAGCGATCTGGGTCGCTTCTCCGGTCAGCGCCGAAGTGTTACGAGTTAGAGAAGGCGGAGCTATCACCCATCGCATTCCCATTGCGACGCAGGGCATCGCCTGCATGTTGGGCGGGGTGGACCGGCGCACCCTGTTCGTTCTGTCGGCTCCGTTGGTGGGGCCGGAGGCAAGCCTCGCCCAGCGGCTGGGTCGCATCGAGACCGTCCACGTGGATATTCCCGGCGCCGGGCTACCCTAGCGAACTTCAGCCGGGTCGAAATGCGGGTTCTCGATGATGCCCAGGCGGTTGCCGAAAGGATCCTGCACCGCGGCGACCTTGATGTTCTCGCCGACGTCCTTCACCGGCTCCAGCCCGATGGCGCCGAGCGAAAGCAGACGGGCATAGGCCTGTTCCGCGTCCGCCACGCCCCATAGCGGCTGCGGGCCGGTAATGCCTGGCTTTGCATCCGGCAGTAAGCCGAGTTCAAAGCCGCCAACGGCAAAACCGACATAGAACGGTTGGTCGAAATAGGGCTGTACGCCGAGCACTTCCGAATACCATTGCTTGGCTTTGGATAGATCGGGGGCCGGATAGATTACCGTGCGAAGGCCGAGAATCATGTCTTCCTCCTAAGCGAACTAGTGTTGATGGCAAGCGCAGATCAAGCCGTCAGCCAATTGGAATAACAGGATGCGCCTGAAGCCGCGATGAATATGTGACTTTTCCCCTGGAATCCGAATCAAGATTGAGACAAAATGTGCCCTGAGGCATTTTCCCACAACAGGAGCGGGAGAGCATGCATAAGCTGATCAGGTTGCTGCGCCTCGTCAAGAAGATGGGGCTTCCCATGGCGATGCTGGTATTGGTGTCGCTAGTGTCGATCGACAGCATTGCCGGCGTCAATATCAAGCAAGGCAAGTGGCGGGACGGCAAGGTCGTCTGGTATTTCAACAGTGATCAAATGCCCGCGAGTCTCAAGGAAGATGAGTTTGTCGCCCTGACGACGCGGGCTTTCGGCATATGGTCGGCCGGTTGCAACCTGACTGTGCAATATGGTGGAACCACTTCGGTAGCCGCCGATAACGCTCAGGCCATCGCCGCCAACAAGGTTGTGGTGGGGTTTGCGCACCTGCCCTCAGGCGTGGGCGGCGATGCTGGCCCATTCAGCACTGACAGCGCCAGCAATTCATACTATTTCACCGCCGGCGTGGTCCAGATCAGTGCCGACAACACGCCGTACAACCTTGCCTCAGACAGGTTGTTGTATATCCTGGTGCATGAAATCGGGCACTTGCTGAATCTTGCCCACAGCGATGAACCCTATTCGGTGATGTACGCCTATCCTTACGTCGCGATTCAGTCGGCGACGGAACCCTACAAGGTTTACGCCGACGACATATCCACCTGTGCCAATCTTTACGGCGCCAGGAGCCTCCAGACGAGCCGCGACTATGGGGCCGATCCATTTTCCGCCGACGCAAAATATGGCCTCACCACGGGTGTCGGCAACATCAACTCCAACGGCGGTGTGACGATTGCCACGGGCAGCGCTCAAGATACCTGGCAGCCGGGCAATCCCCATGCGGTCGACCTGAGCCTGCTGGAAAACTTTCCTTGGCTGAGAGTCGGCTGGCTGCATCCCGCCGCCACTGCCGCGACCGTCAGGATCATTGCGCCAAGCGGCGATATCGTTCTCGACAACTACTCCGTGTTCACCGGACCATCGAGCATCCCGGACGGCTACTTCCCGTTTCGTTGGGGAATCTACATCAACGGTGCCTGGAAGATGCAGGCCTTTGTCGACGGCAAACCAGCGGCCGAGACACTATTCAATATCACCAACGGCGTTTCCTCGCCTCCCAAGCTTGAAGTCGCCGCCATCGCCGAGTCCGGCGGCGCGGGCAGCATGGCTTTGCGCGTTGCCAATTACAGCCCTGTCGGGATTGCCTCATCCGTCGCCTATCTCAATGGCGATTATGCGCGCACGCTCCAGACTTTCAGCCTGGCCGGCGGCAATAACACCATCGAACTGTGGGCGGAATCCAATCTCCCGCGTTACCGGGCGGGATCGGGTTGCGGCCAGCCCGCGTCATCTTCCGATCTGACCAGGCAAGTCGTCCTGTCGGCAAACACGCGTGGCAACATCGTCAGCGACAGGATCGATGTTTCGGAATCCGGAACCTTGATCGCCTATTCTTCAAAGGCCAACATCCAGTCAGGCGCGACCGGCGCGATCAATGTCTATGTGGTGGGACTGTTCAGGGATGTTCTGCTGTTTCGTCAATCCAATGGCGCATGGACTGCAAACCAGGCGCCTCTCTTTTCCTTCGTTGCGCCTGGAGCCGCGAACTTCGACATCGTGCGAGACTTGGACACCCGTGGCCTGCCTCCCGGCACAACGATAATGGTGGGATACGGCGCATTCGCGTTTTCTGACCGGAATGTTTCTACTTGCATCGGAGGGGGTGTGGGCCATGGGCGCATTCAAAATGCAAGCGTTGTGGAAGACGATGTTGCGGGCATCGGGTAGCGTGGGAGTGACGGTGTGCCTGGCGCTGCTGGTTTCCATTCTTTCGATGTCCGAGGTGTCCGCGCTGACCTTCCAGCTGTCCGTCGCGAATTCCGGTAGCGGCTATGGCAATGTCGGCTCCGTCCCATCGAGTATTTCATGTTACGTTCCCCAACCGAGTGTTTACTATTTGGTCGCCCCCGACTGCTCGGAAAATTACGCCGCTGGCACCAGCGTAACACTCACCGCGACGCCGGCAAACGGCAGCGCTTTCATCGGCTGGGGCGGAGATTGCACGGGCACGGGCGCTTGCACGCTTGCCATGAGCGCCGCGAGAACGGTTACCGCCAATTTCATTTCCACGTCGACGACGTCGGGCGCGGATTGCCTCTTCAACTGGGCGGAACGCACCGCCCCGCAGTTTTTCGCACCCGCTGGGGGCGCATCGCTACCCTATGCGCCGTACTACTATCGGTACTACTCAGGCACAGGCAACTATTTGGCAACTTCGTCGGCGGGCGATAGGCTTTGGGCGACGGGAACCGCCACGGGAGGGAAGCTGCTGGATCTGGGACTGGTCACCAGCTACCTTGACGCGGCGGGTTGTGCCCGGTAGCGCACCGCGCCGACAGTCAGCCACGCCGCCCGTCAAGCCCGGACGACCTTATCGCGCAAGCCAGGAAATTTCTCAGGCAACGACCCCATTGATGCGCATCCGTTCAACGTCCTCGGACGTAAAGCCGAGTTCAAGAAGCAATTGACTGGAGTGTTCGCCGATAGAGGGTGCGGCAAATGGCTCCGGACCGGGCGTACTCCCGAACTTGATGGGCTTGGAGAACCCCCGATATTTGCCGACCAGCGGATGCTCCAGCGTGGAGACCATATTCTCCGCCAGCACCTGCGGATGGTCGAACATGTCGGCTATCGATCGCGCCGCCGCGTTGGGGACTTCCTCGCCGAAGATTTTTTCCCACTCGAGCGCGCTGTGCGCCTGTAGTGCCGCATGGAGTTTGGGCAGGAGTTCCGGCGCGCAGGCGGCGCGTTTGCGCACGGTGTCGTAGCGCTGATCTTGCGCCACCTCGGGCCAGCCGATTTTCTCGCACAACGACCGCCAGAAATGTGGCGTATTGGCGGAGAGGTAGATATATCCGTCGCGGGTGGGATGCAGACCGGTGATGCCTCCGGAACGCATATCGCGTCCGACGTCGCGGCTTTCGCCTTCGGCCCAGATGAAACGCGCCGATTGCATGGCGAGCGCGCTGCGCAGCAGCGACACGCCCACATACTGTCCGCGTCCGCTGCGTTCGCGGTCGAACAACGCCGCCGAAACGCCGCTGGCGACCAGAGCCGCCGCATAGTAGTCCACCACCGAGCCGTAAACAATCTCGGGCTGCTGACCGCCCTGCAAGCTGCATATCCCGGTCATGGCCTGTAGCACCTGATCGTAACCCGCGTTGTCCTTCATCGGTCCAGTCTCGCCGTAGCCGTTGACCACGCAATAGATCAGGCGCGGATGTGTCGCCTGGAATTGCTCATAGGCGATCCCCAGGCGAGCCGGCACCGATGGCCGGAAGTTGTGCACCAGCACGTCGGCGCTATCCAGCAGCTTCAACAGCACCCGCAGTCCTTCCGCCTGTTTCAGGTCGAGCACCAGTCCGCGCTTGCTGCGATTGATCCCGAGAAAGGCCCGGCTTTCCGCTTCGAGCGTGGACGGATACTTGCGCAGATTGTCACCGCCCGGCGGTTCGATCTTGATGACGTCCGCCCCCATGTCGGCCAGCAGGGTGCAGCCGTATGGCCCGGCGATGTAGGCGCTGAGATCGAGCACCCGGATGCCTGACAGCGGGCCGCGTGGCTGGTCTTCCTGGTGGCTGGCGGTGTCATTCATTTGGGGCGAGTCCCAGATTTCTGGCGATGGCGACAATATTTTCCGCGCGGCGGATGAAAGGGGCATCGATCATCCTGCCATCCACCATGAAAGCGCCCAGCTTCCGGTCACCCGCTTGCCGAGCTTGCTCAAGAACGCGCAGGGAGAAGGCGATATCTTCTTCGCTGGGCCGAAATACCTCGTTCGCCAAGGCGATCTGGCCGGGGTGGATACAACTCTTGCCGAGGTAACCGAGGCGGCGCGCCATCTCTGCCTCGGCGCGATAAGCCTGGCTATCCTGCACATCGGCGAAGGCGCCGTCGTAGGCGAAGACCCCGGCCTCTCCCGCCGCCAGGCGCATGGCGAACATGGCGGCGTGTACATTCCTGGAGTCGCGCCTGTCGATTCCCAGCGGCTCGAACAAATCGCCATAACCCAGTTGCAGGCCGACAACACGCGGATCGGCCGCGGCAATTTCCGCTGCGCGACGCAAAGCCTTCGGCGTTTCGATGTTGGCAAGTATCCGGACCGGACAGCCAACCCGGTTGGCGGTTTCCGCACGCGCGATCACGGCGACCGCCCCGCGAATATCGTCCGCGGACTCGGTTTTGGGAAGATTCAGCATCGCCAGGCCGGGCCGTACGACGGCCATCACGTCCGCATCGAAATGCGGCGTGGTCAACGCGTTGACGCGGGCGATGAGGATCTTGGTGGTAGCGCCGACCTCGGCGGATCGAAGGAACTCGCCGACTTCCGCCCTTGCCTCGGACTTGCGGCCTTCCGGCACGGAATCTTCCAGATCAATGGAGATGGCATCCGCCTGACTGGATAAAGCCTTGCCGAACAGTTCTGGTCGGGCGCCGGGAACAAACAGTTTGCTGCGCATGGGGTTCCTGCCAAATTGGATGATTTTGTCGGAATTGAATTGAAAGAATAAGCAACCGAAGGTATATTCAAACACTATTTCTTATTACGTTATCGATAAAAGCACTGCACGGATCGGTCGTGCGTCTGCAGCATTAAAAATACACCGGGCACACGATCATTCTTCGGCAGGAATCAGGCTCACCCGCGACGATGCTCGGAAATCAATCATGAATACACTGTTCTTGAAAAGCTTCGTGACGGTCGTGGACAATGGCTCGATGGCGGCGGCGGCGCGTCAGTTGAACATTACACCGGCGACGGTGGCCCAGCAAATCCACACCCTGGAACGCGAAATCGGCGCGCCGCTGATTGCGCGGTCCGGCCGCACCGTCAACGTGACCGAAGCCGGCGCGCGCATACTTGAGCGGGCGCGCAATCTGCTGCGCGATGTGGCCGACTTGCATACCGTCGCCAACGATGAGATCACCGCCGGCGAACTGCGGCTCGGCGCCGGCACCAACGCGCTGACCGGAATGATGCCGGACATCCTGGCACTGATGGTGGCCCGGTTTCCGAGGATCAACGTTTTCATCAAACGCAGCACCTCGATCAAGATGTACCCGGAGGTCGAAAGCGGGGAACTCGACGCCGCCATCGTGATGCAAGGCCCGTTTTCCCTGTCGAAACGAATCGGCTGGCAGTTGCTGCGCGAAGAACCGCTGGTGGTGCTAGCGCCGGAAAGCATGGCGGGGCGCGACCCTCACGAGCTGCTGGCGACCGAACCGCTGATCCGCTACGACCGCAATCACTGGGGCGGGCATCAGGCCGATAGATATCTGCAGGCCGTGGGCATTACGCCGCGGGAACGCTTCGAGCTCAACGCACTGAGTTCCATCGCCGTCATGGTCGATCGCGGCCTGGGAGTGTCGCTGGTCCCCGACTGGGTAAGACCCTGGCCGGAAGGCTTGCGCCTGGTCAGGCTGGCCTTGCCGCATCCCTTCGAACCGAATCGCGTCGGCATCATCTGGTCGCGCTCGACGATACGCATCCGGCTCGTCAAAGCCTTCATCCAGGAAGCGCAGAAGGCCATGCTCCCCCGGCGGTAGTGGCTTCATCTGTCGTGCCTGCCGGCCAGGGCTTATGACGGCCGTCAGGCCGACGACGCTTCGGGCACCACTTGTAACCAGGTCAAGCGCCATGTTCCATCCTCGCGGCCGCCGGTTTCGTAGTACGGATGAAAGACCAGGGGCGGACGATAGTCGAGGTTCAGGCGTATCGCGGGGCCCCCGTATCCTGGAGGCGGGGTAATCACTTCGAGCAACCCGGCGACATCACCTTCGGCGAGACGAAACGTGTCCTGCATTTTGAAGCCATCGATCAGGCCGGTGGCATATACCAGCGGACCCCGGGTGATGGCGATGTAATCGTAACGCATGACCTCCTGATTGATCGACTCGCCGTAGGGATCCCTGGACTCCTGCACGCTGCGGCTGGCCTTCCGGTGCGCCGTGGGAGACATCGGCAACTGCAAGTCGATGACGTCGCCATGCCGCCAGTCGCGCTCCAGTACGGCATAGCTTCCCGGCGCCGCGGCGCCTTTCCAATTGGCGCCGTTCACCTCGATTCGGGCACCGTTGGCCCAGGAGGGAATGCGCAGGAGGATGGAAAATCTTGCCGGATTATCCGGCTTGACGACAATCTTGATGCTGCCCTCGAAAGGGTAGCGAGTGCTCTGTTCCAGGCCGACCATGCCTGCGCTGGACGTCGGCAGCATGGCCTCGCCGGGACCATACAGATTGATCGCCAGGATGTTCTCCGCGTGCACGCGATAGGCAATCGCCGGCAGTTCCTCAAGCGCCATCGCGCCGCTGGATTTGCAGCAACGCCAATAGGTGGTGTAAACACGCTTGCCATTCGGGAAGGAGTAATAGCACCAGTCTTCCCCGTTCGGCGCCTGTGCGCCGAGCAGATCGTTGTAGGCCGCGGATTCGATTTCCTCCGCATACCTGGCCTCGCCGGTAATGGCAAGCAGTTCGCGGTTCAACTGGATCCACGACAGGATCGAACAGGTCTCCACATAGCCGTGAGGACTGAAGACGCTATGGTGATTGAAAACCTCTCGCGAACGCAGACCGACGCCTCCCCAGGGGCCGCTCCCCAGTGTGAGATGGTGTTGGCGTATGCTGTTCCACAGGTTTTGAACGGCCTCCAGATATTGGGCGTGACCGGTTGCCTTGTACAGCTTGGCGAGACCGACCAGGTTCCAGCACAGTTGGTAAGCCTTGCCGGTCGAAATTTCGGCGGCATCCGTGCCGGCCAGCGCCTGCCGCAACAACCCCAATTCGGGACGTTGTTCGGCCTGCTGCAGAATCAGCGTCGCCAGATCCAGATATTTCCGCTCCCCCGTCGCGACGTGCAGGTCCACCGCGGCATCCAGCAGCACGGTGGCCGACATGCCGTGATGCAGGCCCAGTTCGGTGATATTGATTCCCCCCGTGGTCAGGGTGCGCCAGCAGAGGTCGCCGATGCGGCGCGCGGCGGCCAGATATCCCGGGTCGGGGAAATATTTATGGACCTCCAATAGTCCCAGAACGAGGCAGCTATGATTCCAGACATCCCAGGTGCGTTTGCCCGGCGCACCGTCCCAAGTGCGCGGTCCGGGCGGTTGCTTGCGCATGAAGCGTCGTTCGGGAGCATAGGTTCCGAGGTAACCGTCATCATCCTGCAAGCCGATCAGATAGTCCGCCACGCGCCTGACGCTGGCCGCAAGCTTCTCGTCCCCCGTGCGCCGCGCAGCCTTGGCCGCGGCGTAAAGCCATTTGCCGGCGTGTTCGCCGTACCAATCGCCTTCCTGGTTGTGGCTGACCTGCTCGGGATTGAAAATCGCGATGGCGGGGCTGGTTTCGTCGCTGATGAAATGCGACAGCCGGCCGGTGTGATTGGCCGCCAATGCCTTTCCCAGCAGACCGCCAAGTGTGACTTTGTGAGCTTGGGGCGCATGCATTCTTGAGATATCCGGTGACGCGCCACGGTTCGTCGCACTCGTCGCATATTGCAGTTTTTCGCTATCGTTACGCATCGACGACGCACCTGAATCCGAGACAACCCGAACGATCCTTGCACGGCGCCATCAGCAGGTACTTGCCGTGCTGGTCGAGTCGATAGGCCGGCGGGAAATACCAGTGCGATGACTGCGCCTGATAGCTGCTGCCGCCGCGCAAGGCCGCACTACGGGTGTGCTCGTCGACGAACTCGTCGGTCCATTGCCAGATGTTGCCGACCATATCCATCACCCCGAACGGACTGGCGCCCTGCGGATGCGCATCCACGTCGGCCGGCGGCAATATATTTCGACTCTTGTTGGCCGCCGGAACGGCACCGGGTTCCCAGCTATTCCCCCACGGATACAGCCGCCCATCGGTGCCCTGCGCCGCATATTGCCATTCCCACTCGCGCGGCAGGCGCTTGCCCGCCCAGGCGCAATAGCCGCGCACATCCTCGAGGGAGACCCAGGTCACCGGCCGGTTTTCCCAACCGGCGCGCGGCGCGCCATTCACCCAATCCTTCAGGAAATGATGGTCGTCGAGCGGATGGTAACTGGTGGCGTCGATGAATTGTTTGAAGTAGGCATTGGTCACCGGCGTGCGGTCGATGTAGAAGGCGGCGATGTCGAGCGTATGCCGATGATGACGCCGCGCCCCGCTCTCCCAGGGATACTGGAAGCCCGTGCCGGCGGCCGTAAAACCTTCGATCTCGACGCCGTGAACGACAAATTCGAACTCAGCCGCGGGGATCGGCAGCATGCCTTCCGGTACGCTCGCCGAGGCCTCGGTCGGTGCAATGTCGACTAGCCGTTGTGGCAGCGGGTTCCACTTAGAGGACAGCGTTTGCAACGGCACCCTGGCGTGCCCCGCCATGGCCTTGAGAAACTCTTCCAGCCCGGTCGGAACTGCGCCTTCGCGCACCGCCAATACGGCGCCGAATCCGTAGGCCTCCAGCGCCAGGGATAAGGTCGCGTGGCCTTTCCTGACCTTTGCCTTGATAGGCAGGCCATGCCAGAGGTCGTAATAGGACGTGCCGTCCTGATGGGCCACCGTCAACTGGTCCCCATCCAGGTCGAATTCGTTGCGATTGACGATGGTCCACAGCGCGCTCTCCGGGCCGGGGAAGCCGCTTGAAAAGACGCCGTTCTGCAAGGTATGGGCATAGGGTTCCCAGTCGAGGCTTACCATTAGTTCCGGGAATTGCCGGTAGATGGCGGCGATGCGCTTCAAGGCCGCCGCATCGCGATCCGTAAACTGGTTCCAGATGCCCCAGACATTTTCCCAGGCGTTGTAACCAATCCCGTTGAAGAAGATGTAGTGCAGGTCGTCCTTGCGGTCGCGGCCCCAGCGGTTCTCGAAATTGATCATGTGGCGCGGTTCCAGCCACTTCAACTTGCTGACGGGCGGGATGATCTCCCTCATCTCCTTCGCAGGTTTGCCCCAGCTCTGGTTATTCCAGATCAGGCCTTCGCGCAACTGGGTGCCTGATTCGGGCTGGAACACCAGAGGGTGATCCAACCGGTCGGACGTCTCGCGGAATACCCGTGGGACGCCGCTATAGGTATCGCCATTGACGCCGTCGGCGTTCACCATTTTGGCCAGTTCGACGATGGACAGCCAGTCGCTCTTCCCGGAATCGTTGGTGCCGTGATCCCAGGGCATGGTCGGCAGAAACACTTTCACGCCGCGCCGGTGAAAGTCCGCCACCGCTTGTTTCAATCCGGCGATGCCGCCCGGAAGATCGAACGCCAGTTCGATCTGGTTCCGGTCGTCGATGCCGATGTTCGGATACACATACCAGATCAGAACGCTGTCGATGCCGCCGTAACGGCGCTCCAGGTCGTCGAGGTACCGGTCGATGGTGTATTGGCGCCGCACCGGATCGTAGAAATACCGGTCCTCCACCATCATTTGCGCATGGACAAAATTTCGCTGCGACCACTTCAGATCCTCACGCCGGTACTGGATGTCGTTGTAACCCAGGCGCGCCAGATGTTCGCGCCGCCAGACCTTGAAGGCATCACGCCAGCTTTGCGCCAGGGAAGGGACATCGTTTTTCCACATGCCGATATTGGTATACGGCCAGGCCGGCACCTTGCCCGGTACCGGAAGATAAAGGCCCAGCGTGTGCGGCAGGCCTTCGGTGAATGGCTGCGGCGCTTTTTCACCCGGCGGCAATTCGCCCGAAGCGGCGTCCTGCGAAGAATTGTCTTGAGTCATGGGAATAGGGTCTATGGTTGAATTGATAACAGCGTCTAGGCGATGCCGCAATACTTGCGCAGCGCCACACACAAGTCTTCATCGGCGGCCGGCATGGAGTGAAGGAAAGCCTCGACATCGGCCCGTGCCGGGATGCTTTGCTGGGCGCCGAGACGGGTACAGGCAAGCGCACTGGCGGCGCTGGCGCGCATCAAGGCATCCTGCATGCCGAGCTTCGTGGACAAGGATGCGACCAGCACGCCGCAAAAAGTATCGCCGGCGGCCGTGGTGTCGATAGCATCGACGGAAAAGCCCTGCTGGGCGAAAAATTCACCCTCGCAGCGCGCCACGCAGCCTTGTTCACCCAGCGTAACCACGACACAGGCCACGGGAATTTCGGCGAGGCATTGCGCAATATCGGTCCCGCTGCCGGCGAGGCTGGCCAGTTCGCCCTCGTTCAGCACCAGCACATCGACCATGGATAGCAGTTCCGCCGGAAGTCGCTGCATCGGCGCGGCGTTCAGCACAACCTTGACCCCTTGTTCGCGCGCGCGGCGCGCATAGGCGGAAACCGTCCCGAGCGGAATCTCCAGTTGCAGCAGCAGATGCGATACGCCTCTGAGGGATGGGAGGTGTTCCTCCCGCAAACAACCATTGGCGCCGGGAGCAACGGTGATGGCATTCTCGGCGTCGTCCGATACGCAAATGAAGGCTGTGCCTGTCGGAGTAGCGGACACCCGCAGCGTATGCATGCGTACGCCCGCGGATGCCAGCGATGCTTCGATGGGTGCGGCGAACGCGTCATCTCCCAGCGCCAGCAACATTTCCGTTTCGGTGCCGCCGGCGCGCGCGCAGGCGATGGCCTGGTTGGCGCCTTTACCGCCGGGAAAAGTCTTGAAGTCGCTGCCCAGCACCGTCACCGTTTCACCGGGCACCGGAATATGCGGCGCCCGCACGACAAAATCGAGATTGGCGGATCCGGCGACGAGTATCATGGTCGGTGGTTACGCATCTAATCGACAAGCGATTGATAGACCAGGTTGTAGAATCTCGCGCTGATCTTGGGCGGATCCTTCGGCAACCCCCGGCGAATATGCTGCATCAGCAACATCGCGACCAGTTTCTCCTTGGGATCAATGGTGAAATACGTCGAACCGGCCCCGGACCAACCGAATTGGCCAACCGACCCGAGCCTATCCCTGCGCGCTATATCCGTGACCACGTAGCCTCCTAGACCGAAGCCTTCGCCTTTACCGAGCGAGCCTGCCGGCAGGTCGGCTTCCGCCAGCCGGCTCGTCATCATCAGCTCGACGGTCTTGCGGCCAAGTATAGACACCCCGTCAAGCGAACCACCGTTCAGCAGCATCTGGCAGAAACGCCAATAATCTCCGGCCGTAGAGTAAAGCCCGCCGGCGCCGCTCGGATAGGGGTTCAGCGACTCGCCCGGAAGCACGGCATCGGGCGTACCGGTTCGCGCCAGTTGCCCTTCGGCGGTGGTGGTCACCATATCGACCACCCGGTCGCGTTTCTCATGAGGCACGCTAAAGTCTGTGTCATCCATTTTCAACGGCGACAGGATGCGATTGCGCAAGAACGCATCGAACGGCATCCCCGCGACGGTCTCGACCAGACGACTCAATGTCTCCGTCGAAGTGCCATCATAGTTAAATCGTTCGCCCGGATCCACCGCCAGCGCTTGCCGTGCCACATGACTCGTGTAGGCCTGTAGCGTCGGCAAGCTGTGGGGGTCGACGCGCTGGGACACCTTCACGGCTTCGTCGTCCGTCTCTTTGCGGGTTGCGAATCCGGCTGTGTGCGTCAATAAATGACGGACGGTGATCGGTCGTTGCGGCGTGCGCAATCGCGGCGCTTCGGCCGTACCGCCGGCTAACACTTTGATGTCGGCGAATTCCGGCAGGAACTTGGCAACAGGATCATCGAGGCCAAGCTTGCCTTCTTCCATCAACATCAGCACCGCCACCGACGTGACGGTCTTGGTCATCGAATAGATGCGGAAGATCGAGTCCCGGGTCATCGGTATCTTCCTCGCGAGATCGCGATACCCGTAGATGCGCCAGTCGACGATACGTCCATTGCGTGAAATCAACGTCACCGCGCCCGGATAGTCGCCGGCGGCGATGACAGACTGCATGAAGCTGCCCAGGCGTTCCAGCCGGGCGGCGGAGAAACCTTCCTTCGACGGCGCAGACATTGGCAAAGGCGAGGACACCTGTGCCATGGCGGATGTGCCAAGGAAGCAGAGCGCCAGATGCCATACCAGGGAAGCAGTCAGTCTCATTTAAATGGCTGAAACGCATGCGAGCGTGGAGCCAGCCGCATTCAGTTGATATGAATAGTACGTTGTCGTTACGCGGGCAACATCGCCGACATGTCGATTCGGGCCGATCGACAGCTGTTCCCCGGGGAACAGCTGCGATTCATGGCGACCGACTCAAATCAGAACTTGATGTTGTGCGACAACGTGATCTTCCGGCCACGGCCGGCGAAGTAGTTCTGGAACAAGTCGTGGCTGGAGAAGCTCAGAAGATAATACTTGTTGAGTAGGTTATCTATCCCCAGCGAGACGTTGCCGTATTTCTTCAGGTCATAATTGACGCTCAAGTCAAACAGCGTATAGCCCTTGGCATGTTCTTCCTGGGGCTTGCCGATGTTGGTGTCCAGATTGAAGAGGGTCATCGAGCCCAAGCGCAGGTTACCCAGCTCGCTATATTTCCAGGTCACCGCCGCGTTGAGCTTGTTGGGGCTGATATCGTTGGCATTGAGTTCGAGGTTCATGGTCGGAAGCGGTTGCCCCGGCACTGCCTGCGCCGTCGAAGTCATGCCATTCAGGTGAGAGTAGAGCGCGTTGACCTTCAGAGCCTTGTTGAAACTGTATTCGCCGGATAGCTCGTAACCCTTGATTTCAACCGGTTTGCGGGTCAGTACATAGTCGTTGATGGTGGTGTTTCCAGCGATGCTTGCTCCCAACTCGGAATAGGAACGGTAGGCCGACGCGCTGATATAGCCGCTGCCGGTGCGCCAGGTTGCGCCGATTTCCTTGTTATCGCTGATGACCGCTTGCAGGTCGCTGAACATACCGGCCACCGATTGGCCCGGCTTATTCACGTTACGCAGGGGAATACCCACGTTCGGCAGCGTAAATCCCTTACTATAGGATGCGAAGGCGGACCAGCCTTGCGGCAGACGCAGCACGACACCCAGGTTCGGCAACGATGCGCTGTACTCCAGATTGCCGCCTTTCACCTGCGCCCGATTGTTGGCGTAGACCGTAGTGTAGTCATTCACATTGAGTTCGCCGCCTTCGTGGCGTACCCCGCCGCTCACGGTCACGGGTCCGGCGCTGTATGAGAGCTGGGCGAACGGCGCCCTGCTCTTATAGGTCATCGGCGGTACCCAGACCCGGTTGGTCAGGGCCAGCTTCTGCTGCGCCGTGTCTTCCACGACGTCCACCCCCGCATTCAGTTCCAGATCCTTGACGCCTGCCAATTGGTCGGTGCTCCAGTTCGACTTGACCCCCTTCTTTTGGGACATGGTTTCCGAAGCTTCCACCAGGGTGCCCAGAGGCGCAAACAATGGATCCTGCTTGCCGGCGTCATTCGATGCCGAGAGAAAGCGCGTGTGCTGGTCGGCTCTGTAGGTCGTGATATTCAGCGCGCCGCCCAGCAGTTCAGAGTGCTTGTACGCCAATATCGACTGATTGAATTCATTGAACTCGGTCTGTCCGCCAGGCGGATTGCCCCTTATGGAGGTGTCGGTCAGCCCGGTGGCACGGCTGCCAAGCGATTCGATGTAATTGCCCTTGCCGCGAATCAGGAAGTGGCTGGCGCTGGCGGTCAGGCGCTGCGCAGCATTGGTGCCGAAGTTGATGCCGAGTTTGGCGAAGATATTCTTGCTTTCCGAGTCGTTGGTCGAACCGCTTTGGCCCATGCCCACCCTGCGGCTGTTGGCGTCCCATTCCATTCCGCGATCGCTCGAGGCTGTCGCCACCAGCAAGTCGTAGGCATCTTCCTTGTGTGCAACGTTGAAACCCAGCTTCCAGCCGCCGCTGTCTTCTTTCCACTGAGTCTCGTACTGGGTCGTCACCGAGATTTCGTTGCCCATCTTCTTGGGGGTCTTGGACAAATAGTTGATGATGCCGCCGGACGCACCTATGCCCTCGGCCGCGGAAGGCCCGTTGATGACCTCGATGCGTTCGACGATGCTCATGTCGGTGAACGTGCTGGTGCGGTTGCCGTCGCGCAGCGGTATGGTCTGCGGGACACCGTCGAACAGGCGCAGGGCGACGCGTCCGCGGAGCGTTTCCCCGTTGCTCGCCATATTCTGCGAGGCTTCCGAATATCCCGGTACGGTTGCCGTCAGGATCGCGGTGGCGTCTTGCGTCAACTTCATCTTGTCGGCAATCTCTTCCGGCGAAATCACGGTGATCGCCCCGGGGATTTTGTCGACGGCCTTGGCCGAGCGGGTACTGGTGGTGATGGTGATCTTCTCGATTTTCTCCGTGTCGGTGCCTGCTGATTGCTGGGCGAAGACGGCTGAGGAAAGCGGAGCAATCAGCAGTGTCGAAAGCGCCGCCGCGAGCGTGGATTGTTTGAAGGGAAGTGTTTTCATGGTTCTCCGATGGTGTCCTATAGTTGGGTTGAATTATTATTGGATCCGTCACGCATCAATCGCTGTCGCTGCGAAGGCGTAGAAAAAATGTGCCAATTGAATCTGTGCTTATTCTTGTTGCCGAAAGTCTGGGCGAATTTGCTAGAAACAAAAACCACTTAAAGGCATATTCAAAATATATGTTTTGTTTCTTTAGTGAAAAGTCCGATGCCGGAATCATCTTCCCTGACGGCGTCAATTGCGGATGCGTGTCACCCGCGTGAAAAAGGCGCCGACGATCGGCTTGCCAGCCGCATCGAGAAACTGTCCTTCGATGTGGTGACGCTCCCCTTGTTTGAGCGGCAGCGTGAATCGGGCATAAGTTGCCGATGCTGAGGTTTGCGTCGTGTACTCCTTGCCATCGATCAACAACCGCGCTCCGGAGACCGGTCGTGCAGGCACGTTTCGCAACGCTTGATTCAGCCTGGCGTTGGCCTCCGGCGGAAACATATACAACAAGACCTCATAGTCGCCAGTGGCTGCCGCCTCGATCTTCCAATAGCCGAACGACGGCTCGTTGATACGCGCCATATACTTCCAGTCGCTGAGGCGCGGCCCAAACCAGCCTTCCGCGGTGAGGTCGGTCACCGGTGCTACGGGTGTGCCCACCACAAAGTAATTTTCAGGATGGAGCAGCGGCTGGGTGGCGTCGGCCCATTGCTCGTAATACGCACGCATTGTTTTCACGATATCCGCCCGGCTGGGCGCCAAATCGATTTTCTGCCCCGGATCGGTCGCCAGGTCATAGAGTTCCTTGCCATTGACCAATCGCCATTTGTTCCATAACACCGCGCTGTCCCATTTCTTGAATTCCTCGCCGAATTGGATCACCAGCTTGCGACCGGGGAGAGGATCTGCGCCGCCGTCCAGTAGAGGTTTGAGGCTATGGCCGTCAAAGCCGGCCGGCCGTGTGACTTGAAGACCGGTGAGATCCAGCAGGGTCGGCAGCAGGTCTGTGCTGTGTGTCAGGGCGTCGATGTCGCGAGGCCCTCCCTTGAGCCCCGCGGGCCAGCGGATAAAGAACGGCACGCGGTGTCCGCCCTCATACAGCGAACCCTTGGTGCCGCGCATGCCGGCAGTGTAAAAACCCGAGCGCTCGGCCGAGCCGTTATCGGTCATGTAGATGAGGATGGTGTTCTTGCTCAGCCCACTCTCGTCGAGGTACTTCACCAACCGCCCGACATTTTCGTCCAGGTTGGTCGTCATGCCGTAGAACGCTGCCACCAGCTTGCCGAGATCCTCGTAAGGCTTTTCGTAGCGAGCCTCGACATACAGCGGAGCATGCGGCGCCGTCGGAGCCAGGTAAACGAAGAAAGGTTTCGTCTGCTGCCGCATCCAAGACATGGCCTCGCTGAAAAAGAAGTCCGTGTTGTAGCCCTTGAACCTGGCCGGCTCGTTGTTGCGCCAGCCGAGGTCATCGAACGCGCAATTTTCCCAGTTGCCGGCGATGGAATGGAGGCCAAAGCTGTTGTACCGGAAGGTAAGATCGAAGCCGCGGTCGTTGGGACGGAAGGGGTAGTTGTCGCCCAAATGCCATTTACCGAAGTGGGCGGTGGCATAGCCGTTGTCCTTGAAGAATTGCGGCATCATCGGCAGTTCGAGACGGACTGTCGTGCGTCCGGAAAGCGTGCCCGAACCGCCATTGCGAAACGCCGAGACTCCCGTCATTAGCTCGCTACGAGTCGGCGTGCACACCGGGGCCACGTGATGGTCGGTGAAGCGCACGCTTTCGCCGCCCAAGCGATCGATGTTGGGAGTTTTCACCCGGGGGTTTCCATGCACGCCGTGGTCTCCGTAGCCTAGGTCGTCGGCCAGGACGAAAATGACATTGGGCGGCTCGGCGGCGTTTGCGGCGGGCAGCACCAGCAACACGGCTAAGGCGCGGCGGAGTACTCGAAAGATAGGGTTCATTGTCTGATCTCCAACGATGGGGCGTAATTGCATTGATTCTTCATGCCACAACAGCTTCAATTGTGAACCTGGGTCACTCGCGTGAAAAAGGCGCCCGCTAACGGCGTTCCAGCGGCATCGAGAAACTGTCCTTCGATGCGATGACGCTCCCCCTGTTTGAGCGGCAGGATGAATCGTGCATGGGTTTCCGTGACAAGGGTTTTGGCCGTGTATTCGTTGCCGCTCACCAACAGGCGGGCGCCGCTGATCGGTCGTGCAGGCACATTCCTCAGCGCTTGATTGAGCGGCGTATTGGCGTCGGGTGGAAACAGATAAAGCGAAATTTCGTAGTTGCCGGTCGCGGCGGCCTCGATGTCCCATGCGCCGAACAATCGCAGATCGGTGCGCCCCAACTCCTTCCAGTCGCCGGCCCACGGCCCCAGCCAGTCGGCCGAAGTAAGCAGGATGACCGGCTCGGCGAGCGATCCGACCACGTTGTAATTGGCCTGTCCAAGCAACGGCCTGGTTACTCCGGACCAGTTCTCGTAGTGCTCGCGCAGGATGGTCACGATGTCATTACGGCTGGACGCCAGATCGGTCTTCTGACCGGGATCGGTTGCCACGTCGTAGAGTTCCGTGCCCTTGACCAGCCGCCACTTGTTCCACAATACCGCGCTGTCCCATTTCTTGAACACCGGACCATACAGGCCATATTGAATCACTACCTTGCGATCCGGCAGGGGATCGGCACGCCCCTCCAGCAGGGGCTTGAGGCTATGGCCATCGAACGTGGCAGGGCGGGCGAGCTTGAGTCCGCAAAGCTCGATCAGCGTCGGCAACACATCGGTGCTGTGGGTCAGTGCGTCGATGTCGCGTGGTTTGCCATTAAGCCCGGTGGGCCAACGGATGAAGAACGGCACGCGGTGTCCGCCGTCGTAGAGCGAAGTCTTCCGGCCACGCATGCCGGCATTGAAAAATAAGGAGCGATCGCCGGTGCCGTTGTCGGTCATGTAGATGAGGATGGTGTTTCGGCCCAGACCGCTGTCGTCGAGGAACTTCATCAGCCGCCCAACATTTTCATCGAGGTTGGCGGTCATGCCGAAAAAAGCCGAAAGCACCTTGCCGAGATCCTCATAGGGCTTCTCGTAGCGCGACTCGACATAGTACGGCTCGTGGGACGCCGTCGTCGCCAGATAGACGAAGAAAGGTTTGGTCTGCTGGCGCATCCACGACATGGCCTCGTTGAAGAATACGTCCGTGTTGTAGCCCTTGATTTCGGTCAGCGTCCCGTTGCGCCAGTAGCGGTCGTCGAAGGCGTCGTTCTCCCATTCGCCGGCGATGGAGTCGATGCCGAAGCCCTTGTAGTGAATGGACAGATCGAAGCCTCGATCCTGGGGCCGGAATGGGTAGTTGTCCCCCAGGTGCCATTTGCCGAAGTGCGCGGTGGCATAGCCGTTGTCCTTGAAGAACTGCGGCATCAACGGAAGCTCGCGGCGGATCGGTGTGCCGCCTTGCGCGACGGCCGAGGCGCCGTTGCGAAACGCCGAGATCCCGGTCATCAACTCGCCGCGCGTCGGGGTACACATCGGCGCCACGTGATAGTCGGTGAAGCGCACGCTTTCGGTACTCAGCCGGTCGAGACTAGGGGTCTTCAAACGCGGGTGTCCGTTGGCGCCGAGGTCGCCATAGCCAAGGTCGTCGGCGAGAACGAAGACCACGTTCGGCTGCTCGGCGGCTAGCGCTGAGGAAACCGCCAGCAGCGTGGCGACGGCGTGCAGCGCCAGGAGCAAACGGCCGATGGACTTTCCTTTCATTATGGATATCCTCGCACACTGAGCCGCTCGTAGCGGGTATGGCTGGCGACATTGGACAAGCCAATCTGACCGTTTAAGTATGGATGATCGGTATCCGTCCATTCGAGCAATACCCGATCGTTAACCGATGCGACTATGGTCGCACCGATGACGTCGGCCCGTACGCGGTAGTGCGCGCCTATCTCCCAGGGGCAATGAGCCTCTTTGACGACATGGTATGCGCCGACGTTCTTGTAGATCACCAGCCGATTGCCCGCTGCGAGACCTACGGCATACGAACGCCGCGCACCTTGGACGCGCAAGTTGATATTGTGCTCATCCCCCGCTAGCGGCACCAGGTCGACTTCCAGCGACAAATCGCGCCATGCCGGATCGCCGGTATAACTTTCACTGAGCGTTGCGCCGCCGCCGTGATAGGCACCCTCCAACCGCCAAAAGCCGCGTAAGAAAGTCCACTCGCTCAGCGCGCCATATTCGGCACGCGCCTCGCTGAAATCGCAACTGAAATCAGGCGCGCCAGACCAATCGAACGATTTCATCAACAGATGTCCATTCCATGCGCCACCCAGGTTACGCAAGACTATCCCGGTTTCCGTCAACAGCGCGTTCTCCAAACGCGGGATGGAAAATGTCAGAGTGTGCCATTGGCCCGGGATCAACTCGGTGCCGGTGGCTTGATGGGTAGCCTGCCGATTGTCGTCCCAGACATAGAGCGCGGCGAGCACACGTCTTTGAGCGTCCGCGGGTATGGACACCCGCGCGGTAATCGTTTGCCCGGGATAGATTTGCGGCGAAAAACTGGCGCCGTAGTAATTCGCGCTCAACTCGGATGGACGCAGGTAGGTCTTGACCGCGATGCGGACTTCCCCTTTGGCGCCAAGCGCGCGCACTGCGACTTGCAGTGAGCTTGGCGACACTTGGCGCAGGCCGACCACTTCCGTACCGCGCGCATCGGCGGGGAAGCCATAGGTCGAACCGGGGTAGGCGAAAAAGCCGTGGGTGGAACCGGGATAGTCGAAATGAAAGCGCGGGCGCGCCAGCGGTGGTGCGGCCTCGGCAATTTGAGCGCCGAGGTCGCAGAACAGGTCGGCGCACGCGGGAATATTCCAAAGATTCCTTGCGCCGGTGAGACTCGCCCCGACGAGCAGATCGTTCATTGCCGTACGCCAATGCATATCGATGCCGGAAAGTCCAACTGCGACGCCAATGATCGCGCCTGCATTGCCGGCGCTGCAATCGCTGTCCCAGCCCGCGTTCGTCGCGATCCGCAGCGTTTTCGCGAAATCGCCGCGGCCGTAGAGCAGCGCCATCACCACGATCGCCGCATTCGGGATGGTGTGCCAGTCTCCGGCATAGTTTGTATAGCCGAAGTCTTGCCGAAGGATTTTGTATCCGGCTTCCCAGTCGTCCGGTTGGGTGCGATGAATATCCATGACGGCGCGCGTCACGTGCGCATACTCGCTGTCCGCCGGAATCACGCATAATCCACCCTCGATCAGCATGAGCGGGTCGCGCTGCGAAAACGCGAGGCTCACCAGCGCGGCGATGAATCGTCCGCCATGGAGGCCTTCACCGTCGTGCGCGATGCTGGCGGCGCGCTCGGCATAGTCGGCGGCGAGTTCGGGCTGGTTCGGCGCGATCAAGCCCCAGACGTCGGAAAAGATTTGTCCGCCGCATTGTTCCGCCAGCAACTTGCCGTTGCGTGCGATCGAGCCGGAGTCGGGCGCAACGATGCCGCTCTTGAGATGCAGGTAGGCGGTCTGCTCCGCGCACGCGCCATCCCCGCCCCACCAGATCGTGCCGTGATGGTCGCCGAGGTAATTCAACAGAGTCTCGCCCATTTGCGCGGCGG
Organism: Pseudomonadota bacterium; assembly: GCA_026399515.1. Classification (GTDB taxonomy): domain Bacteria; phylum Pseudomonadota; class Gammaproteobacteria; order Burkholderiales; family Rhodocyclaceae; genus JACRAR01. The sequence continues at coordinate 86,600 of JAPLQT010000119.1, read as the reverse complement.
TGGCATTCGGACCGAAATCTTCGAGTGCGCGAATCAACAACATCGGATAAGCCGTATCGTCGTCGGGTTTGAATATCTTGCCCGGCGCGAGCGGCACGAAATCTCGTACTTCGCCCAGATGCTTGGCGATCTCGTCGTAGGTCCAGGTTTCCACCGGCGCCCCCAGCCGGACGCCGATGCACTTGCCTAGCCAACCCGCATATACACGTTCGCGATAGTCGTTGGGGAGTGCGGCCATGTTTTCTCCTAGCGTTGGATGATCAGACCCTTGAGCGACTCAGGAGTAGGTGCCGGGAAGAACAGGCTGCCGATATAGCCGAAGACGATGGAAGTGAGTACCGCGATTGCCAGGTAGATGAAGGGATGAACCAGATTTACCCACCAGCAGGCGAAGGTCAGCAAGACGCTGGCGAACATGCCGATCAGGACGCCCTGCCAATTGGCCCGCCGGGTGAACATGCCCAGGGTGTAGGCGCCACCGAAACCACCGCCGAGCAATCCGTACATTTCCAGCGCCACATCGAGATAAGAACCGACGTTGTAGCGGCTGAGCAGCAGCGCCAGACTAATGCCGATCAAGCCGGCGAGGGCGGTGACGAACTCGGCCAGACGAATGCTCACCACCTGAGTCGGGTTCTTCGCGAGCCTCTCGTAGAAGTCCACCGAGACCATCGTCGCCACACTATTCATGATGCTGGAGCAGGTCGCCATGGAGGCAGCAAATATCCCGGCGATCATCAGCCCGGTTACGCCCGCCGGCAGTTCCGCCGCGATGAAAAGCGGAAAAGTGGCGTCGATCGACAGCAGCGGATTCATCCGCTCCGGATGGGTTTGGTAGAACACCCACAGCCCGGTGCCGATCAGGTAGAACAAACAGGCGCCGGGGAATATGATGGCGGCAAACAGCCACACGGATTGCCCCGCTTCCTTGTCCGACTTGGTGGTGAACACCCGCTGCATCAATACCTGATCCTTGGGAAACGTCAGCACGATTTCCATCACGACTAGAAAGACGAAGGTCCATACGGTCGGCTTGGTCAGGTCGAGGCTCCAGTCAACCATCTTCATCTTGTCACCAGCCTGTGCCGACGCAATGAACTCCCCGAAGCCGCCATCCAGTTGGTAGAAGATAAATATCATGGCGAAGACAAGGCCGCCCACCTTAACGATCAACTGTAGAAAGTCGGTCCAGATCACCGCCCGCATGCCACCCAGGGCTGTGTATCCGATCGTTACCAGACCCATTATGAGGATGCTCCACACCATGTCGAGACCCGTGATCGTGGCGATTGCAAGCGAGGGCAGGAAAAGTATCATGCTCATCCGTCCGCCGAGGTGCAAGACAATACACATGGCGCTGGCCATCATGCGTACCGAGGGATGAAAGCGCTGCTCCAGGTAGTCGAAGACGGACACCAGCCTGAGACGCCGAAGCATGGGTACGATCCAGATCGCCACGAAGACCAGGCCGAAAACGTTGACCAGATTGCCCATCAGATACTGCCAGTTAGTGGCGAATGCCTTCGCCGTCGTCGCGATATAGCCGATGGAACTGGTGCTGGTGACATACAGGCTCACTGCGGCGGCCCAGAACGGGATGGTCCGGTTGCCGACGAAGAATTCCGAGGTCGATTGCTTTTCTTCGCGCCAATAGCAGTAGACGCCGATGCCGGCGATGGCGACCAGGTATACGACTATCATCACCCAGTCCAGCGGGCGCAGCAGCAGCTTGTTTCCCTCGATCTCGGACAGGCTGAAGTTCCTGCCGGCGGTTTCCGGTCCGGCATGTTCCCAGAGTATGCCGTTGCGCCAGGCGGTTCCGCGGCGTGCTTCCTCGGGGAAAGCCGGCCCTTGATTCGAAAAAGAGCCGGTAATGGTGTGGTAGGTGATGAATTGGGAACTGGCGGCTGTCGGTCCAACCGCGTTTAGTCTGACCAGCATCAAAATATGGGCCTGGCCGATGGCCCGCGCCGCACCTTCGGCGACCAAGCCTGGCAATGTGGCTTTGTCGTTCCACCCTGCTGCTGGCGTCCAGCGCCAGAATCTGTCCCCCTTGCCCTCGGGCTGTCGTTCCGTGAGGTAGAGCGCCGAGTCCTGAGCCACCACCGACGTGATGCCTGGCGTATGGGTACTCCAAGGCACGAGCGTGTTCCAGGTCGGTTGCGGCGCCTTGGGGTCGATCGACAACCAATGCGTCGATCCATCGGTCCCTACCCCGGCCAGATATAACACGCCCCCGAGAACGGCGCCTTTGGCTTTCGAGAAATGCAAGGGGAGCGGTGGCAGCGTCTTTTCCGAGGGCAAGCTGGTATCCGGAAAACTTTCCACCTGGCTGATGCCTTCGCCCTCTCTGGTTTCCAGCAGCAGGTAGGTGCGCGATCCGTTTTGGACTGCGCCGAGAATGAGACCGGTCGGGCGCCATGCCTCCCGCACCCATTCCTTGCCGGTTTCGTCCAGGCGCCAAAGAATATCTCCCTGCGCGATCACCGGCAGATCAGATGCGACCATGACCGCCGAAGGCGTGCCTGAAAATGCCGGCAAGGGGCCACTCTTGAGACTGACAAGATTTTCGGCATGGATATGCAAGGCTAGGCTGCTCAGCATTGCAAGAGTGACCATGTGCTTAATCGAACGTGACATGATGATATGCATTTCGGCTTTTTTGGAGTTTCCCCGATGATCAATACCGGCGATACCGTGAAGGACCGTCAGAGCGAGTCTGGCGCATATGACAGAAATAAAAAACATGTAAAGGCATATTCAGAATATACATTTTGTTCATTCAACACTTCCTGTATGTGATTTCTGAAGGGTGTCGAAGCTCGGGGAAATCTCGAAGCGTTCAAACACTTTCGTGGCAAAATGGCATCGGCAAACCAGTTCGTAATCCTTTACATCATTCCATCAGTATATTTTTCCATGCGATCTGTTATCCGGTCCAAGATTCATAACGCCACGGTTACCGAAGCAAACCTTGCCTACATTGGCAGCATCACCATCGATAGGGATCTGATGGAACGTGCCGGTCTCTGGGTCGGTGAAAAGGTGCTGGTGGTCAGCAATACCAGCGGGGCGAGACTTGAAACTTATACCATCGAGGGCGCTCCCGGATCAGGTACCATTTGCATGAACGGAGCCGCGGCGCATCTGATCAAGGCGGGCGAAGAAATAATCATCATGGGTTTCGAATTGGTTGACCACCCACTCGTTCCGAAAATCATCCTGGTCGATAAAAACAACAGGTTCGTCCGCAATTTGGAAAGCTGATGCGGGTGCTGTCCAGACAGCCGGCGCTAGCCGTATGGCCTCTAACGAACTTTTAGGAATGTTGGACCAAGACAACGAGATAATCAAAAAACAGACAATATGCCGCGATGGGAAGTGGCAGACCGATCAGGGTTCCAACCATGTACTGCCGAAAGCTGACACCGGACAGCGCGAGCGTATAGTTAAGCGCGGGAAGCGTCTGAAAAAACGTCCGTAGCGTTGCTATGATGAGTATCGGTCGATTGTGGAGTTGGGTCAGGAGCTTGACGGCCAACTTGCTCTTAAGCTGACGCATGGCGTCGCCACCGATGTAGCGGATGGTCAAATACGTGAAAGCACAGGATGAAATCGCGGCCGCATACGTCACCAGACCTCCCGTTGTTCGGCCGAAGACCAAGACGGCCGAAACGAGGAATATCCAGCCGGGGATTTGAATAAGGTTACCCAGCGCGAAGAGCATAACGAAGAGTGATAGACCGCTAACTTTGTTTTGAGTGAGTTTTTGCTGCAAGAGCGGCAGGCTGAAATGCTCGCGCAACCCGAAAATCTCCGCGCCGACCGCCAGGATAGTCAGGAAACCGAAAACCAGAATCAATTGCCTATATCGGCCCACGGAAAATCTCACGATGAAATCCGGCCATTTGGCCGGGGTTGCCGTGCAAGGGAAACGACCAGGCACCGCATCCTGTGGCACTACCCCCAGAACACGCCGGACCTATCCTGATCCAGCGCAAGCAACAGTGCTTCAAAGTCGCTTGTCGGTTCGACATCGGGGTACAGCGCCCACCCCTCCTGTCGATTCGGTCTGGCGAAGTACAAACGCCACAAATGGTCCACGACGTTCAAGCGGAATTGGGCGAGTGGCAGCTTGGACCTTTTGTCCAGATTGTTCTGGACGGGTCTTTCCTCGAACAAGGTCACCGTGCTGCCCAGCACCGAAAACGTGAGGCGCACTTCCTTGCGCATGTTGGCGGGAACTTTCTTGAAGCAGTACACACCAAGTTTGGCTTCGACGACGTTCTGAATTTGTTCAGGTAGGGCCATAGCATCGTTCCGGGGATTTCGGTAATGTTATCGCACCTTGCGGAGTACCTGTAAGCTTCGCCGCGCCTTGGAATGGAGTTGTTGCCGAACGTCCCGTCGACTTGCCCGGGACGTAGTCAGGATTGGCTTTCTTGAAACGGCCTTCATATGGAACGTCTTTCGACAGTTCGATCACGTAGACGTGGTAGTGGTCGCGTCGCCCCATGGTCGGCAGCACGTCCAGCCGGGCTGGACGGATTATTTGGTGGCTTCCTCGATCCGCTTTCTTTGTTCTTCCGCTTGTTTGTCGAGGGTATCGCCCATTGCCTTGGCACTGTCCAACACCTGTTTCCGATCCTGGATCATCTGCGGAAGCGGCGGCGGCGGGGGCTCCGTCTTCGGCTTGTTGTTGCAGCCACACAACATTACGGCGCCAAGCACGATCATCGGAACCCGCCTGGATTTCATCGCACTGCTCCCCGCGTGTAGAGAAACCTATTTCTTCTTGCCGGCGGCAACATTACTGAGTTCGGCTTCATTGGCAATGACATCGACGAGTTCGGACTTGTTCATGGGTCACCTCTGCGGGGTTGGCGAGCTTTGGCGGCAATCATATCTCAAAAGTCAGCTAGCAGCCCCCGACTCTTTTCCCCGAAACCCGGTTCTGGAATTCTGTGATTTGGCCACCCAGGTCGCCCGTTGCCGTGATGTTGCCACTGAAACTGGTCGCGCCAAAGGTCATGCTTCCCTTGGTCTTGAGACCAAAGGAGCCGGCACAATCCATCGCAAAGCGAAAGACACCGGCAGAATAGGACTTTTCCGTGAAGTTGCATCCGGATGCCCCTTGCGTCGAGATGGAACCGACGAGTTTTGATGGATCTTTGGCATCACTGACCGACAGGCAATGTTTGAGATTGAATGGAGTAGGCGTCCATCCGGTTTCAGCTGGAACCCTGGATTCCATCGTGACTTCCCAAAGGCCCGGGGTCAGGTCGTCTGCCATTGCCAACTGGGGGGTCGCAATAGCGATCAGGAGCAATAGTATCTCAGTCTTCTTCATATCTTAGCCTTTCACCATCCTGAATGATTCCACAGAATTACGCTTACCTCGACAGGATCTCTTGGTCGATCTAATAGGCGTTCCAATTTGAACGACAGATTTCAAACTGCCAAACCTCAAGAAATCACTTCCGGGTCGCCCTGTCGGTTTTGTAATCTTCCTGCTTGCGAGATAATGCCTGAAATATCCTGAGGCGAAAACAATGGATTTTCCACAGCTATTGCGAGCACTCGCCAACGCCGTTGAAGCAGCGGATGGAAATGCACTTGCCGATTGCTTCACTCCGAACGGAGTGTATGAGGACTACTTTTTCGGCCGCAAGGAAGGTCGCCAAGGGATCAGAGAAATGCTCGCCCACTTTCACGAGGGCGGCAAGGATTTCCGCTGGGAGTTCTTCGACCCGGTCTGCGACGGATGCCGCGGCTATGCCCGTTACCGGTTCAGCTATGACTCGCTGCGACCCGAGGCCTGCGGCAATCGTGTCGGATTCGATGGCATTTCCTGCATCGATCTGCAGGATGACTTAATCAGCCAATATCGCGAGGTCTTCGACCGCGGCATGGCGTTGGCGCAGCAGAATTTCGCCCCAGAACACATTTTTTGCATCGAAGTGAAACACGCCAAGGCACTTCGCCTATCCTTGGATTGGCAACAGCATTTCCTGCCATAAATGCGCCTTCAAGCGTCATGCCCCCACCTCGGGCAAGTGGTCGGACATGCCCACTAGAAGGTGGTTCACCAATACCTTGCCGAAAAATGATTATGCGGAGATTGCAGTTCGATCATTCGATTCTCCAGGTCGGCAATATTCTGCGCTTGGGAAAGATAGACTTCCTCAAAACTGTCCTGGCGCAAAGCCTTTGCCAGGCGGTCGGAAACGCGGCGCGCGACGGCGGCCACGCGACTGCCAAACATGACGAAATCTGAAGCGAGGTTGTCCCATGGGAGAAAGCGCCCGAAGGGATCGCGGTGAATGGCATGCTGGGTCGTCATGTTAGATATCCTTGTGTGTGTCGAGGGAACTACTTCTAAGATCACCTTAAGCAGACATGGCGGTGTAGGCAGGAATTCTGTCTATGGGGGCAGCATCACCTGCGGTATCGATGAGTGGACCGCGTCCTGCGACCAACATGCCTTGCCAACCCAGAGGCAAATAGCCCCCACGCCCAACGCAGCGACGCCGGCTGCGATAACTGCCGGGTTGTGGGTCGGATTGAGGACGGCTGCCGAACCAATCAGCACCGCCAAAATTCCGTTGACGATTTGGATCATGGAAAAGAGGTTTTTCATAGAAGTTCTCCCAGGGAGGTTTGGGGTTGAAGACCGATCAGGTCGGATGAGTCTGCCGTTCGCCTCGATTTGGCGGCGTGGCGATGTGCCCATCTCACCGCGAATCCCATGATGTTCTTCCAACCGGCAACGACGAGTTTCCCCAACGCTTCGCTACGCAATTGTTTTGCATGGCGAATATGGGATTCTATGGTGGTATAGCCAAGGTCCATGGTGTCGGATCCTTTCCCGTGACGAGCCCCTTCGTGAGGGTACGGTGCTACCATATCGCTTATGTTGCGCTGCAACAAGCGATCAATTCTCATCTGACAGCGGAGAAAAATTCATCCATGCCTTATCGATTGCCTCCATTGAATGCGCTGCGAGCTTTTGAGGCGGCCGCACGCCATCTCAGTTTCAAGAAGGCCGCCGACGAGCTTGCCGTGACCCCAACCGCGGTGAGCCATCAGATCAAATTACTCGAACGGTTTCTTGACCTGGCTTTATTCCGGCGTTTGACGCGAGCTCTCGAACTCACGCCACAAGGCGAAGCCATGCTGCCAAAAGTTCGCGAGGGCCTTGAGTGTTTCGCCGCCGCCGTGGAACGTACCCGTGAGCACGCGACGCCGGGACGACTGATTGTCGTCGCCCCGCCTTCGTTTGCTGCACGCTGGTTGGTCCCACGCCTAAAACAATTTACCCGTGCTCAACCGCTGGTGCGGTTGCACGTCGTGAGTTCCGTCAGTGCTATCGAAAACAACCCGCTTGCCGAGACGACAATGCCGGACAGCATCGACTTGCGGGAAGACGACTCTCAGGTAATGATCCACTACGGAACCGGAACCTACCCAGGAGCCCGCATCGACCGCATTTTCGGGCCGGATTACATCGCAGTATGCAGCCCCAAACTACTGGAGGCGAAACGCCCATTGCGCCAGGTATCGGATGTCAAATATCACCTTCTACTGCATGACGATACCATTGCCAACGAGTTGGCTCGTCCAAGTTGGGAGGAGTGGCTGCGAGTCGCCGGGGTAACCGGTGTCGATCCCAATATTGGGCCACATTTCAGAAATTCAGGACTAGCTCTGGTGGCTGCGGTTGACGGCCTTGGCATCGCTCTTGCCTCCAAGCCGTTGGTCGCCGATGAGATCGCCGCCGGAAGATTGGTGGCGCCATTCGATATCGCGATAGGACAGCAGTATGCTTACTTTCTGGTGACGCCGGCAGCAATTTCCGACCGTCCGGTGGTCCAAGCCTTTCGGCAGTGGTTGCTGTTGATGCGGGACAATGATCATCCTATTCGTCAAGTCCACCGTGGCGTGAAAGCTATTTGATGAAGCGAACCTGACTCTTGATCTTTTCGACTACCGGCTTTTTCTTCTCGTTGAAGACTGCCTTGTTTTGTTCGATCAGGTTGTTGCCCTTGGTGTCGATGGAAATGATCAGCGGTCCGAACTCCTTGACGCGGTTGACCCACAGGGTTTCCGGCATGCCGAGGTCTTGCCATTCGGCACGCTCGATTTCTTCGACTTGAGTGGCCGCGAGGACGGCGCAGCCACCGGGGAAGATGGCATGGACGGCTTTGTACTCCATGCAGCCTTCAACCGTCTCCGGCCCCATTCCGCCCTTGCCAACGATCAGCTTGACGCCGGTTTCCTTGATGAACTGCTTCTCGAATTTTTCCATCCGCATGCTGGTGGTTGGGCCGATCGACACCATCTCGAACTTGCCATCCGCTTTCTTTCGAACAATTGGGCCGGCATGGAAGATGGCGCCGCCGCGGATATCCACGGGCAATTCGCGTTTGAGTTCGATCAAACGGCGATGGGCAACATCGCGGCAGGTGACCAGATGCCCGGTGAGGTAGATCACGTCGCCGATGTTCAGCCCCGCGAGATCCTCGTCCTTGATCGGGGTCGTGAGAATCTTCCTGGTCACAGCACTGCTCCTTTGTGGGAGATGATTTCGTAGGAGAGGTCTGCCTTGAACCGGATCTTGCCGCGCCGATGCGCCCAGCAACCCGTCGACACGGCAACGCCGATCGTCGAGGGGTGCCGCGCCGACGCCTCGATATTGACGCCCATTACGCTGCTGGCACCGGTCAGCCCCTGCGGGCCGATGCCAACTTCGTTCAGTCCCTCTTCAAGCAGCTTCTCCATCAAGGCCGCATTTGGATTGGCGTTATGGGAACCGACTTCACGCAGGATTGCGCGCTTGGAAAGGCGCGCGGCGGTCTCGACGGAGGTCGATACTCCGACACCGACAAGCAGCGGCGGGCAAGCATTCACACCCCGGGAAGTGATCACGTCAAAGACAAAGTCGGTCACGCCCTCGTAGCCTTCACCCGGCATCAAGACCTTTGCGGAACCGGGCAAGGTGCATCCACCACCGGCCATATAGACGTCGATGGTCGCGCCATCGTCGTCAGGGACGATTTCCCAGTCCAGCCAGGGAATCCTGGAACCGGTGTTGGTTCCGGTGTTCTTCTCATCGAAGGTCTCAACGGCGTTATGGCGCAGCGGCCCCATACGGGTGGCCTCGAGTGTGGCGTTGCGCAGAACTTCCTCGAGTTCTCCAAGCAATGGAAACCTCGCCCCCGCGCTGATGAAATATTGAATGACCCCTGTGTCCTGGCAGCTCGGTCGATCCAGTTTGTCCGCTGCGTCCTGGTTTTCGGCCATGGAGGTATATACCGCTTTGGCCAGCGGATTGGTTTCCATCGTGCGCAGTTCCGCCAGTTTGTCCTTGACGTCGTTCGGCAGGCGCTTGCCGATGTACACGGTGAATTTCGCCATCGTGTCCGTAAGAGACAGGATGGCTTCATCCTTATTCACAGGTGTTCTCCTTGGGTAGCCCTAGACCATGATCGCGAAGCGGATCAAGCCGCGACGCTTCGGAATTCTGTTGATATCGGGCGCTCGGTCTTTGGGCAGATTTCGTGTAGCCAAATCCACTGCCTCGGCTTCAAAGCTTCGCCGGATCGAAATTGGTTTCCTTGTAAATCGACTGAAGGAAAGGGCGTCCGATCCGGTCAGCCATTTCCTCATGGGTCTTGAGCATGGCTCTTTTCCAGTTCATCCTCTCTTCAGCGGTCAAGGTGAGGATCTGGGTCCTGCCCGACTTACGTATAGCATCGAGTCCGTCCTGGTTTTCCTTCACCGTGGCGGCGTGGAAGTAGTCCGTGGTTTCCGTCATGGCGGCTTCGAGGGCGGTCCGGATATTGGGCGGTAAGCCGGCCCAGAACTTCGAATTCGTCACAACGGCGTAGCCATGATAGCTATGGTCCGACAGCGTCATATACTTCTGCACTTCATAGAGCTTCGTGGGAGAAATCACATTGGTGGGGTTTTCCTGACCGTCGACAACACCGGTTTGGAGCGCCGTGTAGAGGTCTCCGAAAGCCATGACCTGGGATAGGGCTCCGACGGAACGCATTTGGGATTCGACGACCTTCGAGGAGACGATGCGGATCTTCTGTCCCTTGAAATCTTCCACCTTTCGAATCGGCTTGTTGCTGGTGAGTTGCTTGAATCCGTTGTTCCAGAAGGCCAGTCCGTGGATTCCGCGAGCTTCGAGCTTCTTCAAGAGTTGCTGGCCTATCGGTCCCCGGGTGACCTTGAGCTCTTCATCGAAGTTGTCGAACAGGAATGGCAGATCGAGGACCTCGAACTCCTTGACTCCGAGCGGTCCGAATTTTCCTGGCGTCGGAGCCAACATCTGCACCACGCCCATCTGCAAGGCTTCGAGCTCTTCCTTGTCCTTGTAGAGTATCGAGTTGTGGAATACGTCCACGCGAACGGCACCCTTGGTCTTTTCCTCGGCGAGTTTCTTGAAGTATTCCGCCGCCTTGCCCTTCGCCGTGTCCGCCGGGACCACGTGGCTAAACTTGATGACGATCGGAGTCTGGGCGGACGCCGTGCCACAGAGCCCGCCAACCATCAGGGCCATCGCTATGATGGCAATTGCCTTGTTCATTTCATCTCCTCCAGTATGTTGGCTTGTCACGCCAAGAGAGGAGCAATGTACATCCTGCGAATAAGGCTATAATTTTGCGGATTTCAATTCATTCTGTCGCTGGAGTTAATAATGCGCCAGTTGTCCGATCTGGCTTTTTTTTCGCTGATGATCAAGTGCGGGAGCCTGTCGGCAACGGCACGTGAATTGGACGTCACTCCATCGGCCGTCAGCAAACGACTGGTTCAGATGGAGAGGCGCCTGGGTGTACGCCTGCTCAATCGGACGACCCGCAGACTCAGCCTGACCAACGAAGGCGAGGTCTACCTGGAGACCGCCCGCCGCATTCTTGCGGACATCGAAGAGTTGGAGCGCCTCGTATCCAGCAGCCGGGCCGCGCCGAGAGGGCTGCTCAAGGTCAACGCCACCCTCGGCTTCGGGCGCAACTATATCGCACCGGCAATTTCGGCCTTTGCAAGACGATTTCCGGAAGTCACGGTGCAATTGCACCTGACCGATCGGCCGCTGAATCTGGCCGAGGAGGCACTTGACGTTGGAATTCGTTTTGGTGAACTCCCGGACGCTCGTGTCGTCGCCCGCAAGATCGCCGACAACCGTCGTTTGATCTGCGCGGCTCCGGGATATCTCAAGCAATTCGGCCGGCCGCAGGTGCCCGACGACCTGACGCGGCATAACTGCCTCGTTCTACGGCAAAACGACGCGGCCTACGGCATCTGGCGCTTTTCGAAAGGGCGGAAGATAGATACGGTGAAGGTACGCGGCGGGCTGAGCAGCAATGACGGCGAGGTAGCGTTGAACTGGGCGCTCGACGGCCATGGCATCCTCATGCGGTCCGAATGGGATATTGCGAAGTATTTGCGCAGCGGGCGCCTGGAACTCCTGCTCGAAGATTACGCGTTGCCGCCCGCCGACATTTTTGCCATTTATCCCGAAAAGCACAACTTGTCGGCAAAGGTGCGGGCCTTCGTGGATTTTCTGGTCGCTCATTTCGGCGAAAGCTCAAAGCGCGGCGTCGGACGCAAGATCCGCTGGTGACCATGACAAGCGATTGCTCTGCCGCGGGCTAGGAGCCCAATGTTCGCGCCAGGTCGTTGAGGTCTTTTGCGAATAGATCGAAGTATGGCTCCGGTGCCAGATCGACCTTGCCCTTGGGCCCGAATTCAAGCGGGCGGGGAATGAAGGCGACCTTGAAGCCAAGCGCTTTCGCCGCCTTGAGGTCGTACTTGTGGCAGGCGACCATGAGTATCTTTTCAGGCGGCAAGCCGAACGAAGACGTGGCGAGTTGATAGACCTTCGGATCCGGCTTGAAGGAGCGAGCCAACTCGGAAGTAAGAACGCAGTCGAAGGGCAGGTTGCCGTTTTTGACGATGCCGATGACGGAAGCCATGCTGCCGTTGGACAGCGTGGACAAAGTGTAATGTTTGCGCAGGCGGGTCAACCCGGGAATGGTGTCTTCCCAGGGCGTCAACCGGCGCCAGATGCCGTTGAGCTCATCGCGTTCGGCGGCTGAAAAAGTGGCGCCCCAAGGGTACTTGGAGAGCAGGGTATCGAGCGCTTCACGATAGATGACATCCGTGGTGACCCAGGCGCGCTTGCCGCCGATGACCTCGTCCAGTCCCTGCCGGTACAACTTGCGCCAATCGTTGATGACCCCGTCCCAGTCGGCGCTGATTCCCTTGTTTGCGCCCATACGGTCGCCGGCCGTTACCAGCGTCGAGTAGAAATCGACGATCGTTCCCTGCACGTCGAAAAGAATTGCCTGAATTCCCGGCAATGCGGACACTTCGGCAGCGCGCACGGACGAAATTCCGGCAAGAAACGGTAGCGGCGCCGATGCCAGGGCAACTGTCGCGGTCGCCGATGCGCCAAGAAAGTGGCGCCGCCAAATATCGACGGTGTTTGAATTATCAAAGGCTGTCATTCGTTTTCTCCCCTCTTATGTGTGCGGACAGTTGGGAATCGGAAACCCGTGTCTCAATTCGCATATGTGATCAAAATAGTAGTGGAAACGGGTTCGGGTCGAATACCCGGAAAAGCAAATAACTTGTTCCCGGCGGTCAAGAATCCCTTGGCCCGGCCAGCCGCCCAATCCCTATTGAGGCATGTCGCCTGGAGGTAAAACTCGGCGACTCCAGCCTCCTGACATTGCCGGCGTCTTTCCTGAAAACCGCCGGAACCTGCGGAAACCGTTTCTCAACTGCGGAATACGCGCGTAAAATGGGTCTTATAGAAGACTAACGGCGATTGCCGCGCCGATTGGTTTTTGCGAAATTTTATAGCCCACCGTTTTGAATCAAGGGATATTCGACAAGACATGCCACAAAGTGTGTGGCAAGAGTAAATTGATCAAAAACAAAGGAAAAACCATGTCTGCAAAGAAATCGAAAATCATTTATACCCTCACTGACGAGGCACCGCTTCTGGCAACCTATTCCTTTCTGCCCATCATCAAGACGTTTACCACACCCGCCGGCGTAGACGTGGTCGGCAGCGACATCTCGGTGGCCGCGAGAGTGCTCGCCGCATTTTCCGATTACCTCACCGACCAACAGAAACTCCCGGACAATCTGGCCGAACTGGGGCGACTGACCCAGGATCCCGATACCAACATCATCAAGCTGCCGAATATCAGCGCCTCCCAGTCCCAGTTGATCGCGTGTATCAGGGAACTCCAGTCGAAAGGCTACAAGCTCCCCGACTTTCCCGAGGAACCGAAGACCGACGAAGAAAAAGCGATTCGCGCCCGCTACTCCAAGTGCATCGGTAGCTCGGTCAACCCGGTCCTGCGCGAAGGCAACTCGGACCGTCGCGCCGCCCCAGCGGTCAAGCGCTACGCGCGCAAGAACCCGCACTCGATGGGTGAGTGGAGCCAGGCTTCGCGCACACACGTCTCGCACATGCGCCACGGCGACTTCTACCATAACGAAAAATCCATGACGCTGGACCGAGCGCGCGATGTCAGGCTCGAACTGGTCACCAAGAGCGGGAAAACCATTGTGCTGCGGCCGAAGGTTTCCCTGCTTCAAGGTGAGATCATCGACAGCATGTTCATGAGCAAGAAGGCGCTCTGCGCGTTCTATGAAGAACAAATGGAGGATGCGCGCAAGTCCGGCGTCATGTTCTCGCTGCATGTCAAGGCGACCATGATGAAGGTCTCGCACCCGATTGTGTTTGGCCACTGCGTCAAGGTTTTCTACAAGGACGCCTTCGCCAAGCATGGCAAGCTGTTCGAAGAACTCGGCGTCAACGTTAACAACGGTCTGGCCAATCTCTACGAAAAGATCTCGCATCTGCCCGAATCGCAGCGCGACGAGATCCACCGCGACCTGCACGCCTGCCACGAGCACCGCCCGGAACTGGCAATGGTGGATTCGGCCAAGGGCATTTCCAACCTGCATGCGCCCAACGACATCATCGTCGATGCCTCTATGCCCGCCATGATCCGCATCGGCGGCAAGATGTGGGGTGCCGACGGCCGACCGAAGGACACCAAGGCCGTTATGCCCGAAAGCACCTTCGCCCGCATCTATCAGGAGATGATCAATTTCTGCAAGACCAATGGGGGGTTCGATCCGGTGACCATGGGCTCGGTGCCCAATGTCGGCCTGATGGCTCAGCAAGCCGAGGAATACGGCTCGCACGAAAACACCTTCGAAATTTCCGAGGACGGCGAAACCCGTATTATCGACATCGCTACCGGCGATTTGCTGCTGGCGGAAGCTGTCGAACAAGGCGACATCTGGCGCATGTGCCAAGTCAAGGACGCGGCGATCCGCGACTGGGTCAAACTCGCCGTGACCCGCGCCCGCAATTCCAACACGCCGGCCGTGTTCTGGCTCGACCCCTATCGTCCGCATGAAGCCGAACTGATCAAGAAGGTGAACACCTACCTAAAGGAACACGACACCGCCGGTCTGGACATCCAGATCATGTCGCAGGTCCGCGCTATGCGCTACACGCTGGAGAGAGTAGTGCGCGGCCTCGATACGATCTCGGTGACCGGCAACATCCTGCGCGACTACCTGACCGACCTGTTCCCCATCATGGAACTGGGCACCAGCGCCAAGATGCTCTCCATTGTACCGTTGATGGCCGGTGGCGGCATGTATGAAACGGGTGCCGGCGGTTCGGCGCCGAAACACGTCAAGCAACTCGTGGAAGAAAACCACTTGCGCTGGGACTCACTTGGCGAATTTCTTGCCCTGGGCGTGTCGCTGGAAGATCTCAGCATCAAGAACGGCAATGGCAAGGCGAAGATTCTCGCCAAGACACTCGACGATGCCACGGGTAAGCTTCTCGACAACAGGAAGTCACCCTCGGCTCGCACCGGCGAATTGGACAACCGTGGCAGCCAGTTTTATCTCGCTCTGTATTGGGCACAGGCACTGGCCGAGCAGACGGACGACCCGGAATTGAGGGCTCAGTTCACTCCGTTGGCAAAATCACTGGCCGAGAAGGAGCAGAAGATCACCGATGAATTCAAGGCCGTGCAGGGCGAAGCAGTGGATATCGGCGGGTACTACCTCCCCGACCCGGTGAAGACAGAGGCCGTCATGCGCCCGAGTGCCACCTTCAATGCGATATTGGAGGCCGCAAGAACCTGACATCGGAGCAAGACTGCTCTACGGTACGCCGCTAGTGCGCGGGGAGCCTCTCCTCCCGGGGTATTGACGCACGTCAAATTGCCCCGATATGGCGGGATTAAGATTCTCCGTCATGAATATCGTCACCCGGGCTCCGACAGTTCTTGAACAGCTTGCCCGAAATGTCATCGCCTCGTCCGGCAGTCCGGATGCGGGCAAGGCTATCGAGGGGTTCGTCACGCAGACGGACCGCGATGTAGCGTTTCAACTGGAGTCCTGCGTCCATTGCGGCCAGTGCGCTGACGCCTGTCATTTCTACCTCGTCACTCACGATCCACGCTATACACCTGTCTACAAGTTACGTCCGATGCTCCGGGCCTACCAAAGCGAAAGTTCACCGTTCGCCAAGGCAAGGAAATGGCTTGGCCTGGCAACGGAGGTCTCTTCAGCAGAGTTGACCGAGTGGTCCAAGCTTCTTTACGACAGCTGTAACTTATGCGGGCGTTGCACACTTGCTTGCCCCATGGGCATCGATATCGCAGGATTGGTGCGCCGAGCCCGCGAGGGCATGTCCGTGGCAGGCTTTGCGCCGGCAGACCTCTACAAGGCAGCGGAGCGGGCACTCGACAGCGGCAGTCCGGTCGGGATAGGCTGGCCCACGCTCAAGCGCCAGATCGAGATTCAGGAAGAGGAAACCGGAGTCAAGGTCCCCGTGGATGTCCAGGGTGCAGACTATCTTGTCATTGTCTCCTCTATCGAGATCGCCGCTTTTCCGGAGAACATTGGCGCAATGGCACGAATCTTTGACCAGGCAAAGCTGTCATGGACCATCCCGAGCGCCGGGTTCGAAGCGACCAACGTCGGCATCCAAATCGGTTCTCGTGACATTTCGGCAGCGCTGGTATCTCGAATTGTCGACGTGGCGGTGCGCCTGAAGGTGAAATACGTGATCAGTCCTGAATGCGGCCATGCCTATACGGCGCTGCGCTGGGAGGGTCCGAATCTCCTCGGACAGGCTTATCCCTTCAAGGTGGTTCAGATCGCTGAACTTCTGGATCAACTGTTTCAAGAGGGTCGACTGCGCATGCGGGGGAAGGATCAGCGTCGTCTCACGTTTCATGACCCGTGCCAATTGGTTCGCCGTGGCGGCATCAGGCAGGCACCGCGCAGACTCATGAATGCAGTGAGCGAGCAATTCATCGATATGCCTTCCTCTGGCGAAGCGAACTTCTGTTGCGGTGGCGGAGGTGGTGTCAGTGCGATTCATCGCGCAGAGAAGCTACGCTTCGCCGCGTTTGAATGCAAGAAGGAGCAGGTCGCCGCGACCGGTGCCGAAGCTTTAGTCACGGCATGTGCCAACTGTCGAAACGTTCTCGAGGATGCGATTGAAGAACATGGGATGACGCTGCAGGTACTCGGCCTGACCGAAATGGTCGCCCAATATCTGGAGCCGGATCCGCTTACAACCAGCCGATGACGCCAATGAACCTTCTCGAATTCGTGCGTGGTCCGGCATTCTGGTTCTCGTTGTTCGTACTGGTTGCCGGCAGCGTTTGGCGGGTAATCGGAATCTACCGGCTCGGCAACAAGCCGGACCTGTCCGAGCCACGCAGCACCCGATGGCTCTCGGGCGCCCTGCACGGCATCTTGTGGCGAATGACTCCCAGGAAGGAGTTTCGCGGCAACGTTAAGCTGGGCGTTATCAACGGGTACATTTATCACATCGGGCTCGCCGCAATCGCGTTCGGGTATTTGCCACATATCCTTTTCATCAAACGGCTTACCGGCTTGGCGTGGTCGCCACTGCCCGAGTTGCTGTTCTATTTCGCAGCGGGGTTCACTGGCATCGCCCTGCTCACTGTCCTACTCGAGCGCATCACCGATCCGGTGATGCGGTTGCTCTCGGGTTTCGACGATTACTTCAGTTGGTTTGTCGTGTTCCTGCCGCTTCTGACAGGCATGGGAGCCATGACCGGCTGGGCATCCCAGACTTCGCAGAGTGACGCCCGCATATATCAGGGACCACTGGCGATCCACCTGCTTAGCGTCGAATTGCTATTCTTGTGGCTGCCTTTCGGCAAGTTGGGACACGCCTTTCTGGTCTTCTTCTCACGCACAATTACAGGCATCGCACTTGAGCGTAAAGGCGCTGCACTATGACGTCAGGCTGGACGAATCGAGTAGGCCGCGTGTGGCATGCGGCAAATGTCCTGGCTCTACGCTGATTCCGGGCGGTCAGTCGAGCAACCCCTTGGCCATTGTCATAAAATGGTCTTTAATGAATAACGGTAGGGCATCCTTGCACATCCACCGGGAGGGACCGCTTGAAGTTGGTATCCGTTATCAGTCGCTACTTCGGCTCGACCATGTTCTCTGCTATCGCCGGGGTGGTGGGTGTTATCGCTCTGCTCGTACTGAGCCTCATCAACGACTTTCAGGATGCCAAGCTGCATGCCCAAATAGAGGCGGAAAATGTCTCCCGATTGCTGGATGAACACGCCCTGGCGATCGTGCAGAAAGTGGACTTGGCCTTGCGCGACGTGCAGAGGTACGTGCGTCCCGATGACATGCGACTGGCGCGCGGAGCAGGCGGCTCGCGTGCCGCAGAGCTTCATGCATTGCTGAAATCCCATGTGGATAGCGTGCCGGAAGTGAGCCTGCTCCATTTGATCAATGCACACGGTGAGCATATCCACAGTTCGCTCGCCGCTCTTCCCAACGTCAACCTCGCCGATCGCCAATATTTTCTAAGTCAACGGGATGACCCGGCGGCTGGGTTGATGATTTCCGTTCCGCTCGTCTCGCGCGTCACCAACAATTGGACATTAATCCTGTCACGGCGGATCAACTTCGAAGATGGCAGCTTCGCCGGTACGGTTCAAGCCTCGTTGGATATGAGATATTTCCAGCAGTTCTACCGCTCTCTTGACTTGGGCACAGGCGGTCTGGTGGCGCTTTACGACAAGGAACTGCACCTTGCGTCACGCTATCCATCGAGTGAAAAAGACATGGGTAAAGTATTCGACCTTCATGCCAAGCCCTATATTGAGAAAGGGATGAAATACGCTACCTACCACGGCAAATCACCACTGGACGGTATTGAGCGCCTGTACAGCTTCCGGCAGGTAGGCGATCTGCCGCTGATCGTTATCGCTGGTATCGCCGAGGCTGACTATCTTGCGGAGTCGTATCGGCATGTTTGGCAATACGGCGTTGGCGCGGCAATTTTCGTCTTCGTGGTAATAGGATTTGGATTGCGGCAGCGGCGGGCGGAGGAGGCGGTGCGCCAACTCAACGCCGAACTCGAACAGCGGGTGGCGCAACGCACCGCTCAGCTCGAAGCAGCAAACAAGGAACTGGAGGAGTTTTCATATTCGATGTCCCACGACATGCGTACGCCCTTGCGGGCGCTCGACGGCTTCTCGAAGATACTGCAGGAAGAGCATGGTGCCGGAATCGACGACGAGGGCAAGCGTCTACTCAAGGCGCTACGCGACAACGCCCAGCGCATGGGGCGGATGATCGACGATATCTTGCGCTTTTGGGGCATAGGCAGACGGAGAATGGAATACAGCTCTGTCGCTATCGCCGATCTGGCGTCGGAGATATTCACGGAGCTACAGGCGGCTACTCCAACGCGCCCGATGCGCCTCGAAATCGGCGCACTTCCTCCCGCGTGGGGGGACCGCGACTTGCTTGGGCAGGTAGTGCGTGAACTGCTTTCGAATGCCGTTAAATATTCGCCGACCGACGGCGAGGCACTTATCGTGATAGGCGGCGTGGTCGAAGAAGAGTCGAGTGTTTACTCGGTAACGGATCACGGCGTCGGGTTCGACATGCGCTATGCGGACAAGCTTTTTCGGGTGTTCGAGCGCGTGCACCAGACGGGCCAATATGAAGGTTCCGGCATCGGCCTGGCTATCGTTAAGCGCATCGTTGAGCGGCACCGCGGGCGGGTGTGGGCGGAAGGCAGGGTGGGTGAAGGGGCAACCTTCCATTTCGCCTTGCCGCTCAGAAAGACCGGGGAATCGCTCCGGCTCGAATAGAAACTTCCGAGCGGCCACTTATTGAGTAACTTGGGCGAATTGGCCCGAAGGTCGGCCGTTGATTGGCCGCCGCTCCTGAGCACCGAAGGTCCGGAAATATTGCCAAATCGGCACCGGCCAAATTGCAACCCAAAATGCATAAAGCCAACCACCGCTAAGTGATTGGCTTCATTCATTTTTTGTGGTTGCGGGGGTAGGATTTGAACCTACGACCTTCGGGTTATGAGCCCGACGAGCTGCCAGACTGCTCCACCCCGCGTCAGAGAGGAGCGATTATAAAAACACTCATCAATCGCGTCAAGGCAAATCTTTGCCAAATCATTGCGCATGATGCTTTGCAGGCCCTGCTTGCGGAATCGATGAGCGAAGTCGACAATGCGACGATTGTCGTTCCGCCCGCCCAATCATGAATACACCCGCCTATCAGGCTGTCATCAATATTTCCAATCTCAAGTCCGGATTCGCGCTGGGCTTGCGCTGCGATGCCGATGAAATACTCGCCGTCGATTTCCTGACGCCACGTGCCGCGGTGACTCCCAAGACTCCTTTGGCGCAGGAAGCCGTGCGCCAGTTGCGCGCCTACCTGAAGGATCCGGCCTTCGAATTCGGCTTGCCGCTGGCGCCCGCCGGCACTCACTTCCAGCGCCGAGTATGGGAAGGCATCGCCGCCATCCCGAGCGGAGAAACACTCAGCTACGGAGCGCTGGCCAAATCGATCAACAGTGCGCCGCGGGCGGTCGGCGGCGCCTGCGGGGCCAACCCCTACGCGGTGGTCGTGCCCTGCCACCGGGTGGTCGCCAGCGGCGGCGGCCTGGGCGGCTTTGGACACGAGCGGGCCGGCTTCTCGCTGGAGATCAAGCGCTGGCTGCTCGCGCACGAGGACGCCCGGTGGCAGTAGCCGCGCCTTCGCCCGAGGATGTCGCGCTGCTCGACCAGTTCTGCGACAACCTATGGCTGGAGGATGGACTGGCGAAAAATACCCTGGCTGCCTATCGTAGCGACTTGTCCTTGTTCGCCGGCTGGTTGTCCGGGAATGGCGGCAACCTGGTGGCAGTCGATGAGCCATGCATCAAGGCTTACCTGGCGGATCTGCACGGCCGCCCGCCCGGACAACAGCCCAAGCCCGCCAGCCAGCGTCGGATGCAGGCGGCGCTGAGGCGCTTCTACCGTTTCCTGCTGGCGCAAGGGCGCGTCACCGTTGATCCCCTGCTCAATATCGAACAGCCTCAGATGCCGCAACACTTCCCCAAGACCCTGTCGGAAGGCGACGTGGAAAAGCTGCTGGCCGCACCGGATACCGACCGCCCTGTCGGCTTGCGCGATCGCGCCATGCTTGAACTGCTGTATTCCAGCGGTTTGCGTGTCAGCGAACTGGTGGGGCTGAAGTTGTTCGAGGTGAGCATGAACGAAGGCGTGGTGCGCGTCCGCGGCAAGGGCGACAAGGTCCGTCTGGTGCCGCTAGGGGAATTCGCCATCGAATGGCTACAGCGCTATCAGACTGACGCCCGGCCGGTGCTGCTCAAGCAGCGCGCTTGCGACGAAATCTTCGTGAGCGCTCGCGGCACATCGCTCAGCCGGCAGATGTTCTGGATGCTTATCAAGCGCTATGCCCTGCAAGCCGGCATCGTCAAACCGATCTCGCCGCATGTGCTGCGCCACGCCTTCGCTACCCATCTCATCAATCACGGCGCCGACCTGCGCGTGGTGCAGATGCTGCTCGGGCACGCGGATATATCGACGACGCAAATCTATACCCATGTCGCTCGCGAACGGCTGAAACAACTGCACTCGGCGCACCACCCACGAGCCTAGCGACACTTCATGGCAGTCCGCGCACTGCCTGGAAACGCTACTTGGCAGACGCTACCCGGTTCAGATCCTGCTCCAGCCGCGCCGCGGGTATGGCGCCGGGAATCCGCTCGCCATTGGCGAGAAAGATCGTCGGCGTGCCATGGATCTTGTATTTTTCGCCGAGCGCCAGGACCTTGGCCGTAGGCACCGCGCAGTTGGCGGCGGCGGGCATGGCGCCATTCACCATCCAGTCGCTCCATGCTTTGCTGCGATCCGCGGCGCACCAGATGGCCTTGGATTTTTCTCCCGAGTCCGGCGAGAGAATCGGCATCAGGAAAGTATACATCGTGATGTCGGTCATGCCGACCATATCCTTCGCCAGTTTCTTGCAATAACCGCAGTTGGGATCTTCAAAAGTGGCGAAGATGCGCTTGCCATTGCCGCGTACCGTCTTGACCGCCAGTTCCAGAGGCAGGTCGGAAAACTTGATTTGCGCCAGCTTGTTCCTGCGGGCTTCGGTGAGGTTGGACTTGGCCTTGACGTCGATGATATCGCCGTGAATCAGATAGCTGCCTTTTTCGTCGGCATACCATACGTCGTCGCCGATCCGAACTTCATACAGGCCAAGCGAATCCGTTTTGCGCACCTCATCCGCATTCAAACCGAGCGATGTCGCGGCCTTCCTGATTTCCGCTTCGCCGGCATATGCCATGCTGGCCGCCAAGGAGAATGCGGCCAGAACGCAGGCGAGAATTTTATTGATCATGTGAACTCCGAATGAGGGTGAAAGTGTAGTTAATCGTCCTATCCCAGCGCATAACGCACCAAGGCATCTCTTACGACAGGCAAGGCATTGGTAAGGTTCAATCCGGCATTCCGGAGCATGGTGAGTACCGCGTTTTGTGGACGGAACAGCCGTTGCAATCCGTGCGTTGCCGATTGTAAGGCCACCACTTCCTCGATACGCGACCGCTCGTAACGACGCAGCCAGCTCTCGTCGCCGCAATCGATGAAATCCGGACATTCGGCGAGGGTTTCGGCCAGCACCCGCGCATCCTGAAATCCGAGGTTGATGCCATGACCCGACAACGGATGTATGGCGTGGGCTGCATCGCCAATCAGCGCCAGACGGGGCGCCACGGTGCGCGGAGCGCGCATCAGCCGCAACGGGAATCCGGTGGGTGGCGTTACCAAGGTGAGTTCCCCCAAGCGCATGTCGCCGGCCCAGGCAACGCGGCTGCAAAACTCCTCGGGCGGCAATGCCAGCAGTTCGCCCACGTGATCGTCCGGCGTCGACCAAACGATGGAGATCATGTTGCTTTCCGCCAGCGGCAGGTAAGCCAATACGCCATCGCCGCGGAACCACTGGAAAGCGGTGTTGCGATGCGGCTTTTCGCAGGTGAAATTTGCCACGACACCCATCTGCTGGTAGGGCTTGAATTCAACTTCCATGCCGGCAGCTTGACGCACCCAGGAATCCGCGCCATCGGCGGCGACAACCAGTCGCGCGCTCAAGCTGCTCCCATCCTCCAGGCCCAGGCTGGCGCGTTCCGGCCCAAGCGACAGCGCCTGCGGCCGGGCCGGACAGAACAGCGTGACATTGCCCTGGCGTTTGGCGGTTTCCCATAGTTCACGCTGAATCAACGAAGCCTCGATGACCCACGCCAGTTCCTCTACGCCGCTGTCATAGGCGGAAAAATCCAGCCGGCCACCCGCATCACCGTAAATTTCCATTGCCTGAACCGCCGCAATGCGCGAAGGATCGAAATGCTGCCAGATGCCGATCTCGTTCAGGAAACGCGCATTGGCGGGGCTGACTGCATAGATACGGCTATCCCAACCGACAGTGTCCGCCGGCGCTCTTCCTTCGACCACGGCAACACTCAGACGGCTGGTGCTCAAGGCGACAGCCAGGGAGAGGCCGGCGAGGCCGCCGCCGACAATGACTACATCGAAATCCTGATTCATCCGCCTATTGTCGCGGAGAGCATCAAACTTGACAAGGCTTGGCACCACACTGGATAATTCCGCCCCTTGCTAAATGGCCTGATTGCCTTTTGCCTGGCGATAATTGGTGATGTAGCTCAGTCGGTTAGAGCATCGGATTCATAATCCGGGGGTCGGTGGTTCAAGTCCACTCATCACCACCAGTATTACAGCGGCTCTCAGCGATGAGGGCCGTTTTCATTCAGTGTTCAGCCAATATGAGATCCGCGTCCGTTTCATCATACATGGCATCGACCAACTGGGTGCGGTGTGCGAGAACCGCGCGTTGATTTATCGACCCCTTGTCGGTGACCTCACCACGGTCGATGGACAACGAGTCCGCGATCAAACGAGCGCGGACGATACGGTTGGCGCTGCCGGTTCCGTCAGCGTACAGGCGGTCGACCAAATCCTGAAAATATTTTCTGACGGCGGAAGCGGCCAGTACCCTTGCCGGCGGCAAGGCCTGGTCGCATCCCGCCAGTTTGCGGCACTCGTCGATGAATGGGAATATCAGAATCCCGACATCGTTCCGGTCAGGTGCGGTGATGACCACGTCCTGGACATACGGTGCTCCAGCCACGATCACTTTGGCCCGCAAGGGGCCGACGGAAACGAAGGTGCCCGTTGATAACTTGAAGTCTTCGGCGATTCGGCCGTCGAACATCAAGCCCAGCGTTGGCTGCGTCTCGTCGATGAACTTGAGGGCATCGCCGCTGCGGAAGAAATTCTCCTCGTCGAAGGCGGCATCGGTCTGCTCGGGCGCGCGCCAGTAGCCAGGGGTCACCGACGGACCGCAGTAGCGGACTTCGTGCTTGTCGCCTTCGGGCGCAAGCTTAACTTCCAGTCCGGGTGCCGGCAGGCCGACGACGCCGGAGCGAACCACCGCACCATTTGCGCACAACGCAAATGGTGCGGTCTCGGTCATGCCCAGGCCAGTCAGCATGCGAATACGTTCGCCACAGACCTGTTCGGCGATATGGTCCAGCCGGTCCCACACGGCCTGCGAAAGTCCCGCCCCCGCAAACATGAAAGCCTTGACCTTGTAAAAGAACGTCTTCTGGAGCTCGGCGTCGCTTTCCAGGACCTTGACGATTTCCTCGAATCCTTTAGGCACATTGAAATAGATCGTGGTGGGAATCTCGCGCAGATTGCGGAGCGTTTCGCCGATCAGATGGGACGCCGGCTTGCCGTCGTCGATGTACAGTGTGCCGCCGTTGTAGAGGACGAGTCCGACATTGTGGTTGCCGCCAAAGGTGTGGTTCCAGGGCAGCCAATCGACGAGGACCGGGGGTTCCTCATTTACGAATGGAAAACACTGGAGCAGCATCTGCTGATTGCTGCACAACATCCTCTGGGTATTGATGACCGCCTTGGGCAGCTTGGTCGAACCGGAGGTGAACAGGAACTTTGCGATGGTGTCGGGCTCGGTCGCCTGCTGCGCGCGGTCGCCGGCGACGCCGGCCGGCGTGGCGAGCAGCCCGGAGAAATCGGTATGGCGCCGGCCCTGGACCTTGCCGCGATTGAGCACGATCTCGACGCCTTCCGGCACCACGGCTCGCACGGCGTTGCCATAGGCCTCACCATCGCCGGCGAATACCAGTCCCGGCGTCAGCACGCCAAATATGTGCCTGAGCTTGCCGTAGTCCTGCGAGATCAGGGAATACGCGGTGGAGATCGGCGCATAAGGAATGCCGGCCCACATCGCTGCCAGCGACAGCAACAGGTGATCCAGATCGTTCCCAGACAGGATCACAATCGGCCGCTCCGCCGACAGGTCTCTTTTCAGCAAGGCCTCGGCAATCGAACGGGTTTGAGCCAGGGCATCGCAATAACTCAAACGGCGCCAATCGCCGCTTGAGTCGCGTTTGGCGGCGAAGCAACGCTCGGGACAGACCGCGGCCCAATGGATCAGGCGATCGGTGAGACGCGCCGGGTAAGCGCCGAGTGCTTCGTCCGAGCCGATGATCAGGCTGCCATCGGCACGCCTGTCGAAGCTCGGGGAGAAAGTCCCGCCAACGCGGGCCGCGCGATAGATGGGCGACGCGGACATCCCTTAAACGGTCTCTGGCCTGAGTTTAAGCAGCCGAACGGCGTTTTCCTTGAGGATCAGCGGACGCACTTCGTCCTTGATCGGAATCTTGGCAAAGTCGGCTAGCCAGCGATCCGGCGTGATCAAGGGAAAGTCTGAGCCGAACAGCATCTTGTGTTTGAGCAGCGTGTTGGCATACTGGATCAGGATAGGCGGGAAGTACTTGGGCGACCAGCCGGACAGGTCGATATACACCTGCGGCTTGTGCGTGGCGACCGAGAGCGCCTCTTCCTGCCAGGGAAACGACGGATGGGCGAGGATGATCGGCATGTCGGGAAAATCCGCGGCCACGTCGTCGAGCAGCATCGGGTTGGAGTACTTCAGACGGACATTACCGCCGCCGGGCATGCCCGCGCCGATGCCGGTCTGCCCGGTGTGGAACAGCGCCGGCAGACCGTGTTCGGCAATCAGCTCATACAAGGGATAGGCTAGCCGGTCATTCGGGTAGAAAGCCTGGATCGAGGGATGGAACTTGAAGCCCTTCACCCCGTATTCCTCGATCAGGCGCCGTGCCTCGCGCACGCCCATTTTGCCCTTGTGAGGATCGATGCTGGCAAAGGGGATCATGACGTCGCTGTTCTGCGCCACCAGCTCCGCCACCTCGTCGTTGGGCACGCGATGCATCCCGGTGGCGCATTCGCTGTCCACCGGGAAGATCACGCAAGCCATCCTGCGTTCGCGGTAATACGAGGCAATTTCGGGGATGCTCGGCTGACCCGTGGCGTGCTTGAAATATTTCTTCTTGGCTTCTTCCATGGCCTGCGCTTCGTCGTCCGTCGGCATGCGACAGGACTTTTCGGCGTGGGTATGGATATCGATCGCCACCAATTGGTCAACGTTGATCATGCTATCGCTCGTATCGATGGTGCATCCTTTCAGGGCGTCACGACTTTCCAGTTGCCGTTGGCAATGGTCAGCATCATGCGAGCATGTGAATTCAAGCCGAAATGGTCTTTCGCGGTATAGCGAAAGACGCCTTGAGTGACCGGAATCTCGCCGGCATTTTCCAGGGCATCGCGCAGTGCGGCACGAAATTCCTTGGTGCCCGGCTTGCCCTTCTTTAGCGCTTCGGGGATCACCCGCTGCAACACCAGCAAGGCATCATAAGTATGCGCGGCAAATTGGTTGCGCGTGCCAGGACCGAACTTCGCTTCGTATTTCTGCACGAAGTCCACCGCCAGCTTCTTGGACGGGTGGCCGTCGGCCAATCCCTCAGGCATCACCGCCAGACCGGAAATCACGAAAGCGCCTTCGACGCTCTTGCCGCCCAGACGGATCAGGTCATTCGAAGCAGCGCTGTGCGTCTGGTAGATCTTGCCCTTGTAGCCCCGGTCGACCACCGCCAGGTGCGGCATGGCGGCGCCGCTGCCCGAGGCGACCAGGACGATGGCGTCGGGATTGCTGGCAACCGCCTTGATGGCTTGGGCCGTTACGCTGGTGTCGGGCCGGGCGAATCGTTCGGCCGTGGTCAGCTTGATGCCTGCTTCATTAGCGATGCGCGTCATGTCCTTGAGCCAGCTTTCGCCGTAGG
This sequence comes from Pseudomonadota bacterium, assembly GCA_026399515.1. GTDB lineage: Bacteria > Pseudomonadota > Gammaproteobacteria > Burkholderiales > Rhodocyclaceae > JACRAR01. The sequence goes on along the minus strand of JAPLQT010000119.1, from coordinate 59,974 downwards.
CGTCGGAGTAGCCGATGAAGGCGAAGGTCTTCACGCCGTTCTTCTTCATGTGCTCGACGATGCCCTCGGCCATGACCGCCGTGGATTGCGGCAGACGGAAAGTCCAGGCGTCCTTGCCGGGCGCCAGTTCGATCGGCGACTCCGCCAACTGTACCGTCTCTCCTTCCGCAGCGATCGCGGCCATGGCCAGCGCCGGCACCGTTCCGGCGGAGCCCATCATCAAGTCAACCTTGTCCTCGGATATGAAGCGCCGGGCATTCCTGGTCGCCTGGCTGGGGTCGCTGCCGTCATCGAGGATGATCAGTTTGAGCTTCTCCCCGGCGATACTGTCCGGCCAGAAGACCAGGCCGTTCTTGCAGGGAATGCCCAGGCCTGCCGCGGGTCCGGTGAGAGGCAGGTCGATGCCGATGGTAATTTCCGCCTGCGCCGTGGCCGCGCCAATCAACGCCGCCGAAACCAGCACGATGATCCGTAACATTGTGTTCATTTTTTCTCCTCCTGAGGTTTGTTGAAAACGAAATAGTCTATCAGGCTCAGACGCCTGGATCCTTGAAGTTCTCTATGGTCTCGAACTCGATGTTGTAGACGGCGCCGTCACGCATCTCGGCCTTGCGGATGTACACGTTCTGTACGATGTCGCGGGTCTCCGCATCGATGCTGACCGGGCCGCGTACGCTGGTCCATTTCATTCCCTTCATCGCCGCCAGCAGCTTGTCGCCATCGCTGTCGCCAGCAGTCTTCTTCAGGGCTTCGTAGATCAGGTGCATGCCATCGTAGCCGCCGACCGAATGGAAATTGGGGCGGCTCTTGATCTGCTTGGCGAACTCGGCCACGTATGCAGTGTTGTCGGCCGAGGGATGAGCCGCCGAGTAGTGGTGCGAACTGTGCACGCCCAGCGCTGCCTGGCCTATGCTTGGCATCAGATCGTCGTCCAATACGTCGCCGGTGCAGATCAGCTTGACGCCGGCCGCGTCCAGGCCACGTTCGACGAACTGCTTCATCACCGCCGTGCCGGCCCCCGACGGCACGAACACGAACATGGCGTCCGGCCTGGTGTCCTTGATCCTTTGGATGAAGGGGGCGAAGTCCGGGTTCTGCAAGGGCGCGCGCAGGCTGTCGAGAATCTTGCCGCCACCGGCGGTGAAGTGCTTGACGAAGACCTTCTCGGCATCCATGCCCGGGCCGTAATCGCTGACCAGGGTGACCACCGACTTGATGTTGAGGCGCTTGTTCTTGACCGCCCAGTCGGCCAGGGGCGCTGTCACCTGGGGCAGGGTGAAACCGGTGCGCACGATGTAGGGCGAGCGTTGCGGAATGATGGAGGTGGCCGCTCCCATGACGATCATCGGCGTCTTGGCCTGGGTGGCGATGGGCGCCGTGGCCAGAGCCAGGGGCGTCAGGCCGAAGCCGGCGAGGATTTGCACGTGGTCCTTGGTGACCAGTTCCTGGGCCAGTCGCTTGGTCACGTCCGGCGCGACGCCGCCGTCATCCTTAAGCAGGATTTCCACTTTGCGCCCGCCGGCCATATCGCCATACTTCTGCTGATAGATGCGGATCGCCGTCTCTATCTGCTTCCCGGTAGACGCGAAGGGACCGGACATCGGCAGAATCAAACCCACCCTCACCGGCTCCGCGGCAAAGGCGTAGCGCGGAAGAGCACCGGCGGCCAGGGCGGCGGCACTGCCCATGAGCAAGGCGCGACGCTGGGAATCGATTGGTTTGTTCATAATGTCTCCTGATGATGTTGTCGTTGGCTTGCGGTGACACTGATGCAACTCAGGTGCCGCCACGGCGGCGGATCAGCGGAGCCCCTACCAGATGCCTCAAGGCATCCGTATTGCGCAGCACTAGCTCCAGATTCTTGCGCGCATTGCGCGCATGTTCTCTCAACAGCGGTTCGGCCCGCGCGCTGGAACGCTCCTCGAGCGCATCGACAATGTCGTGATGCTGTGCCTGGGCAATTTTCAGGATCTCGAGCGAGCCGGGAATCTTGGCCTGAACCAGGACGAAAGCGTTGGGCGAGGCAAAGGGCAACGTCACCACCCGGCTCATGGCGTGTTTGACCATCTCGCTGCCCGAGGCATGCAGCAGCAGGTGGTGGAACTGTTCATTTAGCGCGCCGAAGCGCGCCAACTGCCCGTCGCCGAGGTTAGACCTGGTCAACACCTCGTCGATCTTCGCCAGGCAGTCGCGCATATCGCGCAGCGTCGGCTGCGACACGCCCCGCTCGGCGGCCATGCGGGCGGCCAGGCCCTCTATGGTTCCCCGCACCTCGATGGCGTCGAAGATTTCGCTCTCGCTGAACCCGCGCACCAAATAGCCCGTGGGCTGAACCGCTTCCAGCAGGCCTTCCTGGGTCAGCTGCTGTAGCGCGGCGCGGATCGGCGTGCGCGATAGGCCGAGAGTTTCCACCAAGGCAAGTTCGGTGAGGCGATCGCCGGCCTTGAACTCGCCGCGCAGCACCAGATCGCGCATGCCCAGTATGGCCCGATCCGTCTGGCTGGCATCGCGCCTCAGCCGAATGGTGGTCGCCCTCAAACGGTCTCCTCGCTGAGCTGAGTCGCGCCCGCCGTGGCAGGCCGCAGGGCGTCCTGCTCGGCGGCGACCAGACGATCGATGATGCGACGCGCCCACACCGCTCCGGCGTCGATATTGAGGTTGCGGAAGCTCTTGTCCGGATGATCGAGCAGGGCCTGCTGTTGCGCCTCGAGTATGACCTCGTCCTCGGCGAACACCCGGGATACGCCCTCGCGCAAGCTCTGGGTGACGCCCTGCTCCGACAGCCGGTAGTTGCGGCAGAAGGCCCAGAAATAGTGGCAGGAGGTCTCGCTCTCCGGCGTGATGGTGTTGAGTACATAGCCGTTCACGCCCCGCGAGCGGTCGCCCTCGGGGGCGCCACTGCCGGCCGGGGCCACGCCGACGTCGATAGTGACGGTGCACGGCGGCTGGAAATTGATGATCTGCCAGCGGTCGACCTTGCCCGGTTGGCGCAACTGCTCGGCCCAAAAGGGCGGCGGTTCGATGTCGCGCATCCAGCGCGTCACGGTTGCCGAGGTATCGCTGTGGGTGGTGGTGAATGGTGCCTCGGCGACGGCGCGATTACCCAGGCTGGTGTTGTGTACGAAAGTCTCATGGGTCAAGTCCATCAGGTTGTCCACCACCAGACGGTAATCGCAATTCACGTGGAGCAATTTGCCGTCGCCGGCCCAGGCCGGGTCGTTGTTCCAGTGCAGGTCCGGTATCGCCGAGACGTCGGCCAGGGCCGAATCTCCCAGCCAGACCCAGATGAAGCGATGCTTCTCGGCCACCGGGAAACTGCGCACGCAGGCCGATGGGTTGAGCTTTTCCTGGGACGGCATGCTGATGCAGCGCCCCTCGGGGCTGTACACCAGTCCGTGGTAGCCACACTCCACCTCGTCGCCGATCAGCCGCCCCTTGGAAAGCGGCAGCAACCTGTGCCAACAGGCGTCCTCCAACACCGCAGGCGTGCCGTCGGCGCGGCGGTACATCACCAGCTTCTTGTTGCAGACCGTACGCGGCAACAATGCGCGCCGCAGTTCCACGTCATAGGCGGCGGCGTACCAGGCATTCATGGGAAAGCTGAGTTTGGTGGCGGCTGAGCTCATGGCATAGCTCCTGAACGAGAGGACAGTGCATACGGACTGTATACATTAAGCCGCCAGGCTGTCAACAGGTTTTTCTCAAGATATCCGGTTCGGGCTATGCGTTTACTAGCATAGTGGGTAATTGTCACGACTGGCCACAGCCAGAATAGGCGCTGCCTATGGCAAAAATGTATACAACGTGCCGGATTGTTACCGCAGTAGCATTCAGCGGTCAGTCGGATGCGCGGATAGCCTCAATAGCTGCGACGATGGCAGCGACGTGGGCCGGCGTCGAACCGCAACAAACGGACACCCGCTGCCACGAGTTCCGGGACGGCACGGGCAAAGTCCTCTGGCCCGGCGGTGTAATACGTTGAACCGTCGGCGGCCATCTTGGGGCGGCCGGCATTGCCCTTGATCCACAGCGGCAGATCGTCGCCACACTGCGCCAGTTCTTGCGCCACCTTGACGTAGGCGTCGATGCCGATGCCACAGTTGGCCCCAACAAAGCTCGCGCCGCCTTCTTTGGCCGCCTTCCATGCCTGGGCCGGGCTGACGCCCATCATGGTCCGATTCTTATCCTTGCCCGAGTCAAAGGTGAAGCTCACCCCGACCGGCAGGGAGCATGCTCGCAGACAAGCTCTTAGCGCTGCCCTTGCCTCCTCGAGATCGGCCATGGTTTCGATCACGATGGCATCCGCCCCTCCCTCCGCCAATGCGATCGCCTGTTCTTCGAACACGGACTCGGCTTCCGCAACCGCCAATTGTTTCAGCGACACGAGCTTCCCCGTTGGGCCGATCGAACCGAAGACCAGCGTCCTGCCACCGGCGGCTCTGCGCGAAATGGCGGCTCCGGCGCGCGACAGTTCAGCGCAACGTCCGCTTGCCCCATGGCGCTCCAGTACGATGCGATTGGAGGAAAAGGTATTCGTCAGGATAATGTCAGATCCCGCTTCGACATAGGAGCTCGCGACCTGAAGCACTTTATCCGGCGCCGAAATGTTCCAGAGATCCTTCAATTCGGTCGATAAGCCACCGAGCTTCATCAATTCGGTACCCCAGGCCCCGTCGGTCGCCGATAGCGGCAGTTGCCTAAAGTTTTCCCTTGTCAGCTTGTCCAATGTTCGCCCTCTCTAAGTTACTCGATTTTCACTGACTGTATATCCTTGGCCGTTCCTCAAGGAAGCTCCAGGTGCGGGTAATGTCCACGACGTCGTAACTGCGCTTCAGATCAGGGGGGAAAGCCGCGAACGGCGCGCTCATCTCCAATATCCGGCGCACGGCATCGTCGATTTCCTTCTGGCCGCTGCTCTTATCTATGCGCACTCCCGCGAGGCTGCCGTCGCTATTGATGCTCACAGTGACCACCAGCGGATCGTAGTGCCGGTTCTTGGAGATTTTCGGATAATTCAGGCTGCCGATGCGTTCGACTTTCTGCCGCCAGCCCTCGCCATAGAATGCCAATTGAATATCCTTGGGATCCCGCCCGAGGATGCTTCCGCGGCGTTGCCGGTCGCTCGGAGCAAACGGGCTGAGCGGGGATCCGCGTGGGTTGCCTCTGGCCTGATCGAGTGCGCGACTGGCGAGGCTGCTCCCCTTGTCGGCCGACTGCCCGGTCGTCGCTCCCGCTTTGCCGGCCGGATTCGAGAAACTATCGGCACCACGATCGTCCGCAAGCCTCTTCGCTTCGGCAGCCCGCTCGGACTGGGCGGCAAGTTGCTCTCTTCGTGCCAAGGCCTCAGCCTCGGCCTTCTTCGCCTGAGCTTCGGCCTCGGCTTTCTTCGCCAGGGCCTCCTCCCTGGCTTTGGCTAAAGCGGCCTGTTCGGCATTCCGTTTCTCTTCCTCGATCCTCATGCGCGCCAATGCTTCTTCCTTGGCTTTGGCCAGCGCTGCCTGCTCCGTCGCCCTTTTCTCCTCGTCGATGCGTTGCCGTGCCAAGGTATCTTCCATGGCCTTGGCGATTGCAGCGAGTTCGGCCTTTCTTTGATTCTCGGTCTGCTCTATCTTCTTCCGCTCGAGTATTTCCGCTTCCTTGGCTTTATCCAGTTCAACCCGCTCGTTTCGGGCTTTTTCCTCTGCTTCCTGCGCAGCTTTTGCGACGTCTATGGTCCAGGTACTCTCCTGCTCGGAAGCCAATACGGACACGCCCTTGTCGGCGACCGAAATTTGCTTCTGCTCGGGAGTTTCGGCGACGACATCGAGTTTCTCTTTCGTTTCCGCCGGCGCCGACGGCGGCGTGACCTCTCTTATGCTGCCTGTAGTGATGCCCGCCTCGGCCAGCGCCCCGCTCACCGGCGTCTTGGACTGATTCCCGACGACCGGCTCGACCTTGACCTTGGCTATCTTGTTTTCTTTAGCTCTGAGCGGTGGGGATTTCTCCTCCTCGACGGATGGCTTTTCCTGGTCACGCAATATTGCCTGAAGAACGGGGACGCTTGCGCTGCGTTCAGTTCCGGAGTTTTCCAATAACGACAAGCTCCATCCGGACTCTCCATACACTCCGAACTGAAGAGACAAGATCAGCGCATGCAGGACGAGGCTTGCCGCGAGGGAGGCGGCAAGACGATCTTTCCTTGCCTTCCCTGCCCATGGCACGGGTCGATGTGTTGGGGTAAGCATAGCGGCCATTGTCTTACGGATATGCCCCTCTTTCATAGGCGTCCCTGGAAAAAACTCGCGGATTTCATATCGCTGCTTCGCCGGAGAGCTACGCTGCCAGCCCACCTTACGCGATGCTATAGTCCTCACTTACGCCGTGCCAGCCCTTGCCAGAAATGCGGCATTCCGGGCGTAGGTACATTGACATTGGAAAAGCGCATGGGAAAGATGGATACGGCCGGCATCGGCATCCCCGGAATGTGTCCGGTCGGCACCGATTCCTTACTGGGAATCAGCCGCCAGCAGACCAATCCCTCACGCTGGCATGGCGAGAAATGGCGGGATTTCGCAATCGCGATCCGCGCGCGCGGCATAGACTTGCGCGAGGCGCTGGCCACGCGGGGAATTTTTGCCACCGATGCCGGCGGCACCGCCTACGGCTTGCCGCACGGCGTGGTGATCGCACGCAGCGCAGCGCAGATTGCCGATCTCCTCAAGGCTGCACAAACCTACCGCGTCCCGGTGACCGTTCGCGGCGGAGGCCTCACCACGGAAGGCGAATCGGTGGCTTTCGGCGGCGTGTTGCTGGACATGACCGGGATGAGCCGGGTCATCGCGATCGATGCCACTGCGCAGCAAGTGCGCACGGAAGCCGGCATCTTCTGGCACAGCCTGGCCGAGGAACTGCGCCGTGATGGCCTCGATTACCTTTCGGCGCCGCTGAACCTTACCTCATCGGTGGGTGGAACGCTGGGTGTCGGCGGCATAGACGTGAATTCTGCGCGCCTGGGTTGCAGCGCCGATCAAGCATTGGCCTTGCAGGTGGTGACCCCTACCGGGGAGATCGTCGAATGTTCCGACAAGGAGCATCCCGAGTTGTTCAGGCGCGTAATCCTCGGCTACGGCCAGTTCGGCGTGATCACCGAGGCAACATTGAGAGTCCGTCCCTACACACCCTTGCGGATGCATTATTTCCACTACGACTCGTTGCGCCTGGCGATCGAGGATCTTCAAATGCTCGACCGCAACGACGCCAGCGACTACTCGGGCATACTCACCATCATGGACTGCGCGGTCAATCTGCTGGTGGCCTTCGACACGCCGGAACGCGAGGCTGTTTTCAACTCCGAATGGCTGTCGCGCCTGCGCGGTTATGGTGAATTCGGCTTCGCCCTGTGCATGCTGCGCCGTTACGCCTTGCGCCCCTGGAAGCTGGCGGAAGCCTGGTACCTGTGGCAGCGCAAGCGCGACCTGTTCCCGGAACTTCAGCGTCCCGAGTATATGCGCGACGGAACCATGCTGGACCGCACGGTGGTATTTTCCCGCGCCGTGTGGAAATTCTGGGGCGGCAGGCAGATGGTGATTCCCGACCTCGCCACATCGGCGGATAAATTCGTCGAGGCGGTGGAACGCGGCAACGCCGTATGCCGCAGATATTTCCCGCGCTACACCCTGTATTGCGTCGGCATCAAGCTGCGCCCGGAGCATCGTGAACACTACGAAATGTCGTGCATTCCGGCGGATGCGGAGGGATGGGCCTACGGCTGCGAATTCGAGCCGATGGTGGGAGACGCCGTGTACAGCCGCGACCATTTTCAGTCGTTCAAGAACGCCATCTACGATATCGGCGTCGATCTGGGCGCCAGCTACTACAGGTTCGGCGGCATGATGAAAGGCTACATCCGGCGCGTCTTCGGCGATGCCCTGGTGGACCGGCACCTGGCGTTCAAGCGCCAGGTCGATCCGGCGATGATCCTCAACCGCGACGTGATTTTCTGATGAGCCTCGCGACAACCGACATTGCGCTCCCGGTTGCGGATCACGCCGCCTGTAGCGCTTGCGCGCTGTGCCTGCTGGTCTGTCCGATATGGCGGCAGACGCGCGATATCGAACTGACGCCTCTCGGTTGCAGCAAGGCCTTGCAGCGCGGCGCCCCCATCGAAGATCTTGCGGCGACGGCACAGTGGTGCAACCTTTGCGGCGCCTGCGCGCCGGTATGTCCGGAGCGCATCGACCTAGTCGGCATGATGCGCTCTGTGCGTCGCCGGTTGCGGCTTGATTCGAATGAGGCCGAACTTGCCACTGCAACCGCCAGGGAACCGCTGGTCGCGCAATCCGCAGTGCGCAGCCGGTTAGGCCCCGGCGACCTGCTGGTCATCGAACCGCGCAGCTATCACGCCGACTATGAACGTCGCGTGAAGGTATATGATGAACTGCGCCGCGAGACCGGATGCATGCTCAATCTGGACTTGCAGCGCATCGCCATTCCGGCCCGGCTGCCCGTGCCTGCCGATTATGCCGATGCCTGTGACTATCTGGCACAGGCGCGCTGGATCGTGCAAGGCTTCAAGATACAGCGCATCGTGGTGGAGGATCCGGCGGACCGCGGCGTATTCGAACGGCTCGGTGCCTGGCCGGTGATGTCCGTAGACGAACTTGCGAAGGAAACTCGCTGATGCGCAGCGTGGATGTCGTTATCGTCGGTGCCAGCCTGTCCGGCGCAGCAGCGGCCAAGCGACTGGTGGACGCCGGCCTGGAAACCATCGTGATCGAGCGCAAGCAGCTGCCGCGCCACAAGATATGCAGCGGCATCCTGTCTCCGCGCGGTCATCGCTTCCTGCTCGAGAACTTCGGCCCGCTGCCTCCCCAGGTGCTGCATGAGCCCGCTTCCTGCCGCGGCGTGACCTTCCATTTTCCCAGCATGGTGTCGATGCCGATGGATTTCTTCGGCGGCACCACGCCGCACCTGCACCGCAAGTATTCCGACCATTGGGCGATCCGGCAAAGCGGCGCGGAAATCCACGACCAGACTTCGTTCGTCGGTTTGCAGGATCATGGCGATCACCTTATCGTTTCGGCACGCAGCCGCGGCGAGCCCGTCGAGTACCGCGCCCGCCTGGTGATCGGCGCCGACGGGCCGAGCTCGCTGGTGACCCGGGCGCTCTACCCGGATTACCCGCAAAGCATCCCTTGGTTCTTCGTCTGCCAGAAGTTCCACCGGATCATCGAATGCCCGCTCGATCCCCAGTATTTCCATTTCTGGTTTCACCCCGGCCTCGGCCATTACACTTGGAGCCATGCCCGTGACGGCCGCCAGATCGTCGGGGTCGGCTTCAAGCGCGGCGACAACTTCGCCCGCAAACACCGGAATGTGGTGGACTACCTGGCCGACAAACACGGGGTACGCCTCGAACCCGAGGACGATGACGACGAAGGTTGCGGCGAAAATTTCGGGCCCTCGCTGATCAATCGCTACGTGTTCGGCAAGGGCAATGTGCTGATCACCGGCCAGGCCGCCGGATTCCTCAACATGATAGGCGAAGGCATGAGTTGCGCCTTGCATTCGGGCGCAATCAGCGGCGAAGCCGTGGTCGAGGCGAGGCTGCGCAACCGGCCGGTGCAGGAAATGTATCGGCGCATGATCGCCTCGGAAGTACGGCGTACCAGCGATCAATGGAACCCTCTGAAGGTCGCATTCGACCGTCCCCACGAGGCCGATTTTCCGGCGGCGCTGATGGCCTTGAGTTGGCGGGATCGCGCCAAGGTCATGCGCGACATCTGGCGCTTCCTGGTCCTTTACAAGGAATTCAAGTGGGGCCGCCAAATCCTGCGAGCGGCCTTGCAGCGTCCGGTACTCGGCGGCTACTCGATGCAAAGGTGGTTGTAGGACACTTGGAGGAGCACAGCTTGGCCAACAACAGTTTGAAAACATCCCATCCATCGAATTCCGTTCAGCGCCGGATACTCATCACCGGCGTCACGCGTGGTCTCGGGCGGGCCATGGCCGATGAATTCATCCGCCTTGGGCACGTCGTCATCGGCTGTGGCCGGAGCGGAAAAGCCATCACGGACCTGGCATCGGCTTTCGGCACTCCGCATCGCTTCGATGTTGTCGATGTGGCCAACGACGCCGAGGTCGAAGCATGGGCATCCGACGTGATCGAGTCCCATGGCGCCCCCGACCTGTTGCTGAACAATGCCGCCCTGGTCAACCGCAACGCCCCGCTATGGCTGGTTCCGGCCCCGGAATTCGACGCCGTCATCGACGTCAATATCAAGGGTGTGGCCAACGTGCTTCGTCACTTCGTGCCGGCCATGGTGAAATCGAAACGCGGAATCATTGTGAATTTCAGTTCCGGTTGGGGGCGCTCGACCAATGCGGAGGTTGCTCCTTATTGCGCCACCAAGTGGGCTATCGAAGGACTGAGCCGTGCCCTGGCCCAGGAACTGCCCAGGGACATGGCGGCCGTGCCGCTCAATCCGGGCATCATCGATACCGAAATGCTGCGCAGGAGTTTCGGCGATGCTGCGGGTGGCTATCCCTCGGCGCGGCAATGGGCGAAGCAGGCAGTGCCTTTCCTGCTCGGCATCGGCCCCAAGGACAACGGCAAGCCCCTGACGGTGGGTTGATGCCATGCAGGCGAGCTTTCCCATCCGCTACGTCGATCCGGTCTTCCGTCCGCCCAGCGAGGCCCAATCGCTGATCCTGCCGGTAACCGATGGTTGCTCATGGAACCGCTGCACTTTCTGCGAAATGTATACCGAGCCGCAAAAGAAATTTCGCGCCCGCGACGAAGCCGAGGTGATCGCCAGCATCCGCCGCAGCGGCGAACGCTTCGGTGCCAACATCAGGCGCGTTTTCCTTGCCGATGGGGATGCAATGGTGCTGCCGACGCGGCGCTTGCTGGTGGTGCTGGAAGCGATCCACGAATATCTGCCGGACGTGCACCGGGTGTCGAGCTACTGCCTGCCTCGCGACCTGCGCAAGAAGTCGGTGGCCGAGCTGCGCGATCTGGCGCAGGCCGGGCTGGCGCTGGCCTATGTGGGCGCAGAATCCGGCGACGATGACGTGTTGGCGAAAGTCAGCAAAGGCGAGACTCATGCCTCGACTCGGGAAGCGCTCGATAAGCTGCGCGATGCCGGCATCAGGCGTTCCGTGATGATACTGAACGGACTCGGCGGCAAGCTGCTATCGAACCCGCATGCGGACAACTCGGCGCTCCTGGCGAACGAGACCCAACCGGAATACCTGTCGATCCTGGTGGTGAACTTTCCCAAAGGCGAGGCACGCTTCCGGGCCGGCTTCCCCGAATGGGAACACCTCTCGGAAGCGGCCTTGTTCGGGGAACTGGAGCGCTTCATGCAGCGACTCGAACTCGAACGCTCGGTGTTCCGTAGCGACCATGCCTCGAACCGGCTGGTACTCAAGGGGACGCTGGGTTACGACAAGCCAAGACTGCTGATGCAATTGCGGGCGGCCATCGAAAGTCCCGAACTGGCGCCGCTAAGACCTGTCTGGCAACGTGGGTTTTAACTAATCCTCATCATGGCGCAGTTGCGCCAAAAAGCTTACGCTGCCTTACCCAGCGGTAGAGCATGGGTGCGAGCAAGAGCACGCCTCCTGGCACCAGGATGGCGGCGATAATCACAAAGATGTTCCGCGAGTTCATGGGAGGATTTTGGCATGCCCGCGCGATTCCATAAGTGATCGAAATCACTAAGAAGAAGAAAATTTTCATCGGGCCTCGATCAGGCGCTTCTGCTCAACAACAACGCGCGGACTTGTTCTTCGAGACGCGCCGTATTGCCGGCCTCCAGGCAGACCGAATGTGGTGTTGTCATGAGCATTTCCCCGAGATCGAGCGCCCCGGCCTCCCATCCGGAGCGCAGATGCACTCGCCATTTTTCGGCCAGGTCATGCCAGGGAAGCACCATGACCCCGTCGCGGTTAGTGCCTCTCACGACGATGAAATGTGTGCCGATCCTCATCAGGAGCGCCGGCGACTGTCCGTTCCGGGTCTTGATCGGGCAATACCGGGCGTATTGCATCAGGGGGTTCGTGCCATTTTCCATGTCGCGCAGAGCTACCCACATCTCATCGACGAATACGGAAAACGTCTTCCATAGTTCGACCGCTCCTAGGGCCGGTGAAGATGTCAGGAAGTAACTTTCGATTAGCATTTCCTTCAACCAGTTTCCGACCATCTCCCGGGTCTCCGCAGATGAACCCGAGTTCGCATCGAGGATGAGGTCGTCCCAAAGCGGCCGGTTGGCCCATGGCGTGCCCAGCAGATCGAGCGCAGCCAGGAACAAGTCGGGGCCGGGCCGATAGTCCTTGCATCCCGCCCAACGGGCAAGCAAGATGGCCAGGCACTTGCGAGCCAGCATTTCGGTAACCACCATCCCGGCTTTCCCTGCGGCAATTTCCATCAAGCGGGGCAGCATGGTCTTGAAGCGCTCGTCCGGTTCGGCTGCACCGGCCCAAAGCTGTGCCAGCACAGCTTCCTCCTTCACCCATGCCTCCTCGGGAATCTGTAGGGTGTCGATCGCCCGTTGCAGGCCGCTCGCGTCGCCTTCGAGCAGCTCCGGCGAAAACTTCGCGCATGGCATGTCCGATAGCAGGTCCAGGTGGGGAGCCAGCATGGAAAACCAGATCGGCTTCCTTGTCCGGCTCAGCGCCAGTTCCTCATACCTGCTTCTCAGCCAATCCCGGAGGCGTTTCCATCCATTCAGCGCCTCTGCCGGGGCACTCCCGCCATGGAGCGGGAAGGCCCAATAAGATCGCAGCAACGCCCGGTACATGCGCATCCGATTCAAGCGCCCGGGGACTGTCGCCACTCGTTTGAGCAGACGCTCCAGGCGCGGCGTGTCCGCCAGCAGGCAGTAGCCATCGGCGGCAAAGTAGCCCGCGCCGAAACAGACATATTTCAGATCACGGACAAGCGCGACTTTTCCTCTCTCGCGAAACTCCGCCACGGCGCGTGCCACGATCTGCCGATCGAAGACATCTCCCATCCGGCTGCCCAGTTGCCGCCTGATGCCTTCCACTCGCGCCGCCATCAGGCCGGGGGCATCCCATGGTCCGGACATCCGCCTCCCGCTGCCGATGGAATCGGCGAGACGCGATCTAAGCAGCTCCAGGTCCGTCTTCGTCATTTTTCCGGATCGAGCGGACAACGCGGATCGTCGTCCCAGGGTAGCTCAGGGTGGGCGACTGTCCCCTCGCCCACCTCCCGGAATTCCATCTTCAGCTCTATCCTCCGACTTCTCTCCGGTCTATCCTTGGTGGCGTTGAAAGACACTCCTCCGACCAGAAAGATCATCCGGATGAATTTTCTGTCGTCTTCCGAGAGAGCGTCGGGCGCGCGCGAATCGAGCAAGGAACAGAGCACGCGCTGGGATCGTTGCAGCGAGAGGTTCAAGTTGTAGAGATAAGAACCCTCCGGGCTGGCGTATCCCTCGACGGTGATGTGCTTCAGCCACGGCGCGCATTTCTCCGACCGGGCGGCCTTCAGCAGCGGCGGCACGAATTTGCGCAGAAACGCCCTGTTTTCCGCGGGAAGGTCGTGGCCCCGCTTCTGGAATTCGGCGATATGCCCGAATTCGATGGCATTGCCCGCCACGGAAACGCCGGCGTATCCGTCGCCTGCCGCGATTGCCCGGACGTCGGCCATGCAGGCGCGGATGGCCTCATCCCGAGCCACCTTCTCCGCCTCGATCTTGTTCACTCCGGTGGTGATCGACAGCAAGGCAACCGCCATGGTGACCATGAACAGCACCATCAGCGATGTCATCAAATCCGAAAAGGAGATCCAGAACGGCTTTTCCGCCTGGTCCCGTTGCGGACGGCGCGGAGACGAACGCAGACCCGTCTGGAACATTTCAGCTTCTCGCGTCGGCGATCGACTCGACGGTCTGGCCGAGATCGTGGATCGCCCCGGAGAGCAGCCCGACCGCTTGCGACAATTCGTGCTGGAATTGGCGGTTGCTCTCGCGCAAGGTGCGCTCGATGTTGTCGGCAAAAGCCTGATGCGCCTGATCGAGAACGCGGGTCACCCCTTGCAGGTATTCATCGGCACGCGTCTGGGCAACACCCAGGCGCGACGCCGCGGCTTCAAGGCGATCCACCAGGCTGGCGCTCATGGCTGCATCCCGCTTGGCGAGACTGACCGTATCCCTCAGATCCTGCACCATCCGGGCAAAGCTTTCGGCGGCCTGCAAATGCTCGGCGAACATCTGCCGGGCTGCCGTTGCTGTAGTGGACAGCGCGGCGCTTGCCGCCCCGATCTCTTCGATGACCGCCTTCGATGATGCCAGGGCGCCTGCGACGCCATTGCCGGCATCGGCGAAGTCCCGGGCTGCCGCGGCCAGTAGGCCTGCGCCGGCCTGCATACCAGCAACGGTTTCCTGTGTTGCGCCGGAGAGGCGCGTGACCGCCCGTTCCAGGCTCTGGTTAGTGGCAAGCGAAAGCGCCGCCATGCTTTCATGTTGTCTCGCAAACTCCGACGCCAGTTGCCGCGTGGCCTGCCCCATGTGTTCCGACTGTTCCCGTTGCGACTCCGCCACCGACTTTGTCTCGGCATGAATGCTGCCCACCACCGCCGTGACTTCGTTTTCGAGCCGGGCGACCAGCGTCTGGACGAGCTGGTTGGTCTGAAGCTGCGAGTCGACCATGACTCTGAGCATCGTTTCAGCGTGCTCGCCCATCTGCCGCCGGGCCACGGCCTGGCTTTCCTGGGTGACGGAAACAGTCTCCTGGAGTTGCCTGCCCATCGCCTCTACGGCTTCGCGCCCGGAGTCATGGAGCCGGCCCGCCATGCTGGAAAACTGCTCGGCCGTCGTCCGCAACGCCTCATTGGTCCTGCCGAGTAGCTCGCTGGTTTCCCGCGTTTGCGCGGCGGAGATAGCCTGCATCCGTGTCGAAAATTGGGTGATGACTTCTCCAACCATCTTCGTCGTGGAATCGCCGTGAGTGGCGGCGGCGGTGTTCATGTCCTTGACGGCGGCAACCATGTCCTTGATGGGACCGCCCAGGCTGGCGCCGAGCAGTTGCCCGAGGTCGCTGGAGGTCCTGGCGCCGCTGCGTTCGAAGGCTTCGATCTGCTTCGTCGCAAGCTCTGAGAATAGCGTACCCAGTTCGCCGACGATGGCATCCTTGATCTCGCGCGCCTGCGTCGTGGAGAGTTCCGAAGCGGACACCAGCCGTTCGAGATATTCGACGTCGGCGCCGGTATCGAAGAGCCCGTCGATCAATTGGCGGATGTCCTCAACCTGCCGGTAACACACGGTGACGAGAGATTTCTCGATGAAAGTGAATGCCATCGCCAGGGTGATGGCAACCGCGGAAACGATGAAAGCGTGGCCGACCGAATGGATCAGCATGCGCAATTGGTGCTGGGTTTGTCCCGGATCCAGCGAGACGTCGAAATGACCGAGTCCGATGATGAGCCCGGTGAATGTACCGATGATGCCAAGACCGGTGAGGATGCCCGGCAAATGTTTGTAGTATTCGGTCTTCAGCGGATTATCGACCAGCGCCTGGTCGGTAAGGAATGTCTCCGCCAGGGTGGTGGCGCGCCAGCGCAGGCCCGCCCCGGTCCTCTGGGGATGGAGGGTTTGGGCATACTCGCCCCAGACGCGCGAGAACCTGTTTGAGGCCATCGCGTCTTTGGCGATGGCGCCGCGAATATCCTCGGGCCTTTCGCTCCGGATTTTTCCCAGCGCCGCAATGACTCCTGAAGACGCCTGGCGCAGGCGTAGCGCGGGAAGAACGAATTTGAGGGAAAACCCGAGGCTGATGGCGACAAGAATGACTGCGATCAGGTAGGAGTACCAAAAAATATCCAGGTCTGGCATGGGATGAACTCTTAGCGTGAAATACAGTTACGAAGCACCCCGTACCCTAACCCCAAGGTCGGGCACCAGTAACCCACGAGCGCAGCGAGCAACTTGTAGCCCCCGCCTGGGCGGGGGGTTGGGGGTGGGGGCGTGGCCCAAGGCCACTTCCTTCGGGGCGCAAATCCTGTGTTTGAACGATTTCATGAGACGGGTGTGGTCTGACGACGATGCGAGTTAAAAAATTGATTGCTTCCCGACTTCCCGATGGTGTGTGAGAATTCTGGGCGCAAGGCGATACCAATTATCGCTTGAAACCAGGTGCCCATGACCCCCGATATGTGCCGGAGAAATTGATGAGTGTCAGAATTTTGGTGGTTGACGACGAGGACATCCTGATTCGCTGTTACCGGCGCATTCTGGAGAACAGCGGTTACCAGGTCGATTATGTTAACAGCGGGCTGGATGCCCTGAAAAGAATCGAAGCATCCAGATTCGATTTGATCATCCTGGACTATTTGATGCCCGAGATGAATGGCATGGAGGTGCTGCGACGTATCACGGAGCTGCAAACCGATACCAAGGTCATCATGGTCACCGGCCTAGACAAGATCGAAACCCAGTCGCGCGCGAAAGAACTGGGCGTATTCGATTATCTTCCCAAGCCGTTCGATCCGGACGATCTCAAACGCGCGGTAGAACGTGCCTTGGCGAATTAGGTTGAATCATGGTCCGAAACGCGATGCGCTACGCACTTTTTTCGCAACAACAGAGGAGACATTCATGCTGAAGCTGTACTACGGTCCCGGTGCTTGTTCGTTCGTACCCCACGTGGGCCTGGAAGCGATCAAAGCCGCCACGGGAGAAGAATTCGAAACCCAGGCGGTCAAGCTACACAAGGGCGAGCAACAGACGCCTGAATATCTGGCGTTGAACCCCCTGGGTCTGGTGCCGGTCCTGGTGGTCGACGGCAGGCCCTTGAACCAGATCGTGGCGATCTGCGATTTTCTCGACAGGCGTTATCCTCAGGTCGGCCTCTTGCCGGCGGACCCATGGCAACGTGCGCAAGCAATATCCACGTTTGCCTGGATGAACAATACCATCCATCCGACGTTTACCCGCATCTTCCGTTCCAAGAATTTTGCTGAAAGCGATGCCGCCCAAGCGGAGATCAAGCGAACCTCCCAGGGAGTTTTCCGCGGCCACCTGGAGCGCATTCAGGGCATGGCGGAAAAGGCCGCTCCCTTCCTGCTGGGCGACAAGCTTTCCTTCGCCGACGCCTATGCGCTAGTGTTCCTGCGCTGGGCGGGTCTCGCCGCCATCGATCCCGCATCCTTGCCGGTTTACCAGGCTTACGTCGCGCGTCTGGCAACGGTGCCGCCAGTTGCCGCCGCCATGGCGCGCGAGGGCATCAATCTGGATACCTACCAGAAGAAATGAGTGGCTGTGTCGCGGAAGCTCCGTAGCGATGAGTAAACTCACTGCTGAAGAATTGCAGGCGAGCCTCGCCGCAATCCGTCCCCGGCTGATCGGCTTTGCGCGGCTGCAATTGCGCTCCGCCGAGGCGGCGGAAGATGCCGTTCAGGACGCGCTGCTGGCGGCCATGGAAGGCTCCGCCCAGTTCAGCGGCGCGTCTTCGTTCCAAACCTGGGTGTTTTCCATATTGAAGAACAAGATCGTCGACGAGTTACGACGCAGCAGCCGCAACAAGGCCGATGCAGTCGCCGAGGCGGCGCTGGACGAGATGGTGGCTGGTCTTTTCAACGAGCGCGACCACTGGGACGAAATTCCCGCCGCCTGGGGCGACCCGCATACGAGCCTGGAGCAAAAACGCTTCTGGGAGGTCTTGGATGCCTGCCTGACCACGCTTCCGGCGTCCCCCGCACGGGTCTTCATGATGCGGGAGTTTCTCGACCTGGAGACGGCCGAAATCTGTAAGGAACTGGCCATCAGCACGTCTAACTGTTGGGTGCTGCTGCACCGCGCGCGCATCGGCCTGCGAGAGTGCCTTGGTCGACGGTGGTTTGGAGAATTGGAAACATGATCAGCTGCAAGCAAGCCACGGAACTGATGTCCCAGGGACTGGACCGCCAGCTTTCGCTGACGGAACGGCTGGGTCTGCGCCTGCATTTGTTGATCTGCGTGGGCTGCCGCAATACGCTGAAACACTTCCGATTCCTGCGGCAGGCCATCCGCAACCACCCCTGGAAGCTCTGATCGGCACAGTATTCTTGCGGTGGTCGAAAATCTTTCGATCTTTCTGTAAGGAATCCAGATGGTCTCCGACCAAATGAGCAGGAAGCCAAGGTTTGGCTTCCCTAAACTCATACAGGAGACTTTGAAATGAACAATGCACGTACCCTGATTCAAGCCGCCGCGTCCGCCCTGCTGGCCGCCGGCATCTTCGCCGCTTCCGCTTCCGCCGTGGCGGCCGACGAACCCAAGGAAAAGTGTTTCGGCGTCGCCAAAGCCGGCCAGAACGACTGCGGCAGCAAGACCAGCAAGCACTCCTGCGCCGGCCAGTCCAAGATGGACAACGACCCCAACGACTTCAAGCTGGTTGCCAAGGGCAGCTGCGAGAAAATGGGCGGCAAGATGGCACCCGCCGGCGACATGATGGACAAGAAGAAGTAAGCCTGATGGTCCAAGACATGCCCGCTCCCCATTTAAAGAACGCGTCGGCGGTTACGTTGCCTGTACGTGCCGGTATCGGCCTGCGCGCTCCGCACCTCAGGCAGGTTCGCGAAGAATCGCCGCCGGCGGCCTGGTTCGAGGTCCATAGCGAAAACTACTTCGTTGCCGGCGGCCCCGCCCTGGCGGCCTTGGAAGCGGTGCGGCAGCGTTATCCCGTGAGTCTGCACGGAGTGGGCATGTCCCTTGGCGGCGCGGACGATCTCGACCCGGATCATCTGCGCCGGCTCAAGGCCCTGGCGGAGCGCATTCAGCCCGCCGCCATTTCTGAGCACCTGTGCTGGTCGGCTATCGGTGGGCGCTGGCTCAACGATCTGCTGCCGCTGCCCTACACCCGGGAGGCGCTGGCCCGGGTATGCAAGCACGTGGATCAGGTTCAGGAAGCGCTGGGTCGAACCATCCTGGTGGAGAACGTCTCCAGCTATCTGCGCTTCCTGCCGGAAGACATGCCGGAGTGGGTATTTGTCGCCGAGGTGGCGCGACGTACCGGCTGCTGCCTGCTGCTGGACGTCAATAACATTCATGTCAGCGCCTGCAATCATGGATTCAATGGCATGGATTTCCTGGCTGGCATCCCGGTGGATACGGTCGCGGAAATCCATCTCGCCGGGTACGAGGAAGTCGACGGCCTGTTGGTGGACACCCATTCCCGTCCCGTGTATCCGCCGGTCTGGGACTTGTATCAAGCGGCTCTGGAACGCTTTGGCCGGATACCTACGCTGATCGAGTGGGACCAGGATATTCCCGCGCTGGAAGTGCTGCTGGCGGAAGCCGCCAAAGCCCAAGGCTATCTCGATGCCGTGAGGGAGCAACGCCATGCCCTCGCTGCATAAGCTGCAAGCAGATTTTGCCGGCGCCGTATTTTCAGGCGGCGACCATGTCGATGTCTTACTTGCGCATTGCGGCGGCGACCGAGGCCGTGCAGCCCAAGGACTGGAAGCCTACCGCCGCAGCGTACTGGCCAATCTCGGCGTCGCCGTGCAGGCCACCTACCCTGTGCTGGAGGCGATCGTCGGCAAGGAGTTTCTCGCCGCCGCCGCCCGCCGCTATGCCATGGAACGACCCAGCACCAGCGGCGACCTGAATGCCTACGGCGGCGATTTCGACGATTTCCTGGCGCGTTACGAACCGGCGGCAGCGCTACCCTACCTGCCCGACGTGGCGCGCCTGGAATGGCTGGTGCAGCAGGTGTACGGTGCGAAAGATGTCCCGGCGCAAGACTTCGGCATTCTGGCCGCGACGCCGCCGGACCGCTGGGGAGAACTGCGTTTCCGTCTCGATCCAGCCCACGCCTGTCTCGAATCCGCTTGGCCGCTGGCCCGCATTTGGGAGGTGAACCAACCTGGCTATGCCGGTGATTTTGAGGTGGAGTTTGATCGGCCCCAAACGGTGCTGATACACCGCCGTCCCGGCGGCACAGCGGTGGAAGCGCTGAACCCCGGCGAACTGGACTTCCTGCGCACACTCGGCGCGGGGCAAACCCTGGCAGCCGCCGTTGACGCCGCTGCCCAATTCGAAACATTTGAGTTGCAAACCTGCATGCAGCGCTGCATCGCCGTCGGCCTGCTTCGGCAAGTCTATTGACGCTCCAATCCGTAGACGCCTTCTTGGCGCATCCCCGCATGAAGAAACTGTAAGGACTGTAGGGACTTCGGCAATTCTGGCATCCGTCCTAAAATATGTCGATGCCTTCCAAAAGGTATCCGGCGAGTGGCCTGATATCGGCTCCAACCTCTTCCTTCGGGAACTCCACATGAACCTGCTCCGTAACCTGCGCATCGGCACCCGCCTCACCGTCGCCTTCA
This sequence comes from Pseudomonadota bacterium, assembly GCA_026399515.1. Classification (GTDB taxonomy): domain Bacteria; phylum Pseudomonadota; class Gammaproteobacteria; order Burkholderiales; family Rhodocyclaceae; genus JACRAR01. Next base: position 39,660 of record JAPLQT010000119.1, on the reverse strand, counting down.
CGTTGCTGCTGTTGATGTTGATCGCCGTGGCGGCATTCGCACTTGCCCAGATGGAAAGACAATCTTCGGTGACCCGCGTCATCGTCGACGAACAGTCCCAGCGGGTATCCCTGGCCGAAGAACTGCAACACCATGCGCAAGGCGCCGCCCTGCCGCTGCTGCAATTGCTGGTGACCCAGGATAGGGACCAGAGAATTCCTCTCTACAAGCAGATGGACGACGCCAATAACGCCGCCGACGATGCCCTGGCCAAGCTCATCAAGGCAAGTCCCTCGGCGGAGGACAAACGCTTGCTGGACGCCCTGGCCGCCCAGCGCGGAAGCTACCGCGACTTGTTTCGCGAAACAGTGGAGCAGATCGAACTCGGTGGTCCCCAAGGCGCCCGTGAACATTTTGCCGGCAAGACGCAACCGGCGCTGATGCAATTGCTGAAGACCTCCGCCGCTCTGGTGGCACAACAACACCAGGCCATGCAAGCAGGGCGCGAAGCGCTGGAACAGGCGGTGGCCCGCGCCCATATCCTGGTGATCGCCATTTCGGTCGTGGCGATTCTCCTCGGAATCCTTCTCGCCTGGGCAGTCACCCGCAGCATCGTCGCGCCCCTTTCCGAAGCCGTGACGTTCGCCGGGGCCGTCGCGCAGGGGGATCTCAGTCGCTCCCTGCCGGTGCGGGGCAAGGATGAAACCGCAGCCATGGCGATCGCCCTGGTGAGCATGCAGAAATCACTGTCGTCGCTGATAGGTTCGATTCTTTCTTCGGCCCAGGAAGTGAATCATGCGGCGGTGAACATGGGCGAACCGGTGGACAATGTGCGCACCGGTTCCACTGCACAACACCAGGCGGTGGCAACGGTCTCGTCGTCCGTGCTGGGCTTTGCCGACGAAGCCAGGAACATCGCGGCGGCGGCTCATGTCACCCGGCAACAGGCGGAGATGGCCCGCGATCTGGCGCAAGAAGGATGCAGCCTGATCGCCAATGCCTCGCGGGAAGTCGCGTTGATCGCCGTGACCATCACCGAATCCGCCAGTTCGGTGGAAGCGCTGCGAGCGCGTGCCCTGTCGGTGCGCGCCCTGCTCGATACGGTGAAGGAAATCGCCGACCAGACCAACCTGCTGGCCCTGAACGCATCCATCGAAGCGGCCCGGGCCGGCGAGAGCGGGCGTGGCTTCGCGGTGGTGGCCGACGAGGTGCGCAAGCTGGCTGACCGTACCTCCAAGGCCACGATAGAAATAAACACCGTGATCGACGCCATCGACCGCGAAACCGGCATCGCCGTCGAACGAATTGGACAAGGCCGCAGCGAGATGCAGCGCGGCGTGACCCTGATTCAGGGCATCGTTCCGCCGCTCGACCGCCTCAGCACCGGAGCGCAGCAATCCCTCGAACAACTGGACACCCTCAGCACCACCCTGGCCCGGCAAGTTCAGGAAAGCAACGCCATTGCCGACAGCGTCGCCCGCATAGGCGACATGGCTTCCGAGAACCTCGATGCCACCCACCAGGTGGCCCGCACCACGGAGAGCCTCAAGTCCTTGTCGGTCGAATTAACGGATCAGGTCGGAAGATTCCGTTTGGCCTGAATCGTTGTTGCGTGGGCGAAACCCGACTTACACATTGAAGCGGAAATGCATGACGTCGCCATCATGCACCACGTAGTCCTTGCCTTCCAGACGCATCTTACCGGCCTCCTTGGCGCCCTGCTCGCCCTTGCAGGCGATGAAGTCGGCGTAGGAGATGACTTCGGCGCGAATGAATCCGTGTTCGAAATCGGTGTGGATCACGCCGGCGGCCTGAGGGGCCGTATCACCGACATGGATGGTCCACGCCCGCACTTCCTTGACGCCCGCGGTGAAGTAGGTCTGTAGACCCAGCAGTTGGTAGCCAGCGCGGATCAGGCGGTTCAGGCCGGGTTCGCTCTGGCCGAGATCGGCCAGGAACTCCAGCTTGTCGGCATCGGCCAGGTCGGCGATTTCGGCTTCCAGCGCGGCGCAGAAGGCGACGACCGGCGCCTTCACCTGGGCGGCATAGGCTTCCACCTGGGCCAGTAGCGGATTGTCGTGATAACCCTGCTCATCGACGTTGGCGGCATACAACACCGGCTTGGCGGTCAATAGGCAGAAGGGTTTCAGGGCCTCCCATTCTTCCCGGGACAAATCCAGGGCACGTACCGGTCTGACCTTGTCGAGTTGCGCCTGGCATTTTTCCAGGACCGCGACGATGCGCGCGGCTTCCTTGTCGCCGCCGGAACGCGCCTGCTTGGTATGGCGGTTGAGGCTTTTTTCCACCGTCGTCATGTCGGCCAGCGCCAGCTCAGTCTCGATGGTCTCGATGTCGGAGAGCGGATTGACGCCGCCGGTGACATGCACGATGTTGTCGTTCTCGAAGCAGCGCACCACATGCACGATGGCATCGGTCTCGCGGATGTTGGCGAGAAACTGGTTGCCCAGGCCTTCGCCCTTGGACGCGCCCGCCACCAGCCCGGCGATGTCCACGAATTCGACGATGGCATGCTGCACACGCTGCGGCTTGACGATCTCCGACAGGGCATCGACGCGCGGATCGGGCACCTCGACGATGCCGACATTGGGCTCAATGGTGCAGAAGGGATAGTTCTCCGCCGCAATCCCGGATTTGGTCAGGGCGTTGAACAGGGTGGACTTGCCGACGTTGGGCAAGCCGACGATGCCGCATTTGAGGCTCATGGTTGTTCTTTCTTGGCGGGCTCGGGGGCCACGTCCGGTTTCGAATTCAGTTTCTGCATCGCCGCGGGCCAATCGCCCTGCGCCAGCCAGGGCCAGGTCAGCAGCGCGCGATCGAGTGCGGCATCAAGCGCCTCGCCTTCCTCCTTGCGCGGCGGTTTCAGCACATAGTTGACCACCTCATCGCGATCGCCCGGGTGACCGATGCCGATCCGCAGGCGCCAGTAATCCTGGGTGCCGAGATGGGCCGTGATGTCCTTGAGGCCGTTATGACCGCCCAGTCCGCCGCCGAACTTGAGGCGCAAGGTTCCCGGTTGCAGGTCCAGTTCATCGTGGACCACCAGCATCTGGTCCGGTTCCAATTGATAGAAGCTCATCAGCGCCTGCACCGCCTGGCCCGAATGATTCATGAAGGTCTGCGGCATCAGCAGCCAGGCGTGTTCCTCGCTGGTACGGCCGCGCAGTGACCCGACTTCGCCGCGAAAACGAGATTCCTTCGTCAGCGAGATGCCAAGTTCACGCGCCAGCCGCGCACAAAACCAAAACCCGGCGTTGTGCCGGGTTTTGGCATATTCCGCCCCGGGATTGCCGAGGCCGACGATCAGGCGAGGCGGGCGCCGAGGATTCCCGGCGCCCTGCGTCTGAGTCAAATTACTTCTTCTCCTTCTCGACCGGTGCCGGTGCCGCCGGTGCCGATGCCGCCGCGGCAGCAGCTGCCACAGCCGCATCCTCCGCCTCGTCAGCGATACCGCCACGCGGGATGGTCACGGCGGCAACCACCGGATCCTCGCCCTTGTGCAGGGAGGCTTGCACGCCCTTCGGCAGGGTCAGCGCGGAGACGTGGATCGAATGGCCGGCGACCAGATCCTTGAGGTCGACTTCGATGAACTCCGGCAAATCGCCGACCAGACAGGTGATATTCAGTTCGGTCATCACGTGCGAGACGATGCCGCCCTGCTGTTTGACGCCCGGAGCGATATCGGCGTTGATGAAGTGCAGCGGCACCTTGATATGCATCTTGTGGGTGGCATCGACGCGCTGGAAGTCGAGATGCAGCACCTGGCGCTTGAACGGATGCATCTGCACGTCGCGCAACAGCACGTTCTGCTTGGCGCCGGCAATCACCATGTTCAGCACGGAGGCATGAAAAGCCTCCTGCTTCAGCTTGTGATAGATTTCATTGTGATCGATGTCGATCGCCTCGGCCGGCTTGTCGCCGCCATATACGACGCCCGGGACTCGCCCGGCCTTGCGCAGGCGGCGGCTCGCTCCGGTGCCCTGCAGGGTGCGCGCTTGCGCGTTGAACTCGATATGCATGCTCTTTACTCCAAGATAAAACCCGCCCGCGACCAGGCTGGGTTGGTTAACGCCGAAGCAGGCATGGTTTCATGCCTGCTTCGGCAAAAAAAATCATTCCATAAACAGCGAGGACACCGAATCCTCGTTGCTAATCCGCAACATGGTCTCCGCCAGCAAGCCGCCGATCGACACCTGGCGGATGCGCTTGCAGGCGCGGGCCTCTTCGCGCAGGGGAATGGTGTCGGTCACCACCAGTTCATCCAATGTCGATTCCGAGATGCGTGCAATCGCCGCGCCGGACAGCACCGGGTGGGTGCAATAGGCCAGCACTTTATTGGCGCCCTGTTCCTTCAACGCTGCGGCCGCCTTGCACAGCGTGCCAGCGGTGTCGACCATGTCATCGACGATCACGCAGGTGCGCCCATCCACTTCGCCGATGATGTTCATCACTTCTGAAACATTGGCCTTGGGACGGCGCTTGTCGATGATGGCCAGATCGGACTCAAGATGCTTGGCCAGCGCCCTGGCCCGCACCACGCCGCCGATATCGGGAGAAACCACCACCAGTTCCTCGTGGCGCTGCTTCCAGATATCGCCGAGCAGAATCGGTCCGGCATAAATATTATCCACCGGAATATCGAAAAATCCCTGGATCTGGTCGGCATGCAGGTCGACCGTTAACAGGCGCTGGACGCCCGCCGCCTGCAGCATATTGGCCACCACCTTGGCGGCGATCGGGACACGCGCCGAGCGCGGCCGGCGATCCTGGCGCGCATAACCGAAGTACGGAATCACCGTGGTGATGCGCCCGGCCGAAGCGCGTTTCAACGCATCGACCATGATCAGCAGTTCCATCAGGTTGTCGTTGGTCGGGGCGCAGGTCGACTGCAACACGAACACATCCTTGCCGCGAACGTTTTCGAGAATCTCGACGCTGACTTCGCCATCGGAGAAACGTCCAACCATGGCGCGGCCCAGGGAAATGCTCAGGCGTTTGACAACATCGGACGCCAACTTCGGGTTGGCGTTGCCGGTGAACACCATCAGGCTGTCGTAAGCCATACGTATCTCGCTCGACGCGGGTAATCACTAAAAGCGGAGGGGGAAAACTGCCCCTATGCTGGTCTGAAGGGAATCCTGGCTGGGGAGGAAGGATTCGAACCTTCGCATGCTGGAATCAAAATCCAGTGCCTTAACCAGCTTGGCGACTCCCCAACTTGACGACGGCCCAAAGGCCACCGACGAAAGGGCGGCATTTTCCGGCTTTTCGCCACTCCTGTCAATGCGAGTCCGGCTTTGCCTTGCCTTTACGCAGCCTGCATCGGCACGATATCGCCGTCGTGCAACTCCACCACCCGCGCCCGGAGCAGCTCCGACACCAGCCAATCGGCCAGCACTTCCGGCGACAAACGCAGGATGCGCCGGTTGATATCGTTGAAGAAGGCGATGCCGCCGAGGTACTCGGCCAGGCGTTCGCGTGGCAGACGCCGCAGTTCCAGCAGGTTGAAAATGAAACAGGCCTTCAGTGCATTGCGCGCCATGCGCGACGGATCCTCCTCGAAGGCGGCGACGCGCTTCAAGGCACGTTCCATGGCGTCGTCGAACTCGGCGAACGCGGCGCCATGTCCCGGTATCACTACATCCACGGCGAGCCGGCCGATGGCCTCCAGGGTCTGCTTGGTCGCGGCCAGGCCGGCGGCCTGGCCCAGAATTTCGGCGAACTGGATGCCGAATCCGTCCCGCCATAGCGCATCGCCCGAGATCAGGATGCGCCGGCTGTCGCAGTAGAACACCAGTGCGTCCATGTCGTGGCCCGGCGCGTGCAAGGCCCGCCAGACCAGCCCGCCCAGCTCGAATTCGTCGCCGGGTCTATGGCTCGCATCGTGCAGGAAACGGTCGCCGCGCTGCCCGGAGGGCGTCAGCATCAGCGCCTCTTCGTCCCAGGTGGTAATGGCGTCGGTGATCCCCTCGGGGACGGTGATGGTGCAGCCGAATTCGCGCTGCAAGGCGGCGTTTCCGCCGATATGGTCGGAATGGCCGTGAGTGTTGACGAGCCGCGCCAGGCGCCGGCCGTCCAGCGCCTGGCGCACCAGTTCTACGGTCTGCGGGGCATGGCTGACGTAGCCGCTATCGACCAGGGCGGCGGCCTCGCCTTCGAGGAACAGGATGTTGTTGGAGGAAAGCCAGCCGCGTTCGAGCACGCGAACCTGAGGCGGCAGCGGCAGCTTCATGTCAGCTATCGGTACAGTTGCAGACGGGGTCGGCGGCCGGGTCCAGGCGCGCCCGGCGTTGCGAGACGGCAGCAAGAATTTGTACCCGCTCCGTGTCGCTGGCGCCGCTCCAGGCGGCGATTTCCGCCAGGCTGCGGTAGCACCCCTGGCACAGGCCGGACGCCTCGTCCATCTTGCATACATCGATGCAGGGCGAGGCGATCATGCCTTCTTGGCCGCTTTCGCCAACAGCGCGCGGCCGACGCGGGAATTCGAAGCGCGCCCGAGTTCGCCGCTGATCCAGGCGCCGGTCGCCGCCAGCGCGGCAAGGTCGATGCCGGTATCGATGCCCAGGCCGGAGAGCAGATACACCACGTCCTCGGTCGCCACGTTGCCGGAGGCTCCGGGGGAATACGGACAGCCGCCCAGGCCGGCCACAGAACTGTCGAATATCGCCACGCCGCACTGCAAGGAGGCATAAATGTTGGCCACCGCCATGCCGTAAGTATCGTGGTAATGGCCGGCGATCTTCTTCAGCGGCAAATGCTTGGCGACCGCCTCGATCATGGCTTTGGCTTTCTCCGGCGTGCCCGCGCCTATGGTGTCGCCCAGCGAGATTTCGTAGCAGCCCATATCGTAAAGCGCCCGGGCGACCTCGGCCACCGCCTGCGGCGCGACTTCGCCCTGATATGGGCAGCCCAGCACGCAGGAGACGTAGCCGCGGACCTTCACATCGGCTTTCTTCGCCGCCTCGACCACCAGGCGGAAGCGTTCCAGGCTTTCGGCTATCGAGCAGTTGATGTTCTTTTGCGAAAAGGCCTCCGAGGCCGCGCCAAACACCGCGACTTCCCTGGCACCCGCTGTCAGAGCCGCTTCCAAGCCCTTGAGATTGGGAACCAGCGCCGGATAGCTGATCCCGGCAACTCCTTCCAGGCGAGAAATACCCGCCATCACCTCGGCATTGTCGGCCATCTGCGGCACCCACTTGGGGGACACGAAGGCGGTCGCCTCAATGGCCTTGAGTCCTGCAACACCGAGGCGGCGCACCAATTCGATCTTGGTTGCCGTCAGCACGCTCTGCTTCTCATTTTGCAATCCGTCGCGCGGACTGACGTCGACGATCTTGACTTTGGTAGGCAGCGCCATTTATTTCGCGACCTCAAATTCCACCAGCTCCGCGCCGTCGCCAACCTGGTCGCCGACGCCGAAACAGAAACTCTTGACCGTGCCGTTCACCGGGGCAGTGATGGTGTGTTCCATTTTCATCGCTTCCAGGATCAGCAGCGGTGCGCCTTTGCTCAAAGGCGCTCCGACTGTGGCGATCAGGGCGATCACCTTGCCCGGCATCGGCGCCACCAGGCCGCCTTCGGCGCCACCGCCTTCGCCGGCGTGGTAGAGCGGATCGACGCAGGCGAAGATGTAGGCGCGGCCGTGCAGGAAGGCGTGACGCCGTTCGCCGGCCGCCACAACGGTGGCGGCGATACGTGTACCGCCGAGATCGGCGCGCAGACTGCCGTTGTCGCCCAGTTCGCCGTCGACGCGCGTTGCCTGGCCGTCGACGGTCATAACGTAGCCGCTGTGGCTGTCGTAAGCCACGGCGATGTTCTTGCCGATTTCGCCATGACGCAACAGCAGCGTGCGCTGCGCGGCGCTGTTCATGCGCCAGCCGTCGCGGCGGTGCCAGGGCGAAGTCGGGTCGTCGTCACGCTGCGCGGCACGCCCGGCCTCGCGCGCCTCGCGCAACAGTTCGGCGAGCGCTGTGATCAGCCAAGCCTGGCGCGGCGGTTCGCCGGCCTCCTGGAATAACTGGGCATTTTCGTGCTCGATCAGACCGGTATCGAGGTCGGCGGAAGAAAAGGAAGGGCAAGCCACCAGGCGCGCCAGGAAACCGACATTGTTCGCCACCCCTACCACGCGGTACTGCGCCAGCGCCTGCAGCATGCGGGCCAGCGCCTTGTCGCGGGTTTCGTCCCAGACGATCAGCTTGCTGATCATCGGATCGTAATGCGGGGTGATGGCATCGCCCTGTTCGACGCCGGTATCCACCCGGACGTGCAGCGACTCTTCAGGCGGCGCCAGGTGCACCAGGCGGCCGGTCGAAGGCAGGAAGCCCTTGTCCGGATCCTCGGCATAGATGCGCGCTTCCAAGGCATGGCCGCGGATCGCCAATTGCTCCTGCGCCAGCGGCAACGCCTCGCCGGCGGCCACCAGCAATTGCCATTCGACCAGGTCGAGGCCGGTGATCATCTCGGTGACCGGATGTTCGACCTGCAGCCGGGTGTTCATCTCCATGAAGTAGAAAGTGCCGCTCATTTCGCCGACTGTGTCGACGATGAACTCGACCGTCCCGGCGCCAACATAGCCGACCGCCTTGGCCGCATCCACCGCCGCCTTGCCCATGGCGGCACGGCGTTCCGTCGTCATGCCGGGGGCGGGCGCCTCCTCCAGTACTTTCTGATGGCGGCGCTGCACCGAGCAGTCGCGTTCGAACAGATGCACCACGTTGCCGAACGTGTCGCCGAAGATCTGCATTTCAATATGCCGCGGGCGCTGCAAATAACGCTCTAGCAACACGTTCTCGTCGCCGAAGCTGGATGCCGCTTCACGCTTGCATGAGGCCAGGGCTTCGAGGAATTCTTCCGAGCGCGTCGCCACGCGCATGCCTTTGCCGCCGCCGCCGGCGCTGGCCTTGATCAGCAGCGGGTAGCCGATGGTATCGGCGTGGGTATGCAGGAACTCGGGTTCCTGCCGGTCGCCGTGGTAGCCCGGCACCAGCGGCACGCCGGCTTTCGCCATCAGGGTCTTGGCGGCAGACTTGGAGCCCATGGCCTGGATCGCCGCGACCGGCGGTCCGATGAACACCACACCCGCGCGCTGGCAGGCCTCGGCGAAGACGGCGTTTTCCGAGAGAAAACCATAGCCGGGATGGATCGCCTGTGCTCCTGTCTGCCGCGCGGCGGCGAGAATCTTGTCGCCGGCCAGGTAAGAGTCGCGTGCGGCGGCCGGTCCGAGCAGCAGGGCCTCGTCGGCCATGCGCACGTGGCGTGCCATGGCGTCGGCCTCGGAATACACGGCGACCGTGCGTATGCCCAGGCGCCGTGCGGTCTTGATGACCCGGCAGGCTATCTCTCCTCGGTTCGCGATGAGTATCTTCTCGAACATGCTATTCGCCTTCATAGTAGTCGGCCGCGTCCTTGCAGCGTCCTATGTGGCGAAAGCGGCGCTGGCCGGCCGGTCCCGCCATGACGGCGAACTTGTCCGAATCGGGATATTCGCAGACGTCAGGTTCGCGCATGGAACTCGCCACCAGGACTCGCAAGTCAGTCGTGCCGGTGTTGATGATCTGGTGCGCGGTTTCGCGTCCGCCCGCCGGCGCACCGATCACGTCGCCAGGCGCCACCGGATATTCGCCCTGCGCGTTGCGGTAGGTGCCGTGGCCCTCCAGCACGACGTAAAATTCGTCGTTGGCGTGGTGGTTGTGGAAGGGGCAGATGCGCTGTCCCGGTGCAATGATGTCGTAGGACATCCCCAGATGGGTGAGTCCAAGCAGACGCCCGACAGCCGCGTGGCGGCTGCCGTAGCGCGCATCCCGCGTGCCGTCGGTGAGATCCACTGCGTCCAGGGCCAGGACCGGGCTGGGGGCGCTCACTCGATCACCCAATTCGGCTTGCGCTTCTCGAGAAATGAACTCATGCCTTCCCGACCTTCGTCCGAGGCGCGCATTCGGCAGATGCGCTGTGCCGTATCCTCGACCACTTCGGCTGTCAGTGGACGCGAGGCGACGGCGCGGATCAGCGCCTTGCATTCTTTCAGCGCATTCGGGCTGTTCTTCAACAGGGCATCCACGATCTCGCCGACGGCTTCGTCGAGCGCTTCCTCGTCAGGCACAATCTCATGCAGCAGGCCGATGCGATAGGCTTCCGCCGCTGCGAAGCGCTCTGCGGTGAGCATGTAGCGGCGCGCATAGCGTTCGCCGATGGCGGCGATGACGTGCGGGCTGATGACAGCCGGGATGATACCGAGCTTGACTTCGGAAAGCGTGAACTGCGCGTCGAAGGTGGCGATGGCGATGTCGCAGGCTGCCACCAGGCCGACCCCGCCGCCGTAGGCATTCCCCTGCACGCGGGCCACGGTCGGCTTGCCCATCTGCGCCAGGCAACGCAGCATTTCGGCCAGCGCGCGCGAATCGCGCAGGCCCTCTTCGGCCGAGAAACCGGCGGCACGCTTCATCCAGTTGAGGTCGGCGCCGGCGCAGAAGCTCTTGCCGGTGCTGGAAATCACCAGCACGCGCACCGCGTCTTCGTTCTCCATCATCGCGACGGCATCGATCAATTCGGCGATCAGCGCGTCGTCGAAGGCGTTGTGCCGCTCCGGGCGGTTGAGCGTGATGATGCCCACGCCGCGATCGACTTCGGTGAGTATGTTCTGATACATGTCAGCTCCCATCACATCCTGAATATGCCGAAGTTGGTCTTGGCGATCGGCGCGTTGAGCGCCGCCGAAAGTCCCAGGCCTAGTGCGCGCCGCGTCTGGGCCGGGTCTAGCACCCCATCGTCCCACAGGCGCGCCGTGGCGTAATAGGGGTGGCCCTGGGTTTCGTACTGGTTGCGGATTGGCGTCTTGAAAGCTTCTTCCTCGTCCTTGCCCCAGGTCTTGCCGGCGGCTTCCATGCCGTCGCGCTTGACGGTGGCCAGCACGCTGGCCGCCTGCTCGCCGCCCATCACGCTGATCCGCGCGTTCGGCCAGATCCACAACAGGCGCGGGCTGTAGGCGCGCCCGCACATGCCGTAGTTGCCGGCGCCGAAACTGCCGCCGATGATCACGGTGAACTTCGGCACCTGCGCCGTCGCCACGGCCGTGACCATCTTTGCGCCGTCCTTGGCGATGCCGCCGTTCTCATACTTGCGACCGACCATGAAGCCGGTGATGTTCTGCAGGAAGACCAGCGGGATCCCTCGCTGGGCGCACAACTCGATGAAGTGCGCGCCTTTCTGTGCCGACTCGGAGAACAGGATGCCGTTGTTGGCAACGATGCCGATGGGATAGCCGTAGAGCCGCGCAAAACCCGTCACCAGGGTAGTGCCGTAACGCGCCTTGAACTCGTCGAACTCGCTGCCATCCACCAGGCGGGCGATGACTTCGCGCACGTCATAGGGCTTGCGGGTGTCAGAGGGAATGACGCCGTAGATTTCCTCGGGGTCGTAGAGCGGCTCGTCGGGAAGCGTCAGGTCGAGGTTGACCGGCTTCTTCCAGTTGAGGTTGGCGACGATGCGCCGGCAGATCGACAAGGCGTGATGGTCGTTCTCGGCCAGGTGGTCGGCGACGCCGGAGATGCGCGTATGCACGTCGCCGCCGCCCAGATCCTCGGCGGTGACGACTTCCCCGGTAGCGGCTTTCACCAGCGGCGGGCCGCCGAGGAAAATGGTGCCCTGGTTCCTGACGATCACCGCCTCGTCCGACATGGCCGGCACGTAAGCGCCGCCGGCGGTGCACGAGCCCATTACCACCGCGACCTGGGGGATGCCCTGCGCCGACAGGTTAGCCTGGTTGAAGAAGATGCGCCCGAAGTGGTCGCGGTCGGGAAAGACGTCATCCTGGGTGGGCAGGTTGGCGCCGCCGGAGTCCACCAGGTAGATGCAGGGCAGGCGGTTCTGCTGGGCGATCTCCTGGGCGCGCAGATGCTTCTTGACCGTCAGCGGAAAGTAGCTGCCGCCCTTGACCGTGGCATCGTTGGCGACGATCACGCACTCCACACCCTTGACGCGGCCGATGCCGGTAATGACTCCCGCCGACGGCACTTCGCCGTTGTACATCTGGTGAGCCGCCAGCGCCGAGAACTCCAGGAAGGGCGCACCGGGGTCGAGCAAGGCATTGACCCGGTCCCGCGGCAGCAGCTTGCCGCGCGCCAGGTGCTTGTTGCGCGCGTCTTCGGAAACGCCGCGTGCCACCGCCTCGGTCTTCTCGCGCAGATCGTCCACCAGCACGCGCATGGCGGCGGCGTTGGCTTTGAATTCCTCGGAGCGCGGGTTGAGTTTGGATTTCAGGATGGTCATGGTGTATTCAGAATCCTCCGGTGGCGAGCCACTTTTCGAGTTGCGGCAGCCGGTCGGCGCCCCAGAAGGGTTCGCCATCGACAATCATATACGGCGCACCGAACATGCCCTTGGCGATCGCCCCGTCGGTCTCGGTTTTCAGGCGTTCCTTGATTTCCGGCTGGCCCGTCGCCTCGGCCAGGGCATCGCTATCGACACCCAGGCCGGCGGCGATGTCCTTGATTACGGCGAGATCGGAGATGTTCCGACCGTCGATCCAGTAGGCGCGGAACACCGCGTGGGCGAACTGGCGCGCCTGGTTGCAATCCTGCCCGTGCAGCCAGTAATAGCCGCGCGCCGCGGTATGGGTGGCGCGCGGAAACTCCTCCGGGAACTTGAAGGGTATGCCGTAGAAGCGCGCCGAGCGGTCGAAATCGCGCAGCGAATACTCACCCTTGAGCGGCACCGTCACCAGCAACGGCAGACCGCTCTTCTGGAAAGCCGCGCCCAGCAGGATCGGCCGCCACTTGACCTGCCGCCCGTATTTGGCCGCCAACTCGTCGATCATCTCGCTGGCGAGATAGGAATAGGGCGAGGAAAAATCGAAGTAGAAATCGATGGGGTCGGACATGAGAAATCTCTCCTACTTAAAAATCAAAGGTCGATGCAAATATCCGTGGCGCTTCTTCGCGCTTCTTCGATTTGGGACGCGAAATCTGTTACTCGTTGGATCTCGTTCATTCTAGGGAAAAAGGCGCGCAGGAGGTCCGTGAAGTTTGCTCGCCCTCCCGGTGCAAACGCGCACATATCGGTCGATCAAACTCCACAGACCTCCTGTTTCGACCCTGGTTGATGTCTTTTGCACAAAATCGACCACCCATATTCCAGCGCTGGTTCGTGATTTCGATTCGGCGATATGTGCGCTCCCCAGCACCGGGAGCCGAAGCGAAATCACGGACCAGCGCGCGCTCCCGGACCGAAAGCCCTCCAGGTTCAAGTGATTAACTCTCCGCACTCAATGCCCGCCCGATCACCAGCCGCTGGATATCGGAGGCACCTTCGTAGATCTGGCAGACGCGCACATCGCGATAGATGCGCTCAACCGGGAAGTCTGCCACATAGCCGTAGCCACCGTGGATCTGGATGGCGTCGGAACAGACCTTCTCGGCCATCTCGGAGGCGAACAGCTTGGCCATCGAAGCCTCCTTCAGGCAGGGCTTACCGGCGTCGCGCAGGCTGGCGGCATGATGCACCAGTTGGCGCGCCGCCTCGATCTGCGTAGCCATGTCGGCGAGGCGGAAATTCACCGCCTGGTGTTCGAATAGCAGCTTGCCGAAGCTCTCCCGTTCATGCGCATATTTCAGCGCCGCCTCGAAGGCCGCGCGGGCCATGCCCACCGATTGCGCGGCGATGCCAATGCGGCCGGCCTCCAGGTTGGCGAGCGCGATGCGGTAGCCATTCCCTTCCGCCCCCAACAGGTGATCCGCCGGCACCCGGCAGTTCTCGAAAAGGATCTGAGCTGTATCCGAGGCATGCTGGCCGAGCTTTTCCTCGATGCGCGCGACCATATAGCCGGGCGTGTCCGTCGGCACGATGAAGGCGGAGATGCCCTTCTTGCCGGCAGTCCTATCGGTGACGGCGAAGACGATGGCGATTTGGGCGTTCTTGCCCGAGGTGATGAATTGCTTGACGCCGTTCAACACCCAATGCTCGCCGTCCCTAACAGCGGAAGTCCGGATGGCGGCAGCATCCGAACCGACGTGCGGTTCGGTCAGGCAGAAGCAGCCGAGCTGTGCGCCCGAGGCCAGCGGCCTGAGAAATTTCTCTTTTTGCGCTGCGTTGCCGAACGCCAGGATGGGGCCGCACACGACAGAGTTCTGCACGCTGATGATGGTCGAGGTGGCGCCGTCGCCGGCGGCGATCTCCTCCAGCGCCAGGGCCAGCGACACATAGTCCATGCCGGCGCCGCCCCAGGCTTCCGGAACCACCATGCCGAAGGCACCGAGCCCGGCCAGTTGTTTCAATGCCTCGCGCGGAAATGTGCACTGGCGATCCCACTCGGCGGCGAAAGGCGCCAGCCGCTCGCGAGCAAACTCGCGCATGGCGTCGCGGATCATTTCCTGTTCCTGCGTCAGCATCATTTCAGTTGTCCTCGTACTTCTTGCTGCCGGGAATGTTCTCGCCCGAATCGCGCAGCCGCACTGCCTCCTGAAAACCCTGGTCCTCGGCGTAGTGCTTGAACCACTGGCCTTCCGGCGAGTGGCGGGTGATGCCGTCGAACAAGGTGGCGATCATCTGGGTGTTGGCCAGACCCATGTTATCGTAAGCCTGGTTGATCATCAGCTTTTGCATCATCAACTGGTTCTTCGGCACGCCGGTCATGCGCCGCGCCAGCTTCATCACCGCGGCTTCCAGTTCGGCTTCCGGCACCGCGTCGATCACCAACCCCCACTCCTTGGCCTGGCGGCCATCGATGGTGTCGCCGGTCAGCAGCATGCGCTTGGCCCGCTCCGCGCCCAGGCGATACACCCACATCGCCGTCGTCGGGCAGCCCCAGACGCGCGCCGGCATGTAGCCGATCCTGGCGTCCTCGGCCATCACCACCAGGTCGCAGCACAGCGCGATGTCGCTGCCGCCGGCGACGGCGAAGCCCTGCACCTTGCAGATGGTCGGCTTGTAGCTGCGCCACAGCGAGAAGAAGTCGTCGGTGAAGCCTTTCATCACCCGATAGTCGATCATCGGATCCCAGGGCATCTTCTGGGTACAAGGCGTATCAGCATCGCCTTCGGCGAATTCCTTCAGGTCGTAGCCGGAACAGAAGGCGCGTCCTGCCCCTTCCAGGATGATGACATGGACATCGTCGTCGGCATTGGCCTGTTCCACCGCCAGACGGATCTCGCGCGGCATGGCGGTGACGATGGCGTTGAGCCGCTCCGGCCGGTTCAGCGTGATGCGGGCGATGCGATCGCCGGCCTGATAGCGGAGCGTTTCAAATTCCATGGTCATAACCCTTGTTCAGGGCAGTTCGATCGCCACCGCGGTGGCTTCGCCGCCGCCGATGCACAGGCTGGCGATGCCACGCCGCTTGCCGTACTTGCGCAAGGCGCCGAGCAGCGTCACCAGGATGCGCGCGCCGGAGGCGCCGATCGGATGGCCCAGCGCGCAGGCGCCGCCATGCACGTTGACCTTCTCGTGCGGCAGCTTGAGGTCGTGCATCGCCGCCATGGTGACGACGGCGAAGGCTTCATTCACTTCCCACAAGTCGACGCTGTCGGCATTCCAGCCGGTCTTGGCGAGCAGCTTCTGCATGGCGCCGACCGGCGCGGTGGTGAACCATCCCGGTTCTTGCGCATGGGTGGCGTGGCCGACGATGCTGGCGAGCGGCGCCAGCCCGAGCTTGTCGGCCATGGAACGGCGCATCAGCACCAGGGCGGCGGCGCCGTCGGAGATCGATGAGGAGTTTGCCGCCGTGACCGTCCCATCCTTGCGGAAGGCCGGCTTGAGGTTGGGTATCTTGTCGAGTTGCGCCTTGAAAGGCTGCTCGTCCTTGTCGAACACCGTGTCGCCCTTCTTGCCGGCAACCGTCACCGGAGCGATCTCCCAGGCGAACGAGCCATCGGTGTTGGCGGTCTTGGCGCGGGTGGTGGAGGCGATCGCGAACTGATCCTGGGCGGCGCGGGTGAATTGGTATTTGTCGGCGCACTCCTCGGCGAAGGTGCCCATCAAGCGGCCTTTCTCGTAAGCGTCTTCGAGGCCGTCGAGGAACATGTGGTCATAGATCTGCCCATGGCCCATGCGATAGCCGCTGCGCGCCTTGGGCAGCAGATAGGGGGCGTTGCTCATCGACTCCATGCCGCCGGCCAGCATGATGCTGTTGGTCCCGCCCAGCAGCATGTCGTTGGCGAACATCACGGCGCGCATGCCGGAGCCGCACATCTTGTTCACCGTCGTGCATCCCGCCGCCAGCGGCAGTCCTCCCCCCAGGCTGGCTTGGCGCGCCGGCGCCTGGCCTTGCCCGGCGGGCAGCACGCAACCCATGATGACTTCGTCCACCTGTTCCGGCTTGATGCCGGCCCGCTCGACGGCACTCCGGATGGCCGCGCTGCCGAGTTGCGCGCAGGTCAGGGCGGCGAAGTCGCCCATAAAGCCGCCCAGCGGGGTGCGGGCGGCGGATACGATGACGACGGGATCTTGGTTCATGTTGGACTCCAGTATCGATAGAAGGTAGAACTACCAGGGCAGCTTGTAATTGACGATGTGTTCGCGCGCCTTTGCCGCGACGGACTCGGGCAGGGCGCACGACTTGCGGATCTCGGTATCCATGTGCACGCCGACCAGCAGGGTGATCGCCGCGACTTCGTTGGTCTCGCAATTGCGCATTTCATGGAAGAAGCGCACCAGCTTTTCGCGGACCTCGATCACCCCGGTGCGTATCGCCACCGTGTCTCCCGCGTGCAGCTCGCGTTGATAGGCGATACGCTGATCGACTGCAGCCATGCCGCGCCCGTTGTCGCGCATGAAGGACGGCGTCATGCCGAGGTGGGTGAAGAAATTCCAGGTGCCCTCGTCGAACTTGCCGACATACCACATGACATTCATGTGCTCCATGTGGTCGCAATGCCACGGATACACGGTGCCGCGATATGTCTCCAGCATGGTCGTCGCCACCGCGGGGCTACATGGTTTCCGCGAACAGTTCGCGGCCGATCAGCATCCGGCGGATTTCCGATGTTCCGGCGCCTATCTCGTAGAGCTTTGCATCGCGCCACAGCCGGCCAGTCGGGTAATCGTTGATGTAGCCGTTGCCGCCCAGGGTCTGGATCGCCTCGCCGGCCATCCAGGTGGCCTTCTCGGCGGAATAGAGTATCGCGCCGGCGGCATCCTTGCGCAGCGTGCGCGAGTGATCGCCCCGGTCGCAGGCCTTGCCGACCGCATACACATAGGCGCGGGTGGCCTGCCAGGTCGAATACATGTCGGCGAGCTTGCCCTGCATCAACTGGAACTCGCCGATGCTCCGGCCGAACTGCTTGCGCTCATGGACATAGGGCATCACCACGTCCATGCAGGCCGCCATGATGCCCAGCGGTCCGCCGGAGAGCACCGCGCGTTCGTAGTCGAGTCCGCTCATCAACACCTTGACGCCCTTGCCCTCCCCACCGAGGACATTCTCGACGTCGAGGTGGCTGCCGTGGCTGAAGCCCTTCATCCCCTTCTCGATGATGAAGGCCGTCATGCCGGGCTCGGTGCGGGCATAGACGATCAGGGTGTCGGCATCGCCGCCGTTGGTGATCCACATCTTCGAGCCGTTCAGGACATAGCGGTCGCCCTTGAGGTCGGCGCGCAGCTTCATGCTGACTACATCTGAGCCGGCGTTGGGTTCGGACATGGCCAGCGCCCCGACGTGCTCGCCGGAGATCAGCTTGGTCAGGTACTTCTTCTTCTGCGCCTCGCTGCCGTTGCGCCGCAACTGATTCACACACAGGTTGGAATGGGCGCCGTAGGACAGGCCGACGCTGGCCGAGGCACGGGAAATCTCCTCCATGGCGACGATGTGGGCCAGGTAGCCCATCTGGGTGCCGCCGTATTCCTCCTCGGCAGTCATGCCCAGCACGCCCAGATCCCCGAATTTCTTCCACAGATCGACAGGAAACTCGTTGTCGCGGTCGATCTGCGCGGCACGTGGTGCAATTTCCCGGGCGGCAAACTGGGCGACGCTGTCGCGCAGCATGTCGATATCCTCGCCGAGGTCGAAATTCAGTCCTATCATGGTTTGCTCTCCAGGGGTTCGGGTTTGCCGCGCATGGTCATCAGGGTCTGCTGCATGGTGGCGCAGTGGATGCTGCGGCCATTCTTGATGGCATAGACTTCGCCGCGGGTGATGACGAGGTTCCTGCCGGGCTTGACCACCTCACCGACGGCGACCAGCAGTTCGCCGTCGCCGGGCGCCAGCAGATTCAGCTTGTATTCCACGGTCAGCACGTCGCTGCCCGCCGGCATCAGGCTGAAGCCGGCATAGCCGCCGGCGCTGTCGACCACGGTGGCTACGATGCCGGCATGGAAGTACGCGTTCTGCTGGGTCAGGTCTGCGCGGAACGGCAAGTGAATCTCGCAGCGGCCCGGCTGGACATCGACCAGTTCGGCGCCGATCAGGGCCATCACTTTCTGGCGCGCGAAGCTGTCGCGCACTTTTTCCAGCCATTGCGGATCACGCGGCTCCATGGTCTGCGGCGGGTGCTGATGCTGCGCTGTCCGGTGCATGTGCCCCTCCTGGCTGAAACAGGCCCTCAGTCATAGCGGGCGATTGTACGAATTGTACGTTGACGTTGACGTTAACGTCAACGTCAACGTGTTATCCAATTTTGATAAACCGGCTCAAGCGGCGCGGCGCGGGTGTTTTGCTTTCTTCCTTGAGCCTCGTTGCGTTTCCGCGGCCAGCAGTTCGCGGCATTGTTGCTCGAAGCCGCTGATCTCCGCCAGCAATACCTCGATGTCCTCGCGCTGTCGCTCCAGGGCAGCACGGCGCTGCGCCAGGGCGGCGAGAAACTTCAACAGTTGTCCTTCTTCGTCCTGCGCCGTGTCGTACATGTCGATCATGTTCTTGATTTCGGCCAGGCTCAGCCCCAGACGCTTGCCCCTGAGCGCGAGCTTGAGGCGGGTGCGGTCGCGCTTGGCATAGACGCGTTGCAAGCCGGAGCGCTGCGGAAACAGCAGTCCCTGATCTTCGTAGTAGCGTATGGTGCGCGGCGTCACGTCGAACTCGCGTGACAACTCAGTGATGCTGAATGTGGCTTCGCTCATTTTCGTCAGAAGGGAATGGTGGCGTCGGCGTGTTTGCTGCACTGCGGCAAGACAGGGTAGAATGCGTCTCCCCATGCCAAGCCGCGCGATGGAAGTTAAGCAGATTTCGCGGTTCAAGGCAAATACGCCACCTAACGCACATGGTCGCCAAACAACCCCCGTGCCATGAAATTGTTTAAACACAGGATTTACGCCCCGAAGGAAGTGGCCTTGTGCCACGCCCCCACCCCCAACCCCCGCCCTAGCGGGGGCTACAAGTCGCTCGCTGCGCTCGTGGGTCACGGGGTGCTTCGTAACTGCATTTCACGCTAACCCAAGTGCCGATCAAATATCCTTTCGAACAGCTTCCCGAAGCCGGCGCCGCCCAGGAAGTCGCCGAGGGCGTGCGTTGGGTGCGCATGCCTCTGCCGTTCGCGCTCGACCATATCAATCTCTGGCTGATCCGCGATGGATCGCTATGGACGGCCGTCGACACCGGCGTCGCCCTCGACAATGTGAAGGACTGCTGGCGCCAACTGTTGCCTGTCTATCCCCTGGCGCGCCAGATCGTGACCCATTGCCATCCCGACCACCTGGGGCTTTCCGGCTGGCTAGAGTCCGAAGTCGGCGCCCCGCTGTGGATCACCCAGGGCGAGTACCTCAGCGCGCAGATGGTCTGCGAACAGATCGGCAGTTATGGCCTGCCCGCCATGCTCGCGCTGTTCCGTTCACATGGTCTCGACGAAGAACGGGCGGCGGCATTGGAGCAACGCGGCAATGCCTACAAACGCGTCTTATCGGGAATTCCGGCGACCTATCAACGCCTTTTCGACGGCACCCGCATCCTCATCGGCGAGCACGAATGGCGGGTCATCGCCGGTTATGGCCACTCGCCGGAACACGCCGCACTCCACTGCGCCGACTTGAACGTGCTGATTTCCGGCGACATGCTGTTGCCGCGCATCACCACCAACGTCAGTGCCGTGGCTTCGAATCCGGACGGCAATCCGCTGGGCCTGTTCCTCGACTCGATTTCCCGGTCCAAGGAGCTGCCCCGCGATACGCTGGTGCTGCCGTCACATGGCAAACCGTTCCGGGGACTGCATGCGCGCATCGACGCCCTGGAAAAACACCACCAAGCACGCCTGGAAGATCTGCTGGCCGCCATCAGGCAACCCAGCACCGCCAACGAACTGATGCCGGTATTATTCACGCGTCCACTGACGGACGCGCACCAGGTCATGTTCGCCATGGGCGAGACCATCGCCCATTTGAATTATCTTGAACACTCGCAGCGTGTCGACTGCATCGACGAGAATGGCATCAAGCGTTTTGTGAAATTGCACTGATCAGGAGAACCCTATGTCCGCCCAGAAAGACGCCAAGGCACCACTGCCCGACCCCAAGGAAGCCGCCAAGACCTACGCCGAAGTCGCCCAGCGCGCCTCCAAGCTGATTACCGAGCACATGCAGCGCCAGATGAAGAAGGGCGTAGCCGCGCCGGCCGATGAGTTGGGAATCGCCCAGGCCTTCATGGACATGATGGCCAAGATGCTCGCCAATCCCTACAAGCTGGCCCAGGCGCAGATGAACCTGGTGTGGGACTATTTCTCCCTCTGGCAACACTCCATGATGCGATTCTCCGGCATGCAGGCGGCGCCAGTCGCCGCCCCGGCCAAGGGCGACAACCGCTTCAAGGATGCCCAGTGGGAAGAGCATTTCCTGTTCGACTTCATGAAGCAGTCCTACCTGATCTCCGCCCGCCACATCCACGACGCGGTCAGCAAGGTCGAGGGTTTGCCGGACAACTCCAGGAAGAAGGTTAACTTCTTCACCCGCCAGTTCATCGACGCCTTGTCGCCCTCCAACTTCGCGTTGACGAATCCCGAAGTGCTGCGCGAGACCGTCAACAGCCGCGGCCAGAACCTGCTCAACGGCTTCAACAACCTGCTGCGCGACATCGAGGATGGAGACGGCCAGTTGCGCGTCAAGATGACGGATCCCTCCGCCTTCGAGATCGGCCGCAACGTCGGCACCACGCCGGGCAAGGTGGTATTCCAGAACGACCTGATCCAGTTGCTGCAATTCAACCCGACCACCAAACAGGTGTTCAAGCGCCCGCTGCTGATCATCCCGCCCTGGCTCAACAAGTACTACATTCTCGACCTGCGCGAGTCCAACTCCTTCATCAAGTGGGCCACCGACCAGGGCCACACGGTCTTCGTCATCTCCTGGGTCAACCCGGATGCCAAGCTGGCGCTGAAGGGCTTCGACGACTACATGACCGAAGGCTCCCTCGCCGCGCTCGACGCCGTGTGCAAGCAAACCGGGGAACAGGAAGTCAATCTCATCGGCTACTGCCTCGGCGGCACGCTGCTGGGTTCGACCATGGGCTACCTGGCGACCAAGAAGGACAAGCGCATCGCCTCCGCCACCTTCTTCGTGGCCCTGCTGGACTTCTCGATACCGGGCGAACTGGGCGTATTCATCGACGAGCAGCAGGTCGCCAGCCTGGAAAAGAAAATGGAGGAACGCGGTTTCCTGGAAGGCTCGGAAATGGGCGGCACCTTCAACATGCTGCGCTCCAACGACCTGATCTGGTCCTTCGTGGTGAATAACTATCTGATGGGCAAGCAGCCCTTCCCCTTCGACCTGCTCTACTGGAACTCCGATTCCACTCGCATGCCGTACAAGATGCACAGCTTCTACCTGCGCAATATGTACATGAAGAACCTGCTCAAGGAACCCGGCGGCATCGAACTGAACGGCGTGCCTATCGACATCAACAAGATCAAGGCGCCGGCTTATTTCATCTCCACCATCGAGGACCACATCGCCCCGTGGCGCAGCACCTACTTGGGCGCCACCCGCCTGGGAGGCCCGGTGCGCTATGTGCTCGGCGGCTCCGGCCATATCGCCGGCATCGTCAATCCTCCCTCCGCCGAAAAATACGGTTATTGGACCAACGACGCCAAGACCCTGCCGGCCACCTCCGACGAGTGGTTCGCCGGGACCAAGCAACACGAGGGCTCGTGGTGGACCGACTGGCAGAAATGGATCACCGCCATCGACGACACCAAAGTGCCGGCGCGCGATCCGGCCAAGGGCAAGCTGAAGGCACTGGAAGACGCGCCGGGATCCTTCGTCAAGTTCCGTCTCGACACGCAGAAGAAGAAGGCTTGACGCTCACCGCGGCCGCGCCTGCATCGGCGCGGCGCATGGTGCTCGACACCAATGTGCTGCTGTCGCTGTGGGTGTTCGCCGACAGTCGCTATCTGCCGATACGCGCCGCTGTCGAGAGCGGATCCTGGATCGCGTTGACGGATGCGGGCTGCCTGGCGGAGTTCGAGCGCGTGCTTGGATATCCGGAGTTCAAGCTCGAAGTACAGACGCAACAGCGCATTCTCGCCGAATACTCCGGCATGGCCCAGGCCATCGGTCAGGTCGCATGGATGCGCCTGCCGCAGTGTTCGGACCAGGACGACCAGAAATTTCTGGAACTCGCCTGTGGCGGCGCCGCGCAATTTCTCGTCACCAGCGACAAGGCCTTGCTAAAGCTGGCCCGCCACAAGGCAATCAAGGATAAGTTGCGGATTCTCTCTCCGCAAGGCTTCCTGGAGGTTTGCCTACAGCACTGAGCCAAGTTGATTCCAGGGTCGGGAGTCTATGACAGCGATGCTTGCCGGGTCTCAATGAATTGGGAACCAATGGCTTGACGGCGTGAGAAATCACACCAGAATCAAGTCAAGCGAACTGTAGTTCAATCTTTCCGGCGCGCCGCCGTACAGGACCAACAACGATCTTCACATCACGACCCAACTTGGCCACCAACTCAAGAAGCTTGGCTTCACTGACGCCACGGAACTGGCCTCGAGTGATGCGTAAGACGTTCAATTGGTCGATACCAAGCAGTACAGCAGCACCGTCTTGCGCTAAGTGGCGCGCCTTGATCGCCCGAGCGATCTCGGCCGCGAGTTGAGATTTGCGTTGCATCTCGGCGGCATCGGCATAACCCAGGTCGGCGTAAACATTGTCGCTGCCATCTTCGATGGTAATTTCAGTTTGTCGGCTCATCACTGTGCTCCTTGCTTAGTTTGCCATCTTGACGTTCTCAGGCATGGCGTCAAGATCGCGCTTTGCCGAGCCGATCCATCTGATAGGCTTTCGGGGCTGCCTTGGCATAGTGCATTATTCCTATTTAGGCATATTCCCGTCAAACTGAGTTTCGACGTAGCGATCTGGCTGCGATTCATGCCGGGACTCGCCCCAGCGGGCGAGGTACTTTCTTGTTGCGACAAGAAAGTACCCAAAGAAACGCTCCCCGCTGCCCCGGCCTGCGGCTCCCCTCGCTCCTGACCGCCAGCCCGGCGGGATAGAACGAATGTCTTAGTATGACCTGTCTTGGTACGGCCCAATCTGGCCGGTCATTTTTCCTGAAAGCAATCCTTCGTAGAACGTACTGTTCGGGTACCGTTTTCCAATTCCCAGCCACTCCTTCTTGCAACAAGCCGTACTGTTAATTCCACAAGTGTATTGTCGGGGCAACCATGCTTTTCGGCATGTGTGGTCCTAATGAGTTGAACTTCATTGGAGCCCTTCCACCGAGAAAATCTGTAAAGCTCATAGTTGGTGGGTTCGTACAGATACCGCCCGATAAGGCCGCCGTTACGGACTTCCCAGAGATAAACGCCAGGACTGTTGTACGCTTCCGCCTCGCTTGCAGAAACAATATACTTGCCATTGGGCGACAGATGCGGTTCTGCATGAACGTTGTATTGGGCGCCGGTCTGCCTTGATATGAGTAGCGTGTTACCCCCCTCATAAAAGCGCTCCTCGACTACGACGAACTGCTTGTTTCCCAGTAGCCCAACATAGGCATACGAATGGCAATCATTGGAACCGCTACAAGAATTTCCATCGGCAAGCTTGACCAAATCGCCTGACGCAAGCTGAAGGGTCAGCAACTTGCCCTTGCGCTGGGCGACGTCGCCGCTTGTTGCAATTGCTAGGGCTTCACGCTGCTCGATTGATGAATGGTCAACATTTTGTGCGTCAGTATCGGCGGCGGCCTCAGCGCTTAGCGCTGATAGCGTCAACAGAATCAGCCAGCGCGTATAGACCGGGACCGAAGGAATGGAGTAGTGCATGCCAACATTCTGCGGTTAGTTATATGGAATAGCAAGAGCGGCCCGCAACTCTTGGCCGCACCCGACCAATCCCCTCTGCCCCGCCGAGCGGAGGACCGCCAGACCGGGGCAGTCCGGCCGCGTTGTTCGAGCGTGGGAGCCAAGGCGGAACCACCGGGGAGGTGGCAGCGAGTTTAGCGGCCGGCCGGGCTGGTGGTCAGGAGCGAGGGAAGCCGCAGGCCGGGGCAGCGGGGGGCGTTTCTTTGGTTACTTTCTTGTCGCGACAAGAAAGTAACTCGCCCGCCGGGGCGAGTCCCGGCATGCATCGCTGTTATAGACTCCCATAACCGCAGTCCAGGATTCGTGCGGCACACAGCCTCCGGCAGCGTGAGTCTGCTATCCTTCAAGCGTCACTATCCCGCTTCCGCGCTTGATGAAAATCGCGCTCCTCGCCGATATCCACAGCAATCTCGAAGCCTTGCAAGCTTGCCTGGCACATGCGGAACAGGAAGGGGCGGAGAGCTTCGTTTTCCTCGGCGACCTGGTGGGCTATGGCGCCGATCCCGTGGCGTGCCTCGCCCTGATTGCCAAGTATGCCGACCAAGGCGCCCTGTTGGTTTGCGGCAATCATGACGAAGCGGCTCTCACCGGCTTGGCCGGGAACATGAACCCCATCGCCCGGGAAGCCATCCAGTGGACACGCCGACAACTCGGCGCCAAGGAGCGCGCCTTCCTCTCCGCGCTACCGATGACAGCCCGGCATGGCGATCTGCTGTTCGTTCACGCCAGCGCCAACAAGCCGGAAACCTGGCCCTACATCTACAGCGGGAACCAAGCGAAACGCTGCATGGATGCAGGCGACGCGGCCATCTGCTTCGTCGGGCATGTACATCAGCAGATGCTCTATTGGTCGCCGAAGCCGGACCCCAAACCTGTCCCGACCGGCGTCCAGGTGTTCACTCCGACGCCGGCGCTATCGATACCCTTGGCGCAGGATCGCCGTTGGCTGGCCATTGCCGGCTCCGTCGGGCAGCCGCGCGACGGCGACAATGCGGCGGCCTATGCGCTCTTCGAAGACGGGAAGCGCCTGCTGACATTCTTTCGCGTGCCTTACGACCACCAGACCGCGGCGCGCAAGATAGTCGCGGCCGGCCTGCCCGGGCAACTGGCGGAGCAACTGTTGACGGGTGAGTAGAACGGCCGAGCCGGGAAGACCATGCGTGAAATCGGGCCCAAGGTAAAACTGATACCAATATTAGAAGTATTGATTAACTCATGACAAAGGTATTAGGATAGAGTTGGAGTTAAAGCACTATAAGAAAGCGACCGGGCTCTCGGCGCGGATGAGGTTTCATCAGGTTCGACTCAGGCAGTTCATATCCATAAAGAGGAGGAAATATGACTAGCGAATCACCCGGGTTTTTCCAACAACTTCCGAAGGCTCTTCCAGGACTGGCGTTAATCGTCATCACCATGGTGGTGATCCGGTTGTGGATCGAACCATGGATGAAGGGCGCCGTGATTCTCGGCCAGAAAGGATGGCTGATCAACGTCTTTCACCTCAACTACATCCTGCTCGGCATCATCATGGGCCTGCTCTACCGTAACGTAATCTTCGGCGGCAAACTACCCGACATCTTCGCCGACGGCTTCAAACTGTCCCGGCTGTTCATCAAGACCGGGATCATCCTGCTGGGTTCTCTCTACACCGTGCAGGCCATCATCAAGCTCGGCTCGATGGCCATATTCCTGATCGGCGGCTTCGTCGTGCTGAGCATCATCATGGTGCTGTGGCTCGGCAAACTCTTGGGAATGGATCGTTCGATGACTGGCGTAATGGCCAACGCCTGCTCGATCTGCGGCGTGTCCGCGGCGGTTGCCACGGCGCCGGCGGTCGAGGCCAAACCCGCCCACGTGGCCTACGCCATCGCCACGATCCTCGGCTTCGGCATCCTGACCATGTTCATCAGCCCCTTCATCGGCCATGCGCTCGGGCTCAACGACTTGCAGTACGGCGCCTGGGTCGGCACCGGCATCCTCAACTCCGGCCAGGTGCTGGCGGCCTGTCTCGCCTTCAATCCCAACGTGGCGCCGGGTACTGCTGTGTCGGTAGGCGAGATATGGAACATCATGCGCGTGATCGCCATCCCGTTTGCCGTATTTGCGGTGACGATCTGGTACTGGTCCGGTCAAGAGCAGCCGGAGGGTAGCCGGAAATCACTGGGGACGCTGCTGGTCGAAAAGTTTCCGGTGTTCGTCCTGGGCTTTCTCGGCATGGTACTGCTGACCAGCATCGGCGCTTTCGGCGATGCTGGCATCAAGGGCGGCCCTCCCGCTTCGGATACCATCAAGATGATCCGCGACTGGATGCAATGGATCTTCGGTATCGGCCTGGTCGGCATGGGCGGCTACATCGACTTCAAGGAACTGGCCCAGGCGGGCGGCACGCCGCTCAAGGTCGGCCTGCTGGTCGGCACCACAAAGTATGTCCTGGCGCTGGTCGTGGTGTTGATCATCCGCGACCACCTCGTCGAAATCTAATCCGGGAGAAAACCATGGCTGAAGAAAAAATCGGCAGCGAGACCGTCGGCAGTGCGGCGAAGGGCAAGATGACGCTGTTCCGCGACGATCGCCAGGAGGATATCGGGGCGATCGTGTTCAGCATCCTCATCGTGGCGATCATCGTCGTCATGACGCTCAAGTAGTGACGACGATCGCCGTCGCCATCGACGGAACGGAAGCGAGCGCCGCGGCGCTCGTTTTCGCTGTCGACAAGGCGAGGCTCGAAGAAGCCCGGCTGCATGGAGTATTCGTGCTCGATACCGGCTGGGCCGACTTCATCGGCAACGACTGGCAGTCCTCGCGCAATGCAAGGCAGGGGTTTCTCGACTACGTCCGCGGGGAACTCGAAAAGCAATCGGAACGTGCACGCCGGCAATTCGTCGGCGCCACCGCGGACTGGCCGAACTCCTCTTTCACGACACTGCCGGGCGACCCCGCGGAAGCCCTGGCCGGCTTGATGGGCCGCGGCGAGGCAGACGCGATGGTGCTCGGGGAAGCGGTGTATCGGACTTGCGGCCGCCCCAGCGTCAAGAATCTCGCCAAACAGCTCAAGAAGGTCGTTCGTCAGCCGCTGTTTGTCTTGTAAGGCCCTGAATCTGGCATCAAGCCGCGCTCAGAGCGGGATCTGACGCTGCTTGCGCCCAGCGCGCGCGAACAGCCGGTCGAACAGCGGGTCCGGCAGCATGCGCAACAGCTTGGCGACGACCGCCATCTGCCAGGGCACTACGGCATAGCGGGCGCCGCGGTCGATCTGGCGCACGATGCGGCGCGCCGCCTCATCGGCGCTCAGGATGAAAGGCATAGTGTATTGGTTCACCGCCGTCATCGGCGTGGCGATGTATCCGGGAAGGATATTGGTGACGCCGACGCCGCTACCGCGCAACTCGACGCGCAAGCTTTCCAGGTAAGTGTTCGCCGCCGCTTTCGAGGCGCAATAGGCGCCGGCGCCCGGCATCCCGCGGATCCCCGCGACCGAACTGATGCCGACCAGCCGGCCTTGTCCTGCCTGTTTCATCGCCGCGACGAAGGGATGAAAGGTGTGCACCATGCCCAGCACGTTGGCCTGCATGACGCGGGCGAATGCCTGAAGGTCGGCGGCTTCCTCGGTCAGGGTTCCGAGGCTGATCCCGGCGTTGGCGATGACGATGTCCGGCACGCCGGCACGGGCGATGAAATCGGCGCCAGCCGCCACCAGCGCCGGGGCATCCGTGACATCCAGCGGGTAGATGTGGCAGGTGGCCGACAATTCTCCGGCCAGCGCTTCGAGCGCTACACCGCGGCGCGCTGCCAGGCCGAGCACGGCGCCGCGTCCGGCATAACGGCGGGCCAGAGCGGCGCCCAGGCCGCTGGACGCGCCGGTGATGAAGACCTTGGGAGGCGTCTTATTTCTTTCCCTGCTCGGCGCGCGCCTTGGCGACGAGGCCATCGACCAGCTTCAGCAATTCGTCATAGCCGCCGGCGAAATTGTCCGGGGTGCGGTACTTGCCCGCCACGACAAAAGAGGGGACGCCGGGGATCCCATAAGCGCCCTGCTTTTGCTTGCTGCCTTGCGCCTTGCTTTGCACCGCGAAGGAGTTGTAGGTATCGGTAAACTTCTTGCGGTCGAGACCTTTCTTGACCGCCCAGTTGGTCACGCCGGCCTCATTCGCCATGTCGGTGTTCTCGCGATGAATCGCCGCAAACGCGGCGGCATGGAGTTTCTCCAGTTCGCCCATGGCATCCAGGGTGTAATAGAGCCTGGCGGGCGCGTCCCATTGCGGGCGGAAGACCACGGGGATGCGCTGGAACAGCACATCTTTCGACAGGGTCTTGGACCACTTGTTGACCAGGGGGTCGATATGGTCACAGTGCGGACACATGTAGGAGAAGAACTCGATGACTTCGACCTTGCCTTTCTCGGTCGGCTGCGGCGGATTGACCAGATCGAAATCCGTACCCTGTTTCAACTCGGCGCTGGCGCCGACAGAGACGAAGGCCAGCAGCAGGCCGGCAACAACGAAAAGCTTTTTCAGCATGAGGTTTTTCTCCATGAGTCGGACAATATCTTACTGGGCGGGATCCTTGATCTTGATTACGGTTGCCTGGATCCCGTTCTGAGACAGCAGATTGCGCACTCGGTTCATATCTTCCAGTTTGGCGAACGGGCCGACGCGGACGCGGTGCATGACACCCTTATCCGGCACATTGACTTCCTGCAGGCTGGTCTCGAGACCCATCAGCGCCAACTTGGCTTTCAGGTTGTCGGCGTCCGTGGACTTCTGGAAAGCGCCGGCCTGAAGATAAAACGCTTCGCTGGATGGCGCCGGCGCGGCGGCCTGCGGTTGAGCGGCTTGCGGCGGCTGTTTTGCGTCGCTGCCGGCCGGGGCCGGCTCCTGTCCGCTGGGCAGGATCTTGTAGAACTCGAAACGCGGCTTCTCGTCGACCTTGTCCCCCGGCTTGCCGGGCAAGGCCTGCGGCGTTTGCGGGGTGCCCGCTGCCGCCGCGGCCGGCTTTGCCTCGGTCTTCTCGGGCCGGGACGACTTGTCCTGGAAGGGCAGAGGCATCTTGTTGAGATACCAGACCACGCCGAAAGCGATCAGCACGCCGATCACCAGCCCGATGAACAGGCCGATCATGGTGCCGCCGTGGCTCTTTCGCGCAGGAACGGACCGGGCGTATGCGTTGGAGTTGGCGTTCGTCCTGCGTGGATTTACCTTGCTCATCTTACATGCTCTCCGGCGCCGAGACGCCCAGGATGGTGAAACCGTTGCGAAGCACCTGGCGCAATGCCGCCGCCAGCGCCAGACGCGCCGTGCGCTGAGCCAGGTCATCGACAAGGATGCGTTCGGCATTGTAGTAGCTGTGAAACTCGGCGGCCAGTTCCCGGAGATAAAAGGCGATGGCGTGCGGGGCATAGTCGCGGGCGGCGGCTTCGACTACCTCGGGAAACGCCGCCAGCCTTGCGCACAACGCCATTTCGCGCTCCCCGGAAAGCGACGCCAGATCGACGCTGGCCGGCATGGCTACATCGGCGGTCCGTTGTGCCAGGAAGGCCGCGCCCTGCGGCGAGGCGAGCACCGAGCAGACACGGGCGTGCGCATACTGGACGTAATATACCGGGTTGTCGTTGCTCTGGGATTTCGCCAGGTCGAGATCGAAATCGAGAGCCTGGTCCGCCTTCCTGAGCATATAGAAGAAACGGCAGGCGTCGTTGCCGACTTCCCCGCGCAATTCGCGCAGAGTCACGTACTGGCCGCCGCGAGTCGACATCGAAACCTTCTCGCTGCCGTGCCACAAGGAAACGAACTGCACCAGCACCACATTCAGCCGGCTGTCGTCGCAACCCAGGGCCTGCAAGGCGCCGCGCACGCGCTGGATGTAGCCATGGTGGTCGGCACCCCAGATATCGACCAGTTGGTCGAAACCGCGTTCGAACTTGTTGAGGTGATAGGCGATGTCCGAGGCGAAGTAGGTGTACAAACCATTATCGCGCTGGACCACGCGATCCTTTTCGTCGCCGAAGCTGGTCGAGCGGAACCACTTGGCGCCATTCTGGAGATAGATGTGGCCGTTATGCTCCAGCCGCTCCATAGCCTTCGCCACCATGCCGGTGTCGAACAGCGAACGCTCGGAGAACCACATATCGAAATGCACGCCGAAGTCTTCCAGGTCGGCGCGGCAATCCGCCATTTGCTCGGTCAGGGCATGCTGGTGAATATAGGCCCAGTCCTCGCCCAGCAGATCCTTGGCGGCCTTGATCAGGCCGTCCAGATGAGCCTCGGGGTCCGGTTCGGGCGGCGGCACGCAGGCCAGCACGGCGGCGGCGGGATGCAGGTAGCGGTCGGCGTGAGCGGCGCGAATCTGCCTGGCCATGTCGATTACATAATCGCCCTGATAGGCGTTGGCCGGAAAGGGAACTTGCTCGCCGAACAGCGCCAGATAGCGCAGCCAGGTGGATAACCCGAGGATATCCATCTGCCGGCCGGCGTCATTGACGTAATACTCGCGGCTCACCGCGTAGCCCGCCCAGGCCAGCAGGGTTGCCAGGCTGGCGCCGTACGCCGCGCCGCGACCATGGCCGACGTGCAGCGGGCCGGTCGGGTTGGCCGAAACGAACTCGACCTGAAGCTTCTTGCCGTTTCCCAGTCGGCCTTTGCCATACTCGTCGCCCAGGCTGAGGATTTCCGCCACGACCTGGCTCTTGGCCGCGGCGGCGAGGTAGAAATTGATGAAACCGGCGCCGGCGACTTCGGCCTTATCCACCCAGGGTGACACCGCCAGTTCGCGCACCAGGCGCTGGGCGATCTCGCGCGGATTGGCTCTTAGCGTCTTGGCGAGCTGCAATGCCAGGTTGCTGGCGAAATCACCATGACTTGCCTGCTTGGGGCGTTCCAGCAGAATGGCTGTCGACGCGTGCTCGGGCGCGACGCTGGACAGCGCGGCGGTCAACAGTTCGCTGACATGGGATTTGGGGTCGAAGGGCATGGATCGGGCCGGGGAGCCAGTCTTGGAAGACATTGGAGTTTTGTCGAATTTGGCATTTTAACATCTTCGTCCAACAGTCCGATGCTGAGGAATGACCGGCACCGGCGCGAGGTGCAGGGCTCGGCGAAGGAGAGGAAACTGGCGGTCTGCTCAACTGCACAAAATATTTGTGCCCTGAGTAATTCGCCTAGATGATTGAAAATAATCAGCAATCAGAAACACGATCCACGCGTGGTGTATACGATTTTTGTACATGCCCATTGCCTATTGTTCGCTCACGAGTGGACCAGAGCCCTTCTCAATTCACGCAATCCTTTGAACAAAAACATGTTTTTGCACATCCGATGCTTATGGCATGGACGTTGCTCATTGAGAAGCGAGAAGGAAGGTTTTTAAGTTTTGTTTGGAGAAAATCATGAGTGTCATACGCAAAATTTTGGTAGTCGATGACGACCCCATAGTCGGCAAGAGTTTCGACCGGGTTCTCACCAGCAAGGGTTACGCAGTGATCACCGCCATAAGTGGAGAGGAAGCCCTGCTCAAGCTGAATAACGAGCACTACGACGTAGTGTTTACGGATATCAAGATGCCGGGTATGAGCGGTCTTGAGGTTGCCGAACGGGTCAAGGCGAGCCAGCCTTGGTTGCCGGTCGTCATCGTCACCGGTTATGGAACCGGCGCCAATGAAGAACGTGCGGAAGCCGCCGGCGTGTCAGGTTTCCTGCGCAAGCCGCTATCCCCGGAAATGATCGAAGCCAGCACCGAAAAAGCGCTACAGGATCTGGCTGTCGCCGTTGCCCCAGTGGTTGCAGCGGTTCCGGTCGCCATTGAAGTAGTGCCTGCCATCGAAATGGGAACCGGCAAGACCGAGACCATCAAGAATATTGCGCTCTTCCTCGCAGCGCCTATGATTGGATTGGCATACGTCGTGGCAATGCCTTTCGTCGGGATAGCCATGCTGGTTTGGTTTGGATCGAAGGCGTTGCTGAAACGTAACTGAAATGCCGGCAAGGAATTCAAACCCGCTCCGCGCAGGTTTGAATTTCACCAAGTCGACACCTCACAAGATTTTTTTACTGCAAAGGGAAGACAAAATGAAGAAGCAAATTATCACCGGTGTACTTTTCGCGTTTTCGGCAGCACTGCTTGTCCCTTCCGCCAATGCGGCCGTGGACGAGGCGGCGGCTAAGGCCTTGGCCAAATCCAGCGACTGCTTCAAGTGTCATGCCGCCGACAAGGACAAGAAGGGACCGTCCTTGAAGAAAATCGCCGCAAAATACAAGGGCAAGGCCGATGGCGAGGAAAAAGTGCTCAAGTTCATGACCTCGGCTCCCATGGTCAAGCTCGACGATGGCAAGGAAGACAAGCACGCCGTGGTCGATTCGAAAGACGCGGCGGCGTTGAAGAACCTGGCCGGCTGGATTCTGTCGCAGTAGTTACTTTCGGTATTCGTCACCGTTACAGACAGCGCACCCGGAGGCGGGTGCGCTGTCTGTTTCCT
Source organism: Pseudomonadota bacterium (assembly GCA_026399515.1). Classification (GTDB taxonomy): domain Bacteria; phylum Pseudomonadota; class Gammaproteobacteria; order Burkholderiales; family Rhodocyclaceae; genus JACRAR01. The sequence goes on along the minus strand of JAPLQT010000119.1, from coordinate 6,990 downwards.
GATGCGGAAGGCGACTCGCCGCGTCGCATGCCCCTGATTGGTTCGCGACGCGCCATTCCGGTGCGGGAACATCGGAAACAACGCGTCAAATCCCCACTCTTACATAGTTTTCGCATGGCACGGAACCTGCTGAACGTCTTCCGAGAAATTCCGCTGGAAGTGAAATCACCATGCACACTACCTTCGATGAAATGCGCGCCCATGACGGCAGCGTCCGGCCAGGCTATCGCTGTTTCTCGGACTGGCTGGACTCCACCCCTGAAGAAGTCATCTCGCGCAAACGCGAGGAAGCCGACCTGACCTTTCACCGCGTCGGTATCACCTTCGCTGTGTATGGCGAAGAAGCCGGGAAGGAGCGGCTGATTCCCTTCGACATCGTCCCGCGCATCATTCCGGCACAGGAATGGCAGCGCATCGCGGCCGGCCTGAGGCAGCGCGTCAAGGCGCTGAATGCCTTCCTTCACGATATCTATCACGACCAGGAAATCCTCAAGGCCGGCCGCATCCCTGCCGAACAGGTGCTGGGCAATAGCCAGTATCACCAGGAAATGCTCGGCGTCACGGTGTCGGGGAATATCTATGCGCATATCGCCGGCATCGACCTGGTGCGTGCCGGCGCGGGCGAGTATTACGTGCTGGAAGACAATCTGCGGACACCTTCGGGGGTTTCCTACATGCTGGAGGACCGCAAGATGATGATGCGACTCTTTCCAGAGCTATTCGCCAGACAGGCAATCGCGCCGGTCGAGCATTATCCCGATCTGCTGCTGAACAACCTGCGCTCCGTAGCACCGGCGACCGCCAGCAATCCCAACGTCGTCCTGCTCACCCCAGGACAATTCAACAGCGCCTATTTCGAACACGCCTTCCTCGCCCAGCAGATGGGTATCGAGCTGGTCGAGGGCAACGATCTTTTCGTCCGGGACAACACCGTTTTCATGCGCACCACGCTGGGGCCGCGCCGCGTGGACGTCATCTACCGCCGCATCGACGACGACTTTCTCGATCCACTGGCCTTCCGCAAGGACTCGGTGCTCGGCGTTCCCGGGCTCTTCGGCGCCTACCGCGCCGGTCGCGTGACCCTCGCCAATGCCGTCGGCACCGGCATCGCCGACGACAAGGCGATGTACATCCACGTCCCGGAAATGATCCGCTTCTATTGCGGCGAGGAACCCATCCTCTCCAACGTGCCGACCTGGGAACTGAGCAAACCGGATGACCTGAAGCATGTACTGGCGCACCTCGCGGAACTGGTGGTCAAGGAGGTTCATGGTTCCGGCGGCTATGGCATGCTGATCGGCCCGACCGCAAGCAAGGACGAATTACGCATCTTCCGCGCCAAGATCGTTGCCGAACCGCAGAAGTACATCGCCCAGCCGACGCTCTCGCTGTCAACCTGTCCGACCTTCGTCGACGCGGATGTGGCACCGCGCCACATCGACTTGCGTCCCTTCGTGCTCTCGGGCAGTGACGAGGTTACCATGGTGCCGGGCGGACTCACCCGGGTCGCGCTCAAGCAAGGCTCCCTGGTCGTGAATTCATCCCAGGGCGGTGGCACGAAAGACACTTGGGTGTTGGAGCACTAATGCTTTCCTCCACCGCCGATCACCTGTTCTGGATGGCGCGCAGCATGGAGCGGGCGGAGAACACCGCGCGCATGCTGGATGTCACTTACCGCATGTCGCTGCTGACGCGTTCCACGGCGGAGCCTTTCCAGCAATGGAGCGCGATGCTGTCGATCAGCGGCCTGCATGTCGACTTCGATGAGCGCAATGTCGATCTCAACGCCGAAAGCGTGCTGCGCTTCATGGCCCTGGACGAAGACAATCCCTCGTCGATCTTCAGCAGCCTGCAGAACGCCCGCGAAAACGCCCGAGCGGTGCGCGGCACGGTGACCTCGGAGATGTGGGAGGCTTTGAACCATACCTGGCTGCAGATACGCGATATGCAGGCACGCGGCATACCCGAAGACGGCGTGTCGGCCTTCTTCGAATGGGTCAAGGAGCGCTCCCACCATTCACGCGGCATCACCCACGGCACCCTGTTGCGCGACGACGCATTCCGTTTCCTCCGCCTCGGAACCTTCCTGGAGCGTGCCGACAACACCGCCCGCATTCTCGACGTGAAGTACCACATCATGCTGCCGAGCCTTGCCGACGTGGGCGGCGCGGGCGATTACTACCAGTGGAGTTCGTTGCTGCGCTCGGTATCGGCCTTCGAGTCCTATCGCAAGGTGTACCGCGACCAGATCACCCCCAGGCGGGTCGCGGAATTGCTCATCCTGCGCGCCGACATGCCGCGCTCCCTGGCCGCCTGCACCAACGAAGTCAATCGACTGGTTCAGGAAATCAACGGTCCGCGCTCGGGCGAACTGGTGCGCCGCAGCGGTCTACTGCATGCCGAACTGAAATTCGGCCGCATCGACGAAATCGTCGAGCTAGGCCTGCACGAGTATCTGACCGGCTTTCTCAACCGCATCCACACTATCGGCGCCCTGATCGACCAGACCTATTTCTGGTCCGACGAAGCATGAGCAGGAGAAACCCGGCGTTCTTGTCGCAAGGATGGAATTCCATTATGGTGGCGCCTCTTGATGATCGACTGACGAGGTTTGCGCCATGACTTACTGTGTTGCCACCATGATGGATGCCGGCATCGTGTTGGCCTCCGACTCACGCACCAATGCGGGCGTCGACAATATTTCCACCTTCCGCAAGATGCGCACTTTCGAGCAGCCGGGGGAGCGGGCGCTGGTGTTGGTGAACTCGGGCAACCTGGCGGTGACCCAGGCGACGCTGAATCACGTCGAGCAGGCGATACGCCGTGGGCATGTGCCCAACATCATGAACGTCGGCTCCATGTATGAGGTAGCCGAACTGCTCGGCATTGCCCTGCGCGAGGTGCGCCACCGCGATGGCCCTTATCTCCAGCAGAACAACGTGGACGACTCCGCCAGTTTCATCATCGGCGGCCAGATCGCCGGGGAACACCAGCGCCTGTTCCTGGTGTATTCCGAAGGCAATTTCATCGAAGCCACGCCGGAAACGCCTTACTTCCAGATCGGCGAAGTGAAGTACGGCAAGCCTATCATCGACCGGGTCATGACCGCCGGCACCAGTATCGACGATGCCATCAAGTGCGTGCTGGTGTCCTTCGACTCGACCATGCGCTCCAACCTGTCGGTCGGGTTGCCGATCGATCTCGCCTGCTACAACAAGGACAGCCTGCGCATCGGACATACTTGCCGTTTTGACGAGCAGGATCCCTACATTCGGAGCCTGGGTCAGAGTTGGGGCGAAGGCGTGCGGCGCGCTTTCGCCGAGCTCCCCAGACTCGAGTGGCACTGACGGCGCGAGTGACACGCCCGTCATCGCATCGCATCGTTAACCTCCCTCCCCCCTATGACCATCCGTGTCGCCCTCAATCACCAGACCCGTTATCGCTTCGACCGACCGGTAAAATTGTGGCCGCACGAGATTCGCTTGCGTCCCGCGACGCACACGCGCACGCCGATTCTCAGCTACTCGCTGAAGATCGAACCTGCCGAGCACTTTCTCAATTGGCAGCAGGATCCCTTCGGCAACTGGATCGCACGTCTCGTCTTCCCCGAGCAGGCCGAATCGCTGACCGTGACCGTCGATCTGGTCGCCGAGATGACGGTGGTCAACCCCTTCGATTTCTTCATGGAGGAATACGCCGAAAGTTTTCCCTTTGCGTATTCGGATGGGCTGAAGCGCGAACTTGCGCCCTACCTCGAAGTCGATCCGCTGACGCCACGCCTGCAATCCTGGCTCGACCGTGCGCGCCAAGATCTGCTGGCCCAGCCGCTGCGCACCATCGACCTGCTGGTCGAGGTCAATCGCCGTGTGCAGGGCGACATCGGCTACATCGTGCGCCTGGAAGCCGGCGTACAGGCGCCGGAGCTCACCTTGGAGCTTGGCCTCGGATCCTGCCGCGATTCCGCCTGGTTGCTGGTGCAGATATTCCGCCAGATGGGGCTGGCGGCGCGCTTCGCCTCGGGCTACCTGATCCAGTTGAAGGCCGACCAGAAATCGCTCGACGGCCCGTCGGGTGTCGAGCACGACTTCACCGACCTGCACGCCTGGACCGAGGTCTACATCCCCGGCGCCGGCTGGATCGGCCTCGATCCGACCTCGGGACTGCTAGCCGGCGAGGGCCACATTCCTCTGGCATGCACTGCGCAACCGTCGTCGGCCGCCCCGGTGATCGGCGCCACGGAAGTCTGCGAGACACAATTCGATTTTGCAATGCAGGTGGTGCGCATCCACGAGGATCCGCGCGTCACCAAACCCTATACCGAAGCCCAGTGGCAGGCCATCCTCGATCTCGGGCACCAGGTCGATGCCGAATTGGAGGCGGGCGATGTACGCCTGACCATGGGCGGCGAACCAACCTTCGTTTCCATCGACGACATGGAAGGGGCCGAGTGGAATTACACCGCGCTGTCGGAGCGCAAGCGCGAACTTGCCGGCGATATTCTGACGCGGCTGCAACAGCGCTTCGCTCCTGGCGCCCTGCTGCACTTCGGCCAGGGCAAGTGGTACCCGGGAGAACCCTTGCCACGCTGGGCTCTCGGTTGCTACTGGCGTTCCGACGGTGTAGCGCTGTGGCGCGACCCTTCCCTGCTCGCGTTGGGGTCGGTTCAGACCAAGTCGACCGGCGCCGATGCCTTGCGCTTTATCGTCCTGCTGGCGCGCCAACTGGGCCTGGAGGAAGACTTCGTCATCCCGGCCTACGAAGACGCGCTCAAGGCGATCGAGCAAGAACAACGCTGGCCGAAAAACATCGATCCGCTGGTGTTCGACCTGAAGGATGGCGACGAGCGCAAGCGGCTGGCCAAGCTGATGGAATCCGGCCTTGGGGAACCGGCAGGCTATGTACTGCCGGTGAAACCGCTGCCGCGCAAGATCACCCCGAGTAAACGTCCGACCCGCGCCGAATATCGCTCCAGCCCCTGGCCCCTGCGACGTGAACATCTCTACCTGTTGCCGGGCGATTCGCCGCTGGGTTTGCGTCTGCCGCTGGCTTCCCTGCCGTGGGTGGCACCGCAAGACATGGAGCCGGATCACCTGCGCGATCCCTTCGACATTCCGTCGGACCTGCCAGAAACAAAACGGGTGGCTCGCAAGCTCAAAACCCCGAAGCAGGACTACGACCCCAAGGAAATCGTGCATACGGCACTGTGTGCCGAAGTGCGTGACGGCGTACTGCACCTTTTCCTGCCGCCGGTCGCCTTGCTCGAAGATTTTGTCGACCTGCTCTCCGCCATCGAGGACGCCGCCGCCGCCTTGCAACAACCGCTGCGCATCGAAGGCTATACCCCGCCACATGATCCGCGCCTCAAGGAATTCAAGGTGACACCGGATCCGGGTGTGATCGAGGTCAACATCCATCCGGCGCGCAGTTGGCCGGAACTGGTGGCGAATACCCAGACGCTCTACGAAGAAGCGCGCCTGGCCCGCCTCGGCAGCGAAAAATTCATGCTCGACGGACGTCATACCGGCACCGGCGGCGGCAACCACGTCACGCTCGGCGGTGCTTCCGCGGCCGATTCCCCCTGCCTGCGGCGTCCCGACTTGCTGATGAGCCTGATTGCCTATTGGCAGAACCATCCGACCCTGTCCTACCTGTTCTCCGGGCTGTTCATCGGTCCCACCAGCCAAGCGCCGCGCGTCGATGAAGCCCGCCACGAAAGCCTCTACGAACTCGAGATCGCCTTCCAGCAGATGGCGGAACGCTTGAAGCCGGGCGAGGAAAGCCTCCAACCCTGGCTGGTCGACCGCCTGCTGCGCAACCTGGTGGTCGATCTTTCCGGCAACACCCATCGCGCCGAGTTTTGCATCGACAAGCTGTATTCGCCGGACGGTCCGGCCGGCCGTCTCGGTTTGCTGGAATTCCGCGGCTTCGAGATGCCGCCGCATGCGCAAATGTCGCTGCTCCAGATGTTGCTGTTGCGGGCGCTGGTGGCGCGCTTCTGGCGGGAACCCTACCACGGCCGCCTGACCCGCTGGGGCACGCAATTGCACGACCGCTTCATGCTGCCGCATTACGTCACTCAGGACATGCGCGACGTGGTGCTCGACCTGCAGCGCGCAGGCTATGCCTTCGAGTTCGAGTGGTTCGCGCCTTTCCTCGAATTCCGCTTTCCGCGCTTCGGCACGGTGGTCTATCACGGCATCGAAATCGAGTTGCGCCAGGCCATCGAACCGTGGAATGTACTCGGCGAAGAAGTCGCCACCACCGGCACGGCGCGCTACGTCGATTCCTCGGTCGAACGGATGCAAATCGTAGTCCGGCAACTGAATGACAATCGCCACATCGTCACCTGCAACGGCCGGCCGCTGCCGCTGACCGCAACCGGAACGCGAGGCGAGTATGTGGCGGGCGTCCGCTACCGGGCCTGGAGCCCGCCCTCGGCGCTGCACCCGACCATCGGCGTGCAGGCGCCGTTGGTATTCGATCTGGTCGACACCTGGAGCGGTCGCTCTCTCGGCGGCTGCACCTACCATGTGACCCATCCCGGCGGCCGAAACTACGACACCTTCCCGGTCAATGCCAGCGAGGCGGAAGCACGGCGCGTCGCACGCTTCTGGAACCACGGCCACACCCCTGGACCGATACGGGTCAAGCGCGAGGGCCGCAATCCGGATTACCCGCTCACCCTGGACCTGCGCCGCGCACCTGAAGCCTGGCTGGAAGGTCCGCCCGGCATAGCCGCGGAACAGGAACAGCAGGCACAGCAATAGGCCATTCGCGGGTTCCAGCGGCAGCATAGTCGCGGCGCTCTCACCAAAAGTCGACAAGCATCCTGCTTCCCGACTTATGGTGAGCATAAAAAACAGTGAATGTACATTATGGTGCGAGGTCACTAAGATGTATTGAAGTGACGTCGTCACCGCCTAACGCCCCTACCGAAGGAGTCGCCCGATGGACCAGTCGAACCGCTACGCCGACCTCAGCCTGAAAGAA
>JAPLQT010000009.1 GCA_026399515.1 Pseudomonadota bacterium | reverse complement strand
TCGCGGACGATCCCGGCATAGTGGCGAATATTCGCCGCCGAGGGGGTGTTGTTGGCGATTTCGCTGAGATAGGCCAGGCCGCCGGCCTGCTCGATCTCGTTGTGCTTCTCGATCGCCTCGAACACCGTGACCACGTCGGCCGGCTTGGCCTGCTCCACCAGTTGTCGGATGCGGCGAAAAATCCGCCGGTGATCGTCGCGGTAGAAATCGGTTTCGTTGACGATGTCGGCGATGCGGTCCCAGGCGGAATTGTCCAGCAGCAGGCCGCCGAGCAGCGACTGTTCGGCTTCGATCGAGTGCGGCGGCAGTTTGAGGGCGGCCACCTGGGGATCTTCGGGGCGGTTCGCCGGATAGGGGCGCGAATTTGCCAGCATTTGTGCCATGACGTCGTCTCCTGGGTTTCCCTCGTCAGTCTACCCGGATGAAGGACAAGACGGGGTGGATAAGGCTGTGGAAATGCGGTGGATAGCTTGTGTGTATCCTGTGCAATTGCTGTGATTATCTTGTGGGTATCGGTAAACGGCGAAGGGCCGCGTACGCGGCCCTTCGCTGTACAACTGGTCGAGGAGGATCAGTTCTCGCCGAGCACCGAGACGGTGATGGTCGCCACCACGTCGGAATGCAGCGCGATCTCCAGCTTGGTGTCGCCGACTTGCTTCAACAGGCCATGCGGCATGCGTATGGTCGAACGCTCGACGTCGAAGCCCTGTGCCTTGAGCGCCTCGGCGATGTCGGCGTTGTTCACCGAGCCGAACAGGCGGCCATCGACGCCGGCCTTGCGGGTAATCTGCAACAGCAGACCTTCCAGCTTGGTGGCCTTGTCCTGCGCGGCAACCAGCTTTTCAGCCTGGAGTTTCTCCAGTTCGGCGCGCTTGAGTTCGAAACCCGCCAGGTTTTCCGGCGTGACGCGCTTGGCCATGCCTTGCGGCAGCAGAAAATTGCGGGCATAGCCGTCTTTCACCTTGACCACGTCGCCGAGGCCGCCGAGGTTCACGACTTTTTCCATCAGAATTACTTGCATGGTCGATTCTCCGGGTTAGGCGTGCAGGTCGGTGTACGGGAGCAGCGCCAGGAAGCGCGCACGCTTGATCGCGGTCGACAACTGGCGCTGGTAGCCGGTCTTGGTGCCGGTGATGCGCGCTGGCATGATCTTGGCGTTCTCGGTGATGAAGTCCTTGAGGATTTCGACATCCTTGTAATCGACTTCCGCGATCTTTTCCGCGGTAAAGCGGCAGAACTTGCGCCGCTTGAACAGGCTGCGTCCCTTGTCGTCCTTGCGTTTCGCCCCAAGCTTGGTCTTAGGTTTAAATGCCATGGTTCATTCCTTCCAAAAATTCAATCTCGTTCACATGCAGGACCGGGGTCCTGCTCTTCAGGCTTTTCGCCGCGATGAAGCCAGTGAGCCTGAGTCCGTCGCCGGGTTTGGCTCCCGCCAGCAGCAGGGCTGTCTGCCCCAGTGCCAGCGCCGGCATTTCGCATTCCACCGACCGCTGGGTGCCTGCCTCGATCTGTTCCGAGGCATGGGCAATCCGGAAATTCAAGGCCGGAATGCCCGCCGGGGTGTAGCGCAGGGAGCTCAGCTCCAGCAACTTGCCCGCCAGCACGATACGGTTGTCAGGCGGCAGCGGCGGCCTCTACTGGTGCCGCAGCCGCCGACACTTCGACCGGCGCTGCGGTGGCCGCGGGTGTCAGCGATCGGGATTTCTCTTCCTTCATCATCGGCGAGGGTGTAATAACGGCCTGCTTCACCTTGACGGTCAGGTGGCGCAGCACGGCGTCGTTGAACTTGAAGGCATTCTCGAGTTCGGCCAGGGTCTCGTTGTCGCACTCGATGTTCATGAGCACGTAATGAGCCTTGTGCACTTTCTGGATCGGGTAGGCCATCTGGCGGCGGCCCCAGTCCTCAAGGCGATGGATGATGCCGGCGCGGGACGAAATCAGCGTCTTGTAACGCTCGACCATGGCCGGAACCTGCTCGCTCTGGTCCGGGTGGACGATAAAAACCACTTCATAATGTCGCATGCAATCTCCTTATGGTTAAAGCCCCCCCGCATGCGGTTCGGGTGGAGCAAGGTGGAAAGAGGCGAGATTCTATAGAAATCCGGGATTTATATCAAGGCCGAAATGATTTCCATGAGAGGCGAGCGGTGGCTTTGCAGAAAGAATGTCCGCCGTGGGCTTGCTTAGGCGCGATGTCGGGGCAGTGCGCTAAAAGCTAAACACCGCGCCGATATGGCCGCGCGCAGAGCGTTTGCCCGCCGTCGCGGGGATGTCGGTGAGCTGCCGGCCATAACTGGCGGTGAGCGAAAACTGGCGACCGAGTTGGTAGTTCAACCCGAGGCCGACGGAAGCCAGGTGGAGGAAGCCGCCAAAGGGATCGCGGTTATGCAGCGAGGCGGCATCGAGAAACACGAAGGCATCCGCCTGTCCGCCGAGACTTAAGGGTGAGAATGCCGGCAAATGCAGCGCGTTGCTTACCAGCAGCCCGCCATCGCCAAAGGTGCTGCTTTCCGGATAACCGCGCACCGCCGCCGAGCCGCCACCCGCCAGTTGTTCGGTGCCGAGCAGCGGGCCGCTGGCGGCTTGCGCGCTGGCATTGATCGTCCAGGTAAAGTCGCGCGGCAAGGGCTGGGAATACTGGCCGTCGAGCCGGCCATAGACATACCTGGCCTTCGCGCCGGCGCGCCCAATGTCGAAGCTGGCATCGTCGTTGTGGGCGGAGAGTTTGCCGGGGCTGGCGTAGAGGGAGGCGGAAAACGCCGCGCCCTCGCGGCGCGACGACCAGATGGCGCCGAACTGGGCGATTTCCATGGCGTTGTTGGTGACCGGGATGGCGGCGAACTCGAGATTGTTGTCGGAATACTTGAAGTCGGCCGCGAGGCTGAGGTTGCGTTCCCAGCCGTCGGCGTCTTTCCCCAGCGGCATGCCGTAGCGTGCGCCGACTTGCCAGGAGGAACCCTTCTGCGTCAGCGGCTCGGGCAGCACGGATTCGGTGCGCGAGGCGGAACCGATCAGGGCCAGCGAGTTCCCCGAAGCGAGACTCGTGCCGTAGTTGAACGAGTGGCTGGACGAGTGCTTGAAATCCGGGTCGGCGGAATAATTGTAGCCCAGCGTGTCGCCGCGACCGAAGGCATTGCCCCAGTTGGCGCCCGCCGTGACGCGGTTCCGGCCGGTGGTGGCGGTGCCGGTGTTGTTGGCGCCGAGGGTGAATTCCCACGGGCGTTGTTCCTTGGCGCGCAAGCTCAGCCGCGTGCTGCCTGTCTCGCCCCCTGCCTCGGCGGCGAGCGCAACGCGGCGGTAAGGGTTGCGGTTGAGGCGTTCCACGCCGGCCTGCAAGGCCGCGCCGTCGATCTCGTCGCCGGCGGCGATGGGCAAGGCGGCGCGGTAGGACTCCTCGGAGAACCACTGCGCGCCCTCGATCTTCAGATCGCCGTCGAGCGTGGCGCGGCGCACCACCAGCCGCACCACGCCGCCTCTCAGTTCCTGCGGCGGAATGTAGGCGACGACGAAAGGCTGGCCAGTGGCGCGCAACCAGAAGCGCACGCCGATGGCGAGACGGTCGAGGGACGCAAAGGAAGCCGGCTTGCCGAGGAACCTTCGCAGCAGGTCGGCGGCTGCCGGGTCGGCCAGCCCTGGTGTGCGTGAGGTGTCCACGCCGCTGAACCCGACCGGCACCGGCGCGTCGGCGCTCGCCGCATCCGGCACGCAGACGATGCCGTTCAGGCGTTGGAGGATCACCCTCTCCGCCGGCAAGGCCCGAGTACCGTCAAGGGCGGATTCCTGCGCCCAGGTGCCGACGTCCGCAGTCAGAAGGAGGCACAGCACGAGGCTGCGGCGGAGCAAGGAGACAGATTTCATGTGGGTTCTCTTCAATTCATTTGGAGCATCGTCGCCATGAAGGCGCCGAAATACTCGGATGCTGCGGTGGCGTCGTTCTTGATGTCCAGACCCGAGAGCTTGCTATCCACGGGGGTCTTGGCCCGGGTCATGGCGGCGTCGTAGGCGCTGATGTTCTGCTGTTCCTGGGCCACCATCACCGCGGAGACTACGCCGATGACAATCGCGCTCACCGCCGTCGCAACAAGCCCCGCCGCAGTTCCCACTACGCCACCCACTGTTGAGAATGCTATTCCAGAGGGAAAAATCGCCGCTGCGGCAAGCTTGACGGAGATGAAGACAGAGATGCCCACGCCCAGGCCAACGCCCGCCCCGATCGCAGCCGCGATTGACTGCTCGGTGGCGGCCTGCTGCGCCGACATCGCGATGTCGGGCATGGTCTTCAGCGCCCACGCGTTGTTGCGGCTGGTTTCGGCCTTGGCTTTCTCGAATTCGAACACTTGCTTCTGGAGTTCGCTGGCCAGTATCACCCGCTGCTTGTTGATGTTTTCGGCGATGTGTCCGGCGAAAACTTGCTGCGCGTCGGAGAGCGGCTTGCCGCTTGCGATAGCGTCCATCATCGCCTTGCCCAGCGCGGGCATCATGGCGGCGAGCGCGTTGGGGTCGCTGGCCATCATGGCGGAGAGTTGGGCGGTGCTGATCTTGCCGTCGCGATAGTCTTCGAGGATTTTCCGCTGCGCCTCGGGCATGTCTTTCATGCCATCCACGTTCGCCAGTACGCCTCTCACGTAGGGTAGCAGCATATCTCCCCCGAATTCATTGACGACCGTGCCCAGCGTATATTTATCCATCACCGCATACTTGACCTTGACATTACTGTCCTTACTGTCCGGGGCCTTCAACGCATCTTTGAGCTTGGCGTTGTCGATGACGTTCGTCGTCGAGTCGGAATTGTTGAGGTTGATCGTACCCGGGGTATCAACAACGGCAGGGTTGGGGTTTATGATGATCGTCGTGCTGTCGAGGACATTCGTCACCGGCTGCTGTTTCAGCACCACGGGATCGACCGGCGGCCGCGTGGTCTTGATGGTGCCGGGAACGAGCTGGATGTCGTAATGGGCATAGATGTCCCCCAGCGTAGTGTTCGCCGCCGGAACGATGGTCGACAGAAGCACATACGTCGGCGTGGAAGCGTCATTCAAGAAATTTCCCGTGGGCATAAATGCCGACGAGGCATATACCGCGAACTGCGGCCCGAAGGACGGAAGCGCGGGCGTGGTAACGGCGACAGTTGGCGGCACGGCGCCGACCAGCGTCGTCAAGTCCGGCGCCGTGATGGTGTAGGGGATGCGGGTCACGCTGAGCGTGCCGGGCGCATAGGTGATCGAGTAGTTGAATGGCGGTTCCAGGTTGAAGCCCGACGGGACGATCGGATAGGCGCCGACCGGAGATGACGCGGTCGCGGGCGAAGCCAGTTGCACCTGCGGAGACGGGGAACCGAACGCGGGCAAATAGATGCTCGCCACGGTATCACCATTGACCAGCCCGGCATACTGCACGGCGCCGCTGAACACGTTGGGTTCGCCGTAATGCCGGGAGGCATCCGGCGCGGTGATGGTCAGCGGCGCCGGCGTGACGCTCAGCGTGCCGGGGACATAGCGGATTGCATAGTTGGGTGCGACGGCGGCTAGCGCCGGAAAAATCGGGTAGTTGCCGACCGGCGTCGCGGCGGTTGCGTTCGTCGCCCATTGCAGGCCCGACACGATTGCCGCCGTGTCGCCGTTAACGAAGCCGGAATACCGCGCCGAGAAGAGCGGATTGGCCGCGCCATACAGGCGGCTCGCCGCGTCCGCGGACACCGTCAGCGTGGTCGGGTCGATGGTCAAGGCAGTGGAATTCCCCGGCGCTTGAGCAAACACGTAGTTGCCGTTGTTCGCGCCGAGGCCGGCGCCGTCGATGGCGTAGCCGCCGACGTTGCTTGTTGCTGTTGCCGTAGAGCCGAACGCCAGCTTACCCGTAGTGGCATTGGCGAGGGTGTCGGTGAGCATGAAGCCGGTCACGCTGCCGCTGAACGCGGGATTCGCTGCACCGTAAGTCCGGCTGAACCGATCGGCGACGTAGGTGAGCGTCGCCGGATTGACGGTGAGCGCGGTGGCGTTGCCGGCCGC
>JAPLQT010000048.1 GCA_026399515.1 Pseudomonadota bacterium | reverse complement strand
CGCCGCCCGCCATCTGGAGGCGGCGGGAGAGGCGCATCAATACCTGACCTTTGCGCTATCCGGCGAGATGTTTGGCGTTGGCATACTCAACGTCAAGGAGATCATCGAATACGGCACCCTCACCGAGATTCCGATGATGCCGCCGTTTATCCGCGGGGTCATCAACCTGCGCGGGCGGGTGGTGCCGGTGATCGATCTGGCTGCCCGCTTCGGCCGCAAACAAAGCGAGATCGGCAAGCGGACCTGCATCGTCATCGTCGAACTGGCGACCGGCGACGACGACCGGCGCGAACTGGGCATCATCGTCGACGCTGTGTCCGAGGTGCTGGAGATTCCGGCCAGCGAGATCGAGCCGCCGCCTTCCTTCGGCGCCAGGATCCGCGCCGATTTCATCGCCGGCATGGGCAAGGTGAATAACAAGTTCGTCATCATCCTCAAGATCGAGCGCGCCATCTCCTCGGACGACCTCGCGGTCCTGAATACGATCGGCGATAGCGGCAGTGCTTCGCCCACGCTCGGTTATGCGTCGCCACCGATGATTGCTGAAACCGTGGCTGCATGAAACATCGCCGTCCTCACCCACATTGGAGAGTCGTCATGAATTGGATTAAGCGCAAGTCACTGCTGCTGGCACTCCTGCTGCCGGCATGCATTTGGAATGTTCAGGCTGCCGACACCCATGGCAGCCCGGCAAGCCATGGCGTCCACTGGACCTATGAAGGCAACGAAGGGCCGAAAAACTGGGGCAAGCTGTCACCCGACTATCAGGCTTGCGGCAGCGGCAAGGAGCAATCGCCGATCGATATCGCCGAGGGCAAGGTGGCCAGCCTGCCGGGCATAGGCGTCGACTATCCGCAGACCGGCCTCAGCATCGTCAATAACGGCCATACCATCCAGATCAATTATGCCGCCGAAGGGGGCGCTTCCCTGGGAGGCAAGGCCTACCGGCTGGCTCAGTTCCATTTTCACGCGCCGAGCGAGCACACCGTCAACGGTAAGCATTTGGCGATGGAGGCGCATCTGGTGCACAAGGATGGTGAGGGGCATCTGGCAGTGATCGGCCTGTTCTTCAAGGAGGGGCGGGCCAATCCCTTCCTTGGCCAGTTCTGGAAAGCCATGCCCAAAGAGGCGGGACCGGAACGTTCCATCAATGAGGTCAGCCTGCGCATCGCCGAAATGCTGCCCAAGGACAAGTCCTATTACCACTACAACGGTTCCCTGACGACGCCGCCGTGCAGCGAGGGAGTCAAGTGGTACGTGCTGAAGAAACCGCAGGAAGCCTCAGCGGAACAGATACGCCAGTTCGCCGCGCTGTTTGTCCACAATGAGCGGCCGGTGCAAGCCTTGGGCGCACGAACGCTCTACAGCGTGCACGACACCGGCGACAAGGTTCCCGTCGCCTTGGCCGCACTCGGCGCTCCGGGCGCGCCCGGTGTCGGCGCCGGCCATGGTGGCGACGGCGGGCATGGCGGCGCGAGCCAGGGTGGGAGTTCCCATAGTGCCGATGGCACTAAAGGCTCCGTGACGTCTCATGGAGACAAGAGTTCAGGCAGTAAGACGGAAACGAAAAGTGAAGGCAGTTCCATCTGGGCAATTCTGGGCTGGATCGCACTGGGCCTGGCGGTACTAGGGGCAATTTTCGCAGCATTCAATTCATCGCAGAAAGGGAGCACGAGCATGTTCAACAATCTGAAAATCGGTATGCGCCTGGGACTGGGCTTCGGCCTGGTACTGATCCTGATGGCGGTGATTTCCACCGTCTCCATTCTTCGCATCAGCGAACTCAACGCCGACATAGTGGATGTCGTCGAGGGGCAGATGCCCAAGACCGTGATGGCCAACAATCTCGTCGACAACGCCCGGCTGGTGGAGCGGGCGGCCCGCAACCTAATCCTGACCAACGACAAGCGGCTCGAAAAGGTGGAACTGGAAATCATCGCCAAGTCCCGCAAGGAAAGCGCTGAGATATTCGACAAGCTGAAACCACTGGTCACAAGGGAAAAAGGCAAAGAACTGCTCGCCAAGGTACTCGATACCCGCGCCAAGTTCACCGAGTCAACCGACAAGCTCATGGCGCTGGCTGACAGTTCATCCCCTCAGCACAACGCGGATAAGGCTACGGAATTCCTGTTTACCGAGTCCGAGGCGGTCGACAAGGCTTATCTTGATGCCCTCAACGTGTTTGCCGAATATCAGGAAGAAATCGCCAGGGAAGAGGGCAAAGCCGCGTCTGACCTGGCGGCCTCCGCCAAGATCCTCGTGCTGAGCATGGCGCTGGTGGCGGCGGTTCTCGGCGTGGCGTTCGCGTGGTGGATCACCCGCAGCATCGTGAATCCGATCAACGAATCGGTGAGCGCCGCGAACAGTCTGGCGGAAGGGGATTTGACCGTCAGGATCGATGTGGACTCGACAGATGAGACGGGGCAACTCAAGCAGGCGATGAAGAGCATGGCCGAAAAGCTCGCCCAGATCATCGGCGAAGTGAACACGGCTTCGGAAGCGCTGAACAATGCGGCCGGCCAAGTTTCTCAGACCGCCCAGTCCTTGTCGCAATCCTCATCCGAGCAGGCCGCTTCGGTCGAAGAGACGACGGCCAGCATCGAACAGATGACCGCCAGCATCAACCAGAACACCGAGAACGCCAAGGTCACCGACGGCATGGCGAGCAAGTCCGCCACCGAAGCGACCGAAGGCGGCGCCGCAGTCAATCAAACGGTCGAGGCGATGAAGCAGATTGCCGGCAAGATCGGCATCATCGACGACATCGCTTACCAGACCAACCTGCTGGCGCTGAATGCCGCCATCGAAGCGGCGCGCGCCGGCGAACACGGCAAGGGTTTCGCGGTGGTGGCGGCCGAAGTGCGGAAACTCGCCGAACGCAGCCAGGTGGCCGCACAGGAAATCGGCCAGCTCGCTACCAGCAGCGTCGGGATGGCCGAGAAGGCCGGCAAGCTGCTGGACGAAATGGTGCCGTCGATCAAGAAGACCTCCGACCTGGTGCAGGAGATCGCTGCGGCGAGTCAGGAACAGAGTGCCGGGGTGGGACAGATCAATGGCGCGATGGGGCAGTTGAACCAGGCGACGCAGCAGAATGCCTCGGCTTCGGAAGAACTCGCGGCCACTGCCGAGGAGATGGGCGGACAGTCGACCCAGCTCACCTCGCTGATGTCCTTCTTCAAGATCGAACAGGGACAAGGTTCGCGACCCGCGGCGCGAGCACAGACCAGCGCGGCGCGCGGCAAGCCGGCGCGTCCGGCGGCCAAGGCCGGTAAAGCCACGGCAGCCACTAACGAGCAAGATTTCGAACGCTTCTGAGCCGGGGAGCCCATCATGGAAACCCAAGTTCAAACCCAATCCACCCTACCAAGTACGCCAAAGGGTACGCAACTCAGCACGCAACAGGCGCTGACCGCCGCCCGCCATCTGGCGGCGGCGGGAGAGGCGCATCAGTACCTGACCTTTGCGCTTTCCGGCGAGATGTTCGGCGTCGGCATACTCAACGTCAAGGAGATCATCGAGTACGGCAACCTCACCGAGATTCCGATGATGCCGCCTTTCATCCGCGGCGTCATCAATCTGCGTGGAGGGGTGGTGCCTGTGATCGATCTGGCGTCGCGCTTCGGCGGCAAGCAGAGCGAGATCGGCAAGCGCACCTGCATCGTCATCGTCGAGATGCGCCAGGACGACGTCAAGCAGGATCTCGGCATCATGGTCGATGCGGTGTCCGAAGTGCTGGAGATTCCCGGTTCGGAGATCGAACCGCCGCCGTCCTTCGGGGCGAAGATTCGGGCCGATTTCATCGCCGGCATGGGCAAGGTCAACAACAAGTTCGTCATCCTGCTGGATATCCAGCGCGTCCTCTCGGTCGACGAGATGGCGACGCTGGCTTCGGTCGGCGGGCAGGCTGGCGCGGAAGCGGTGGTCGAAACCCATTGATGCTATTCCAGGTTAAACACTTCACTCCAAACCAAGGATATCGACATGCGAACTACTACTCTGTTGACCGGACTGTTGCTGGCGGCGTCGTCCACCGCCGCTTGGGCATTTCAGCCGATGATCACAGACGACACCGGCACCCAGGGCGAAAAGGGAAACCAGCTCGAGTTCGCCTACGAAAAAGACCGGGCGGAACAAGCCGGTCTAACCAATGCCACGGGCGTAACGGCGTTCACCTATACGCGCGGCCTGAGCGAGACCCTGGATGTCTTCGTCGGGGCCAACCATATCCGCACCCATACGAATATTCCCGGCGACGACGGCGCCGCCGGCACCGGAAATCCTTCGCTGGGATTGAAATGGCGCTTCTATGAAAACGAAGCCAGCAAGACCAGCTTCGCGCTCAAGCCGGCGCTGGGGTTGCCGATCGACGAGGAGAAGGAAGTGGTTGGACTTGGCAGCGGCCGCATTTCCTACAGCCTGACGGCGATCCTGACCCAGGAAACGCCCTTCGGCGCGGTACACGCCAACCTTGCCTCGGAGCGGACGGTATACCGCAACAAGACGCTCAACCCCGATTCCTCGGTATTGCGCGTTTCGATTGGGCCGGTCTGGGATGTCGACGAAAAATGGAAGCTGGTCCTGGACCTGGGCAGCGAAAGCGAACGTGCCGGAGGCAGCAAGACTCACGACACGTTCTTCGAGATCGGCGCCATCTATTCGCCCAACAAGGATCTCGATTTCGCCGTCGGGATTCTCCGCTACAACCAAAACACCCGGCCCAGCACCGTGACTAACATCATTACCGCCGGCCTTACCTGGCGCTTCAAGTAAAGCGTTGTTTCCGGAGAACGGAACAATGGAGCAATTCGGAGGATCGGTGAGATCATAGTGACTGGCCGGATCGGATGATCGTTCGGCCAGGTCGTCCTGGAGACATCAAGAATGAACGAAATATCCGCCGCCAGTTCCCTGGCTTCGTTGCCAAGCAATTCGCTGTTGTTGATTGTGGACGACATGCCGGAGAACCTGAGCATGCTGGGCGAGTTGTTGCAGGATGCCGGCTATCGGGTAAGGGTTGCCAATTCGGGGCGTCTGGCGCTGCGCCATGCCGCCCAGGAACCGCGTCCCGATCTCATCCTCCTGGACGTAATGATGCCGGGCATGGACGGCTATGAAGTCCTGAGACGCCTGCGTCAACAGCCCGCTACGCGGGACATTCCCGTCATCTTTCTCACCGCGCTGGACGACGCCCGCGACGAAGAGCGCGGTCTCGAAACCGGCGCCGCCGACTATATCGCCAAACCCGTCAGGCCCGCCGTGGTCCTGGCCCGGGTGCGCAGCCAGTTGCTGGTCAAGCAGGCGCAAGATTGGCTGCGTAACGAGAACTCGGTCCTGGAGGCCGAGGTGGCGCGGCGCATGGGGGAAAACGAGCAGATCCAGGCGGTCAGCATCCGCGCCTTGGCCCACCTCGCCGAGATTCGCGACCCCGAGACGGGCAACCACATTCTGCGGACCCAGAATTATGTACGTTTGCTCGCCACCCTGCTGGCCGGCCATCCTCGTTTTACCGGCACGCTGGTCGAACCCTATCTCGAAATGCTGGTGCGTTCCGCACCCTTGCACGACATCGGCAAAGTCGGCGTTCCCGATAATATTCTCTTGAAGCCAGGGCCGCTTGCGCCGGAGGAGTGGGTAATCATGAAGACCCACGCCAGGCTGGGCAGCGATGCCATCGACCTGGCCGAGCGGGACATCGAGAGGCCGGTGGAATTCCTGTCGCTGGCCAAGGAGATTGCCCACTGGCATCACGAGCGCTGGGACGGCAGCGGCTATCCCGACGGCCTGGCCGGAGACGCCATTCCTGTCTCGGCCCGGATCATGGCACTGGCGGATGTCTTCGATGCCATTATCTCGCCGCGGGTGTATAAGCCACCGATACCCCTGGAGGATGCCGTGGCGATCATCGCCGCGGAGCGGGGCCGTCAGTTCGATCCGGACGTGACGGAGGCCTTCCTGTCCAACTTCTCCGCCTTTGCGGCGATCGCCGAAACGCATCGCGATCATGGCTGAGCACCGGCCGTCGACGAGCAGATATGGACTGGTTATCGCCGCCTTGGCGTTGCTACTCGGCGTCTTCTCCGGCTGTAGCCGGGAACCCGAAAGCCAGGCTCCGCAATTCGGAGCGAAACCACAGTCGTCGGCGGCGCCTGTCTTTCGCCTTGCGGTTCACCCGCTGCATAATCCCGCCAAGCTCATACAGGCGTATCAGCCGCTCATCGATCACCTGAACGGCCGGCTGCAAGGTGCGCGCCTGACCCTGGAAGCATCGCGGGACTACGCCA
Source organism: Pseudomonadota bacterium (assembly GCA_026399515.1). GTDB lineage: Bacteria > Pseudomonadota > Gammaproteobacteria > Burkholderiales > Rhodocyclaceae > JACRAR01. The sequence continues at coordinate 59,860 of JAPLQT010000048.1, read as the reverse complement.
ACTTCGAGGAAAAATATCGGGCGAAGAAGCCCGAGTTCATTCTTCCCAATCCTTGGCAGACGCTACAGGCAATCAAGGTCGGCTACCGGGTCATCGCCATGGCCGGAGAGCCGCGCGATTTCACGGGAATATTCGTGGTGCGCAAGGACAGCGAGCTGAAACACCCCATCGACCTGAAGGGGAAGTCGGTCAGCTATCCGTCCTCGACGGCCCTGGCAGCTTGCATCATGCCCCAGTACTTCCTGCATAGCCACGGCATCAACGTCAATATCGATATCGAAAATCGCTACGTCGGCTCCCAGGAGTCGTCGATCATGAACGCCTATCTGAAACTGACCGCGGCAGGGGTGACGTGGCCGACGCCATGGCGGGCATTCCAAAAAGAGCATGCGCGGGAAGCGGCGGAACTGAAGGTGATCTGGGAAACCGAGCCGCTCATCAACAACTCCGTCATGGTGCGCGACGATGTGCCGGCTCAAGTGGCGGAGCAAGTCCGTGCACTTCTGCTCGGCCTAGACGATACCGTGGTCGGAAAATCGATCCTGGCAGGCATGGAAACGGTCCGCTTCCTTCCCGCTTCGGACCAGGACTACGACGTGGTGCGCCGCTACGTGGCGCGCTTCGAAAAGGAGGTTCGTCCGGTGGAGCTGCGATGATGTGGCGGACGCCATCACGGTTCTTCCTTGGCACGCTGCGCAGACGGCTTATCTTCAGCGTGGCGATGGTGCACGCGGTGATGATGGCACTGTTCGTCGGCGATCTGACCGTACGTCAGCGCGACATGCTGCTGGACCGCCAGATCGAGGAGGCCACCGCGCTGTCCCAGGCTCTGGCCACCTCCGCCGCCGGATGGATCGCCGCGGACGACGTCTCGGGTTTGCAGGAACTGTTGGAGGCCCAACGCCGCCACCCGGAGATGCTGTTCGCCATTCTCGCCGACCGAGAGGGACATGTGTTGGCAGACATCGACAAATCCAGACAGGGACAATACCTGCTCGACCTGCCTCGCGAGGTGCGCCAGACGATACTCTTGAGCGCACCGGCGCTGGTGGATGTTGCGACTCCCGCCATGGTTGGAGGCCGTCATGTGGGCTGGGCACGCGTCGGCATCGGGCAGAGGTCCGCCGGCCAGAAGCTTGCGGAGATTACCCGGGGCGGAGTTGCCTACGCGGTGGGAGCCATACTCATCGGCTCGATCATCGCCTGGTTCATGGGACGTCGACAGCGGCAGCGACGAGGCGGCCGTCCTGGCACATGAGTTCAACACCATGCTGGATGCCATGGCGGAGCGGGATGCGGAGCTGAGCGCCAGCGAAAACAGGTACCGCTCGCTGATCCGCAAGGTCCAGGCCGGCATCGTGCTCCATGACGGCGGGGGCGGCGTCCTGGACAGCAATCCTTTGGCGCAGGAACTGCTCGGTCTGTCGGCGGACCAGTTGTTCGGCAAGGCATTGATCGATCCGGCATGGCATTTCCTGAGACAGGACGGTTCCGTGTTGCCGACAGCCGAATATCCGGCAAGCCGGGTGCTCTCGACGCGACAACCGCTCAAGGGCCACGTGGCAGGAATCAAGCGGCCAGACCGGGACGATGTCGCCTGGGTGTTGATCAATGCCGAGCCGGAATACGACGATGCGGGTGGAATAGCGCAGGTTATCGTTTCCTTTGTGGACATCACCGAGCGCAAGCGCGCGGAGGAACAATTGCGGCGCAGCGAGCATGGACTGGCCGAGGCGCAGCGCATTGCGCAACTGGGCAACTGGGAACTGGACCTGGCAAACAATGTGCTGACCTGGTCGGACGAGATCTATCGCATCTTTGAAATCGACGCGGAGAAATTCGGCGCATCCTACGAGGCTTTCCTGAATGCGATTCATCCCGAGGATCGCGAGACGGTGAACCAGACCTACACCGACTCGGTAATGAATAAAGTCCCTTACGACATCGTGCACCGCCTACAGATGCCGGACGGGCGGATCAAATACGTCAACGAGATTTGCGAAACGTATTACGGAGAGGATCGCAAGCCGTTGCGTTCAGTCGGTACGGTGCATGACATCACCGAGCGCAAGCTGGCCGAGGAAGCGCTGCATCGACTGAATCGGGAACTCCGGGCAATCAGCAGTTGCAACCAGGTTCTGATGCGAGCCGAGGACGAGCAGGATCTGCTCGACAGCATCTGCCGCATCGTTTGCGACGAGGCCGGCTACCGCATGGCCTGGGTCGGATATGCCGGGAACGATGATGCCAAAAGCATATGGCCGAAGGCCTGGGCCGGGGCCGAGACCGGCTATCTCGCGGAGGCCAGGCTCACCTGGGCTGACACGGAACGCGGGCGCGGCCCGAGCGGAATCGCGATCCGCAGCGGAGAGAGCGCCTGCATCCAGGATTTTGCCAGCGACCCCGGCGCCGCGCCGTGGCGGGACAGCGCCTTGGAGCGAGGCTATCGCTCAAGCATCGCCCTGCCGCTCAAGGACGAAAACGCACGCACCTTCGGTGTTCTCAACATCTATTCGCATGAGCCCAATGCCTTCACGGCGGAAGAAAAACGCCTGCTCGACGAACTGTCGGGCGATCTGACTTTCGGCATTCTTGCCTTGCGTAGCAGCATCGAGCGCCGGCGGGCCGAGGCCGCACGCGACGAAGCCCAGCAAGTGTCGCGCGCCCTGATCGAGAACTCGCCGGACATCATCGCCCGCTATGACAGCGATTGCCGGCGCACCTATGTCAATTCGATCTACCTAGAGGTGGCCGGGATACCGGAGCAGGAATTGCTGGCCTCCTCCCCCCTGCAACTCTCGCCGCTGCCCGCCGCCAGCGCGGCGATTCTCCAAGACATGCTGCGCCGGGTGCTCGACAGTGGCTTTGCCGAGGCGGTTGACGTCGAATGGCCCAAGGCGGACAAGATCGTTCACTGGTACAACATTTTTGCCTTTCCGGAGCATGACCGCGAAGGCCGGGTCGTTGGCGCGATGACCGTCTCGCGCGACATCACGGCGCGCAAGCAGATGGAAAACGCGTTGCGCCAGCGAGAGGCGCAACTCACCGAATCGCAGCGCCTGGCGCAGATCGGCAGTTGGGACTGGGATGCCGCGAACGACAGGATCTGGTGGTCGGACGAGTACTATCGAATCTACGGCTTCGACCCGCAACAGCCGCCGCCCAACTACGAAGAACACAAGAACGCCTACACGCCCGAGAGCGCCGAACGGCTCGACGCCGCGGTGCAGGGAACCATGGACACCGGCGAACCCTATGAGGTCGACCTGGAGCTGGCGCGGCCGACTCCCGGCACGCAATGGATAGTCGCGCGCGGCGAAGCGAAGCGCGACGCCGGCGGCAAGATATGGGGACTGCGCGGCACCGCGCAGAACATCACCGAGCGCAAACGGGCCGAGGCGGCGCTGCGCGAAGGCGATAAACGTTACAAGCAACTGCTCGATTCGGTCACGGACTATATCTACACGGTGCGAGTGGAGGATGCTCGTCCTGTCGACACGCTCCATGGTCCGGGTTGCCTGGCGGTGATGGGCTACACGCCGGAAGAATTTGCAGCGGACACGGGCCTCTGGTATCGCATGATCCACGAGGCTGACCGGGCCGCAGTGATGGCGCAAGCCAGCAGTATCCTCGCCGGGAACGCGGTGGCGCCGCTCGAACATCGCATCCTGCATCGCGACGGAACCTGGCGTTGGGTGCGGAATACCTGCGTGCCGCGCTATGACCCGCAGAGACGATTGATTGCCTACGACGGCCTGATCGCGGATATCACCGAGCGCAAGCGGGTCGAAGAGGAAGTCCTCAAACTCAACCAGGAACTCGAACGGCGCGTCGACGAGCGAACCACCGAACTGGAAGCAGCCAACAAGGAACTCGAGGCCTTTGCCTATTCCGTCTCGCACGACTTGCGCGCCCCGCTGCGCCATATCGACGGGTTTGTCGACCTGCTCCGGGAGAGGATGGCGACGGCACTCGATGAAGAGAGCCGTCGTTATATGGCCACCATTACCAAGGCAGCCCGGCGCATGGCGGTGCTCATCGACGACCTGTTGTCCTTCTCGCGGATGGGGCGTGCCGAGATGGCCAGAGCTCAAGTCGATCTGACCGTCCTGGTGCAGGAGGTGATTCGCGACTTCGACGCGGAGGTCCAGGACAGAGTCATTGACTGGCGCATCGAAGCGCTACCAAAAGTCACCGGAGATCGCTCCATGCTGCGAGTGGTGTTGGTCAACCTGGTCTCGAATGCCTTGAAATTCACCCAGCCGCGGGAGCGGGTGGAAATCGAAATTGCCTGCGAGGCGGGACAGGATAATGAGACCGTCATATTCGTGCGCGACAACGGCGTGGGTTTCGACATGCGCTATGCCGACAAGCTGTTCGGCGTCTTCCAGCGCTTGCACCGGGAGGACGAGTTCGAAGGGACGGGAATCGGTCTGGCCAACGTCCGCCGGGTCATCAGCCGGCATGGCGGCAGGACCTGGGCGAAAGGTGAGGTGGATGGCGGCGCGACCTTCTACTTCTCGGTGCCGCAATCATCCGGTAATGAAGTGGCCGGGGAAGCTCAATGAATATTCCGGACACCGACGCAAGCGTGCGCGAGAAGCCCGTCAAGGGGCACAGTTCTTTGGGCGCGCTTGCCCCAACGGCTGTGCTGGCGGGTCTCTATTTCTCGGCTCAGGTCAGCTACATGCTGTTTCACAGCCTCGCCGAGGCGTTCAGCGTCACGGTTGCTTTCGGGATTTTCGCGATCGCCTGGAATGGCCGGAGGTATCTGCCGAACGACTACCTCAAGGTCATCGGAGTCGGGTATCTCTTTTGCGGGTTCGTCGATTTGCTTCACACCTTCGCCTACGAGGACATGAACCTCTTTGCCGGCTATGGTCGCCAACTGACTATGCAACTCTGGGTAGCGGCGCGCTATTTGCAGGCGGCGACCCTCCTGGGTGCTTCCTTCTTCATCCTGCGCCGAGTCGGAGACCGTATTCTTTGGGCGGCGTATATTGCAACCACCGCTTCGCTTCTTGCCGCGGTGTTTTCGGGTCACTTCCCCGACTGCTTCATCGTCGGGACCGGCCTGACTCCGTTCAAGATTGTTAGCGAGTACGTGATAGCGGGCTCACTTCTTGTTGCGCTGGTCCTCTTCTATCGCCAGAGGTCCAGGTTCGATTCCAGGGTATTCAGGCTGATTGCGCTCTCGTTGGTGCTCACCATCGCGTCGGAGCTCATGTTTACGCTGTTGTCGACCATGCAGGACCGGATGCATATGATCGGGCACCTGCTCAAGCTGGCCGAGTTCTACTTCATGTACCTGGCGATCATCGTGATTGGTCTCAATACTCCCTTCGATCTCATCTTCAGGGACTTGAAGTTGACTGAACAAGCCCTCCTCAGGTCTCAGGACAGCCTGGAGGAGACGGTCCGGGAGCGTACCGCCGAGTTGCGCGCTCGCGAACATGAATTCCGCACGCTGGCGGAAAATCTGCCGGACAACATCGTCCGTTACGATCGGGAAGGGCGGACCGTTTACGTCAACCCGGTGCTCGAAGAAACCCTGGGTGCCGACGCCGCGCGGATGCTCGGCGCGCGCATCCGCGAACTCTATCCCGACGGGAGTTATGAAGCCTACGCACAAGCCGTGGACGCCGCCCTTGCCAGCGGCGAAAACGGAGAAGTTGAACTTATCGTGCCCGTCTCGAGCAAGGAACCGATTGTTCATCAAATACGCATCGTCGCCGAGCGGGATGAGCATGGCGAAGTGACCGGCGTACTCGCCATCGGCCGCGACATTACCGAGCGCAAGCGCGCGGAAGAAGAAATCCGCACGCTCAATGCGGAACTCGAACAGCGGGTCGCCGACCGCACCGCCCAATTGGAAGCGGCGAACAAGGAACTTGAAGCCTTTTCCTACTCGGTCTCGCACGACCTGCGCGCTCCGCTGCGCCACATCGACGGGTTTCTCGAGCTGCTCAAGGAGAGAATCGGCCCGGTGCTCGATGAGGAGAGCCGGCGTTACACGACAGTCATTTCAGACGCGGCCTTGCGCATGGCCGCATTGATCGATGACCTCCTCTCCTTCTCGCGGATGGGGCGTGCCGAGATGGCCAGGACTCGGGTCGATCTGACCGCCTTGATCGAGGAAGTGGTTCGGGAACTTGAGCCGGAAACCAGGGGCCGAGCCGTCGAATGGCGCATCGCGGCGCTTCCGGTGGTCAGCGGTGATCGCGCCATGTTGCGCGTGGCGTTGGTCAACCTGATTTCGAATGCCTTGAAATTCACCGTGCCGCGGACGCATGCGGAAATCGAAATCGGCTGTGAGCCTGGAACTGAAAGTGATCGACATGCAGTATGCCGACAAGCTTTTCGGTGTCTTCCAACGCTTGCACCGGGAGAAAGAATTCGAAGGCACGGGGATCGGCCTGGCGAATGTCCGTCGGGTCATCGACAGGCATGGCGGCAGGATCTGGGCGGAGGGAAAAGTGGGAGAGGGGGCGGTGTTCAAGTTCTCGTTGCCTCGGGGTAACGGCCATGCCTGATTCCACCAGCGTTCACCCCGGTATCGGCAAGGACCCCGGCGGGGATGCCGTGGCCGCCGTGAGGTTTGTGGACCTGGTCGATGTGGCCAGCTTGCAGGCGTTGATGGACAGCTTCCAGAAGGTCATCGGCCTCGCCAATGCGATCATCGACCTGGACGGCGTCGTGATAACGCATTCGGGATGGCAGGATTTGTGCACCCGGTATCACCGCGTCAATCCGGAAACCTGCCGGCGCTGCGTGGAAAGCGACACCTCGCTGGCGTTCAGCATGACCCACGGGGAGCATTTTGCCGCCTATCGCTGCCTCAACGGCCTGGTCGATACAGCCTCGCCGGTCATCGTCGCCGGCCATCATGTCGCCAACATCTTCACCGGTCAGTTTTTCGTCACGCCGCCCGACCTGGAATTTTTCCGCCGACAGGCCAGGGAATTCGGTTTCGATGAAGCGCCTTACCTCGAGGCCGTGGCACGGGTTCCCGTCATCGCCCAGGAGCGGGTGGAAGCCATCACCGGCGTCTATGCCCAGTTCGCCCAGATACTGGCGGCCAACGGCCTCGACCGCCTGCGCCAGTTGGAGACGGAGCGGCGACTTGAGGAAGCCAACCGTGGCCTGGCACAGCGAACGCAGGAACTCGAAGCCGCCAACAAGGAACTGGAGGAGTTCTCCTATTCGATGTCACACGATCTGCGCGCACCCTTGCGGGCGATCGACGGCTACTCGAAGATGCTGCTGGAGGAACACGGTGCGGGGTTGGACGACGAGGGCAAACGCCTGCTCAAGGCGGTGTGCGACAACGGTCGGCGCATGGCGCGGCTGATCGACGACATCCTGCGCTTCATCGGCATGGGCCGGCGGCAAATGGAATATGGCGTCGTTGACATCGCCAGACTGGCCTCGGAGATTTTCGCCGAACTACGGGCCACGACCTGTGCCCCAGAGGGTACGTGTGCCCCAGAGGGTACTCCCGCGCGCCGCCTGCGTCTCGAAATCGGCACGCTTCCGCTGGCTTGGGGTGATCGCGACATGATCCATAAACTAATGCGGAACCTGTTGTCCAACGCCATCAAGTTTTCGCCGACCGATGCGGAGGCCTTGATCCAGGTCAGTGGCACGGCCGGAGAAACGGAGAATAGTTACGCAATCACGGATCACGGTGCCGGCTTCGACATGCGCTATGCGGACAAGTTGTTCAAGGTATTCGAACATGTGCATCCGCCGGGCCAGTTTGAAGGCACCGGCATGGGTTTGGCCGTTGTCAGGCGTATCGTCGAGCGCCACGGCGGCAGGGTATGGGCGGAGGGCGAGGTGGGAAAAGGCGCGAACTTCCATTTCGCCTTGCCGCACCGGAGGACGTGAAATGAACGGCAAGGGCTTACGCGAACCAGTCGTCGCCCGGGTGAGCGCGCATGCCTAAGGAATTGCGGCTACTCCTGCTGGAGGACGAGGCGGCAGACGCGGAACTTACGGAACACGCGTTGCGCCGGGCGGGGCTGGTTTTTTTGTCGCGGCGGGTGGACAGCCGCGATGCCTTTGTCGCGGCGCTGGACGAGTTTCGCCCCGACCTCGTCCTGGCAGATTACCGGCTGCCGGCCTTCGACGGGCTGGAGGCCTTGACTATCGCGGTGGAGCGGGCGCCGGAAGTGCCCTTCATTTTCGTTTCCGGCGCCATGGGCGAGGAACTGGCGATCGACACATTGCGCCAGGGAGCGGCGGATTATGTGCTGAAAGGGCACCTCAACAAGCTGGTGCCGGCGGTCAATCGCGCGCTGCTCGATGTCGAAGAGCGGCGTCGCCGCAAGCAGGCCGAAGCGGACATCCTGCGTTCCAACGCCGAACTGGAACAATACAGCTACAGCATTTCGCACGACATGCGCCAGCCATTGCGGATGATTTCGAGTTACCTGCAACTGCTCGAGAAGAGCCTGGCCGATCGGCTCGACGGCGAGCAGCGCGAATATCTCCATTTCGCCATCGACGGCGCCCAGCGTCTTGACGCCATGCTGCTGGGACTGCTCGAATACTCGCGGATAGGGCGCCTGGGCGAACCGCCGGCAAGGGTCGCGAGCCGCGCTGTGCTCGACGATGTATTGCGCTTCCTGGAGCCGGCGACTGCCGAGGCGCAGGCCGATGTCCGCGTTGAAGGCGTCTGGCCGGAAATAGTTGCCAGCCCGGATGAAATGTTGCGGCTGCTTCAAAACCTGATCGGCAACGCCCTCAAGTTCCGCGTGGCCGGGCGCACGCCACGAATTACCATCACCAGCGGGATCGACGGCAGGCAGTGGCGCGTGAGCGTTGCCGACAACGGTATCGGCGTACTCCCCGACCAGGCCGGCCGGTTGTTCCAGGTGTTCCAGCGACTACAGTCGCGAGTCGACTATGAAGGGACAGGCATCGGCCTGGCGCTGTGCCGCAAGATTGCGGAGCATCACGGCGGACGCATCTGGGTCGAGTCTTCGGGAAAGAATCAGGGCGCTGCCTTTATCTTCACCCTGCCTGTGGTGAATGAAGATACATAGGCCGCGTCGCATCACGATTACCTGAATCCCGGTATTCAATAGTACTCCCGGCTCAGGATTGCTTCCAAACTTCCACCTGCTAGGCTGAAGCATACCCAGAAAGGATCGCAAAATGTTGAACAATCTCGTGATTTCCCTTCGTCGTAAGATGTTGGCTACGCTGGCAATGGTAGCCTTGGGCGCAAGCTGGCCGGCCTCCGCCGCGGACGGGAAGGTCTATACCCTTGGCGTCATTCCCGCCGCTCCGCCGGTGACCATGCACGCGCTGTGGACACCCTTCGTGGATCGTCTCGCCAAGGAAACCGGACTCGAATTTCGACTCAAGCATTACGAAACCATGGCCGAATTCGAACGGGATATCTGGAGCGGCACACCCGACTTCATATTCTCCTCGCCGATTCAGTTCGCCGTGGCGTATGCCTCGAACGGCTATATTCCTTTGGTGCGGGGTCGCAATCTGGTCGCCATCGGACTCTTCGTGCGCAAGGATTCCCAGATCAAGACCGTCGCCGACCTGAGCGGCAAGAAAATATCCTTTGTCGGCAACAAGAATCTTTGCAGCGTCTATATGCAGCACCTGCTGGCACTACAACCGGGCACGCTGTCCTTCGAAAAGCAATATGCGGGCTCGACGCGGAACGTCATCATCAACGTACTGCTGGGCAAGACCGACGCCGGGTCGGTGTTCCTGCCAGATATGGCGCGGGAATCCGAGGAAACCCGCAGCCAGCTTCGCCAGATCGTGGCGACGCCGGAGATAGCGCCGCATCCGCTCAGCGCCCATCCGCGCGTGCCGCGTGGCGTACAGGCGGCGGTGACGAGGGCGACCTTGGCCATCGCGGGGAGCACGGAGGGCGCTGAGCTCGTCAAAACGCTCGGAATGGCGGCGCCGGTCGTGGCTGATTACCCGAGAGACTACCGGGTTCTGGAAGAAGTAGACATCAAGGGCCTCACCAACTGGGGACAGTAATATGCGGTTTGCGCCACGTCGGCTGAACAGCCGTATCGTCCTGGTCGTCTCCTGCGTGTTGCTGGCGACCGGCGTGGCTTATGGCTGGATCAGCGCCAGGGATCAGGCTGCCAGCCTGCTGGCAAGCATGCGCTTGAATTCGGGGGTCATGGCCAGGAATTTTGCCGAAAGCGTCGCCCGCCGCCTGGTGGTCCAGGACTATGCCGAGCTGGAGTCCTTTCTCCTCAGATCGGCGGAGTTGCCCGACATCAGCCGGCTCCAGGTCTGCGAGCCGGACGGCGCCTTGATTTCGGATGTCAAACGCGGCCCGGACGGACAGCCGCGGGCAAGGACGGGCATCGCCCGGATCGACCCTCCGTCATCGCGATCCGCTGTGATCTTCAGCGAAGACGACCTGCTGGTGATCTGGCAGCCTGTCGAGGCGGGCAGCCTGCTGGGCTGGCTCAGGGCCGACTTCAGCCTGGCGGCAATCCGGGAGGCGCAGGACAGGACCTGGAGGAGTACTCTTGTCCTGACCCTGATTTGGGTTGTCTGCAATGCGTTGCTGATCATCCTGGTTCTGCGCCCTTTCGTGCAATCGATAGGCAAGCTCTCGGTTTTTTCCAAGCAGCTCGACGAACACAAGGGTGCGCAGATTTCAATCAGTAGCCGGGCACTTGAAATCGCCGACTTGGTAACATCCCTGAACGAAGCCTCGACAAAGTTGTTGTCCAAGGAAACGCAGTTGCTCGACGAGCGGGAGCGCTTGCGCGAAAGCGAGAGGCAATTCCGCAACCTCGTGGAAAATTCCCCCGATGTCATCGTGCGCTACGACAGGGATGGCCGGCGCATTTTCGTCAACCCGGAGTTCGAGCGGGTCAATCACCTCTCGGCACAGGAGGTACTCGGCAAGACGCCGGTACAACTCTCGACCGAACTGGCGCCGATGGCGGCCAACTTCACGGCAAGGCTCATGGCGGCGATGGCGTCCGGCACTATCGACAAGATCGATTTGTCCTGGACCAAGGATGGAAGACCGATATGCTGGTATGTGCGCGTCATGCCCGAGTTCGATGCGGAAGACAAGGTAGTGAGCGCACTCACCATCTGGACCGACATTTCCGAGCGCAAGCAGGCGGAGCAAGAAGTCCGAAAGCTCAATGCGGAACTTGAACGGCGTGTCACCGAGCGCACCGCCGAACTGGAAGCGGCGAACAAGGAACTGGAAGCTTTCGCCTTCTCCGTGTCGCACGACTTGCGCGCGCCGCTGCGCCACATCGACGGATTTGTCGATCTGCTGCAGGAGAGGGCTGCGCCGACACTCGATGCGGAAAGTCGGCGTTATATGGCCACCATCACCAAGGCGGCCAGGCGCATGGGGACGTTGATCGACGACCTGCTGTCCTTCTCGCGGATGGGGCGCGCCGAGATGGCCAGGACCCAAGTCGATCTGACCGCCCTGGTCCAGGAGGTGATCCGCGAACTCGAACCGGAGACCCACGACAGGGTCATTGACTGGCGCATCGCGGTGCTGCCCAATGTCACCGGGGATCGCGCCATGCTGCGGGTGGTGCTGGTCAATCTGGTTTCGAACGCCTTGAAGTTCACTCAGCCGCGGGCGCAAGCGGAAATCGAGATCGGCAGTGAGCCGGGATCTGAAAGTGAGACCGTCATATTCGTGCGCGACAACGGCGTGGGCTTCGACATGCAGCATGTCGACAAGCTTTTCGGGGTTTTCCAGCGCTTGCACCGTGAGGATGAATTTGAAGGGACCGGGATCGGCCTGGCCAATGTCCGCCGGGTCATCAGCCGGCACGGCGGCCGGACCTGGGCGGAAGGGCAACCCGGCGGGGGCGCGACTTTCCGGTTCAGCTTGCCGCTGGCGAGAAATAGCCAGGAGTCGCCGGCATGAGTGAACCGCTGCGCCTGCTGATGCTGGAGGATTCCCCCGCCGATGCGGAGCTGAATGAGCGGGTATTGCGCAAGGGCAGGATAGATTTCACCGCGCTGCGAGTGGACACCCTGGCGGCTTTCAGCACCGCTGTGGACGAATTCAAACCGGACCTGATCCTGGCGGATTACCATCTGCCAGGCTTCAATGGCCTGGAGGCGTTGGCCATCGCGCGCGCGAAGGCGCCGGAAACGCCCTATCTCTTCATTTCCGGCGCCATGGGCGAGGAGTTGGCGGTGGACAGCATCAAGCAGGGCGCCACCGACTATATCCTCAAGGATCGCCTGGCGCGCCTGCCCGCGGCGGTGCAACGCGCCTTGCAGGAAAAGTCCTTGCGCGCCCGGCAGCGCGAAGCCGAGGAGCGTTATCAGGAACTGATCGAGACCATGAGGAGCGGTGTGGTTGTCTTCAAGCCGAATGCAACGGGCGAGAAATTCACCATCACGGCCATCAATCGGGCCGTGGAAAACATCGATCGGGTGCGCCGCGAGGATGTTATCGGCAGTGACCTGGAGGCCGTGTTTCCCGGTGTGCGCGCCTTCGGCCTGCTACAGGTGTTGCAACGCGTGAGCAGTAACGGCGTGGCGGAGCATTTTCCTCCAAGCTATTACCAGGACGAGCGCGTCGCCGGATGGCGCGAAAACCACGTCTATCGATTGGCCAGCGGCGAGGTGGTCGCCGTCTATGACGATGTCTCCGAACGGGTGGAGCGGGAAACCCAGGTGCGAAGCCTCAACCGCGTCCTGCGCACCATCAGCGCCTGCAACGAGAGCCTGGTGCGCGCCCGCAGCGAAGACGATCTGCTGCACGCCATCTGCCGCGACATCATCGAGCGCGGCGGCTATCTGCTGGCCTGGGTCACCTACCCCGACGCGGCGCACGACGGAGGGATTCGAGCCGTCGCCCATTTCGGCGACGAGGCGGCGTTTCAGGCCCATGCCGTTTTGGAGCACACGCCGGAGCATGCTCCCTATTGCCTGATCTCAAAGGCCCTGCGGGAGCGCCGCAGCGCTTCGTATAATCGCCTGCACGGAGCGAATGAAGGCGGTTTCGACCAGTTGGATGCGGTCGGCGTCGGCGCCAAACTGGCACTGCCGTTGTTGCAGGACGACGAGCTCCTGGGCGTCCTGTCGATCTTTTCGACCCGGCCCGAGGCATTCGACGATGCGGAGATCGGGCTGATGGAGGAACTGGCGGCCGATCTCTCTTACGGCATCGCCGCCTTGCGCACCGCCGCCGACCGCGACCGCTACCTTGGCCGCTACAGCCATGCGATGAGAAACACGGTGGTGGTGATGGCGCGCACCCTGGAGATGCGCGACCCCTACACGTCCGGCCACCAGCAGCGGGTAACGGCCCTGGCGCAGGCGATCGGCCGCGAAATGGGCCTCGACCCACGCCTGGTCGAAGGATTGAGTTTCGGCGGCATGATTCACGACATCGGCAAGATTGCCGTTCCCTCGGAAATCCTGACCAAGCCCTCGCGGCTGAGCGTCATCGAATATCAACTCATCCGCCAGCATTCCGAGACCGGCTATGACATTCTTCGCGGCATCGACTTCCCTTGGCCGGTGGCGGACATGGTGGTGCAGCACCATGAGCGCCTCGATGGCAGCGGCTATCCGCACGGTCTCACGGGCGGGCAGATATGCCTTGAGGCGCACATCATCGCCGTGGCCGACGTGGTGGAGGCCATGTCCTCGCACCGCCCTTATCGGGCCAGCCTAGGCATAGCGGCCGCGTTGGCGGAGATCGAGCAAGGCAGCGGCCGGCTCTACGATCCGGCGGTAGTGGCCGCTTGCCTGAAGGTCGTGCGCACCAACGGCATGCAACTGCCCGAAATCGAGCTGGTGGCCTGATGCGTCCGCCGGTGTATTTCACCGTGCCGCGAAACGGGTCGCCTGACCGCATGACCGTAACTGAAGGCGAATCATAAATGTTCAGCGACGACGTCTCCCATTCCTCTGCTTCGACGGCGGATTCCGCCTCGTTCGTCAGCCGGCTGCTGTGGAGTATCGCGCTGATCAACCTCTTCGTCCTCGGCCTGGTGGCGTTTACGCTTAACCAAAGTCACGATGAATTCGAGGAGCGAGCCGAAGTTACGGCACGGAACCTCTCCCAATTGCTGGCGCTGGACATCGCCGGGGACATCGACAAAATCGATGTGGCGCTGCTATCGGCCGCCGATGAAGTTGAACGCCAGCTCGCCGTCGGCGGCATCGACAGACAGGCGCTGAATGCCTTCCTGGCCCGCCAGCAGGGACGCCTGCCGGAGATTTTCAGCCTGCGCACGACCGATGCGAATGGCATCGTCGCCTATGGCCTCGGCGTGAATCCGGCGGCTCGCCAAAACAATTCTGACAGGGAGTATTTCTTCCGCCAGCGCGACAACCCCAAGGCCGGGCTGGTGATCGCCAAGCCGGTGTTTACGCGCCTCGACAAAAGGTGGGCGGTTCCAATGTCACGGGCCATCCATCTGCCGGATGGTTCATTCGGCGGCGTGGTCTATGTCAATGTGTCGCTGGAGTATCTGGCGAAAACATTTTCCGCCATCGATGTCGGCAAGCGTGGATCGGTATCCCTGCGCGATGCGGAACTGAGAATCTTCGCCGTCTATCCGATGTCCCCCGACATTGACAAGGTCATAGGGGAAAAACTCGTCGTACCCGAGTTGCGGGAACTGATCCAGGCGGGTAGTGACGCCGGAACCTACACCACTGATCGCACGATCGACGGCGTCGAGCGGAAGTTCGCCGCCCGCAGGGTTCCCGATCGACCCCTCTACGTCGTCGTCGGCAGGGCCACCAACGAATATATGGCGCGCTGGCGGGAGCAGGCCGCCATGACCTTGGCGCTGGCGCTGCTGTTCTGCCTGACCACGCTGATATCGTCGTGGCTGATCTACCGCGGCTGGCGGCGTCAGTTGGCCGCCACGCTGGAATTGGTGCGCGAGGAGGAAAAGTTCCACACCGTGGCCGACTACACTTACGATTGGGAATACTGGGAGGGTCCAGCCCATGAAATCCTCTTCATGTCCCCATCATGCGAGCGGGTGACGGGTTATGCGCAGGCCGAATTCCTGGCCAACCCGGATTTGCTGTACACCATTATCCATCCCGACGACCGTTACCTGATGGCCGCCCATCGCCGCGATGCCGCGCATGAAGATGAAGGGGGAACGGACTTCCGCATCGTGCGGCGGGATGGCGAGGTACTCTGGATTGCCCATGGCTGCCGGTCGGTGTTCGGGCGCGATGGCCAGTTCATGGGTCGCCGCGCCAGCAACCGCGACATCACCGAACGCAAGCGGGCGGAAGAGGAAATCCACAAGCTCAACGCCGACCTCGAACGACGCGTCGCCGACCGCACGGCACAGTTGGAAGCCGCCAACAAGGAATTAGAGGAGTTTTCCTATTCGATGTCCCACGACTTGCGCACGCCTTTGCGGGCGATCGACGGCTATTCGACGATACTGGTGGAGGAACACGGCACGGGGCTGGACGACGAGGGCAGGCGCCTGCTCAATGCGGTGTGCGACAACGGCCGGCGCATGGCGCGGCTGATCGACGATATCCTGCGCTTCATCGACATGGGCAAGCGAAAGATGGCATACGGCGACGTCGACATCGCCAAGCTGGCAGCGGAGATTTTCACTGAACTCAAGGCCGCCGCCTGTGCCCCAGAGGGTACCCCGGTGCGCCGGCTGCGTATCGAAATTGGCGCACTTCCGCCGAGTTGGGGGGACTGCGACATGATAAATACGGTCATGCGGAACCTGCTGTCGAATGCCATCAAGTTTTCGCCGGCGGACGCGGAGACCTTGATCCAGGTCAGTGGCCTGACCGGAGAAACGGAGAATAGTTACGCGATAACGGATCACGGTGTCGGGTTCGACATGCGCTATGCGGACAAGCTGTTCAAGGTATTCGAACATGTGCATCCGCCGGGTCAGTATGAAGGCACCGGGATGGGTTTGGCCATCGTCAAGCGCATCATCGAGCGCCACGGTGGCAGGGTGTGGGTGGAGGGCAGGGTGGGTGAAGGCGCGAGCTTCCATTTTTCCCTGCCACACAGGAGGATATGAGATGGACGAAAATGTCGTTGAGATTCTGTTGGTCGAAGATACCGACGCCGATGCGGAGCTGGCGATACACGCCCTGCGCAAGCGCGGGCTTGCCAACCGCTTGGTGCGGGTGAAGGACGGTGCGGAGGCGCTCGATTTCATCTTCGCCCAGGGCGAGTACTCGAACCGCGATATCTGCAACCGCCCCAAGGTTGTGCTGCTCGATCTGCGCTTGCCGAAAGTGAGCGGCATGGATGTGCTGCGCCGGATCAAGGGCGATGTCAGGACGCAGAAGATTCCGGTCGTGGTGCTGACTTCCTCGAAGGAAGGCCCGGACCTCGAAGACTGCTACAAGCTCGGCGCCAATAGCTATATCAGCAAGCCGGTGGAGTTCGACGATTTCACCAAGGTGGTGGGCGAGCTCGGGCTGTATTGGTTGCTGGTGAACCAGGCGCCCCCCGGATGAGCGGGCATGCCTAAGGAATTGCGGGTTCTCCTGCTGGAGGACGAAGCGGCGGACGCGGAGCTCACGGAACACGCGTTGCGCCGGGCGGCGTTGGTTTTTTCATCGCGACGGGTGGACAACCGCGACGCCTTTGTGGCGGCGCTGGACGAGTTCGGCCCCGACCTTATCTTGGCCGATTACCGGCTGCCGGCCTTCGACGGCCTGGCGGCCTTGACTATCGCAGTGGAGCGGGCACCGGAGGTGCCTTTCATTTTCGTTTCCGGCGCCATGGGCGAGGAACTGGCGATCGAAACCTTGCGCCGGGGGGCTGCGGATTATGTGCTGAAGGGGCATCTCAACAAGCTGGTGCCGGCGGTCGATCGCGCCCTACGCGGTGCCGACGAGCGCCGCCGCCGCAAGCAGGCCGAGGAGTCGCTCAAGGAAAGCGAGGAGATGTACCGCACCCTGGTGCACACCATCCCCGACCTGGTGTGGTTGAAAGATCCCGAGGGTGTCTACCTGGGCTGCAACCCGCAGTTCGAGCGCTTCTTCGGCGCGACAGAAGCGGAGATCGTCGGCAAGACGGACTATGACTTCCTGGGCCGGGAACAGGCCGACTTGTTCCGCGAGAACGACCGCAAGGCGATGGCGGCCGGCAAGCCCAGCAGCAACGAGGAATGGCTTACTTTCGCCGACACCGGCTACCGTGGCTTGTTCGAAACCGTCAAGACGCTGATGCGGGACCGGGCGGGAAAGCCGATCGGGGTTCTGGGCATTGCCCGCGACATCACCGAGCGCATGGCCACCGAAGAGGAACTCCGCGAACTCTCTCTGGCGGTGGAACAAAGCCCGGAGAGCATCGTCATCACCAACATCGACGGCAAGATCGAATATGTTAACGAAGCCTTCGTCCAGAATAGCGGCTATAGCCGCGAAGAGGCCTTCGGCAAGAACCCGCGGATCCTGCAATCGGGCAAGACGCCACGGGAGACTTTCGTGGCGCTGTGGGACGCCTTGGACCATGGACTGCCGTGGAAAGGCGAATTCTGCAACCGGCGCAAGGACGGTAGCGAGTTTATCGAATTCGCCCACATCACGCCCATCCATCAACCCGACGGCCGCGTCACCCACTACCTGGCGTTGAAAGAGGATGTCACCGAGAAGAAGCGCATGGGCGCCGAATTGGACCGCCACCGGCTGCATCTGGAAGAGATGGTCGCCAGTCGCACCGCGCAGTTGGCCGAGGCCCGCGAGATCGCCGAAACCGCCAACCGTGCCAAGAGTTCCTTCCTGGCCAACATGAGCCACGAAATCCGCACGCCGATGAACGCCATCATCGGCCTGACCTATCTGCTGCGGCGCGCCGATCCCACCCCGGAGCAAGCGGAGCGGCTGGCCAAGATCGACATCGCGGCCAATCACCTGCTGTCCATCATCAACGACATCCTCGATCTGTCCAAGATCGATGCCGGCCGTTTCGAATTGGAACGGACGGACTTTCATTTATCCAGCGTCCTCGACAACGTGCGCTCCCAGATCGCCGATCAGGCCAAAGCCAAGGGGCTGGCGGTTACGCTGGACTCAGCCGCGGTGCCCGTATGGCTGCACGGCGACCCGACGAGATTGCGCCAGGCCCTGCTCAACTATGCAGGCAACGCCGTCAAATTCACCGAGCGCGGGTCCATTGCCTTGCGCGCACTGCTTACAGATGAAAAGGACGGCGAGATACATGTGCGTTTCGAGGTTCAGGACACCGGGATAGGCATAGCCGCCGACAAATTGCCCAACCTGTTCCAGGCTTTTGAGCAGGCGGATGTCTCGACCACGCGTCAATATGGCGGCACGGGACTGGGACTGGCCATCACCCGGCATCTGGCGCGCATGATGGGCGGCGAAGCCGGCGTGGAGAGCCAGTTGGGACAAGGCAGCACGTTCTGGTTCACGGCAAGGCTGGGTCGCGGGCGCGGCATCATGCCGACTGTCCTGCCCGAACGCCAGGAGAAAGCCGAAGATGAATTGCGCCATCACCATGCCGGAGCGCGCTTGCTGCTGGCCGAGGACAACGCCGTCAATCGGGAGGTGGCGCTGGAACTGCTGCACGCGGCGGGCCTGTCCGTGGATACGGCGGCCCATGGTCGCGAAGCGCTGGACAAGGCGCGTGCCACGGCTTACAACTTGATCCTGATGGACGTGCAGATGCCGGAGATGGATGGGCTTGAAGCCACCCGCCTCATCCGTGCCCTGGCCGGCCGGGAAAAGACGCCCATTCTGGCGATGACCGCCAACGCCTTCGACGAAGACCGGCGCAAGTGCGAGGCCGCCGGCATGAACGATTTCGTGGCCAAACCGGTGGATCCCGACGCCCTCTTTGCCACCTTGTTGAAATGGCTGCCCGCGGCCGGTTCCGCACCCTCGACCTTGCAAACATCGGCGGAGGCGCCGGTGGACGACGACGGGGCGTGGCTAAAGCGCCTCGCGGAGGTCCCCGGCCTGGAGGTCGAGCGCGGGCTGAAGTTGATTCGTGGCAATCGAATGAAATATCGCCGAGTATTGGCCCTCTTCGACATCAGCCATGCCCAGGACGCGGTGCGCCTGTCGAAGAGCCTGGCATCCGGCGATCGTCCGGCCATCCGGCAACTGGTCCACGGGTTGAAAGGTTCCGCCGGCATGATCGGAGCGATGCGCGTGTCGGAGATGGCCGCCGCGATCCAGACTGCATGCGACCGGGGTGAGGATCTGGAGCGTATCGAAGACCTTTGCGCCGCCTTGATGGAGGATCTTCGTACTCTCGTCGAAGGCATCCACCACGGGATCGCCGAGGAAGAAGTCCCGGCTGTCGCAGGTGATGTCGGACGCATCGACACGGTACTCATACGGCTCGAAACGCTGCTCGATGCCGGCGATTTGGCGGCGAGTGACCTGGCGCGGACTGAAGCGGCGCTGCTGCGCGCCACGCTGGGCGATGGGGGCGAGAGGTTGCTGCAATGCATCGAGCGATTCGACTACGAGGAGGCATTGGCGGTTTTACGAGCATGCCGCGCGAGTCCCGTCGCCGAGCGGACAAGTGTCGACAGATCGTCATCGACGGATTCGAAATAATCGGCGGATAGGCCGTCGCGTGGCGGCGTTACCCGGGAGCGTGATATGGAAAACCAGTTCCGCGTTTTTGTGGTTGAAGACGATCCGGTCGTTCAGAATATTCTCGGCGCGACGCTGGAAGAAGCTTCCGCCGTCACTGTCTTCGATTCCGCCGAAGCGTGTCAGCAGGTATTGGGAGATTCCAGGCCGAATCTGTTCTTGCTGGACATCGGCTTGCCCGGGATGGATGGCTACACGTTTTGCCGATGGCTGAAGGACGAAAGCGACTTCAAAGCCACGCCGGTGATGTTCGTCTCCGCCCAGGACACGATCGAGGCCCGCCTGGCCGGGTATACGGCGGGGGCTGAAGATTTCATTGTCAAACCGTTCGACCCCGAAGAACTGTTGGATAAGGTCAAGGTCGCCCAGCGTATCTCCCAGGAAAAGGGATCGTTGCGGGAGCAGATTCAAGCAGCGGAGCAGATGACGGACTTGGTTCTCACCAGCATGGAGGAATCGGGGGTTGTCTTGCAATTCCTGAGCAAGGTCGTCGGCGCCTCATCCGACCAGGAGGTCGCCGAGGGACTCTTGCATCTAATAAAATCTTATCGCCTCAAGGGTGCGATTCAAACCCGCATCGGGGAGCGCAGCTATACGCTGAGCCAGGAAGGCGTCAATCTGCCGCTGGAAGTTTCCGTCGTCAATCACCTCAGGAATATGGACCGGATTTTTGAATTCAAGACACGCAGCGTTTTCAATTTCGACAAGGTCACCATCCTGGTCAACAACATGCCGCTCGAAAATCCGGATTTCTGCGGGCGAATCCGGGACAACCTGGCGATCGCGGCGCAGGGTGCCGATGGGAAGTTGAACGCCCTGGAAGTTGCGGAAATCAATCATCGCAATCAGCAGGGTGTTCTGGATGCCCTGGATGCCGTGCGCAGCACGTTGAGCCACCTCGGTGAAATGCGTCTGAACGACAAGAAGGCCAGCTCGGAGATCATTTACGAGTTGCAGGAGGAACTGGCCAGATCCTTTGTCACCCTGGGACTGACCACGGGCCAGGAAAATCACGTTGAGGATTTGATCAAGCGTTACCTCGGGCGTTTCGCCGACCTGTTCGATCGTGGCGATGAGCAGCAGGCGATGCTTGAGGATCTGAATCGACAACTCGCCAAACTGAGTGAAGGAACATCCTCATCCTGATAGTGCGATCACCCATGCTTACGCAATCGGCGCTTCCTCAAAGTCCGGAGCGGTCCGGATAGGGTTGTGAAACCGGCGATGAACGCGCCGCGAGCCTCGCGCCTAGCCCTCGCCGGCAGCGTGCAGCGCAGCGAGATAGCCGAACGCCATCGCCGGGGCGATCAAGTTCAATATGCCTCGTATTGAACGAACGCTTCGACTATTATCCTGGAAACCGCGCTTGGGCACCTGTCAAAGTGAGCCTGTGGGCAAAAGGCCGCGCGGTACTTTCGAGCTCGAATCAGGTTCGGCGCGATAATATGTCCAGGAGGGCAATGCATTTTGAGTTCAGCAAAATTTCAAGGCGAACCGGTCCTGGTTGCGGATATAGGCGGCACCAATGCGCGCTTTGCGCTGGTCGATGCGGGGAACCGGACGGATCCCGTATTGTTCGGGATTCGGCGCTACGCCGTCACGCAGTTCGACTCATTGGCGACGGCGATCCGCCATTACCTGCAAGAGACGGATGTTCCGGTCCAGCCCCGGCGGGCGGTGCTGGGAGTGGCAGCTCCGGTCAAGGGAGACCGCATAAACATTACCAACAATCCCTGGACTTTTTCGATAGCTGAACTTCGCGACGCGCTGCGGTTCGACGCCATGAGCGTCATGAACGACTTCTCGGCCAATAGCATGAGCCTGCCTTTTCTCAAATCGGGGGACGTTGCGGCAATCGGCCCGGCTAGCAATAACGGGATTCAGACCGCGGGCAGCGGCTCGTCGGACCGGACCTTCGCCATCATCGGTCCCGGAACCGGTCTGGGCGTCGGCGCCCTGCTGCTCAGGGGCGGCCGCGCGATTACTGTCGATTCCGAAGGCGGGCATGCCGGTTTTGCGCCAGACAATGCCTACGAGTTTGCGATACTCGAATCCGCGAGGAAGCATTTCGAGCGGGTTTCTTATGAGCGTTTGATTTGCGGGCCGGGACTGATGAATCTATATCGGGCGGTCTGCGATGTGGAGGGTGTGGTGCCTTCGGCGCAAACTCCCGAGCAGGTGACTGCCATGGCCGGCGGAAATCAGGACGGCCCGCATTACCGGACCCTGGATCTTTTTTGCGGAATCCTGGGTGCCTGTGCCGGTGATATGGCCTTGGTATTTGGCGCCTGGGACGGTGTCTATCTTGCCGGCGGCATGCTGGCGACGCTCATGCCGTGGATGACATCGGGCGGCTTCCGCCGGCGCTTCGAAGCAAAAGGACGCTATCGGCCGGCGATGCAGGCGGTGCCGACGTTGGCCATCCTGCATCCCGATCTCGGCTTGCTGGGCGCGGCTGCGCAGGCACTGTCGGGCCCGCTCATTTTGGCGTGATGAAGGCAACCGCCGCACCAACGGTGTCCACGACGATGGCGAATCTCCCTATCCCCGGAATGTCCTGCGGTGCTGTCACTACTTCACCGCCCAAGACCGCCGCTTTCGTCGCCTTGCCGTCGCAGTCGGGCACCGCCACGTAAGGCAGCCACATCGACTTCGCCCCGGGGTTGACCGATAGGCACAGTCCGGCGCGCGGCCGGCCGTCCTTCTTGAGCACGTAATAGGTCGTCGGCCCCATGTTCATCGCGTCGTGACTGAATCCGAACATGGTTTCGTAGAACGCGAGCGCCTTGCTGTCATTGGAAGTCCATAGCTCGTTCCAGAACCAGGCGCCCATAGGCGTCTTTTCGACGTCGGGTGGATCGCCGTTGGCGCCCTTCCATACGCAAAATGACGCTCCGGTAGGGTCGGCCATCGCAGCGGCTCGGCCCACGTGACTGAAGTCGGTCGGTGCCATCATGATGCGGCATCCCGCGGCCACCGCGGCGCTATGCGAAGCGTCGACATCCGGCACCGAAAGGTAGGAAACCCAGTGGTTCTTCACCCCAGGCGGCCCCTTGCGGTAGCCGCCGATCGCCCGATCGCCGTTGTTGATCATCGGGTACGGTTCCCCGTCGCCCATGGGCACACGCGCCGAGTGCCAGCCGAACAGGCCGTCATAAAACTTGATGGCCATGTCGACATCCTGTGTCAGAAGCTCGAACCAGACGAACTTGCCTGGCAAATAGGGCGTGTTCATGAAGGTCTCCTGAGGATCGGGTCGACATATTATGATCGCGCGTTTCGGGAGCAGCAAGTGGCTTTCAGTCGCCTTCCGATTTTCCCGCGAGCTGGTCGACAATCATTGACGCGATGCGCGGCGATATTGAGATATGAAGCGAGAAAGTTCCACACTCCCGAATATGGGTAGCTCCCCAAACGGCCTAAAGTCCAATCGACACTTTACCGTTAAGACAATTGGAGGCCGATCATCATGAGAAGTTATTTACTAAGTCAGTTCGTCCAAGCGCTACATCTGCGTAGAGATGCCCCTATGCCCTCGGAGTTGAGGGAGTCGCACGCCAGGATAAGAAAATTGAGAGCCCATGCCACTCAACAAGGCGCGAAGATTCTTCAGTTCGACAGGAACAGATGCGGGCGATAGTTTGCGGCCCTGTCAAGAAGCGCCTCGAAAGGCGCTTCTTGTTGATCCGGATCGACGCTCGGACTAGATCGGCTCTACCTCGTTGGCATTCTCGAGCAGGTTGTCCACCAGCCCCGGCCTGAACTTGTAGTCACCCTTCAACGTACAATTGTTGCGCGTCACCGTGCCCTTGAACGTCCCGGTCTTGTCGTCATAGGTGCCTGCACGCGTTACCGTGCATTGCCGTGCGACCTGGCCGCCGGACTTGAACGCCACCGTCGTACTGATCGCCTTGGTTTCATTCATGTCATAAGTGCTCGCGGGGTTGGTCACGGTGGCCGATGTCGTCAACGTGAGCGTACCCTGCATTGAAGCTGTCCCATTGTGGGTGTTCCCTTGCTCATCAATGCAATTAGTCATGGTCACAGTGACATCGACAACCCCCGTCTTCACATCAAAGCCGCCAACCATGGTGCGGGTACCTCCGCCCGGGCACGCTCCATTGGTCTTGGGCAACGGATTCTTGCTGTAGGTTTCGCCGGGCATGGAACAGACCAGGGTGGTCGAACCTGCGGAGCCAGCCGTCCCCGTCGAAACAGCAGTGCCCGTCGAAACGATCGGGGCACCTAGTGGCGTGGTGCTGCCGGGGGGAATACAAACTATCTTCGTGTCTCCGGTCGAAGTGCTTGCCGGAGAGCATACGGAAGGATCGAGCGTCTTGTCGGCGGCGAACGCCGTCACCGGACAAATCAGCAGGCCTTGGTTGGTGGAAACCGACACTTTCGTCGATTCCGTATCGACGTTGTCATCTCCCGCTGATGATGAGCCGCCACCGGTTATTGGAACCACGTTTGCCGATGGAAATTGCGGCACCTTGGCACCACTGGCCTTGATTTGGTTCACCACAGCCGCAACGAGAGCCGTGCATAGGCTCAAGTTCTGGCCTTTGCTTTGGCTGCCCGGCGTACAGCCATAGTAGGCGCCTTTTGCATCGGCAAACAACTGTAGCTTGCCGGACGGTGTGCCATCGGCATGGGCGAATCCGGCAATCAACAGGGCGGACACGGCCGCGATGGCTTGATATTTGGGGAATTTCATTTTGTCTCCTTGGGCAATCATTCGAAAATCGTCGGGCGAATGACGATGAATGATTAAAACACGCGCAACTTCTTTCGCTTGTGACTTACTTCACAACTAAAGGAGGTTACTGCATAGGCTTTTCTGGCCGACGCTCACAAGAAATGAAATGCCGACCGCATTGCGCAGTCCTGGAACTGTGTTTATCTCGATATTCGCGACCACGAGCGGAAACTGTTGCGGGAATTATCAAGAGTCCTGCCGAAAGCCGATCACCGACTGACAGGGCATGTCCTGCCACTATCGAAAACGATTTTGCACTTTGCCGGATCATCCTTCGGACGCATTTCTCCTGGCTTGCCTGACCATTTCGGCTAGGCGTCGATTCTCGGCAAGCATTCTTCGATAGGCCAGTGCCTGAGCAAGCATGGCTTTCAATTCGAAATCCTGCCAGGGCTTGCTGATGAAGCCAAAGATGTAAGCCGAATCCACCGCATACACCAGTTCTTCCTGATTGATCACGCCGCTGATCAGAATACGGATACAGTCCGGTTGCTTGTCCATGAATTTCTGTAAGAGTTCGGCACCGTTTATTTCCGGCATCTTGAAATCCGCAACGATGCATGAGTAACTGATCGCGTCGGCCATCTTCAATGCATGCAGCGGCGACGGCGTAACCTGGACGCTGATTTTTCCCTCTTCTAGAACTGGGCCGCTGCTGCTGGAGACTTCCGCGCGGATGGCCGAATACAGATCGTCCATGCGTGAATGATGGGTGAGTATGCGCGACATGCTGCCGAGAATGTTTGGATCGTCGTCAACGAGCAGGACTTGGTCGATATTGTTGTCGATCAGGGATGGAATCGGAATATTCAGATCGCGGACCACTTGCGCGAGTTGCTTGTTTTCCCGCAGCACGCTGTTGAACTGAATCGCCTGCGCGACCGAACCCTTAAGATAATAGTCATGCCAGGGTTTGGGAATGAAACGGTAAATGTGGGTTTCATTGACCATTTTCACCAGAGTCGCCATATCAGTTTGCCCGCTCAGTACCATGCGCGCGCAATCCGGCTGGATCTGCGCAAATGCCTTGAGGAAGGCCATGCCATCCATGCCTGGCATGCGGAAATCGCTGATCACCACATCGAAGTGTTGGGTTCGCGCGCGTTCCAGTGCCTGGGCGGGATCGGTGAATCCTTCCACTGAATAACGATGGCTGCCAGAAGCAGCCATCAATTCGCGGCGCACCGAACTGACGATATTCGGCTCATCATCAACGATCAGAACCTGGTGAGGTACTTGCGCATTCATGGTCTTTCTCCTGGAAAAATGGTTATTGCCGAACTCTCAATCGCCTATGCCGGCGCCACCTCATCCGTTTGTCGTACTGGCAACCAGACACGGAACTGGGCGTCTTTGCCGAATACGCTATTCACTTCGAATCTGCCGTGGTGCTTCTCGACGATGCTGTACGACACAGACAACCCCAGGCCGGTGCCTTGGCCTACCGGCTTGGTGGTGAAAAAGGGGTCGAACAGGCGTTGCATGTTTTCTGGCGCTATCCCCTTGCCGGTATCGCCAACCTCCACCCAGACTTGATCGTCCGCCACCCCGGTGCGGATCGTGACGACGCCGCGTTCCTCGATGGCTTGCGCGGCATTCACCAGCAGGTTCATGAAGACCTGATTGAGTTGCGACGGTAAACATTGGATCAGTGGCAATTGGCCGTATTCCTTGATTACTTCGCACTTGTATTTCAACTCGTTCCATACCACGCTCAGGGTGCTCTCCAGGCCTTGATGTATGTCGACCCACTTCCACTCCTCCTCACTGCCGGTATGGGAGAAGTCCTTCAGGTCGGCCACGATTTTCTTCACTCGCATCAAGCCCTCGCGCGATTCAGCGAGGAGCGACCGGATATCCTCGCGGAGATAGTCGAGGTCGATCTGTGCCTTGAACAGGCGGAGTTCCTCGATTTCAAGCGTATGACAATCAATCAGGTGCTCCGCTGCTTCGTATTTGTCCACAACGGCGAAGATGTCAGTTAGGTATTTTTCCAGCGTGCCGAGATTCGAATATACATAGCCGATGGGATTATTGATTTCATGCGCCACCCCCGCCGCGAGCAGGCCGATCGAAGCCATCTTTTCAGATTGCAGCAACTGATTCTGCGCATGTCCGAGTTGTTGGTTCGCCGCCACCAACTGGGCGTTGACTTTCGCGATGTCCTCGATCTTCAGCTCAATCTGCTGTTCGGCGACCTTGCGTTCGGTGATGTCATAAAAAATGGCCAGATGGGCGTCACCGGATGAATCGCCGAGCGAGACGGCACTGACCAGCACGGTACGGACTCTGCCATCCTTGCAGTAAACATTGACCTCCAGGGGTTCGAACTCGATTCCCTCGCGCTTGGCTTTTTCCAGGTGATCCCGCCAAACGGTCTTCACCCGGCGGCTATACTCCGGGTCAGGATAGGCTTTCGCCCACCATGCTGCCAGGTTGGGAATATCCTCCCGGGTGTAGCCAAAGGCCCTTATAAATGCCGAATTCAACAGCGTAACATTTCCCTGTGCGTCGCTCAGGGCATGCGCTACCGGTGAGCTATCGAGGATGGCGCGAAATTTTGCTTCGCTCTGCTGCAAAGCCAAACCCGCCTGTTTGTGCGCGGTGATGTCACGCACTGTCGCGACGGCAACCCATTTTCCCTGAAAGCTTTCCGCGGCTAGCGATAACTCCAGCGGGAATTCGGTGCCGCCTTTTCTGATGCCGGCCAATTCCAGCGTTTTCCCAAGTGCTGCGCCCTCTCCGGTTGTCTTGAAGTGATTGAATGCCTGGGTGCTGGCCGGCAGGTAGCGCTGGGGGGTTATCAACGCGTGCACATCCCGGCCCAAAGCTTCGTGCGCCGGATAGCCGAAGAGCTTCTCGGCCGCCTTGTTCCAGAGCGCGATCTTTCCCTCATTATCAACCATGATGATCGGGTCATTGGCTACGTCGACGGCAATACGGTGCGTCGCCGCGATTTCCAACAAGGTATGCGCATCCGCTGTGGTCAGACTTTCGTCCGGCTCCTCTTCCAGAGATACTCCTGGACGCGAAAGGTCTGTATCCATCAGTTGGTTCCTGGCGTGGGTTATGGATGCTCGCCCGCAGGTGCATCCTTAGCAATTTCGTAATGCATGAAAGCCTCTCTGAGTGCCTCGCGCAAAGGCTCGTCTTCCCATGGTTTGGTGAGAAACTTGTACACTTCGCCGCGGTTGATGGCGTCGGTGATGCTATTCACGTCGGTGTAGCCGCTCAAGATCATCCGTATGATATTAGGATACATCACCTTGACTTGGCTGAGGAACTCCGTGCCGCTCATACCCGGCATGCGTTGGTCGGACAACAGCACGCCGACTTCGTGCCGCGCCAGCAGTTCCAGTCCTTCCTCGGCGCTGGCGGCGGTCAGGATTTGGTAATCGTCGCGCCGAAGCACGCGCTTCAGGGCGGACAAGATGTTCGCTTCGTCGTCCACCAGCAGCAGCACCCGTCCACCGCCAGCCTCAGAGCGGGTCACCAGGGATTTATGCGCACTCAGCAGCGCGGGAATTTCCTCGGCAGGCAAGGCGTGGCTAAAGTGGAAGCCCTGCATCTTATCGCAATGCAGCGTGCGCAAATAGCCCACCTGGGCCTCTGTTTCCACCCCTTCGGCGACGACCTTCAACTGCAAACCATGGCCCATTGCGATAATCGCCTGCACGATGGAGGCATCGTCAAGGTCGGTGACAATTCCGTCGATGAAAGATCTATCGATTTTCAGCGTATCAATGGGGAAGTGTTTGAGGTAACTCAAGCTGGAACTGCCAAGGCCGAAATTGTCGATCGCGAGCCAAACGCCCAGCGACTTGAGCTGCTTAAGCAAAGCCTCGGTTTTGCTGAAATCAAACATGACCAGACTTTCGGTCAATTCCAGCTCGACGTAACAGCCGTCCAGTCCGTTATCGTGCAGCACTTGCGCTATGGTTTCCACCAAGGCGCCATGGGTAAACTGCAAGGTCGATACATTGATCGCCACGCGCAGTTCGGTATGGCCTGCGGCATGCCAAGTCTGCAACTGGTGACAAGCCGTAGCCAGCACCCAGGCGCCGATCGGTACGATCAAATCGGTTTCTTCCGCCAGTGAAATGAATTCGCCTGGCAGCAACAGGCCCTTGTCCGGATGTTGCCAACGCAACAAGGCTTCCAGCACGACGATTTCGCCGCTATACAAATCCACCTGTGGCTGGTAATGGAGCACCAGTTGATTTTGGGTCAGCGCACTGCGCAGCGCTTTTTCCATGAGCATACGCTCAAGCAAGCCGGCGGAAAGCGCCGGGTCGAAAAAACGGTAGGTGTTCCGCCCTTCTGCCTTGGCATTGTGCATGGCCTGGTCGGCATGCTTCAACAGCGTATCGGTGTCGATACCGTCGTCGGGGTAGACGCTGATGCCGATGCTTGCGGTAACCTCCAGTTCCTGACCGTCAATGAGGACCGGTGCGGTAAATAATTCGAGCAATTTTCTTGCCACCGCTATTTGTTGGGCCACAACATCATCTTCGAGCAGCAGTACGAATTCGTCGCCCGCCAAGCGGGCCAGGGTGTCGCCGGCGCGCGTTACCCCTGCCAGGCGTCGCACCACTTCCTGCAATACCGAGTCCCCCACGGCGTGCCCCAGGGTTTCATTGATGTTCTTAAAATGGTCGAGGCCAAGGTAAAGCAGCGCCAGCGGGCTGTTCTCGCGATTGGCGCGCTGCAAGCCCTGGTTCAAGCGATCCTTGAGCAAGGTACGGTTAGGCAAGTGAGTTAACGCGTCGTGGTGAGTGAGAAACTCGATTTGCTGCTGCGCCTCTTTGACCGAGCTGATATCGCTGAACACGCCCACATAGTTTGTGGTGCTGCCTTGCGCGTCCTTGACGGTGCTGAGGGTGAGCCATTCCGGATAGGCCTCGCCGTTCTTGCGTCGGTTCCACAACTCGCCGCGCCATTGACCGGTCGCCAGCAGGCCAGCCCACAGCTCGCGATAAAAAGCCTGATCCTGGCGACCAGACTGGAGCAAGCGCGGATTTTTGCCCAGAACCTCGGCTTGGCTGTAGCCGGTGATGGCCTCGAAGGCCGGATTAACGGCAACGATATCGGCGTGGACGTCCGTCACGGCGATCCCCTCTACTGTGCTGCGGAATACCCGATCAGCCAGGCGCAGGGTCTCCTCCGCTTGTTTGCGTTCAGTGATGTCGCGCATGTTGACAATGATTCCGGCGATCGCCGGATCGGTCAGCAAATTCTTTCCCACCGTCTCAAAGGTGCGCCATGAGCCGTCCTTGAGCCGGTAACGCCTTTCGACGCGTTGCAGGGCTTCGGGTTCGGCCGCGACGATCTTCTTGAAGTTGGCGGACGCAAGCTGCTGCTCGTCCGGGTGGATCAATGCCAGCATGCTTTGGCGGACCAGCTCACTCGGCTGGTAACCGGCGATGCGCGTCACCGAAGGACTCACATAATTGATGTGTCCGCTTGCGCTGACCACGACGGTGATGTCCGACGCATTCTCGATGAGTGCCCGGAATCGCCTTTCGCTGCTCAGCAGTGCCGCCTGCGTCGTCTTCTGATCTTCCATCATGCTCAACAATACCAACCGCGCCTGGTTGGACTCGGCCAGCAGACGCGAGGTTTCCGCCTGGGCGGCGCGGGCTGCTGCTTCCGCTTGCTTGCGAGCGGTGATCACGTCGAAGATGGCGACGAAATATTCCGGCTCCGGACTATAGACCGAGATTGAAAACCACATGCCCAAGGCTTCCACATAGGTTTCGCACTGCTCGGCTTTTCCGCTCAGAGACACCCGGCCATAAATTTCGAACAAGGCGGGGCTGGTTTCGCGCATGCCCGGAATCACCTCGCTGACCTTCCGGCCGACGACGTTTTTTATTCCGGTCAGCGTCTCGAAGGCCGTGTTGACCTTCAGATAGACAAAATCCACGGGCGCGCCATTCACGAACAGCATGCGGCAATAGGCGTAGCCTTCGAGCATATTCTCGAACAATGAACGATAGAGCCCCTCGCTTTTCCGTATTGCTTCCTGCATGCGGCCGCGTTCGCAATCGGCGCGGGATATAGCTAGGGCGACCCAAACAATCAGCGCTACGAACACCAGGATGTTGACGACGTCGACCAGCACCACGCCAAACTGCGCCTCGACAAATCCCGCACGCTTGCCGGTCTGGTTCAAATACTCCAGTATCATCGGCAGGATGATCGCGACTGGAAGTAGGCTACGGGTGATCACGCCACCTGTGCCTTGGTTTCTGATTAAAGCAATCAGTCCCCGGTCAGGGGTCAGACAGAGCATTCCCGCGGCGAGCACGAGAAACGCCAGCACCGTATGCATGGCCATCTGGGTGTAATAGCCGAGGCCGGAAACCAAAGGAGCGCCATAGAGAAAACCCAGCCCCGCCGTCAAGGCGAGCAGAGCCACCAGCACCACCAGGGCAAACACCAGGCGACCACCCAGAAGCGATGATTCGCTCAGCAGCAGCGCCATCCCGAGGAACAGGAAACACAGCGCAGAGGCAGGTGCCATCCGGCCCGGCGCCAGGGTGCCGATGGCGCCCGGTGCTTCATTAAAAAGCAGTTGGTCTATGTCGAGGTTGACGCCAGCGATGTATTCAACCAGCGTAAGTAAACCCAGCAGCGCCACGCCACCGGCGCAGGCCTGCCTGATTCGACGCCAGAACGCCGAAGATTGTGCGGGGGTATGACTTTTCAAGCAGAGCGCAACACCTGACAAACAGAACCCCGCTGCGGTATTGGCTTTCATCGCTACCAAACCGGGATGGATGCTCTTCAATACTGCATTGTCGAGCAGCCAGCCGATCAGGACGGACAGCCCGACCACGACGCTGACAAGTCCGGCGCCCTTGGCGAGCGTCTGCCATAACAAAGTTGAATTCGAGCGTAACATCATTTGAATCACTTCAGCGATCGGTTATATCTGTCTATCTAGTCATAATACGTATAGATGATGGCGGGAGCCAGAACAAGAAGCGAAAGGTAGTGTCTCTGGTTGTATTATTTTGTAGCTGCCGCGCTTGGCCTGAACAGGCTCGAGTGCGGATTTACAAAGTAAGTGCAAAGTCCTCCGAAGAAGAGGGGAACTGAGGCGCAACGTCATGCGTCATGACGGGCACTACCGCGCCGAGAAGGCGCAGCAATACTCGGTAGCCCACCCTCGAAGGGAGCGTTGCGGCTCATGACGATAATATCGCATAGCCGACGCGCGGATTGCCTCGACTCACTAACAAAAAATGGGTACGTTAGTAGAAACTAACGTACCCATTGGTCATTTTCTGCATTAATAACCTAGAGTTGCGAACCCCGTCTATTGCACACTATGTGG
This sequence comes from Pseudomonadota bacterium, assembly GCA_026399515.1. Taxonomy (GTDB): domain Bacteria; phylum Pseudomonadota; class Gammaproteobacteria; order Burkholderiales; family Rhodocyclaceae; genus JACRAR01. Next base: position 28,163 of record JAPLQT010000048.1, on the reverse strand, counting down.
GTTCCCACAAAGACAATACTTGGGCTCCCCGGTGGAATTCAGCCACAACTCCCCACTGCGCCGCAGGCGCTGCAGAAATCGCAACCGTCCTTGCGGATCACGGTGAAGTTGCCGCATTCGCCGCACAGCGCACCCTGCATGATTTTGGCGCCGCCTTTTTCGCGCGGGGCTTCGAGGATGCCCATCTCGCGGGTCGGGTAGCCGTTCTCGTCGAGGATGCCGAGCATGGCGTAGCGGTGGATCACCAGCCGGGCGATGTAGGCCACCGTTGAGGGCCAGTTTTGCTGGCGGCGCGTGCCGGGAACGAAGGCCATGAAATCGCCGAGCGGCTCGGGGTAGTTGAGCAGTTTGCGCAGCTTCATGCCGATCCAGGCCGGGTCCATCACCCGCATGTCGAGCGACAACAGCTTAGTGAGGCCGTCCAGGGCGCGCGGATAATTGCCCGACAGCCACAACGAGTAGGGGCGGGTGACGCCATCGGGCAGGGTGATTTCCTTTAGGCCGAGGACGAATTCCTCGCCGGCGGCGGGATTGACGATGTCCACCGTCCACGACAGGGTGCCGTCGGTGCCGGTCTTCGGTTCGTCGCGGCTGAACATGGTGTCGATCACCGGCGTCGGGTCATTGCCTTCGAAAGCGCCGATCTGTTCGCAGCGGTAGCGGATCACCTGGGCGACTGCCGAGACAACCCCGGGCATCAGCTTCTGTTCGCCGTGCGGCGGGAAATGCATGTTGAAGGATTCGTCGCCGATGGTCCTGGCCAGCACGTCGAGCTTCAGCTTCAGCCAGCCGCGGTCGTTGGCGCGCATGTCCATGGACAGCGTCTTGGCGACGGCGCCGAGGCCGCGCGGCTGCTCGGAACCGTTCACCCAGACTTCGAATGGGACTTGCTTGCCGTTGGCGATGTGGCCGACGAACAGCGCGAACTCGCCGTGCGGCGATTCGATCATGTAAGTCCAGGCGGCGTTGCCGTCGGTCAGGCGTGGCCGGCCGGGCCAGCGCAGTGAGGCCAGCACCGGCGCCGGCAGCGAACCGATGGAGAGGCGGCGATTGGCGCCGCTGATGACGACGTCCTGGGGGTGTGCCCCGGAGGAAATCCCCTTGGGGGACTTCTTCTCGGTCGCCTTGCTGTCGGTGACCGACAGCACGCTGCCCAGCACGGCGTTCGGCCGGTAGGTGGCGAGCCCCTTCAGGCCGGCCTTCCAGGCCGCCATGTAGAGATTCTCGAACTCGGTGTAGGGGTAGTCCTCGGGCACGTTGACGGTCTTCGAGATCGAGGTGTCCACATACGGCGCCACTGCGGCGACCATGTCCTTGTGCGCCTCGGCGGAGATTTCCAGGGCCGTGACGAAATATTCCGGCAGCTTGGAGACATTGCCGCCGAGGTGCTTGTAGTAGCGCCAGGCGTAATCCTCAACCGCATACTCCTTGAAGGTGCCGTCGCCCATGCGCTTCTTGCGCGTGTAGGTCCACGAGAAGGGTGGCTCGATGCCGTTGCTGGCGTTGTCGGCGAAAGCCAGCGAGATCGTGCCGGTGGGCGCGATCGACAGCAGGTGGGAATTGCGGATGCCGTGCTTGCGGATCTGTTCCTTGATCTCGACCGGCAGGCGCGAGGCGAAGTTGCCGCCGGACAAATACATGTCGGCGTTGAACAGCGGGAAGGCGCCGCGTTCCTTGGCCAGGTCGACCGAGGCCAGGTAGGCGCGGTCGCGCATGAATTCGGAAATCTTGGTGGCCGTGGCGCGCGCCTCGATGGTGTCGTAACGCTGGCGCAGCATGATCAGCGCGTCGCCCAGGCCGGTGAAGCCGAGGCCGACGCGGCGCTTGGCGCGGGCTTCGGCGAGTTGTTGTTCGAGCGGCCAGTGAGTGGCGTCGAGCACGTCGTCGAGCATGCGCACCGAGGTGTCGATGACCTTGCCGAAGGCGGTGTAGTTGAAGGTGGCCTGTTCGGAGAACGGTGCCTCGATGAACAGCGTCAGGTTGATCGAACCCAGGCAGCAGCAGCCGTAGGGCGGCAGCGGTTGCTCGGCGCACGGGTTGGTGGCCTCGATGGTCTCGCAGTAATACAGGTTGTTGTCGCGGTTCATGCGGTCCAGGAACAGGATGCCCGGCTCGGCGTGATCGTAGGTCGAGCGCATGATCTGTTCCCACAACTCGCGCGCCTTGAGCTTGCGATATACCCACAGGCCGCTGCCGTCGTCTTCGCGCTGGTAGGCGCCGGCCTCCAGGAAATCGGCCGAGGGTTTGGCCTTGTGCACCAGTTCCACTTCGCCGTCGGTTTCGACGGCCTGCATGAATTCGTCGCTTACGCCGACAGAGATGTTGAAGTTGGTGAGATCGCCCTTGTCCTTGGCGTGTATGAATTCCTCGATGTCGGGATGGTCGCAACGCAGCACGCCCATTTGCGCGCCGCGGCGGCTGCCGGCGGATTCGACCGTCTCGCAGGAGCGGTCGAACACGCGCATGTAGGAGACCGGGCCGGAGGCGCGCGACTGGGTGCCTTTGACATGGGCGCCGATCGGGCGGATGGAGGAGAAGTCATAGCCGACGCCGCCGCCGCGCCGCATGGTCTCGGCGGCTTGTTGCAGGGCGGTGTAGATGCCGGGGCGGCCGTCGACGACTTCGGAGATCGAATCGCCCACCGGCTGGACGAAACAGTTGATCAGGGTGGCGCACAGATCGGTGCCGGCGGCGGAGTTGATGCGGCCGGCCGGCACGAAGCCATTTTCCTGCGCTTCGAGGAAGCGCGTTTCCCAGAATCCACGCTTTTCCTCGGCTTCCACCGAAGCCAAGGCGCGGGCAACGCGCATGCGCACTTCGGCGACGTTCGATTCGTTGCCTTTGGCATACTTTTCGATCAGCACGAGGCCCGTGATCTCCTGAGGGGTCGGCAGAGTGTAAGATGTAATAGATTGATTTGAAACGGTTTCACCGGTGTGGAGCGTGTTTGTTGGCATGGTTTTTCCCGGAGAAGAAATGCGATAGGAGGTGCGAAGCATACCTACACTGGCTTTCAAAGGAAAGTGAAAATTTTCAGTTCATTTAAAAACAATGAATTAAAAATTCGGCTAGTAGCATAGCAAGGGCTATGCCACTATATATAGTAGGTATTTTTCAGGAAAAACCCGCGAATATTCAGGCTATTGGCGGCTATTTGATGAGCGCCGCGGTATGCCGGGCGATGATCCATTCTTCATTGGTCGGCAGGACCAGTACCCGGACCCTGGACGTCGTCGATGAAATGCAGATGGCATTCTTCGAATTGGCGACTTCATCCAGTTCGACGCCCAGCCAGCCGGCGTCGACGCATACCGTCCGGCGCACCGGCGCGGCGTGGTCGCCGATGCCGCCGGTGAACACCAGCGCGTCGAGACCGCCCAGGGAGGCGGCCAGCGAGCCGATCTCGCGGGTGATACGGTAACAGAAGAGTTCGACCGCTTCGCGGGCTTCGAAGCGATCCGAAGCCAGCAGCACGCGCATGTCGGAAGAGATGCCGGAGACGCCGAGCAGCCCGGATTCCTTGTAGAGCAGGCGCGTCAGAGCCTTGGCGTCCATGTGCTGGCTGTCCATCAGGTAGAGCAGCACGCCGGGGTCGATGCTGCCCGTCCGGGTGCCCATCATCAGGCCCTCGATGGCCGTGAAGCCCATGGTCGAAGCGACGCTCCGGCGGCCGCGCATGGCGCACATGCTGGCGCCGTTGCCAAGGTGGGCGACGATGACCCGGCCATTTGCCGTGGCCTGGTCCAGATGCTCGGGGAGCACCTGGGCGATGTACTCGTAGGACAGTCCGTGAAAACCATAGCGGCGCACCCCTTGTTCTGTGATGGCGCGCGGCAGGGCGAACAACTGGGCGACGGCGGGCTGGCTGCGGTGGAAGGCGGTATCGAAGCAGGCGATTTGCGGTAGTTCCGGCTGCAGCTCGGCGATGGCACGGATCGCATCGAGGTTGTGCGGCTGGTGCAACGGCGCCAGCGGGATCAGATGCGCCAGGTCGTCGCGGACGGCCGCGTCGAGAAGGATCGGCTGGGCATATTTTTCGGCGCCGTGGACCACGCGGTGGCCGACCGCGCGCACCGTCATCCCATTGTCATGCTCGGCCAGCCAGCCGAGGAGGAAATCCAGGGCGCGGCGATGCGGGTCGTTGCGTCCGCTTTCGCCCGGCGTCCCGGGGAGAAGCTGGTCGGCGAGCAGGCGACCGGTGACGTCACGGGCTTTCATGTGGGCGCCTTCGGGGTTGCTGGCATCGATCGCGTCGATCTGCCCGGACAGTGCCGCTTGCCGGTCGATGCGTCGCCTGTCCCCGGGGTTCCGGGGATACTCGAACAAGGCGAACTTGATCGACGACGAACCGGCGTTGAGAACGAGTATGGCGTCACTCATAGTAAGGGCGTGCTCTCAATGGATCGGCGTGATGCGTTGCTGCCAAATGCGGATGGCCGCGCGACGCGAGTCGAAGTCAATGGCCATCCCCCTTGACGAGACGAGCAACAAAGCGGACGCCGCATTTGGCGGCAACCCGAAGGGAACGAGGCATATGGCCCCCATTGCGGCGTTGCTCGCTCCTTTTTGGGAATGACCCAACGGCGTCGCTCCCGCCTTGCACTGGGAGCCATCTGCCTCGTTCGCACACGTCGATCCATTGAGAGCACGCCCTATTTGCGTTTGGCGTGGGCCATGACCACGGCGATGGCGCACGACGCGGTGCGGGTTGCGGCGGAATCGGCGCGGCTGGTGAGGACGATGGGAACCCGGGTGCCCAGCACGATGCCGGCGGAAAGCGCGTCGGCGAGATATTCCAACTGCTTGGCCAGCATGTTGCCGGATTCGATATCCGGCACCACCAGGATATCGGCCTGGCCGGCCACCGCCGAGCGTATCCCCTTGGTCTTGGCGGCGACGATGGAGACGGCATTGTCGAAAGCCAGCGGTCCATCCAGCAGGGCGCCCTTGATCTGGCCGCGATCGGCCATTTTGCACAGTGCCGCCGCATCCAGGGTGGCGCGCATTTTCGGGTTGACGGTTTCGACGGCGGCCAGGATCGCCACCTTGGGTTCGACGATACCGAGCATATGGGCCAGGTCGATGGCGTTCTGGACGATGTCCACCTTGACCTCCAGGTCGGGCTCGATGTTGATCGCCGCGTCGGTGATCATCAACGGCCTAGGATAAGTCGGCACGTCCATCAGGAAGACATGGCTGATGCGGCGCGCGGTGCGCAAACCGGTGCTCTTGTCGATGACCGCGCCCATCAGTTCGTCGGTATGCAGCGAGCCTTTCATCACCGCGTCGACCTCGCCATCCCTCGCCAGTTGCACCGCGATCTCGGCGGACGCGTGGCTGTGCGGCGTATTGATGATGGTGCAGTTGTCCAGCGACAGATCAAACTCGGCGGCGAGCTGGCGTATCTTTTCTTCGGGGCCGACCAGGGTGGGCACGATCAGGCCGGCATCGCGTGCCATCAGCGCGCCCTTGAGCGACTCCGGATCGCAGGGATGGGCCACCGACATGGGGATGGCGGCGAGGTTCTTGCAGATCGACAGCAGGTGGTCGTAACGCGCCTGCTTGTCGCTGATCTTGAACTCCGGCATGGCGACCCGGGTGCGCTTGATTTTTTCGCTCGGCGCCAGGACCTCGGCGGTGCCGCGGATTACGTTGAGCCCGTCCTGATTGACGCACAGGCAGTCGAGGATGATATGGTGATTGTGGTCGAACTTCTTCTGGCAGGTAATGGTCACGGTGATGGTGTCGCCGACCGTGACGGGCCGGGCGAAATGCAGGGTCTGGTCGACATAGACCGTACCGGGACCGGGGAACTGGGTTCCCAGCACTGTCGAAATCAGGGCGGCGCCCCACATGCCGTGAGCCACCACCTCGCGGTACATCGAGGAGCGAGCGAACTCGGCGTCGACATGCGTCGGATTGACATCGCCCGACATGATGGCATAGAGCTGGATATCCTCGGGGCGCAGGGTGCGAGTCAGAACGGCGCTATCGCCGATCTGGATTTCATCGTAGGTGCGGTTCTCGATGAAGGCGAGAATTTCAGTCGGGCACATGGAGCGCTCCTCGGTTAAACATCACTAATATCATTGTTATGCGTGCAATGCTGCAAAGCAACATCTATTTTCGCGAATTTTGACCAGGATCATGAACCGGCGATGCACGCCTTTGTGGAACGCTCTGGCGGGAATTCGGCTCCGATGCATTTATCGACTATCATCCATATTGGTGAAAATCTGAAGAAGGTGTGTCCATCATGAAGAGGTCCGATTCGCCGAATGCCGCCGCAGTCGATTCGCTTCTGCTGGATGCGAAAGGCAAGGAGGTTCTCCTGGAGTGCTACCCGGACGGGGAAATCCTGTTCTGGTCGGACGACGGCATACATCTTGAGTTTGACAGAAAGCACACGGCACTCATTATTGCCGCGCTCAGAAAACAGGAAAAGCTGCCGAAACCTTCCAAGGATAGTCAGTATCCTGAGGCGCATACTCCTCAGCAACGCCATCACGATACCGCAAAGCCGCAGGCCACTCCGAACACCAGGCAGGCGGCCTCGACGGACGCCGTCAAGCAGCCTAATCGCCGGGTGGCCAAGGAAGGCCCGGGCTGGGGCGCCACGGTCATTGCGGAGCATAAGACCCACCGCTATTACTACGACAAGCGCGATCAGGCGCGCGACGCCGAGGCGTCTCATCGGATAGGCGAAGCGGGCAGGATCGCCTGAGCGTTGCGCGGGCATCGAAGGCCGGCCTAAGGCGACTGCGTGACACAGCCCACCTACAATCGCCGCCTCAAGAAGCTCTACGCCTGGTACACCCTGGGCTTCATCCTCTTCATCCTGTTGCTGGCCGGCGCCGAGCGCCTCGGCCTGTCGCAGCGGATGATCGGCTATATCTTCATGTTCGCCACGATCGGCTTGTATGCAGGCATCGGCATGATGAGCCGGACCGCCGACATGGTCGAGTATTACGTTGCCGGGCGGCGTGTGCCGGCGATATTCAACGGCATGGCGACCGGTGCCGATTGGATGAGCGCGGCCTCCTTCATCGGCATGGCCGGTACCCTCTATCACGACGGCTACCAGGGACTGGCTTTCGTCCTCGGCTGGACCGGCGGTTTCTGTCTGGTGGCGCTGTTCCTGGCGCCCTATCTGCGCAAGTTCGGACAGTACACGATCCCGGATTTTCTCGGCGCCCGTTACGGCGGCAACCTGGCCCGTTTTGTCGGCGCCGTGGTGGCGATCATCGCCTCGTTTACCTATGTCGTCGCGCAGATCTATGGCGTCGGGCTGATCACCAGCCGCGTGGTCGGCATCGACTTCGAGATCGGCGCCTTCGTCGGCCTCGCCGGGATACTGGTGTGTTCCTTTCTCGGCGGCATGCGCGCGGTCACCTGGACCCAGGTGGCGCAGTACATCATCCTGATCATCGCCTATCTGTTGCCGGTGGTGATTCTGTCCCAAAAGGTCACGGGCATCCCGGTGCCCCAGGTGATGTATGGCAGCGTGCTGGAAAAACTCGGTGTAAAGGAGAAGCAACTCTTCGACAGTCCTAAGGAAGTCGAGGCCCGAGCCACCTACCTGGCCAAGTCGGTGGAGTTCGGGGCGAAAATTCAGGCCCTGCCGGCGTCGCTCGATGCCGAACGCAAGAAGCTCACGGCGCGTGTCGAGACGCTCAAGGACGCCAGTTTCGCACCTGCCCGCGAAATCTTCGCCGCCGAACAGGCGCTGCGGGAATTGCCCAAGAGCGAAGCCGAGGCACGTATCAAATGGGACATGGTCCGCCGTACTTACGCGGAAAAATCTGAGCGGCCGCTGGCGCATGCCGAAGCCTATCCCGGCAAGAGCGTCGATAAGGATGCCAAGGGCGGCAAGGAGGATAAGGCTCCCGATATTGCCCGGCGTAACTTCATCGCCCTGGTGGTGTGCCTGATGTTCGGCACGGCGGCGTTGCCGCACGTCCTGATGCGCTACTACACCACCTACTCGGTGCGCGAGGCGCGCACCTCGGTGTTCTGGTCGCTGTTCTTCATTTCTCTGCTGTATTTCACCGCGCCGGCGTATGCGGTATTCGCCAAATGGGAGGTGTATAACAATCTCGTGGGCACCAGCATCGCCTCGCTGCCCAGTTGGGTCGCCTCCTGGGGCAAGGTCGGCCTGGTCAAGATCGAAGATATCAACGGCGACGGCATCCTGCAACTGGCCGAATTGACCTTGTTTCCCGACGTCATCGTGCTGGCGACGCCGGAGATCGCCGGACTGCCTTACGTGATTTCCGGCCTGGTGGCGGCGGGCGGTCTGGCGGCCGCGCTGTCCACCGCCGACGGACTGCTGCTGACGATCTCCAACGCCTTGGCGCACGACATCTACTACAAGATGATAGCCCGCGGCGCCTCGACCCAGCGTCGCCTGCTGATTTCCAAGGCCATGCTGCTGGCGGTGGCGATGGTGGCGGCCTGGGTCGCCTCGCTGAAGCCGGAAAGCATTCTGTTGATGGTCGGCCTGGCCTTCTCGATTGCCGCGGCGGGCTTCTTCCCGGCCTTGGTGTGCGGCGTGTTCTGGCAGCGCGCCAACCAGTGGGGCGCCATTGCCGGCATGGTCGGCGGGCTTTCCGTCACCTTGTACTATGTCGTGATTACACATCCGTTCTTCGGCGGTTCGATGACAGCCGCATGGTTCGATATCCAGCCGATCTCCAGCGGCATTTTTGGCCTGCCGGTGGGCTCTGCGGCGATCGTCATCGTCAGCTTGCTGACCAAGCCGCCGCCGGAAGAGGTGCAACGCCTGGTCGAGAATGTGCGTTATCCGAATCTGGCAGGAACTTAATCCGGCAAGAGCCAGAAACAATTAGGGGCACTCCGCCGGGCCGGAAAATCCAAGTATACGAACAAGTACCCTCTGGGGCATAAAGGGAGACCCTCCCCTTGTTTATCCCCCGGATAGGAACAAGGGGGCGTGCCCCCTTGTAGATCCCCAAATCCCTAGTCGGCCGACCTAGCCTACAAAGAGTTGATGTATATCAATCGAGAATGGTTCTCATTTGCTATAATCGCTCCATGGACTCCGATATTCGCCTTCTCAGCGATCTTGCTCCCGGCCAGCAGGCCGTGATTTCCGCCGTGCATGCCGACGAAGCCTTGCATCAGCGCCTCGTCGCCCTTGGCTTTCGCATCGGCCGCAACGTACTGCTGATGCGCCGCGGTCGCTGGGCCGGCCCCTTGCAGGTCCGACTCGGCGCCACCGACGTGATGCTGCGCCGGGCGGAAGCTGGACTGATCACTGTCCGCGCAGCGTGAAACGTATTGCCCTGCTCGGCATGCCCAATACGGGCAAGTCGACGCTGTTCAACCGCCTCACAGGTTCTTCCGCACGCGTAGCCAATTGGGCGGGCGTGACGGTCGATCTCGCCAGCGCCAAGATCCTGCTCGGCGGACACATGGCGGAAATGGTCGATCTGCCTGGCATCTACGACCTGCACGGCTTCTCCGACGACGAAAAGGTGGTCCGGCATTTTCTGGAAGCGCATGCCATCGATGTCCTCGCCGTCGTGGTGAATGCCACTCAGATCGAGCGTCAGTTGCCGCTGGTTTTGCAGGCCCGCTCGCTCGGCCTGCCTTTGGTATTGCTGCTGAATATGGCGGATGCGGCCAAGCGCCACGGCATGCAGGTGGATACCGCACGGTTGGCGGCGCGCCTGGGCTTGCCGGTGGTGATGATTTCGGCCAAGTACGGCACGGGCCAGGCAGAGGCTCTGAGGGTGCTGGCCCATAGCCTCGATGCCGCGCTGGAAATCGGTCCGGCCCGCCATGCGGCGCTCAAGTCGGTGTTGTCCGACGATGTCCGCATCGAGCGCGAAACCGCCGAAATGATGGCGGAGGCCGTCACGCAACCGCTGCTGTTGCCGGAGCAGGTTTCCGATCGCATCGACCGCCTGGCGCTTCATCCGTGGCTGGGCTTGCCGCTGTTCTTCGTTGCGATGTTGGTGATGTTCCAGGCGGTGTTCTGGCTGGGCGCGCCCCTGCAACAAGGCTTGACGGGGCTGTTCGATCAGCTCCGGCAGAGCGCCCTGGAGCCGCTCGCGGCGGTGTTGCCTGACTTTGTGCGCGGCCTCCTGCTGGATGGCGTGTATGCGGGATTCGTCACGGTGGCGGCGTTCGTCCCGTTGATCGTGCTGTTCTTCCTGTTCATGGCGCTGGTCGAAGACAGCGGCTACCTGGCGCGTGCCGCCTTTCTCACCGACGCGCTGATGGGCAAGCTGGGACTCGACGGGCGCAGTTTCGTGATGGTGCTGATGGGCTTCGGCTGCAATGTGCCGGCGGTAATGGGCACCCGCATGATGCGCGAACGGCCGTTGCGCCTGCTGTCGATGCTGGTGATTCCGCTGTCGCTGTGCTCGGCGCGATTGCAGGTATTCCTGTTCATCGTTTCAGCCATCTTCCGTCCGGCGCAGGCGCCCTGGGTGATCTTCGGTTTCTACGTGGCCAGCTTCGCGACGATGATCCTCACCGCGTTGTTGTTCCGCGGGCGCTTCAGGAACACCGAGCCGTTCGTCGTCGAATTGCCGCCGTGGCGGGTTCCGACCCTGCGTCAGGTGTGGATGCGCGGCTGGCTGGAAGTGCGGCATTTTCTTTCCAGGGCGACGCGTTTCATCGTGCTCGGCGTGATCGCCATCTGGTTGCTCACCAACCTGCCGGCGGGCGCCACGCCCGGCAGCGTTGCCACCTTGGCGGGACAGTTGGGCACTTTGTTCGCTCCGATCCTCGCGCCGATCGGCATCGACGAAAAGCTGACCGTGGCGCTGCTGTTCGGATTCGTCGCCAAGGAAGTGATGATAGGCGCCTTCGCCGTCATCTACGGCCTGTCGGGCGATGCCCTGGCGCATGAATTCGCGCGCAACATGAACTGGGTCCAGGCGGTCAGTTTCATGCTGTTCACCCTCATCTACACGCCATGCATGTCCACCATCGCCACCATAAAGATCGAGTCGCGCAGCGCAGCCTTCGCCGCCTTGTCGGTGTTATGGCCGCTGGCGCTGGCGTGGTTCACCAGCTTCGTGTTTTACCAAGGGATGCGGCTGTTCATCGGCGGTTAAGAAGGGGAGCAGGACGCTTCCAGCGCCGCTCCCCATATCAGGCCGAAATCCGGTTCAATCGCGCTTCGAGTTACGCCCCATGCCTGCCGAAGCCCCTGTGTGGCTTGCCGAGCAGTTTATCGGCAACGGCTTGTTGTTCCGGAGTCAGCGCGCTATAAAGTTTTTGCACATCCTGCGTAACGAAGCTTCTCATGCTGACCAGATGCTGCTGCATCAGGTCCAGGTGTTGCAGCATCCTTTGTGGCGCGGGGAGGGTGGCGCTCTGGGCGGCGGCAGTCCGCGCTGCCTTCATCGCATCAAGCTGCGCCTTCACGGCAGCGGTGTAATCGTTCCAAGCGGGTTCTTGAGCCGCGGTGATCTTCAGCGCGGACTTCAGATAAGTCATCCGGGCGTCCAGCATCGCGGCGGGGTCGAAGTTGCCTCCAGGGCCCCTGGCGCCGGGCACACCCATCGGCCCCATTCCAGGTCCGGAACCCGGAGTCTGTGCATGCACCGCTGCGGCCATGCCCAGCGAGAGGACGGTGGCGATACCAACAATTATTTTTCGGGTACTTGTCATGATGATTCTCCTGTGTAAATGGTCGGTGGTTGGCTGGCGGGACTATCCAAAATCGACAATCGACGGTCCGCTCGGCCAGAAGGAAGGAAACCCTTCGCAACAGTTCCAATTTGAGCAGCCGGTTGTAAGCAAGCTATTTCAACGGGCCATAATTTTGTAGCGCATTGAGACGAAAACCGGGATTGACACACTGGGTTACATTTCTTCTTCCCGCGCTGCCCGGTTGCGGTTATAAATCCGCTCATGGAAATGCCAGACCACATCCTGATTGTAGATGACGACGCCGAGATACGTCAGTTGCTCGGCAGCTATCTGACCAAGAACGGCCTGAAAGCCACGACGGTGGCCGATGGCAAAGCCATGTGGCAGGTCCTGGACGCGGCGCGTATCGACCTCATCGTACTCGACCTGATGCTGCCGGGAGAGGACGGGCTCACGCTGTGCCGCAAGCTGCGCGTCAAATCCGACGTTCCCGTCGTCATGTTGACGGCGCGCGGCGATGAAACCGACCGCATCGTCGGGCTGGAAATGGGCGCCGACGATTACCTGCCCAAGCCTTTCTCCTCCCGCGAGCTGTTGGCGCGCATTAAGGTGATCCTGCGTCGGGCGCGCAGCCTGCCGGACAATCTGCGACCCGAGAACGCACGCCACATAGCGTTTGCCGGCTGGACGCTGGACACCGCGCAACGCCACCTGGTGTCGGCCGAGGGCGTGGTGACGGCCTTGAGCGGTGCCGAATACCGCTTGTTGAGGATCTTCCTGAGCCATCCGAACCGGGTGCTGAACCGCGATCAACTGGTGGATCTCACCCAGGGCAAGGAGGCCGATCCGCTCGATCGCAGCATCGACGTGCAGGTCAGTCGCCTGCGGCAGCGCCTCGGCGACGATTCCCGGGATCCGCGCTTGATCAAGACGGTGCGCGGCGAAGGCTATGTCTTGGCGGTGCCGCTGGGGCGAGTGGAATGATGCGCTGGCTGCCGCAGTCGTTGTTCGGACGCCTGGCGCTGATCCTCTTCGGCGGTCTTCTGGTGGCCCAGTTGTTGAGCGCGATAATTAATTTCGCCGAGCGCGATCGCATGATCTTGCGGGCCAGCGGCATGCAATCGGCGCAACGCGTTGCCGACGTCGTCAAGCTGCTCGATTCGCTGAGCGCCGCGGAGCGGCAGCGCATCGCCGGAATTCTGAGTGTGCCTCCTCTGGTCGTCACCTTGAGTCCGACACCCCAAACCCAGCGAGACGGCGAAACTGAGCCGGACAGTGCGAGGGCGCTGATGTTTTCGGCGGTGCTGCGGGCGGCCCTGGGCGATGATAGGGAAATACGCATCAGCCAGAACGAAGCGGCGGTCGCCGCGTGGCGGCCGGGATACTTCAGGGAACGGCGCGCGGCGAGGGAAGAGGGGCGGGTGCTGCCGCCGGAAATGCAGCGCTTTCCACCGGGAAGCCTGATCTTCCAGACCCAGATACGTCTCGCCGACGGAAGCTGGGTGCAGTTCAATGCGCGCATCCCGCAAGAAGCGGCCAGCCTGCCCTGGCGTTTGCTGTTGACGCTGGTGGTCCTGCTGGTTGCGGTATCGCTGCTGTCGTTGTTGGCGGTGCGCTGGGTCACCCGTCCGCTCCATGTGCTGGCTTCCGCCGCCGATGAACTGGGCCGGGACATCCACCGCCCGCCCTTGCCGGAACAAGGCCCGCTCGAAGTGCGCCGCGCCGCGCATGCCTTCAACACCATGCAGAGCCGCCTGGTGCGTTACATCGAGGATAGAACCCGGATCCTCGCGGCCATGTCCCACGATCTCAAGACGCCCATCACTCGCTTGCGCTTGCGCGCCGAGTTGATGGAGGACGAGGATCTGCGGCAGCGCTTCGAGAAGGATCTGCTGGAAATGGAAGCCATGGTCAGCCAGACCCTGGATTTCATGCGCGGACTGGACAGCCGAGAGCCGCAGCAACCGATAGACATCATGGCCCTGCTCGAAAGCCTGCAAGCCGACAACGAGGAAATGGGCCGCGCCATGAGCATAACTGGGCGCACAACGGCGCCTTTCATCGGCTCGCCGCAATTTCTCAAGCGCTGCCTCACCAATCTGCTCGACAACGCGCTCACCTACGGCAAGCGGGCGTTGATCGGTATAGAGGATGGCCCGGCCGAGCTGCTGATCCGCATCCGCGACGAAGGACCGGGCCTGCCGGAGGCGGAACTGGAGAAAGTCTTCGAGCCCTTCTATCGCCTGGAAAGCTCACGCAATCGCGCCACCGGAGGCACTGGTCTCGGCCTCAGCATCGCCCGCAATATCGCCCAGGCCATGGGCGGCGATGTGCGCCTGCGCAATCACCCGGATGGTGGACTGGAAGCGTTGCTGAGCTTGCCACGCGTCCACGCTTAGATCTGGGTGCAATTGAAGCGAAGACCAGTCAAGGTACTGGTGCGGGCGCTGGCACGTACCCTAGAGGCAAACTCGGGCACCAGTGGCCTCGCTCCGGCTCCCGGTGCTGGGAGCGCACATATCGCCGAATCGAGACCACGCACCAGCGCCAGTAGCCGCAATCGCTCCCGTTAGACCTGCTCCCGGCCCGGTCGACGGGTTAGAATCGCGCCATGGATATCCTCCTTTCTTTCGCCGCCGGTGCCGCCCTTGCCGGCGTCCTCCTCGCTTGGATGCTGAGGGCGCGGATACGTGACGCGCGAGCGCAAGGGCGCCTGGAACTCGAACCGGAACTGGCGACTCTCAGGGAGAGATTGGCGGCGCGCGATGACGAACTGGTGCGGCTGCGCGAGCAGTTCGCCGAAAAACTGGCCGCGCTGGAGGAAACCCGCCTGTCGTTTTCCGATGCCTTCAAGGCGCTCTCGGCCGATGCGCTGAGCCGCAACAACCAGTCCTTTCTCGAACTTGCCCGCGCCACGCTGGAGAAATACCAGGAAGGTGCCAAGGGCGAACTGGAGAAACGCCAGCAGGCCATCGGCGAGCTGGTGGCGCCGGTGAAGATTACGTTGGAAAAATTCGAGCAGCAGATCCAGTCGGTGGAAAAATCCCGCGTCGATGCCTATGCCACGCTCACCGAACAGGTCAAGGCCTTGGCCGAATCGCAGGGCCAGTTGAAGCACGAGACCGCGAATCTCGTCAAAGCGCTGCGCGCGCCGCAGACGCGCGGGCGCTGGGGCGAACTGCAGCTCAAGCGCGTCGTCGAGATGGCCGGCATGCTCGACCACTGCGACTTCTACGAACAGGAAGTCGTTGGTACCGAGGACGGCCAGTTGCGCCCGGACATGGTGGTGCGCCTGCCCGGCGGCAAGAACATCGTCGTCGACGCCAAGGCGCCGCTCGCCGCGTACCTGGAAGCGCTCGAAGCGGAGGACGATGCGACGCGCAAGCGCAAGCTCGCCGACCATGCGCGCCAGGTGCGCGACCACCTGACCAAGCTCGGCCGCAAGTCGTACTGGGAACAGTTCCAGCCCTCGCCGGATTTCGTGGTGCTGTTTCTGCCCGGCGAGACCTTCTACAGCGCGGCCCTCGAAGCCGATCCCAGCCTGATCGAGGCCGGCGTCGAGCAGAAGGTGATCCTCGCCACGCCGACGACGTTGATCGCCCTGCTGCGCGCCGTTGCCTACGGCTGGAAGCAGGAGGCGCTGACCGAGAACGCGCAGCAGATCAGCGCTCTCGGCAAGGAGTTGTATGAGCGGCTGTGCGTGCTTGCCGATCACTGGGGCGATATCGGCAAGCATCTCGGCAATGCCGTCGGCGCCTACAACAAATCGGTGGTCTCGCTCGAATCGCGCGTGCTGGTCTCGGCGCGCAAGTTCCGCGACCTCAAGGCGACGCCGGAGGACAAGGAACTGCGCGAACTGGCGCCGGTAGAGAGCGTGCCGCGCGAGTTGCAGGCGCCCGAGATGCAGGAGTTACCGAAGGCGTAGCGCCGATCAATCCGCCTTGAAGCGGTGCAGGTAATTGCGTCCTACGCTTAGTGGCTGTTTCTGTCCGAGCAGATGCAGCGTCAAGCTGCCGCGTTCGTCGTGTACCGCCCGTTCGATGGCATCCAGCCTGACGATGGCGTTGCGATGCACGCGCCAGAAGCGTTCGGGGTCCAGCGCGGCTTCCAGTTCCTTTAGCGACTTGCGGATAATCCATTGCTTGTCGCCGGTCACCACCAGCGTGTATTTGTCGGCTGCCTGGAAGTAATCGACGCTGTCGACCGGGACCATGACGATGCCATCAGTGGTTGAGGCCTGCACTCGCTGCAGGTAGTTCGGTTTGCCACTTAACTCGGCGGGTAGCCTGGCGAGCAATTGGGACAGATCGACGGGTTCCGCGACGAGCATTGATTTCAGGCGCTCGGCGGTTTTAGCGAGGCGCTGCAAACTGACCGGTTTCAGCAGATAATCGACCGCCGCGTTATCGAAGGCCTGGATCGCGTGTTCGTCGTAGGCCGTGACAAAGACCAGATTCAGATGAAGGCCGGGGTCCAGGCGACCCGCCACTTCCAGGCCGCTCAGCAGCGGCATGCGGATATCGAGGAAGGCGACATCGGGTTGTAGCGCCGTTATCATCTCCAGCGCTTCCTGGCCGTTCTCGGCTTCGCCGACGATCTTCAGTTCCGGCCAGCACTCGGCCAAGCGTCGGCGCAGGAAGGTGCGTAGCGGCGCTTCGTCGTCGGCGATGACTGCGGTCGGCTGTTTCATCCTGTGCCGGCTTCGGCTGTCGCTGCCAGGGGGATCGTCAAGCTTGCCTTCGTTCCGTGCGGCTGGTTTGGTTCAATTGTCAGCGAGGCATCCTGCTTATACAGGGCTGTCAGGCGATCGCGGATGTTGCCCAGGCCTATGCCCGGTGCGCCTTGCAAAGGCATATTCATACCCAGGCCGGTATCGCTGATCTCGATGACCAGCGCCCCCGCTTCCTTGCGCACCCGGACGGTCAATTCGCCGCCGTCGGCTTTCGGCTCCAGCCCATGTTTGATGGCGTTTTCCACCAGCGGCTGAAGCAGCATCGGCGGCAACCTGAGATCCAGCAATTCCGGCGCGGCGTCGATCGTGTACCGCAGGCGCTCGCCCATGCGTATCGCCTGGATGTCGAGATAGGCGCGCAGCAGTTCCAGTTCGTCGGCCAGGCTGACATCTCCGGCACGGGTGCGATTCAACGAGCCGCGCAGGTAGCCGATGAAATCCTCCAGCATCCGCTCCGCCTTGAGCGGCTCGTCGCGGATCAGGCTCAGCACGTTGGCCAGGGTGTTGAACAGGAAATGCGGCTCGATTTGCGCTTGCAGCATCCTGAGGTTGGACTCCGTCAGGCGATTCTCGTAAGCGGCGCGTTCCAGGGCGTCGAGACGCACCGCCGCGGTGGCCTCGGCGACGAGCTCGCGCGAATAGAAGTAATAGGAGATCACGGTGCCGAACACCAACGCCATGACCAGGCTGATCAGCATGGTTGTTGGATGCTCGCTGACCAGCCACAGCGGGTTGTAGCCGTCGAGCAAGCTGCCCAGCGTTATGCCGACGACGGCGCCCAGGGGGATCGCGATCAGCGCCGACTGCATATCCGGGCGCGTCACACCGCGCATGACGCACACCAGGATGGACAGCAGATGAATCGACAGGCCAATGGACAGCGAGTATTTCAGGTTGGACATCAAGCTGTATTGCGTCAACAGCGTCAGGAAGCCGGCGATCAGGACCGAGAACATTACGGTCAGCGCCAGTTCCTTGAAGAGCTCGCCCGGTCGCACGCGGGGTGCTTCTGTGGTGACCATGTTCAAGCCAAAATCTCCTACCAGTGGTTAGCGCTACGAAGGGCCGAGACCGGCGAAACTATAGCTGCTTTCCGCTGCTTGCGGCATGCCGGGCGCGCGCCAGCAGGATGCCGGAGAGCAAACCGTACATCAGGCCGACGGCGCCGGCGAAGAGCGGCACCTCGCGCAACGACGGAACGATAGCGAGCGAGGCAGAGACGGCGTAGCGGGTGCAGAAGATCGCCATCATCAGCCCCAGAGGGAACCAACTGCCTGGCATGAGGTAGCGCCGATCCGCCGCGGAATAGCTGACGCCAGCGGGACGCCGCAGCCTGCTGTTCGCCGCCATTGCCAGCAGGACCGCCGCGACCCAGGCGATACATGCCACGGCATCAAGGCCCAAGGCTGACCAGATGCCGTACAGCGAAAATCCCAGCATCGCGACCGGCAGGGCGAAGAGCCGGGTTGCCGAGACCGTCCGGGGTTTGCTCTGCAGATAGCCGAGCACCAGCAGCGCCACGAACAGAACCCAGACCCAGGCTGGTGTGTGGCTGACGACTTGCAGCATGAATGTGCTCATGTCGGTTCTCCTGAAAGATTTAGTATGCCGTCAAAATGCCAACTGGATCGCGAGATAGACGACGCGCTTCTCGGGCAACAGGCGATAGGCCGAATCGGCGCGACCGCCATAGAGCCTCAGTCCGGCGTCGATGCGGTAACGGTTGGCCTCATAGGCCAACGATGCGCTGACGACCCGGCCACCGTCCTCGGGCGTGTATAGGACGTCGATGGCCGGCTCCCAGCTTTCGACCTCGCTGCGATGGGACAGGCGCAGCAGCAGGTTTTTCTTCAACAGGTTGGGGCGCTCGAAGTAGCGCGTGCCGTATGCCAGGCTGCCACGGACGGCCGCCGCGGGTATCCCGGCCTGTCCCAGCAATGCCTCCTGGCGCCGGGCGAGATCGGCCGCCGCACGCCATTCCGCCGCCGTGTATGCGCTGTTGTCGTACCAGGCCTCGCCGAGCAGGGAGAGGCCAGATTCGCCGGTCAGGGTGGCGCCCAGCAGCGCCTTGCGTCCATGCCTGAAATTCTGGGTAACAAAGGGATCGCTGGCGGATAGCGGGATTCCGCTGTTCAGTGTGAGCGTGTTCAGTGATTTCTGGTAACGGGCCTGATGCAGCAGCGAGCCGTGCCATTCCAGGCCGTCGTCCGCCACGCTGGAGAATGAGGCGCCGGCCTCGAAGCTGTAACGCCGGCTGACGCGCAGCAGGGCGTGGGCATCGGTGTTGCCGAAGCGGCGGAAATATTTCAGCGCCAGAGATTCGTCGTCGCGAGGCTCGCCGGCCATGCCGCGTCCGGGATTGGCCAGTACCAGCATCCATGCCTCATCCGCCGTGAATTTCTCCCAGGACAGGTAGGGCACGCCTTCCAGCGTGCTGGCATAGAGACTGCGGCGGTTCTCCTGCTGGATGACGTCCAGCGGCCTGAAGCCGAAGCCGACATCCCAGCTCAGGATCTTCTTGCCCAGGCTGAAACGTTCGCCGAACAGCGTGGCATCGTAGTACAGCTCGTTGATGACCAGTTGCTTGTCAGGCTTGACCCCTTGTTGTGCAGTGCTGCGGGCGGTGGCGACGAGGTTCACGCCGTTCCAGTCGGTGCGCATTTCGAGTTCCTCGCGCGACCGGTCCTTGCCCAGGCTGGTGAGCGGTAGCGCCGGCGCAAAGGAAGTGTTGGCGTTGGCGTCGTGGATTTCCGGAATCGCCCGCAATTTGAAGGCGGTCCCGTTGTCCTCGCCGTAGGCGGACAGCGACAGCAACAACAGCCAGGGAAAGATGAATATTCTCATGATCATTCTTTGAGATCGCTGCGGGTGAGGAACATCGGGTTGTAGTACTCGTCGGGTATGGTGCGGGGCTTGCGCGAGAGATAACGGATCACGGTTTCGCGGTTGGTCTGGATCTGGTCGATCAGCCGCATGGCGCTGACCTGGGGGCGGCCGTCGACCTGTTCGATGGTGAATAGTGCCTGCTTGGCGAGCTTGTCGGAGGCCACGTAGAGATCGGCCTTGATTGGTTTGGCGCCGGATTTCGACAGGTACAGTTCGACGCGCTGGTAGCTGACGCCCTTGCGCGTGGCCGTCAGGTCCAGGCGCAGGCAGGGGATATCGCCGACCTTGGCCTCGCCGGCGGTCTGCCCCTCGTAGTCCTCGCTCCAGGTCATGGTCGCGATGTCGCCGGCCGAGGCGTCGCCGAGCAGTTTCTGTAGCGGCGTGATGCGAATCGGACGCTGGCTCTGCGGCATGATCTGCCAGAATTCGTCGCCCAGCATCAGCACCTTCTGGCCCTTTTCCGAAGGAGACTGCATCAGCACCAGCGAGCGCCGGCCGGGCTTCACATACACGGTGTAGCTGCGCTCCTTGTCCAGCTTGCCGGCCTTGAACAACTGCACTTCAGTTTCCACTTGCAGTTGCGCATCCGGCAAGCGGTAGGCGTCGGCCTGTCTGAGCAGGGCTTGCACCTTGGTATCGGCGGCCTGCACCGCCAGCGACAGTGCCAAGAGCATTAGAGACGTGAGTAGTCTACCTAGCATGGCCGGCAGACCACCCCGGTGCCATGAACTCGTCCAAAAACGGGGTTTATGCCCCCACCCCCAGCCCCCGCCCGGGCGGGGGTTACAAATTGCTCGCTGCGCTCGTGGGTTATGCGGCGCTTCGAAGTTGCATTTCACGTTAAACATGACCAAGTGCCTCCACGATGGGTTTGGCCGCGGCCTTGCGGCTCACCAGCCAGGCCGCGGTGACGGAGAGTGCGACAACGCACAGGAAGGTGAGGGCGTACAGGTCGAACGAGAGATTCACCTGTAGCGGATAGCCGACCGAGCGTCCGGGCGGCGGCGGCATTTGGATGTCGAAGAACAGGAACATCACGGATATCCCGGCGGCGGCCAGCATGCCGCCGACCACGCCAGCGACGCCCAGCACCAGCCCTTCCAGCGCGAAGATGCGCACGATCTGCGCCGGCAGGGTGCCGAGCGCCCGCAAGGTGCCGATCTCGCGGGTGCGTTCGACGACCGCCATGGCCAGGGTGTTGGAGACGGCGAACAGCACCATGATGACGATCACCAGCCCCAGCAGCCCGAAAATGCGGTTGTAGAGGCTGCGCACGGCTTCGTAGAAATAGGCCTGGTCGCGCCAGGTCTGCATCGCCTGGTCGGGGAACAGGGAGGCCACTACGCCGCGCATCTCCTCCGTCTGCTCGGTGTCGCGCAGATACACGGAGAGCGTGCTGGCCTTGTCGGTGAGCAGCAGGTGCTGCGCCGTGGACAGCGTCACATACACCAGCCGCTTGTCGATCTCCGGCACGCCGACCGAGACGATGCCGCGCACCTTGACGTCGAGCGCGTTGAGGCTGCCCGAGGTGGTGGTCGACAACAGCGTCAGGCCGCCGCCCGGTTCCGCCTTCATCTGCTTGGCGAGTTCGGCGCCGATGACGACTTCGGGGGCGGCATCGCCTGCGATCTTCGAACTCAGCAGGCTGCCCGAGACGACCGTCATGGCCGGCCCCTTGACGCTGAATTCGCCGTCCGGATCGATGCCGGCGCCAATGAAGATCGCCGACTTGTCGCCGTTGCTGATCAGTCCGGAAAACTGCACGCGCGGCAGCGTCATGCGCACCCGTTCGTCTTGTTCCAGCTTCTCCCTTATCGCAGTGTAGTTTTCCAGGCCGTGCTGCATGGGTGTGTCCTCGTCGCGGGAGAAGTAGTCATGGTGGGCCAGGATCAGGTGGCCGCTGTCGCGTGCCGCCATTTCCGCCAGTGATTCGTAGGTGAACAGCGCGAAGCCGCCGCCCACCAGCACGCCGGCCGTGCCGACCGCAGCGATAACGATGGTGACCAGCGAGCGGCGGCGGTTGCGCAGCACGTTGGCGATTGCAAACTTGAGCCATTTCATTGCAGCACCCCGTCGGTGAGTACGATTGCCCGGTCGCAGCGCGAGGTGACGCGCGCATCGTGGGTGGCGATGACGAAAGTGGTGCCGTTGGAACGGCCCAGTTCGTGCATCAAGTCGATGATCTGGGTGGCCGTCGTGCTGTCGAGATTGGCGGTCGGCTCGTCGGCGATCACCAGCCGCGGCCGTTTCACCAGCGCCCGGGCGATGGCGACGCGTTGCCGCTGTCCGCCCGACAGCTCGTCGGGGCGGCGCCGGCCGTGTTCCGTCAGGCCCACCCTGGCGAGCATGTCGTGCACGCGCTCGCGCCGCTCGGCCGTGGCTGCAGCGCTATTTCCGGCGCCTGCCAGGAACAACGGATATTCGACGTTCTCGAAAGCTGTCATCACCGGCACCAGGTTGAAGCCCTGGAAGACGAAGCCTATCTTCTCGCGCCGGATCAGGGTCAGATCCTTCTGCGAGAGCTGCGCTGTCTCCTGACGGTCGATGCTGATGCTGCCGGCATCCGGCTGGTCGACCAGCCCGCAGAGATTGAGCAGGGTGCTCTTGCCGCTGCCCGAAGGGCCGGTCAGCGCCGCGAATTCGCCGGCCTCGATGGACAGCGTCACTTCGCGCAGGGCCGCGACGCTGTTAAGGCCCATGCGGTAGGACTTGCTGACATTTTCCAAGTGGATGACTTGATTCGCGTTTGAGTTCATGCACCCAACTCCTTGAGCCGGGCTTGCAGTTGGGCCGTGTCGGGACTCTGTGGGTCGAGTTCCAGCATGCGCTTCAACTGCGCCGCCTCGTCTGCCTTGCGGCCTTCCTTCTGCGCCACCAGGGCCGTCTGCGAGTAAAAGCGCGCCTGGATCTGTGGCGGCGACTGGGCGAAGGCCGGGCTCTTCATGGTCTCGGCCAGCAGAGTCTTACCGCTCTCGTAACGATGGAAGAATCGGTCGGGCACCTGTAAGAAGGTATTGATGGCGACCAGGCGCGTTTCGATACCGAGCGGGACGTTGCGCAAAACGAGCTTGTCGTGTTCCGGGGTCAGGCGTTTGAGCGCCTTGTCGATCAGGTCGAGCCCCTGCTCGCCGAGTTTGAGCTTCTTCCACGGCAACCAGGCGTCGCGTGCCTTGACGGTGAACGTGCTGCCGTAATAGGCAAGGTATAGCGGGTTGCCGGTGTCCGTTTCGCTGAGCCGCTTGAAATGTTCGGCCGCCGCTTCGTTGTCGCTCTCCGAGCCGCGCAGGCCTCGCTCGAAGCTTGCCTGGGCCTTGATGAAGGTCTCCTCGCCGCCTTGCGCCGCAGCGCCGAGCGAGAAAACCAGTGAGATGGTCGCGGCGGTCGCCGCTGCCATATTCCGGAATATCCTTGTCATTTCCATAACCGTTCTCCTGTGTGCTGAATGGGCAGGCGAAAGTTACCGGAGGAAAAACCGGGGAGAAATGGCCGTGCGACTAAACGTATTTGACGCGGATTAGGCGCTCCGGGAGGCGACCAACGGTTGTTGGTTTGCCAACTGTCGGAACTTTCCGGGGAAAGCGACAAACCGTATTCCGTGGTCTATGCTGCATGTATATCCATGCCTGACACGCGCCTGTACTTCCTATACCCTGTTTTCCTGCATCTGAGTCGGGAGGTGTCGTCGCCAGGCTTGAAGACACCGCGCGGACGATGAATACTCCATCTTTCTGTCAGGGTTTGAGGGTCGAAGATGATCCGGGTGGCGCCAACCTGGTGCGCCGGCGCTTGCCGGGTATCGAAAGCGGCGACAAGGAGCCGGGCGCATGAAACCCACCACGCAATTGAGCGGTGCCAGCGTTGCCGCGATGATCGTATGGACGGCGATGATGGCTTGCCTTGTGGCCTGGAACTGGCATATCGCCAGCCGGCATGCCGAGCAATTGGCGAAGAAAGAGGCGCGCATCCACTTCGACAAGGATCTGGCGTTTCGCCGATGGGCGACGCGCCATGGCGGCGTGTATGTCCCGATCGACGAGCGCACGCCGCCCAATCCAGGATTGGCGCAGATTCCCGAGCGCGATATCGAAACGCCCTCCGGCAAGAAACTGACCTTGATGAATCCGGCCTACATCATGCGCCAGACGATGTCGGAATACGCCGAGAACTACGGGGTGAGGGGGAAGCTTACCAGCCTGAAGCCGGTCAATCCGATGAATGCCCCCGACGCCTGGGAAGCAGCGGCATTGCGCCGGTTCGAACAGGGCATGGGCGATGGCTCCGAGGTCTCCGAGGTCTCGGAGTTTTCCGACATCGACGGCAAGCCGTATCTGCGCATGATGGGGGTGTTGAAGGTCGAGCAGGGCTGCCTCAAATGCCATGAGGTCCAGGGTTACAAGGTCGGCGATGTCCGCGGCGGGGTCGGAGTCGTTGTGCCGATGCAACCCTACCTGGATGATGTCCGGACGACCGTCAGTGAGAACCTTTTGCCGCTGGGCATGATCTGGACGCTGGGACTGGCGACGATAGCGGTCTTGTACTTTCAGGTTCGTTACCGGCTCGTCCTTCAGCAGTTGGCGGAAACCGAGCTGCAACGCCAGAACGCGCTGATCTCACGCGCCAATGCGGACCTCTCCCGCTTCGCCGAAGTCTCCGCCCATCACCTGATGGAACCGACGCGCCGCCTGACCAGCTATGCCCAGCGCCTGCGCGCCCGGCTCTCGGGAAACGCGCTGTTGCGCGAAGACGAGGAAGCCAGGGTTTCCCTCGATACGCTGGAGCGCGATGCCGACCACCTGCGCGGCCTGGTGCGCGACATCCAGCTTTACCTGGCGGCGGGTGAGCCGCGCGGCGAGATTCGAGTGGAAGATGCCAACGCCGCCTTGATTGCCGTGGAACACCGGTTCTCGCCTCAAATCGAAGCGCTCGGCGTCGAACTCGACGTCGGGACGCTGCCGCCCGTCAATCTTGACCGGCCACGCCTGATGGACTTGTTCGCGGTGTTCCTGGAGAACGCGCTGGTGCATGGTCATCCGGTCGATCCGGAGACGCCGCCGCTGATACGCATCTACGGCGAACGTGACGGCACACTGACCCGCTACCATGTCTGCGACAATGGCCCGGGAATACCCGCCGAATATCAGGAACGGGTATTTGAAATCTTCGAGCGGCTGAGTGCCGCCGGCGTCGATGGAAAGGACATCTCCAGCACCGGTATCGGCTTGTCCATAGCCCGGCGCATCATCGAAAGCCGGCACGGTAGAATCTGGATCGAAAACCTGCCCGACGGCGGCGCCATGGCGGTGTTCGAACTGCCTGATGGAGAAACAAAATGATCGCTGAAAACGTGGCTGCCTTCGACATCCTGCTGGTCGAAGACGAGCAGGCGGACGCTCACCTGGTACGCTCGGCACTAAAGGAGAGCAAGGTTTTCTGCACCCTGCATCATGCCGTCGACGGTATCGAGGCGCTGGCTTTCCTGCGTCGCCAGGGTGAGTGCTACCGTGCCGCGCCGAGGCCGGACATGATCTTGCTGGATCTCAATATGCCGCGCATGAATGGCCGGGAGTTCCTCGCCCAGGTCAAGCTGGACGAGGCGCTCAAAGCCATTCCGGTGGTGGTCCTGACCACGTCGGATGTCGAGCGCGACATCGTCGCCTCCTACCATCTGGGCGCGGCTGGCTATATCACCAAACCGGTGGACATGGAGCAGTTCATCGATGCCATTCGCCAGCTCGGCAGCTATTGGTTCGTGTTGACCCGCCTGCCCAAGAAGGATTGATCCAGCATGTACGACGCCGCGACTTGCCGGGTATTGCTGGTTGAAGACGAGGAGGGCGACGCCCGTCTGGTGAAGCAGGCCTTGCGCGCGTCTCGCGACGCGCGTTACGAGATCGATTGGGTGACCAGCCTCGGCGCGGCGAAGCAGCGGCTCGCCGAAAGCCCGCCGGACGCCGACATATTGGTGGTCGACTTGTCCTTGCCCGATTCAAGCGGATTGCACACGGTACGGCTGCTGCATGAGATGTCCGGCGTCTTGCCGCTGATCGTGCTGACCGGCCACGACAATGTCGATTTCGCGCTGCAAGCCCTGGAATCAGGCGCCCAGGACTACCTGATCAAAGGCCATTTCGACACCGACAGCCTGACACGCGCCATCCGCTACGCCATCAGCCGGGCCAAGCTGGAGCAGCGCCTGATCCAGAACGAGGCCTTGTTGCGGACCGTTGCCGACTATACCCACGATTGGGAGTACTGGATTTCCCCCCAGCATCAGATCCTCTACATGAGTGCTTCCTGCGAGCGCATGTCGGGCTATGCCCGCAGCGAGTATGTGGCGGATCCCGATTTGCTGGAGCGCATCATTTATCCGGACGACTTGAAGATCATGATGGCCCATCTACAGGTGGAAGGCCAGCAGGATGCGGAAGTGGATTTCCGTATCCTGCGCCGCGACGGGGAAATCCGCTGGATCGCCCATGCCTGCAAGGCGGTAGCGGGACCCAACGGGGAGTTTCTGGGACGGCGCGTCAGCAACCGCGACATCACCGAGCGCAAGCGCCTGGAAGCCGAGTTGCGCGAGTTGGCGATCACCGATGCCCTCACCGGATTATCCAACCGCCGTCATTTCCTCGCCCGGCTGGAAGAAGAGCTGGCCCGCGTCAAGCGCCTCGACACGCTGCACACAGCGGTGCTGATGCTGGACCTGGATTGGTTCAAGCGCGTGAATGACGAATACGGCCACATGACGGGCGATTTGATGCTGCAACATTTTTCCCGGCTGATGCGCGAAGAGTTACGCAAAATCGATACCGGCGGCCGGGTCGGCGGCGAGGAGTTCGCCATCGTCCTGGCCGGCGCCGACCTGGCCGCGGCTCGGGTCTTCGCCGAGCGCTTGCGCCAGAAGATCGCCGGGACACCGCTGCTACAGAATGGCAGGAGTATCCAGGTGACCGTCAGCATCGGCATTTCGGACCTGAATGCCACGGATGACAGCGCCGATGCGGTCCTGATGCGTGCCGACGAAGCGCTGTATAGCGCCAAGAACAATGGGCGCAACCGGGTCGAGGTCTGCCCGATCTCCGCCGCGCCGGGCTGCAAATGCCAGTGATTTTTCGGCGCGACCGATGACAGATATTTGAACTGGCTCACGTCATGAGCCCGTAGCGCGCGAGAATGCTCTCCACCACTTTCCAAGAGAGCCTCGCCATGCCAGCCAAGAAAACTTTCTCATTCCGATTGCCGCACGACCCCGATACCCTGGTGTTCTGGCTGACCAGCACGCTCTGCGCGCTATTCCTGCTGTTCGTTCCAGGCATGATTCCGGCCTTGTAGCCTGTAACATAGCGGCGATGCACGCTCCCGAAACAATTCTCGACCTCGCGCAGTCGCGCATTTCCCTGGAAGCGCTGGACAGCGAGGCGGTGGTGCTGTGTGCCTCGTCGCGCCTGGCGCGCAATCTTCGCCGCGACCACGACCGGATGCAGTTGGCGCGCGGATTGACGCGCTGGCAACCGCTACAGGCGCTGCTAGCCACGCAATGGCTGGCCGCGGTGATGCAGGAGAGCCTGCTGGGCGGCGAGATACCGGCGGCCACCGCGCCGCGCCTGGTACTCGACGGATTGCAGGAGCGCATCCTCTGGGATCGCGCCATCGGGGCCCTCGCCGAGTCGGAGCCCTCGCCGAGTTGGAGGGTGGAGGGCGGATCCGGCATCAGTAACGAAGCCGAAGAGACGCTGTTCGACCGCGAGGGTCTGGCTGCTGCCGCCGCCGAAGCCAATGCCTTGATGGCCGCCTGGAATATCCGTATACCGCTGACGGCGACCGAGCAGAGCGCGGAAACCAGGCAGTTCCTGCGTTGGCGCGAGGAGTTCCGGCGCATCTGCGACGAGGCCGGCTGGTTCGATGCGGCGCGTCATCTCGATTGGCAGATTGACTGCCTCAAGACCGGTGCCGGCCGGCTGCCGCGCCAGTTGGCGCTGGCCGGCTTCGACCGCTACAACCCGCAGGAAGCGCGGCTGGCACAGGCCCTGATGCAGCGTGGCGTGGCTGTCTACGAACTGGAACAGGGTTTGCCGGAAGTGGCGCAGGCCCGCATCGCCGGCCTGCCCGACCGCGAGGCCGAGTGCCGCGCGGCGGTGGCCTGGGCGCATGCGCGGCTGGCTGAAAATCCCGCCGCGCGTCTCGGCATCGTCGTGCCGGAACTCGGCGCGCTGCGCGAGGACTTGGCGGCCTTCCTCGACGACGCTCTCGATCCGCTGGCCTTGCGGCCGGCGCTGGCCGAAATGTCGCGCCACTACAATTTCTCGCTCGGCTTGCCGCTGGCGCGCCAGCCGTGCGTCGCCGTCGCCTTGCAATTGCTGGCCTGCGCCGCCTCGCCGCGTAGCATCAAGCAGGAAGATTTCACTACGCTGCTGCGCCAGCCCTACTGGTCCGCGGATGTCGCCGAGGCCGACGGCCGGGCCCGTCTCGATGCGCTGATGCGCGAGTTTCTGGCGCCGACATTTTCTTTCGAGCGGGCCTTGCGCTTCGCCCGCAAGAGCGCCGGGAGAGGCTTGCCCATCGGCCGCCTGCTGGCGCATATGGACGCCTTCAAGGTGGCGCTGGCTGCACAGCCGGCGCGGCAGGTGCCGTCTGCCTGGGCGCAGGCTTTCGGGGCGCTGCTCGAAGCCGCCGGATGGCCGGGCGAGCGCTCCCCGTCCAGCCACGAGTACCAGGCCCAGCGTGCCTTTGCCACGGCCCTCGACAGTCTTGCCGGACTCGACGCGGTGCTCGGCAGGGTGAACCTGGCCGAAGCTCGCCGGCGTTTCGCCCAGATATGCCGAGAGCGCATCTTCCAGCCCGAGACGCTACGGGGAGCCATGGCTGTCTACAACGCATGGGTGAAACTAGCGAAGCAAGCCCGCTCGGAACCAAC